>DATKPQ010000149.1:0-16041 GCA_035523995.1 Acetobacteraceae bacterium | reverse complement strand
GCACCGGGCATGGCCCCCGTCGCGGCAGCGACCGGTCCGCCCTGACGCCAATGCCCACGTCATCCAGACCACCATGCACGGGGCCGGACAACCGCCGGCCCCGCCATCCTGATTCGTCCCGTCGCATTCCGCCTCCGCCAGCACAGGCAAGACATCCGCAGATGAACACTGATGGTGCATGGACCATCGCGATCCAGCGCGGCGCGCCAGCATCAGGCAGCGGGCCGAGATTGTCCGATAACGCCATGCCGGCTGCAGGCCCGTCCGCGTTCATTTGCGTGCATCTGCGGTTCCCTCTTCCTTCGGCCGTGTGCCGCACAAGCCCACCCGGCGACTCACGAACCCCGTGCCATCACCGGAACCATCCGCGCACACCGCCCAGGCACCGTCTCACTGCAAACGAAACGAGACGATCGCGAGACGCACCGCCATCGCGTCCCAATCCAACCTCAATAATCTCAAAGGAAATGAAACGAGACGCTCGCGAGACGCTCCAACATCCCAGCCCCGCCACCACGGTAAAGTCAGGCATGGACGTCCCACGCCCTCTCGCCCGCCGCCCCGTCCTCGACGGTTTTCCCGTCGCCTGCGCAATGCCTCACCGAAAGCCGACCCCGGCCGTATTGCTCACTCCGCCAGCCAAACCGGATCCTTCAACCGCCCCACCAGCGCGGCGTGTGCGGCCAATTCCCCCTCGGTCGGCACGACCGGCCGCGGCACCCGCGGGCCAACCGCGGCATACACCGCCACCGGCGCCACCACCTTGGCCGTCCCCAGCGACAAGCCCCTCTGCCGCCCCCCGGTCAGCTCCACATACACGTCCGCCAGCAGCCGGCAATCCAGCAAGGCGTTGTGCGACGTCCGCGCCGACAGGTCGATATCGAACCGCCGGCACAACGCATCCAGACTGTTCGGCACCCCCGGGAACTTCGCCTTCGCCAGCGCCAGCGTATCGACCATCCGCTCCATCGCCAGAGGCGGCAGCTTCAGCCGCGCCAGCTCCGCGTTCACAAACCCAAAATCGAACGGCGCGTTGTGCGCAATCAGTTTCCCGTCGCCGAAAAAGCCCAGCAATTCCTCAACCACCGCCGCAAACAAAGGCTTGCCAACAACATGAACGTTGGTGAACCCATGGATTCGGGTGGCATCGTCCGGGATGTCGCGCTCCGGATCGATCAGGGCATGGAACTGCTGCCCCGTCGGCAGGTCATTCACCAGTTCCAATGCCGCGATCTCGATGACCCGGTGGCCCTGCACCCATTCCAGCCCGGTGGTCTCGGTGTCGAACAATACGGCACGCGTCATGCGCGCAGCTCCCGTATCAGGCGGCGCAGCGCGCGCTGGGCATGGCCGCGCGAGAGACCGGTGCGGATCACCACATCCGCGCGCCGGCGTTTCTCCGCATCGGGCATCTGCCGGGCGATCACCGCTGCAATGTCGGAGGCCGACATTTTCCGCCGCCGCCGCACGCGCTGCATCTGCACCGCCCGTGGCGCCGAGACCACCACCACGCGGTCCACCTTCCGCCCACCGGTCTCGAAGAACAGTGGAATGTCCAGCACCACCGCCCGAGCGCCGGCACGCCGCGCCCGCGCCAGGAAGGCGCGTTCATCGGCGCGCACCATCGGGTGCAGGATGCCCTCCAGCCGCCGCAACGCCTCGGGATTGCCCAGCACGGCCCGGCGCAGCGCACCGCGGTCCACCGCGCCGTCGCGCGTGGTGCCGGGAAATTCCGCCTCGATCGCCCGCACCGCGCGCCCGCCCTGCGCCTGCAACCGATGCACGGAGGCATCGGCATCGAACACCGGAATCCGGGCATGGCGGAACGTCGCCGCGGCCGTGGACTTGCCCATGCCGATGCCGCCGGTCAGGCCGATCACCTTCATCCCGGCAGCAGGTCGGCGGCAACGAACTGACGCAATGCGCCGTCCACCTGCGGCTCAACGCCAAACCAGGCGCGAAAGCCCACCACGGCCTGGTACAGCAGCATGCCCAGCCCCTCTACCGTGCGCAGGCCGCGCGCCGCGGCATCGGCCAGTAACGGCGTCTCCAGCGGAACATAGACGATGTCCGCCACCGCCAGGGTTGGCGGCGCGTAGTCCAGGTCGATCTCCAGCGGCGGGTGCCCTTGCATCCCCAGCGACGTGGCATTCACCAGCAATGCATGGTCCGACAGAGCCTCATTCCGTTGCGCCCAGGGCAACACGTGCAGCGCCGGCAGGTCCGCCGCCAGCGCCTTCGCATGATCCAGGGTGCGGTTGGCCAGCGTGACCGGCACGCCCTCCTCCAGCAGCGCCGCGGCGATCGCCCGGGCAGCCCCACCGGCGCCCAGCAGCAGCACCGGCCCGGCAGCAGGATTCACGCCATGGGCGCGCAGGTTGGCCAGAAACCCCCAACCGTCGGTATTGCTGCCGGTAATGCGGCCGTCGCGGAACACCAGAGTGTTCACCGCCCCGGCGCGTTGCGCGCTCGCCTCCACGCTGTCGCAGATGGCGAAGGCCGCCCGCTTGTGCGGCAGCGTGACGTTGCTGCCGGCGAATCCCGCCGCCACCAGCCCGTGTACGGCAGTGGCAAAATCCTCCGGCCGCACGGCCAAAGGCACATACGCGCCGTCGATCGCATGGCGCTCCAGCCAGAAGCCATGCAGCCGCGGCGAGCGCGAGTGCGCGACCGGCCAGCCGATGATTCCGGCGAGTCGCGCGTGTCCGGTCAGGATAGGCATGGCGCAACCATCCCTGCCGCGCGCCGAAAGATCAATCCGCGGCATTCACATTCCTCGGCCGATTAACCGCCGGTTAAGCCCATCCGGGCATTCTCCCCACCCAATCCCGCGCAGGCATGCGGGCCGGAGCACTGCGGCGGCATGCCACCACCCACGGAGAGCCAGGGCCGCCCTGATGCCTGGAGACAAGCAGCCGGTCCTCGAGGTCTCTGCGGAACCATCACGCGCGGCAGATGCCACGTCGCGTTTGGCCGCCGCCGGCGCCAACGCACTGGCAGCCGCCTTCGAACTTTCCTCCAGCGGCATGCTGATCCTGGAACCGGGCAACGCGGTGGTCGCCACGAATACGCGGCTTGCCCAAATGTGGGCACTGCCTTGCGACGCAATCGTCGCCGGCGCGCGCGGCCTGTTGGAAACTCTCGCTGCCCGGGTCGCCGATCCAGCCGGATTTGCTGCCCTTCTGCACCGCCTCGCCGGCGATCCGCAGGCCGCAATACAAGGCGAAATGATGCTGGCCAGCGGCAGCATCTTCGAATGGCACACCGGCCCGATATCGAACGCGAGCAATACCCCGCAAGGCCGCGCGTGGTTCTTCCGCGATGTGACACGGCAGCGCGTTGCCGAAGCACGCCTGCGGGACGAGCAAGAAAAATTCCGTAGCGTCATGGAGCAAGATATCGCCGGCGTCTGCATCATCGGCGACGACTCCCGCATCGCCTACGCCAACGCCGCCTTCGCGCATTTGTTCCGCTATACGGCAGAGCAATTAACGGGACGTTGCTTGCTCGACATCGTGCCTCCAGAGGAGAAGGAAGCAGTCAACGCCCTGCTGGCGGTGCAGTTTACCGGTGCAACACGGGTCATCCAGGTCGTTTCATCCGTAACCGCCAAGGACGGCCATGCCATCGACATCCTGGTGCATGCGACCGGCGCGACGTACCGCGGCCGTCCCGCGTCAATCGCCGTCGTGATCGATATCTCCGAGCTGCAACAGGCAAAGCGTGCGCTCGAACGGGCTGATATCATCGTCGCACAGAGCCCGGTGGTATTGTTCCGCCTCGCCGCCGATGGTGAATTTCAAACCACCTATGTGTCCCGCAACGTGGCGCGGTTCGGCTACGATGCCGCGACGGATGGTGCCGACGGGTTCCGGTTGCTGGACCATGTCCATCCCGCGGACCAGCCGGAGATCGCCGCTGGCCTGCGGTCGCTCAGCTGCGGCGCGACCGACGTCTTTGCCGCGGATTGCCGATTGCTGGAACGCAACGGCGAGGCCCGCTGGGCCCACGTGCAAACCGCACCGCTGCGGGATGTCAAAGGCAACGTCACGGCCTTGCAGGGAACGCTGATCGACATCGCAGATCGAAAGCAGTCCGAGGCCGCGCTCGAACGGCTGAACCGCGCCCTGCGCACGCTGAGTTCCGGCAATGAGGTGGTTGTCCGTTCCACATCCGAGCAACAGTTGCTCGACGAGATGTGCCGCGTGCTGGTGGAAGTGGGAGAGTACCGCCGTTGCTGGATCGGCTATGCCGATGCCTCGAACCAGCCGATCCTGGTGATGGCGTCGTGGGGCTGGGCGCCGTCCGGGGTTGCCGTTGCCAAAACCGATGCCCCGGCACGCGCCTTGCACAGCATGTCGCCGGTTGTCGCAACCCCGTCCGAGGATTTTGGGGCCTGGGCCGCCGTACCGTTCGTACTCGGGCCGAGCGCGCGTGGCGTCATGGCGATACACAGTGCAGCCGACAATGGCTTCGATGCCGACGCTCTGAAATTACTCTCGGAACTGGCCAATGATCTTGCGTACGGTGTGCTGTCGCTGCGCGCCCACGCGGCGCGCGATCTCGGCGAGCAACGCCTGCGCGACAGTATGCGCGCAACCGTGCAGGCGCTGGCAAGCACGCTGGAAATGCGCGATCCCTACACCGCCGGCCATCAGCGCCGCGCCGCCGCACTGGCCGCCGCGATCGCCCGCGTACTCGGCATCGCGGAGGATGAAATCCACGGCATCGAACTTGCCGCGCTGGTGCACGACGTGGGCAAAGTGCAGGTTCCCGCCGAAATCCTGACCAAGCCGGGACCTCTGACCAGCCTTGAGTACCAGCTCGTGCAGGTGCACGCCCAGGCGGGACACGACATCCTGAAAGGTATTGATTTTCCCTGGCCCGTCGCCCAGATGGTCTGCCAGCATCACGAGCGCCTGGACGGCTCGGGCTACCCCAATCATTTATATGGCGATGCGATTCTGAGGGGGGCGCGCATCATCGCCGTGGCCGACGTCGTGGAAACGATGATGAATCATCGGCCCTATCGCGCGGCCCTCGGCAAGGACGCGGCGCTGGCGGAGATCGTTTCCGGCCGCAACCGGCTGTTCGACGCCGAGGTTGTTGACGCCTGCCTCCGCTTATTCCGCGAGGACGCTTTTTGTTTCCCGTGATGCGGACGCTGACCACGCGCGTAAGTTGCAAGGCGCGTTGATCGGCAAGGGTTACGAAACTCTTGTTGCGCGGCTGTTGCGGATGTGGCTCAATCCATCGTTACCAGGCCGCAATTCAGCGGAGACAAACGATGCGCCAATGCGGCGCGGCATTACAGGCGCTGCTATCGGCAGCAGGATTGTCGCAACCGGCCGAGCATGTTGTGCTGCAGCGTATGGGGATGCCGTGGCGGCACTATCACGGCCTGGATCACCTCGCGGTGCTGTGGATCCGGCATCGCCGCTACGGCGGCGGCACGCCGTTTCTTGCGCCAGCCGCCAACCGGCTGATCGCCTGCGCCATTGCCTTCCACGATGCGGTCTATGACGCAACGCGCCGCGACAACGAGCATCGCTCGGCATTGCTCTGGCAACGGCATGCACCGGCTGATCTTCCACCAGTGGCGGTAGATTGGGTGTCGGAGACGATCGAGGCGACCGCAGACCATCTCGCGGTACAGGACGCCGGCACCCAGGCTGCACGGCTGCGGCTGTGGCTGCTGGATCTGGATCTGTCGCCATTGGGTGACCCCGGGGAGTCATTCGATCGCAGCACACGACGGTTGCGGGCAGAGTCCCGCCGAACGCCGGAGGCGGAATGGGAACGCAACCGATTGACGTTCTTGCACCGGTTGCAGGCGGCGCCGGCCGTGTTCCGCTCGGCGCCGCTGGCCGCCGCGTTCGAGCACCAGGCGCGGCGGAATATCGCGCGGGTCTTGTGCGGTACGTAACCCTGAGTGCCGGTGCCGGTCGCGGCGCTACAGCGCCGCCTCGATCCGCTCGCACAGCGTGCGCAGCACCGTAACGCGAGCGAAGTACTTGTCGTTCGCCGGCACCAGCACCCAGGGTGCAAACGCGGTGTTGGTGCGATCGATCATGTCGCACACCGCGCGGTCATAGACCGGCGCCTTGTCGCGGTTGCGCCAGTCGTCTTCGGTCAGCTTGAAGCTTTTGAATGGTGATGTTTCCCGCGCGTAAAATCGTTTCAATTGTTCATCCGGCGTCACCGTGAGCCAGAACTTCACCAGGATTGCCCCGGCTTCCGCCAATTGCTCTTCGAAATCGTTGATCTCGCCATAGGCACGCATCCAATCGGACGCGGAACAATAGCCTTCGACCCGTTCCACCAGCACGCGCCCGTACCAGGACCGATCGAAGATCGTCACCCGGCCCAGCCGCGGCAGATGCCGCCAGAACCGCCACAGATAGGGCTGCGCACGCTCTTCTTCAGTGGGCGCGGCGATCGGGATGACACGATAGTTCCGTGCGTCCAGCGGCCACACGACGCGGCGGATGGCACTGCCTTTTCCGGCGGCGTCGATGCCCTCGAACACCGCGATCGCCGAGCGCTGTGCGAACCGTTTGTGACGGGACAGCAAGGCCAGCGTGCCTTGATATTTTTCCAGGTCGCGACGATATGCCTTGTGCGGCAACGCCCGACTGTAATCGAGCGTGGAAAGAACAGTACGGCTGTCGGCTGGTGGCTCTGGTAGCGCGGCAGGGCCCATGGTGGTGGGTTTGTCGCCATCCAGCCGACGCTGCAAGGCATCGGCAATGGCACGGCCGACCGTGAGATAGCGATAGTTTGGATCGCTACCCTCCACCACCAGCCAGGGCGCATGTCCGGTGCTGGTGCGGCGCAGTGTCAGCTCCGCAGCCTTGAGGAATTTGTCATACAACTTGAAATGGGCGCGTTCCCTGTCCGTGACGCGCCAGCTTGTTTGGGAATCGGCCTCCAGCGCCTTTATGCGCATCTTCTGCGCCGGCTTCGACAGATGGAACCAGAATTTCAGCAGCAGGATGCCTTCTTCCACCAGCATGCGTTCGAAGCGGACGATGCGTTCCGCGGCACGCACCAGTTCGTCTTCGCTGATGTTGCCGGCGACGCGGTCGAGGATCGGATTGGAATGCCAGCTTCCGGCCAGGATGCCGATGCGCCCCTTCGGTGGCAGCGCGCGCCAATAGCGCCACATGCGGGGACGCTCGCGTTCCTCATCCGATATCTCGCCGAATGCCGTGGTGACGATGTGCCGAGGGTCCATCCAGGCATGCAGCATGTTGAGCGTTTCGCCCTTGCCGGCGCCATCCACGCCGCCGATGACGATCACCGCGGCAAATTCCGCCCGGTGCAGCATGTCGTATTGCAGCGTAAGAAGGCGGGCGCGAAGCAGGGGTTCTTCGCGCTCATAATCGGTTTTCGCGATGCGGTGGCCGAGTTCTGCCGATTCGAACATGTGCCGCGTCTTCCGCCGGTCTTGGCCGGCATGCAACGAACGTCGCCGGACCTACCGCCCTAAGCTATGGCGCAGATCAGTTAACAATCAACTAAGCTCAATCCGCACGTCGTCGCCGCTGACCGTGAGCCGCGTGCCGAAGGCGGTACTGCGGGTGGTGATGTCGTCCAGTTCCGATTGTTCTGCCGCCAGCGCGCAGGGCACGGTTTCGTTGCGATCGTTGTGGCGGACGAAGCGGAAACTGGCGCCGGTCAGATTCCCGCCTTCGAAGGTTGCGGTGGCCATCATGCCGATCCAGTCGCCGTGCTGGCGGCCGCCATGGCCGGTGTGGAAGCTGAAGCTGCCGAGCCCGTAGAAGATCGGCTTGCCGCGATACGCTTCCACGGCGAGCGAATAATGCGGGCCGTGGCCGATCACGATGTCGGCGCCGGCCTCGATCGCGGCATGGGCGATCTCGCGCATGTAGGTCAGCACGTCCTTGTGCAGGCCCCAATGACAGGATGCCACGACGACATCGGCCTGTGCGCGCAACGCGGCAATGTCTTCGGTGAAGGCGCGCAGATAGGCCGGATCGGCCCAGGTGACGATCACCGGCGGAATGCCGGGGCGGTTCATCGGCGGGATTTCCGGCCGGATCTTGTGCATCGGCACCTGGTAGGCGGTGTGGCCGCGAATTACGGCGATGCCGGGGTCGTGTGGGCCGGCTTCGTGATTGGTCGGCCAGTACACCGAGCTGCGCTGCAAAAAGCCCCAGCGCAGCCCTTCGCGGTGCACGATGGCGGGTGCGCGTGCCGCATCCAGGCTGGCACCGGCTCCGGTATGCGGCAGGCCGATCGCATCCAGCCGCGCGATCGAGGCGAGGATCGCGGCGTCGCCATAGTTCACGTTGTTGGCGATGCCGACGGAGGCAATGCCGGCATCCAGCAGTGCCTGGCTGCCGACGTCCGGGTGGGCAAAGAAGCCCTCATTGTGGAAGGAGTTTCCCCCCGGCGGCCGGTATAGGCAGCATTCCAGGTTGGCGAACACGCAGTCGGCGGTATGGAATGTGTCGCGTACGCGCGTGAACGGCACGATGGGGTCGTCCACGTTCATCAGGTTGACGTCGCCGAGGAGGAGCAGGGTGGGCATTGGGGGCCTCTATGTCATCGCGAGGGTCGCCTGCGGTGTCATTGCTAGGCGCGCTACCCTGTCACTCCAGCTACCGCCAGCAGCGTCGCCAATCCCGCACACATGCCGCGTGTGCTCGCTTCCGGTTCCACGTCGATCCATTCCTCCAGCGAGTGCCCGCGTCCGCCGGTGCCGCCGGAGCCGATCTTGATCGCCGGGATTCCGAGGCTCATCGGAATGTTCGCGTCGGTGGATGATGCTTCGAACGACGTTTGGAACCCATGCGCCGCCAAGGCCGCCTGCGCCAGGCGCGGCAGTTCGTGTGCTTCATCCGTGTGGCCGGCCGGGCGGTCGCCGATCTTCGCAATGTCGGCGGTCACCGCGCCGGTACGCGTAGAGCGCGCGGCATTCTCCGCCGCCACAGAATCCTCCACAATATCCAAAAACTGCTGCTCCAGCCTCATAAGTTCCTCTGGTGATTCCGAACGCAGGTCGAATTCGGTCCACACGTTGTTGGGAATCGAGTTGATCGACGTGCCGCCGCCGGTGACAGATGCACTGAACGTCGTCTTCGGGCGAGCCGGCACCTGCACCTGCCCCAGCCGCGCGATCGCATCGGCCATGGCATACATCGGGTTTACCAGGCCAAAGGCGCCATAGCTGTGCCCACCGGGTCCCTTGAACGTCACGCGATAGCGCTTGGACCCGACGCCACCGGTGGCGATGCGCTCCATGTTCGGACTGTCCACGGTGATGAAGGCGCTGATGCGGTCCTTGTAGCGTCCCTTCTGAAACAGGTAGCGCATGCCACGCAGGTCGCCCGGGCCCTCCTCGCCCACATCGGCAACGAACAGGATGTCGGCGCGCGTGCGGATGTTCGCGGCGTCCAGAGCGCGCAGCCATCCCAGCAACACCGCCAGGCCGCGCGTGTCGTCGCCGATGCCGGGGGCCAGCAGGCGCGTCCCCTCGCGGCGGACCGTCAGGTTTGTGCCCGGCGGGAACACGGTATCCAGATGCGCGGCAATGCAGATCAGCGTGCCGTTGCCGATCCCGCGACGCAGTCCCGTGACGTTGCCTTCGAGGTCGGTTTCGACATCCTGAAGACCGTGCGCCACCGCCATGTCTCGCCACGCCGCGGCGCGGTTGGCTTCCTGAAAGGACGGCGCCTCGATCTGCGTCAGCGCGATAATGTCCAGTACTGTTCTTTCATGCTCTGCGCGCAGCGTGGTACAGGCCGTCCGGAACGCCGGGCTGTCGATGATCTGGCGGATTTCTCCCGCGGCGTGATCGCTCATGCTGGTCCCTCGTCCGGATGCTGCAACGCTCTTGGACGAGCAAGCGGCGGGCGGCAAGATGGAAATCGCAGGGGAGGCATGGGAATGGGCCCGATTGAATTGCTCGCGTCGCTGGGATTGCCGCGGTTCCTCGGCATGACCGTGACTGCCGCGGAGCCCGACCGCGTCGTGGCGGAACTCGTGGTGGCGGAACAACACTGCACGGTAGGCCACACCATTCACGGTGGCGCGATCATGGCCTTTGCCGACACGCTGGGTGCAATCGGCACCCTGCTGAATTTGCGCGACGGCCAATCCACCACGACCGTGGAAAGCAAGACCAATTTCTTCGCCGGCGCGCCGGTGGGCTCGCGCGTCACCGCGGAGAGCGTGCCACTGCACCGTGGCCGTCGCACCCAGGTGTGGGAGACCCGGGTCACCGGCGAGAACGGACGGTTGGTGGCAAAAGTCACACAGACGCAATTGGTGCTGTGAGATGCGCAAGGGGATGTGATGGCGTCCTGTCCCGACCTTTCCCACGTTGGTTACAGTGCTGGGCTGACATCTTCGCAGATCGTGCGGCGACCGAATGCCCGGGCGACGGCGCTGGAAGGAGCAAGGTTATGGGCAAAGGACGGCTTCTGGGTTCGGTCTGTGCGCTGGCACTGATGTTTGCTGTGCCGGCTTTCGCTGCCACAACCGGGACGACTGACACCACCGCGGGCAACCCGGCCAGTCAGGCTACGACCAATATGAGCAATGGCACGGGTGCCGGCACGAACGCCATGTCGGGCAACAACGGGATGTCGGGTAACAACGGCTCGTCCGCAGCCAGCAACATGCCGGCCAATAACGGCATGAATTCCCCCCGCACGGGAAGCAATCATACCGGCGGCGCGACCACCGGCATGAAGGCCACTGGCATGAATATGACGCACCACCATTGGGCGCACCACGCGATGGGTTCGTCGCGCTATGGCCAGACCGATACCTCGCAGAACGCAGAGGTCAATCGATTGAACGAACAAAGCCTGCAGGCTGCACAGCAGGGGCGTGCTTTCCAGGCGGGGTCGGCGGATAACGGGAATATGGGCGGCATGGGCGGCAACGCCATGTCGTCGGGCAACGGTTCGGCCGGCATGCAGAACCAGGGTGTCGGTCCGATGCAGGGCGGTATGGGCGGCCAGGGGGCAGGCACCACGACGGGTGCCGGATCGGCTTCCGGCGGCCAGCACATGTAAGGTTCAACGGGCGCGCGATGGGGTGATCGCGCGCCTCCCACTTGGCATTTGCTCACCACCTTGCGATCCGAGACGGCGTACCAGCTGCGCCGCTTCGGCGCTTTCATGCACGTCATTTAGAATTGGTCATTTGACTACGCCGCGGACAAATCTTGTGCGCATAGTTTTGCAATGTGCAACGGCGACACAGTGCCCATGTGTTGTCAAGGAGATTGCTGCACAGGGCAGCGATTGTGAGGCGCGAACATCGGACCGTCGATGGCGGGAACGAGTCGCGATCGAGTTATGAAACTGAGCAGTTTACATCGAGCCGGCCGATGGGCGGCGATTGCGGCAATGCTGGCGTTGGCGGGCTGTGCCGCATATCCCGCCGAGCCTGGGGAGGTCGCCACCTACTGCGCCGACCCAGCCTGGTGCTCCGGACCTTATCCCGACGACGAAATGGGTTTGTTTGACTATACCGGCGTCTACCCATACTACGACGGGTGGTGGCATGGCGGTCACCGCTTTCATCATGGATGGGATCCCGGCTTCGCGCACGACCACTTTGCGATGCACGGGGCGGTGCATCCCGGGTTTGGCGGGTTCCACGCGGCCGCAGGCGGTTTTCATGGCGGGTTCGCCCGCGTGGGCATGGCGGGCCATTTCGGCGGCGGATTCCACCGCGGCTGACGGCCTCTTCCCGACTGCTGAACTCGCGGTGGGGGCCGGATATGGGGGCTTCGATTGGCGGCCTGTCGCCGTCCGGTCGTTCGTTAAATGCGTTAACCACAGATTTCACAGATTGCACAGAACAGGGCGACGATCGGATAGTCTACTCTAAGTTCTTTTCTGTGAAATCTGTGGTTGGACGATCGGCGGCTACGAATCGGTCCGACGCTGCCTGGCGAACCAGCTATCCGTATGCGCGGTAGCTTTCAGGCACAGAGCCCCGATCGCGATCGCGTCCTATTGCCGCAAGCGGCACCGGGATGGGGCGGCTCGGCCCGATTCCCAAATGCGATTGCGCTGCCGTCGGGGTGCCGTCGGGGGTTGTGGCCATAGTGCCCGGCGCGCACACTCGCCACCATGCTGCATCCATGCCACGGGGTGTTCCATCTGCGCCCGCCGTCGACGCCGGCGGACTGGGACGCCTATCACCGCATCCGCCGGGAGGTATTGCTCGAGGCGCAGAAATACGCAGTGGAGCAAGTGAATGAGCAAGCGCCGGGGTGTCATCCGATGTTGCTCTGGCTGGACCAGAAGCCGGTGGGAACGATCCGTATCGACATCGACAGCGCGGGGCGTGCTGGGTTGCGGCTGGTCGCGGTGGATCCGGCGCTGCAGCAACGCGGCTGCGGGCGCGCGCTGCTGCGTCTGGCGGAGGCGTTCGCGCGGGCACACGGCTGCACGCGCACGGTGCTGTATGCGACGCTGGATGCGGTCGGATTCTACGCCAAGTCCGGATATTGCGAAGAAGACTGGGACGATGTCTATGTCAGCGGCATCGTGCAAATGGCAAAGCCGTTGTGCGAGACGGCAGAGGGGGAAGCGCGATGAGTGTGGTTACGGTGGAAGAGCGCGGCCCAGTTTCCATTATCCGCATCAACCGGCCGGAGAAGCTGAACGCGATCAGCGCGGCGGTGGCGGTGGAGCTGCAGTGCGCGTTCCAGGCGTTTGATGCCGCGGCGCAGCAACGCGTTGCGGTGCTGTCGGCGGTGGGGGACCGCGCCTTTACTGCGGGCGCGGATGTCAGCGATTTGCCGGAGCTGTGGCGCGCAATTCCGGGCGTGGGGTTTCAGACGGACAAGCCGATCATTGCCGCGACATCGGGCTGGTGCGTTGGCGGCGGCATTGTGCTGGTCATGATGTGCGATCTGATGGTCTCGGCCGAGAGCACGGTGTTCTACTATCCCGAGGCGAAGCTGGGGGTGACGGGCGGGATGATCAGCTCGCTGGTGACGCGCATGCCGCACAAGCTGGCAATGGAGATGATGCTGTTGTGCAGCAAGGTGCCGGCGCAGCGGGCCTACGACGTGGGGTTCGTCAACAAGGTGGTGCCGAACGGGACGCACGAGGCGGAAGCCGTGGCGATGGCAGAGCAGATGCTGGAGTCGGCGCCGTTGGTGATGGGGGCGCTGAAGCGGCTGGCGGCGGAGGCGATGCCGGTGGGACCGGTGGAGCGGATGGTGGCGGTGAGCCAGACGCTGGCGCGGGTGCGCGCGAGTGAGGATTTGCAGGAGGGGATCCGCGCACACAAGGAACGGCGGCAGCCGGTGTTCCGGGGAAGGTGACGGGTGCGGCGCGTCACGGTCGGACTTTGACCTGGGCATCCTGATTGGGATCCGGTTCGCGGCGCCCTCTGTTCTCCGCTGTCTCGGCGATAGATTTTACCGGCCGCCAACCGTGACTTCCCGACGACACGAGCGCTTTGGCCGGTATTCGTCGATGGCGATCGTCTGGGAATCGGTCGCGCAGGAGTTGATTGCTTCTGGCAAATCTTATCGCTGAGGAAGCGGAGACGCAGAGCGCGTGGAGAAGCAATTCAGATGCGTACGCCTGGATTCCACATGTTAGCGGTATGGTTAGCGATCATGGGAGGCGGGTCCGGCCGTGACGGAACCGGCCAAGCGTTCTGTTTCATGGATGCGGTGATGAACCTTGCCATTCGCAGCATCATGTGAGGTGCAAGGAGCAGAAATTGGAACCGCAAATAGACGCAAAAAACGCAGATAGATTGTGCCGCACGCTCAATCTGCGTACATTTGACGTTCCAATCATTGCCGACTGCCGACGCGGGGGAAGTAGCTCAAGTTGATGGAAATACGCCGCCGAATCTACCAACTGTACTACTGTGCGGTTCGGTGCGTATTGCTGATCCAAGGTGGCCGGTGCCAAAACACCGTCCGTCTGGGCTCTCACCGCCGGCCGAACAGGCGTTCGATCTCGCCCCGGCTCAGTTTGAGGAAGGTGGGGCGGCCGTGGCTGCAGGTGGCGGCGCGCGGCGTCGCTTCCATCTGGCGTAGCAGCGCATCCATCTCGGCCTGGGTCAGCCGCCGCCCGGCGCGGACCGAGCCGTGGCAGGCCATCCGCGCAATCGCCGCATCCAGCCGCGCCGCCAGGGCGGTCGCCTCGTCTTGCTCGGCCAGTTCGTCGGCAAGGTCGCGCAGCAGCGGACCGGGCTCCGGCGCGCCGAGTACGGCGGGCAAGGCCCGCACCAGCACCGCGCCGGGGCCGAAGGCTTCCAGTTCCAGGCCGAGCGTGGCGAGTTCATCCGCGTGGGCCAGCAGGCGCGCGGCGTCGGGCGACGGCAGGTCCACCACCGCGGGCAGCAGCAGCGGCTGCGTGCGCACGCCGCCATTCAGCATCTGCGTGCGGATTGCTTCGTGGGTCAGGCGCTCGTGGGCGGCGTGCTGGTCCACCAGGACGAGCGAGCCATCCGCCGCTACGGCAATCACGTAGGTATCCAGCACCTGGGCCACCGGAGCGCCGAGGGGGTGCGCGGGGTCCGGGTCCGGCGGTGTCAACATGCGGGCGGCGGGAGGAGCGTCGAAGCCAAGCGGCGCTTCGGCGAAGGCGGGCGCCGGGGCGGGCGTCATGCCGGGCAGTGGCAGCGCCTGGATGCCGGTGCGGTTCGGGCGTGGTTGCCACAGATGCAGCGCGGGGCGCGCGGGGAGCGTTGCGGTCTGGTTCATGGTGCCGGCGCCGGTGGCGAGGGTCTGGGCGAGGGCTGATATCACCAGGCCGCGCACGCCGTTCGGGTCGCGGAAACGCAGCTCCGCCTTGCTGGGGTGGACGTTCACGTCCAACTCCTCGGGCGGCAGGTCCAGGTAGAGCGCGACGACGGGGTGGCGGCCGGATTCGATCACGTCGCGATAGGCGACGCGGACGGCGGTGCGCAGTACGGGATCGGCGACGGGGCGGCCGTTCACCGTCAGCGCCTGGGCGGCGGACGTGGCGCGGGTGACGGCGGGGGAGCAAGCGAAGCCGTCGAGGCGAAGCGGGCCGCGGGCGGCGGCGACCGGCAGCAGAGCAGCGGCAGCGTCCGGGCCGAGCAAGGCGGCGACGCGGGCGGCACGGTCCTGTGGCGGCAGGTCGAAGCGAGTGGTGCCGTCGATCTCCAGGCGGAACGCGACAAGGGGGGCGGCGAGCGCGAGGCGGCGGACGGCGGCTTCGGCATGCTCGGCCTCGGTGCGGGGATGTTTCAGGAATTTGCGCCGGGCGGGGGTGGCGAAGAACAGATCCCGAACGACGACGCGGGTGCCGCGGGGGCCGGCGGCGGGGGTGGGATCGGTGACGCGGCCGCCCTCGACGCGGATGGCGTAGGCGCAGTCGGCGCCGGGGGGATGGGAGACAATGGCGAGGCGCGCGGCGGCGCCGATCGAGGGCAGCGCCTCGCCGCGGAAGCCGAGCGTGGCGATGCGGATCAGGGAGTCGTCGGTGAGCTTGGAGGTGGCGTGGCGCTGGATGGCGAGGGCAAGCTCGGCGCCGGTCATGCCGCTGCCGTCGTCGGTGACCTCGATCCGGTCGATGCCGCCGCCTTCGAGGGCGACGGCGACGCGGGTGGCGCCGGCGTCGAGGGCATTCTCGACGAGTTCCTTCACCGCGGCAGCGGGGCGCTCGATCACCTCGCCGGCGGCAATGCGGTTCACCGTGGTCTCGGGGAGGATGCGGATCGAGGGCACGAAATGGCGCCTGCCTGCCGGAGTCGGAAGGAGAACATAGCGCGAAAATCGGGGGAGGGCCAGGATTGGCCAGGAGGGATTGGCCAGGAGGGATTGGCCAGGAGGGATTGGCCAGGAGGGATTGGCCAGGAGGGATTGGCCAGGAGGGATTGGCTTGGAGGGATTGGCTGGGAGGGATTGCCTGGGAGGGATTGCCTGGGAGGGATTGCCTGGGTGGCGCACTCTGGAGCAAGTTCTGTGATGGTCAAGCGCCGCCGGTGGATCCGCGACCTGCCTCGATCGCTCCCGGCGCGGCGCGCATGTGCACTCCGCGTTGTGAATCTGCT
>DATKPQ010000148.1:0-37106 GCA_035523995.1 Acetobacteraceae bacterium | reverse complement strand
CGGTTGGAATGGACGTTTGATGCCGGCTTCACCCGGATCGAGCTGCCGAAAGCAGTGGTGGATCCGTTGCGGTTCCGTGACACCAAACGCTATTCGGACCGGCTGAAGGACGCGCGCGAAAAAACCCACCTGGATGATGCGATCGTGGTCGCACACGGAACGATCGGCGGCCATCGGGCCGTGGTGGCCGCGATGGAGTTCGCGTTTATCGGCGGATCGATGGGTGCCGCGGTGGGCGATGGCATCGTGGCCGCGGCACGGCTGGCGGTATTGCAGGAAGCACCGCTGATCGTGTTCACCGCCTCAGGCGGCGCGCGCATGCAAGAAGGCGCGATCAGCCTGATGCAGATGCCGCGCACGGTGATCGCCACGCGACTGGTGAAGGAAGCCGGGCTGCCATTCATCGTGGTGCTGACCGACCCCACCACCGGCGGCGTCACCGCAAGCTTCGCCATGCTTGGAGATATCCAGATCGCCGAACCCAGCGCCATGATCGGCTTCGCCGGCGCGCGCGTGATCGAGCAAACGGTGCGGGAAAAACTGCCCGAGGGCTTCCAGCGGGCGGAGTACCTGCACCAGCATGGCATCGTCGATATGGTCGTGAAACGCACCGAACTGAAAGCCACGCTGGCGCGGCTGATCAGCCTGCTGCAAGTCAAAGAACTGGCAGCAGCGTGAAACAGGCAATTCCCGTCACGGCCACCATCATGGCCGGGCTTGACCCGGCCATCTACGCACGATCGACCGTGCGCGGATGGCCTGGTCAAGCCCGGCCATGACGGGTGGCAGCAGAAGCCCGCACCCCCACCATGCCCAATCGTATCGACGGCATCGTCGCCCGCCTCCACGGGCTGCATCCGCGCCTGATCGACCTCAGCCTCGACCGGCTGCTGACCTTGCTCCACAAGCTGGGCAATCCCCAGCTTCGTCTGCCACCGGTGCTGCACGTCGCCGGCACCAACGGCAAAGGCAGCACCTGCGCCTTCCTGCGCGCCATGGCGGAAGCGGCAGGGCAACGCGTGCATGTCTACACATCACCGCACCTGATCCGTTGGAATGAACGGATTCGTATCGCCGGCCAACTCGTCTCCGACACGGCATTGGAAGCGGCGTTCGACTATGTAGAGCATGTGAATGCCGGCGCGCCGATCACGGTGTTCGAGGTCAATACCGCCGTCGCATTCCACCTGTTTGCCACGACATCCGCCGACGTCTGCGTCCTGGAAGTCGGCCTTGGCGGACGCGGCGACGCCACCAATGTGATCGACCAGCCAACAGCGTGCGCCATCACCTCGATCTCGCTCGATCATCGCGACCTGTTGGGCGATACGCTGACCGCAATCGCTGCAGAGAAGGCCGGGATTATGAAGCCAGGCGTGCCGGTGGCGATCGGTGCCCAGCCGCCCGAGGTTCTGGACGTCCTACTGGAGCATGCAGCGCGCGTTGGCGCACCGGCGCGCATACATGGCCGCGACTGGCACGTGTGCCCCTTGCCGGTCGGGTTTCGATATCAGGATGATGCCGGAACGCTCGATCTGCCGCCACCGTCATTGCCAGGGGCATTCCAGTTGGACAACGCCGGCATCGCCATTACTGCAATCCGCGCATCAGCCCTGTCGCTGCCGAGCACGGCGATCGGTGCCGGGATCGCCACCGCGGAATGGCCGGCTCGACTGCAACGCTTGCACGGCCGGCTTGCCACATTGCTGCCGGAAGATTGGGAGTTGTGGCTCGATGGCGGCCATAATCCCGGTGCCGGCGTTGTCCTTGCCGAGCATTTACGGACTTGGAACGACCGCCCAGTGCATCTGATCGTCGGGATGAAGCGGTCGAAAGATTCAGAGGAATTCCTGCGACCCCTGATACCGTTGGCGGCAACCGTCTGGGCGGTGGCAGAAGAGCATCAGCACGATGCACGCTCCGTTGAGGAGATCGTCGTTGCCTCCAGAGGGATCGCGCGCCCCGGACCGCACGTCGCGGACGCGTTGCGTGCCGTCGCGCGTCAGCCCGGCCCGGCGAAGGTTTTAATCTGCGGCAGCCTGTATCTTGCCGGCGAAGTGCTGCAGCAGGATGCGAATGGCCAGGCACCGGATGCGTAGTACCTGTCATCGGTTCATCCATGCAGCTCATCAGTTCGTCGTAGAGCACACAATGCAGCGTGAGTCGCATGATCCACATCGACATGTCATTGCGAGAAGCGCAGCGACGAAGCAATCTCGTTCCACCGGGCCCACAGGTGTCCGTCCGCCCGTTCCGACAAGATTGCTGCGGCGCCGCGCAATGACAGGGGAACGAGCCTGGCCAGTCCCGCTCCAGACCAACCATCATCGTCCGGCGCGAATCGACATATTCTGTATCCTCGCCGCCACCGTCCTGACGTTCGCCTCCTCCGCATCAGCCGAAGCCTCGCACCCGTCCGCCAACCCCTGGCCCAACTACCCGATCATCGAATGGCAGAAGCGCAATCCCGCGCAGCTTGCCACCCTGAAGCGCATCGGCGTCACCGCCGCCGCCGTGATCGCCGACCGCGACGGCACCGGCACACCTCTTTCGGTGGAAACCGCGCCGCTGCGCAAGGCGGGCCTTCGCTGGTACATCGAGAATATCGCCACGGACTTCTACTCAGCCTATCACCGCTGGACCCCCGGCAAGCCGGTGAACTGGCGCTTCGTCGCGCTGCAACAGCAGTACAGTGCCAATCCGAATGACATGGCGGCACTGATCCGCGACCCGAGCCTCTCCGACCCCGTCTGGCAGGCACGCATCGACGCCCGCCTCACCGCCGTTGTCCACCAGGAACAACACGACCACCCCCTGTTCTATAATCTCGGCGACGAGACCGGCATTGCCGATCTCACCGCCTTCTGGGATTTCGATTTTTCCCCCGAATCGCTCGCCGGCATGCGCGCATGGTTACATCAACAATATCCATCGCTGGCCGCGTTGAACGCCGAATGGGACACGCATTTCGTAACCTGGAACGCGGTGCGCCCGGAAACCACGATCGAGGCAATGCGCCGCACCGACGGCAACTACGCCGCCTGGGCGGATTTCAAAGCGTGGATGGACGTGGCATTCGCCCGAGCGCTGCGCCGCGGCACCGATGCGGTCCACACCGCCGATCCGCATGCGCTGGCCGCAATCGAGGGCGCGCAAGTCCCCGGCTGGGGCGGCTACAACTACACCCATCTGGCACACGCCGTGGACGTGATGGAAATCTACGACGGCGACGAAAACCTGCCGATCGTTCATTCCCTCAACCCGCACCTCATAACGCTCACCACTTCGTTCGGCGGAGCCCCCGCCAATATCTTCGAAATCTGGCGTGCCCTGCTGCGCGGCTCGCGCGGCCTGATCCTGTGGGAGCAGAACGACAATATCGTGCGACCCGACGGCGCGTTGGGTCCGCGCGGCATCACCTACGCCCATTTGTTTCCCCAACTGCGCCGCATCGCGCCATTGCTCGCGGCGGCAACGTGGCACACGGACCCGGTCGCCATTCTCTATTCACCGGCAAGTTTCCGCACTCAATGGATGCTCGACCAGCAGCCGAAAGGCGAGGCGTGGATCGAACGCGGCTCAGAGAAGGAAACCGAGGACGACGCGTTCCGCATCGCCATGCGCGGCGATGTGCAAAGCCTGTCCTTTCTCGGGCTTCAGCCGCATTTCGTCTCGGCGGCCATGCTGCCGGGCCTGCGCGACAAGGTGCTGATCCTGCCCGACACGCTGGCATTGTCCCCCACCGATGCAAATGCCATCGCCGCATTTGCCAAACACGGCGGCATGGTCATTGCCGACCGCCAGCCCGGCATTTTCGATGCGCACAGCCGGCGCCTGCCGCAGCCCGACTTGCCGCCAGGGATCGCCCACCTGATCGCTCCGGATGACCACGCGGCGCTGTCAACATTGCTGGCAAAGGCGGGCGTCGTCGCGTCATTCCATGTCTCGGCGCCGGCGGACATCGCGATGTACCGGTTCGATCGGGGGTCACGGACGATCCTCGCCCTGCAGCGGCGCAGCCCCGGACAAGAAACGCAATCAGTCGGTCTCACCCTCCCCCGCCGCATGACATTGACCGATCTGCGCACCGGCCGGAGTCTGGGTACGTCGCAAATGTTAGCGGTCAGCGTCGGGCCGATCGAACCCACGATCCTGTCGGCGCACTAACAACCGGATGTCATTGCGAGAAGCGCAGCGGCGAAGCAACCTCGGTCAAGACCCCGCACCAACAATCCGGGCGCATCCACCCGTGACATCACTCCATCGCTGAAATCCTTATAATCCCGATTCGCAGCAACGAGGCAGTTCGTATCGAAGCATTCCTCACCGCCACCACAGCGACACCGCCAGCGCCACGGCAAGCAACGCCGACACAACCTGCCAGAACGCCACCGGCGAACGCTCGTACAGCGTCAGCGGCCGGCGCACCGGCGGCGGAGCATATGATGGGCCTGCTTCGAAATCATGTGCGAACTCCGCCATATCCGCGAACCGTTCGGCCGGATCGAGCGCAATCGCGCGGTGCAGCGCCGCCTGCACCCAGGCGGGCAGATCCGAACGCAGCGTGGCGAGATCGCGCGGCCGCTCCTGCTTCGGCGGGCTGGTGGCATCGCTATTCCCATAAGGGTACACGCCGGTGAAGGTCCGGAATATCGTCACCCCCAGCGCATAGATGTCGGTCGCGACATTGCCGGCTTCGCCCTGGAACATCTCCGGCGCCATATAGGCCGCGGTGCCAGGTATGTTTTCCGGCGGAAAATCCTCCAGCCCCGGCAGGCGCACCACGCCCAGATCAAGCAGCTTCAGCGACCCGCCAGATTCCAGCATCACGTTATCGGGCTTGACGTCGCGATGGATGATGCCGGCACGATGCAGCACCGCCAGCGCATGCGCCAGCTTCACCGCGATGTTGCGGCCTTCCTCCAGCCCTACCATCGGCCGGCGCGACAGCCGCGTTTCCAGCAACTCGCCCGTGTAGAGCGCCATCACCGTGTAAAGGCAGGTCTGCCGCCCCGGTGGCAGCTCGATCACATGCGCCACCCAGGGACTGGTGATGCGCGTGCCCACCCAGGCCTCGCGCACGAAGGCGGCGTGAAAAATCGCGGTTTCCGCGACCTGCGGCTTGGGAAATTTCAGCACCACGGGCGCGCCGTCCGCATCGTCGACCGCACCGAACAAACGGCTGTAGCGACCTTCGGAGACCAGCACGTTCAGCACGAACCCGTCCACCGTGTCCCCAACCTGCGGCACCGGAATCAGCGGCAGGCGGCGGATCGCACTGCCCACGTCCTCCGATCGCGCGGTGGGCAGCGCCAGCACATCCAGCACCAGGGCGGTGCAGTTGTCGGTGCTGCCCGCTGCCAACGCCTCCTCAACCAGCGTGCGCGCGGTCACGTCCGGCGCCGAGCGTACACGCAGCACGTCGGCAATCGTCTCGTCCACCAGCAAGCCGTGCACACCGTCGCTGCACAGCAGAAAACGGTCGTGCAACGCGACGGGATGGCTGCTGTAATCCAGCCGCAATTCCGCTTCGATACCCAAAGCGCGGATCAGCACCGGCGACTTGCCCCGATCATCGCGCACGTGGTCCTCGGTCAGCCGTATCAGCCGGCCGCCGCTGAGCCGATAGGCGCGGGTGTCGCCCACATGCAGCACATGCGCCAGCCGACCGCGCAGCACCAGCGCGGTAAACGTGCACCCCATGCCGACGAGGTTGGCATCCTGGCGGCCCTGCGAATGGATCCACCCGTTCAGCGAATTGAGAATGCGGGCCCCGGCGCGGCGCACCTCCATGGTTTCCGGCACGTCCCAGAAGCCGTCGAGGAACCCTCGCACCGCGGTTTCCGCTGCCACCCGGCCGCCTTTGGCGCTGCCAATGCCGTCGGCGATGGCCGCCGCCACATCACGGCGTTCCGCGGCGATCTGTGAGCCGAGCACTGCCCCGACGAAATCTTCATTGCGGGGGCGCGGCCCGATCGCCGTATGGGTGCCGATACTGACCCGCGGGGTGGTCAGGTCCTCGCTCATCCCGCCCGCCTGCCGGCGGCCGATACAGTCCAGGCGCGGCAGCAGTTGGTGCGCCCCTGCATCAAGGCAGCCGGCAGCGATCGTGCAGGAAATAGCCGCCGGTGCTGGATGCCACGACCACGGTCAGGGCACCCGATTTGCGGTCAAGCGTGTAGTGCCAGCCGTCCTTGGCGTCGCGCCAGGAAATCTCGTCGTTGCTCACCGTCGCCGGGTTGGAGTCAACGGTCGAACGATCATAGTCGATATTGATCTGCCAGGTAGCGCCGCTCGAAGGATTGACGCAGGTGACGGCGGAGGCCAGGCGCGGCTGCGCTCCGGCGGCGTTTGCCGTCGCGCATGCTGCCAGCGTGGCCACGGCCACCACGTATCGCACCAGAAACGTCATCGTTCGCCTGCCGCACCGCCCATAAAATCGTTTTCCTCGCGCTTGCAAAGCACGCGCCGCGGGAAGCGGGCCGCCCCAACCGCCAGGGGAAACGCATTGCTGGTCCGCACGCCCGACGCCAGGTCTCGAGCGGCCATATATAGGAAATATAGCGAAATGCTCGCATGTTGTTCGGCTGGCGATCCTGGATTCCCGGCAAAGCCTTGATCTGACCAGAAAAATGGCCGCAGCCCGCCAGTGCCGGCGAGCCGCGCCATCCATCCCACCACCCAATTCCCTGCACAATCATTGTGCAATCCGCCGCTTCCATAGTCCCAAGGATCAGTGGCCACCATTGCAAACAGCCCGCACACAGGCTCGATCGGTGGAAAGCACAACCAATGGATGTAGAAAATCAAACGGATTTCTACCAACTGCGAGAGGGTGGTCCTCGCCAACCTGAAATAAAGGCCGGCGCAGGCGCCGGCGCGCGCCGGTGGGGCCAACGCCCCGCAGCAGCCAGCAAGGGGTCCTGGCATGTCGTTTGCTTTAAGCTGCCCGCCTTGGCGTCAATCATTTTCAGCCGTGCAGCGGGCGAGTGGTTGCTGCCGTGTCGGTGCAAAGACGCCCTGGGAAACGTCAACAACCATGGAGTCCCCCATGCTCTTACCTTCCCCTAAATGGCTCGATACGGGCGACAATGCGTGGCAGTTGGCCGCCGCCACGTTCGTCGCATTGCAAAGCATTCCAGGCCTTGTCGTACTCTATGGCGGCATCGTCAAGCAGAAGTGGGCGATCAACTCCGCCTTCATGTCGATCTACGCCTTCGCCTCGGTCCTCGTGGTCTGGGTGTTATTCGACTACAATATGGCGTTCGGACCGCAATGGTTTCCGTTCCTGGGGCACCCGCTGCCGGCGTTATCCGCTGCGTTCAGTACCGGCCAAGCGACCATACCGGCGGCCGCATCGGGCATGCCGCCGATCCAGTTCCCGATGGCCACGCTGGTCTACTTCCAGTTCGTGTTCGCCGCCATCACGGTGATCATCCTCGCCGGCTCGGTGCTCGGCCGCATGAGCTTCCGGGCCTGGGTCTTCTTCTGCCCGTTGTGGATGACGTTGTCCTATACCGTGGGCGCGTTCAGCCTGTGGGGCGGCGGATGGCTCGCCAGCATGGGCGTGGTGGACTTCTCCGGCGGTTACGTGATCCATCTGGCAGCCGCCACGTCCGGCTTCGTCGCCGCTGCCATGGTGGGCCCCCGCACGCAACAGGACCGCGAGCATTTCCCGCCTAACAGTCTGCTGGTGGCGCTGGTCGGCGCCGGCATCCTGTGGCTTGGCTGGAACGGATTCAACGGCGGCGATCCATACTTCGCCAACGCCGACGCCGGCGCCGCGGTGCTGAACACCAACACCGCGACCGCGGTAGGCGTGCTGGTCTGGACGCTGTGCGACAAGATGGCCTACGGCAAGCCGTCGGTGGTCGGCGCGATCAACGGCATGATTGCCTCGCTGGTCGCGATCACGCCTGCCGCCGGCTATGTGAACGGCTGGGGCGCCATGATCATCGGCCTTGCCGCCGGCACCATCCCCTGGATGAGCATGAACTGGCTGCAGCGGACCAAGTTCATGATGAAGGTGGACGATACGCTGAGCGTGTTCTCCACGCACGGCATCGCGGCCATCACCGGCGGCCTGTTGACCGGCATCCTGGCCTGCCCTGACATGCTGGAATACATCGGCACCGACAAGGATGCGCCCGGCGTGAACGTGACCGGCCTGATCTACGGCAATCCGCACCAGCTCGTGCTGCAGATCTACGGCGCATTGTTCATCATCGTCTACAACGTCATCATCACTTACATCATCCTGAAGGTGATCTCGTTCATCACGCCGCTACGCATGGATGAGGTGACGCTGCGGGTCGGTGACGAAGCGGTGCACGGCGAGACAGCCTACGGCTTCGGTGACGGAGGAGAGGGGGCGAAGTAACGAACTGACCAACCGCCGAACGGCTGGCGGCGGGAATGGCGGGGCGGGGATCTTACCCGCCCCGTTGCATTCTGCGGCTGCCTCTCCCCTTGCGGGAGAGGGAGCTTTGTCCTTCCCTGAACAGCCGCGTCATGTTCGGGAGGGAAGCGAACAAGTCATGAGTACGCAAACTTTGCCGGGTCCGGATCAGAGCGGACGCTGGCGCGCGGATCCGATCCGCTATCCCGACCCCAATATCGTCGTGCTCGATCCGCGCTTCCAGCGCCTCGTCCTGGGCAATGCCGCAATCGAGCGCATCGCCACCGGCCTTCGCTTCACCGAAGGCCCGGTCTGGTTCGGCGACGGCCGCTACCTATTGTTCTCCGACATCCCCAACGACCGCATCCTGCGCTGGGACGAAACCGATGGCGGCATCAGCGTATTCCGCGAACCCTCGCATTACGCCAACGGCAACACCCGCGACCGCCAGGGGCGGCTGATCACCTGCGAGCATGACACGCAGCACCTGACACGCACCGAATACGACGGCAGCATCACGCTGCTGGCGTCGAGCTTCGAAGGCAAGCGACTGACCGGCCCGAACGACGTGGTGGTGAAGTCGGACGACTCCATCTGGTTCAGCGACAATGGCGCCGGCACACGCGGCAATTATCTGGGCCACACCATGCCGCAGGAACTGCCGTTCCGCGTCTATCGCATCGATCCGGCGGATGGACGCATGTCGGTGGTCGTGGACGACATGCAGCGCCCGAACGGCCTGGCATTTTCGCCAGACGAAAGCAGGCTATACGTGGTGGACACGGCCCATACCGGCCCCAAGACAACGCGCGTCTACGACGTGGTCGCAGATGGCACAAAACTCGCCAACAGCCGACTGTTCTTTGATGATTCGCCCGGCTTCGCCGACGGCATCCGCTGCGATTCGGAAGGCAATGTCTGGTGCGGCCAGTCCGGCGGGCCAGAGCATGACGGCGTCGCGGTATTCGCGCCCGATGGCAAACTGATCGGACGCATTCTGCTGCCGGAACGCTGCGCCAATGTCTGTTTCGGCGGCCGCAAGCGCAACCGGCTGTTCATGGCAGCGAGCCAGTCGATGTACGCGCTGTACGTAGAGGCGCAAGGGGCGATTGGGGGATAAGCCCCGATCATCACGCTGCGCCCTAATGCCAACCAGCCAAGAGGTTGACCCAAGAACAGTACCTTCTCACGCCGACGGAGGCCGGCGCCCACTTTTTTTGCCGCACACGGCGACAGTCGCTGGTCGTGAGACGGGAAACGCCCACCAGCACGGATCAATAAATCCTTCTCCGCGCCCTCTGCGTCTCTGCCTGCCTCTGGGATAAATTTGCCAGCCACGAGCCTCGACTCACCCCGCGCAAGCCTTCTCCCGTTGGCTCCGGTGCATACCACCCATAGTCAGGCAAACCAGACTGTCAGCCACCGACTTCAGCACTGCCCGGGGTGAACCTTGACGACCTTGTATCGCACGGCCATCTGGTCTACTATACCCTATAGGACATTTGGGGCATGGAGGATGACGTGGCTGGTGTAACGGTTTCGTTCGTGGCGGATCCCGTCTTGGCCGCGCGCGTCCGGCAAATCGCGCAAAGCGACGGTATCACCGCAAGTCAGGCCGCCGCGCGCGCTTCCGCGCTTGGGGCGCTCTTGCCGGCATCCGCGCGCCGGACGTTGAGGTTCGTGTTGGCTGAAGGTGGCGAGGATGCGCAAAGGCAATTGGCGGTATTGATGACGAAGGCAATTGCCCAGGTTGGGAACCTGGTGGTTGAGCGTCGTCTCCTGGCCAGCGCACAGGAACGTGGCCTGGTTTCCGAGGGAGAAACCGAGGAAGACCTCGCCGAGCAGTCCGTCAGAGCAGTCGCGGATTACGGGCGCGAGCGGAAGGAAGCCCACGAGCAATTCGAGGGCGGTATTGAGCCTCATCCCGGCCAGGGATAGGGGATGACAGGGTGGTTCTCCGTGTCACGCTGGATGTCAATGTGTGGGTGAACCACTATCTGGCCTTGTCAAAGGGACGGCGAGGCTCTGCCGCACAACTTCTGGTTCGGGCGTGCTTTGCTGGCTACTGCCGCATGGCACCGATCCAACCAGTCATATCACACGCGATGCTGGATACATTGCAAGACGTGCTCATGAGGCTACGCCATTTGGCGGCAATTGCTGAAGCGGCGCGAAATGCTGTCGAAGCGTGCGCCACTGACGGCATCCTTGGCCAGGCACCTCATCTCGTGCTTGGCGGGGGCGTGTTGCCCATGATGGATTTGGAAGACGCAGGTGTTCTGGATACGGCCATCTCTGGAAATGCTGACCTACTGATTACCAACAACATGATCGACTTCGCTCCGGGTACGAAGTCAGACCTCGACGTGGAGGTCGTTCGCTCTGACGTAAACCGCAAAGTCGATGTAGTCATGCTCAGAAATGCCCGACTACCGCATGGGCTTGCGATTGCTTCGGTGTTTGCCGCCAAGGCTTGGCTGATAGACGGCGTCCTTCCGCCGACGGGCGTTCTCGACCGCTTCCGCCCCTCTCCCCCTGTCGCTGAAGAGCCGAGTTCGGCACATCGGCCGTAACAGCAGCTGAATTCCACCTTCGCCCGCGTATGACCAGAAGCCCGTCGTCAGGCGTGGCCACTACCCATGGGGGCACCGGAAACAACGGCAGAAGCCTTCCCCGCGCATTGAAACCGCCGGCGGCCCTGTAGGTGCCTGTGGTTTCTGGCGAATTTGTCGCAAGGAAGGCAGAGACGCAGAGGGCGCAGAGGGCGCAGAGGGCGCAGAGAAGGATTTATTGGTCCGTGCCCGCGAGCAACCGTCATTTGCTCGTCCAATGGCCCCTGCACTGCCACAAACGCCAAACCCGGCGGTCATCGCGTTGGCATAATCTATCGTGAAAGGCTCTCCCCATAACCGGCGCATCCCTGACAGCGGCAGTGCCGGAGCGGCCGGAGCCCGGCTCGCTCGCCCTGACCCGCGGCGCGTCTTATCATCTCCCATTCAGAGGCAGCGGCATGTTCAGCCGCGCGTGAACCCACGGCACGAATTCGACGCATACCACGCTCCGACCGGCATCGGATAACCGCAACATGAATCTCGCGTCCCGCTCCTACGACGTTCCCGACATCCAGGCCGCCCAGGAACTCTACCACGCCAACGGCTGGACGGATGGCCTGCCGATCGTTCCGCCCACCGCCGCCACGGTGCAGGCCTGCCTCGACTGGGCCCTGACGCCACCCGACCAGCATATCGGCATCGAGCCGGTACGCGGCGTGCCCGTCACCGCGGAGAAACTGGCCATCAACGCGGTGATGGCCGGCTGCCTGCCAATGCACTTCCCGGTCGTGCTCACGGCGTTCTCGGCCATGCTCCAGCCGACCTTCCTGCTGCACGGCGCCACGGCCTCCACCGGTGGCTGCGCGGTGCTGATAATTCTGAACGGCCCGATCCGGCGCGAAATCGGTGCCACGGGCGGCTTCAACGCGCTGGCCAACAGCGATCGCGCCACCGCCGTCATCGGCCGCGCCATCCGATTGGCGCTGATCAACATCCTGGAGGTGCGTCCCGGCGGTATCGACCGTTCCACGCTCGGCCACCCCGGCAAATTCAGCTACTGCATCGCCGAAGACGAGGAAGGCACCGACTGGCTGCCGCTGCACGCACAGCGCGGCCTGCCGCAGGACACGTCCGCCGTCACGGTCATGGCCGCCGGCGCACCCCGGCAGATCATGAACGAATGGACCACGGCGCCGGAAGAAATCCTGGAAACCTTCGCCTCCGAGATCCGCGCCAACATGCGGCACTACTCGATCTGGGCGGGCAATTACGCGATCGTGGTGCCGAAGCAATTGCGCGATCATCTGCAAGCAGCCGGATGGAGCAAGACCGACATTGCGAATTTCATCCACGCACGCGCTCGCATACGTCGGAGTGAGTGGGCGGACGTGGGCAAGGCAGCAGTGGTGCGCGACCGGGGCGATACGGAATACGCAGCCTTGGATGCGCCCGGCGCGCTGCTGGTCGTCGCAGCCGGCGGTCCGGCCGGCGGCTTCGGCGCCGTGATCCCGCCTTGGCTGGGCGACAAGAGCAAGGCGGTCACACTGCCGATCGGCGTATGTGTGGATTGCGGGCCGGACGCAGGCTGACGGGCACCAAGGCCGGCCCCCAGGCAGCTTTTCGGGCAAGGCGCAACTCATAGGGAAAGCACAGCGCTCGGGGCAGGCCGGTTGACTTGCTTAAGCCGCGTCCCGACACTGCCGCCATGTCGCTTCAGGTTCTCGACCCCACCAACGAAACCGCCCCGCCGCTGGGCCAACGCGCGCCGCGGCCGGCATCGCTTGCGGGCAAGACCGTCGGCTTCATCTCCAACGGCAAGGAAGGCACGCTCGGGTTCTTCAACCACCTGGAGCGCATCCTGCGCGAGCAATATGGCGTGGCCGACGTGATCCGCCGCACCAAGTCGAACTACAGCGCGCCCGCCGATCCCGACATCGTCGACCAACTGCGCCGCTGGCAGGCTGTCGTGACGGGAATTGGCGACTGAGGCAGTTGCTCGTCGTGCAGTCTGCATGACTCCATCACCGCCGAGCGTCTTGGCATCCCAGCAATGGCCGTCATGACCACCCGGTTCGTCAGCGCGGCAGAACTGATGGCGCGCGTGCTGGGCTTCCCGGGCTACGCGTTCGCCGTCATCCCGCACCCGGTAAGCAGCGCACCGGATGAGGCACTGCGGCAGGCGGCTGAAGCGGCGGCAGGGCAAGCACTGCGGTTGTTGGCAAAGAGCTGACTCACCGCCGTCCGGCCGCCCAACTTCCGCGCAAAAGCCGCTCGTCCTGGCGCAACCCGGCCTTCACCCAGCCGCCCGAATCCGGGCGCCGGGAACCAGGAAATTCTCCGCGATCAGCCGAAGGCGCTGATCCTCGGCGTTCAACAGCGCAGCCCGCAACGCGTGAATCCCTGCTCCTGTCGCCGTCTCGTTCCAAAGCCAGTCACCCAGTTGCTTGCTCGCCGGCTTGGCCGAGCCCGCGGCAGCCGCTTCCAGCGCGTATGCCTTGAGATCGTCGACCGCGAACCGCAGCAGCAACGGCGCCGAGAAGCCCTCACGCGGGCTGTCCGCATTCTCCCCCCGCAGCCACGCGGCGACATACTCCGCCGCATCCGCCATCTCCAATCCGCTGACGCCAACCGTGGTCCGGCCGTGTTGCGCCACCCAACGGCGATGTGCGTCACCCAGCGCCCTCACCTCCGCCGTCAAACCGGAGGCGAGAGCCTCACGGCTGCCGTCGCCGCTGCCGCCCGGTATCGCCGGCGGCTCCCACCTGGGATCAGGCTGCCGGCGCGGATCGTCGTCGGGAAAATCCTCCAGCAAGACCGGGCCATCCGACCGCTCCAGCAGCCGCAGGGCCGTCAGCAGGACGCGTCGCTGGAACGCGGGATCACTGGGCGGGCCGAACGGCCGCCCCAGTTCGAACGGCACCCACAGCGCGCGCGGCGGCCTGGTGTTCTCGGTCTGCGGCCGGATCAGGCTGATCGAGACCGTCGCCAGCCCTTCCTCTTCCAGATAATGTCCGAGCGCGCTCACGGCGCGCGTGCAGACGGGTCAGACAGGTGTCAGCAGGACGGAATCCACCTCTTCTTGCTTCAGGCGCCCGGCAAGTTCGCGCGCATGCGGTTCCATCCCAAGCGGATCGGCCGCACCCATGAACGAATAATGCGTGTCGGCAAGCGCACCGATCACGCCCTCCGCCTGCAACTCCCGCATCCGGTCGAGCGGAAACGCGATATTCCAATCTTCCTGCAGCCCGGTGCGGTCGAAATTCACCGAGATATGGCTGGTCAGCAAATCTTTCCACGCAATGTCGCCGAGGACGACCCGATAGTCGGTATCGCGGCCCCGAAATGGCTCCGCGCCGCGCCGGAACAAACCGGCCGACGACACGATCGCGACCTTCCGCTGTGACAGCGGCGGGCCCGAAACGAACGGCGTTGTCGCGAATTTCGGACACTCGGCTTCGGCCAGACGCTTCGCCTGGGCCGGCGGCAGATCGGACAATCGGGTCATCGCAGTCTCCCTTCGCCTGACAAGAAACAACAACCCGTCATGGCCGGGCTTGACCTGGCCACCTTCCACCGATGATCGGGTGCCGTCGCAACCAGGTCATGCTTCTCACGCCGCTGGAGCATAGTTCGAGGGAAACAACGCGCGCTTGCTCTCCTCATCGACAACCTTCTTGAATTCGTGGTCCTTGCCGACGGCACGCGCGCGGGCAACCGCCGGCCGCGCATCGACTGTCTGGAACAATCGCTTCAGGTTGGGATAAGCGGCAAGCGGATCGGCTTCACCCTTCAGCACGCGCGCGGCACGGTCCAGCCAACCCCAGGCCGACATGTCGGCAATCGTGTAGCTGTCGCCCACGATGAAATCACGGCCGGCAAGGTGGTCGTCCAGCACCTGGTAATGCCGCTCGGCCTCCCGGCGGTAGCGATTCACGGCATAACCAAGACCCTCAGGCGCGACGAACTGGAAGTGCACCGCCTGGCCGGAAAACGGTCCCAGCCCCGACGCGATGAACAACAGCCAGGACAGCAGTTCCGGACGATCTTCCGGCTTGCCCAGGAATTTGCCCGTCTTCTCCGCCAGATAAAGCAGGATCGCGGTTGAATCGAATACGCGAGCCGCTTTACCGCCGGGACCATCGGTGTCAACGATCGCAGGCACCTTGCCGTTCGGATTGATCGCGCGGAAATCCCGAGTGTGTTGCTCGCCCTTGCTGGTATCGACCGGGATTGTTTCATAATCGATGCCGGTTTCCTCCAGCAATAATGCGACCTTCGCCGGGTTCGGCGTCGGATGGAAATAGAAGCGGATCATCGGGCTTCCTTTCAGGTCCACTCCCGATCGGGACCGGCAAGGCCGGCGCGGCAATCGGCAAAAGCGCCGCGCGGGTCGATGCAGCCGATGCGCCCGCCGGCACACGCATGACTATCGTCCATGCGTCGGCAGCACCATATACCCATCGCGTGGATAGCAGCGATACGCCGAACGTATCCTTGGGGCACAATGGACCTTTTATCCGGAATGCGATTGTTCGCGCGGGTGGTGGAAACCGGAGGCTTCACCACGGTCGCACGCGAGAGCAATACCTCGCAGCCGACGATCAGCCGCACGATCGCCGCGCTCGAAGCGCATCTCGGCGTACGGCTGCTGAACCGGTCCAGCCGTGCCCTGACCCTTACCGACGACGGGCGGCAATTTTACCAACGCGCCCGCGCAGCGCTGGAGGCCGTGGCCGAGGCGGAAAGCAGCGTCGGGCGCCGCCGCGGCGAGCCGAGCGGATTGCTGCGGCTGGGCACGCCGGTGGCGTTCGGCCGCCTGCATGTCGCGCCACGCATGCCGGCATTCCTCGCTCGCCACCAGGAGGTCACCGTGGACCTGGTGATGAGCGACGCCTTTGTCGATCTTGTAGGCGAGGGCCTGGACCTCGCCATCCGCGTGGGCGACCTTGCAGACCCGGCGCTGATTGCCAAACCGATCGGCATGACGCGACGCGTCACGGTGGCTGCCGCCTCCTACCTGGACGCACGCGGCATTCCGGCCACGCCCGCGGAACTCGCGCGCCACGAATGCGTGATCTACACACGGCTGGCGACCGGCCAGCGCTGGCACTTCGAAAGCAGCGACGGACCGGTGCAGGTCGATGTCACCGGCCGTTTCCGCGCCGACAATTCCGAAGCAGTGCGCGAGGCCGTGATCGGCGGCATCGGCATCGCGGTGTTGCCGGTCTGGTTGTTCTCGGACGAGATCGAACGCGGACTGGTCCGTGTCATCCTGGAGCGCTACGAGCCCACGCGATTGCCGATCCACGCCGTCTATCCGTCACGCCGCCTGCTCGCCGCGAAAGTCCGTGCGATGATCGATTTCCTGGCGGTGGAGTTCGCAAAAGTCCGCCTGCTGTCGACCGGATGACGATTGGTAAGACCCCATAACACGCCATGCCAGCACATGTCATTAAACCAGCACATGTCATTGCGAGGAGCAAAGCGACGAAGCAACCTCGTTCAGGGCAGGCTTCGGATCGTGTGTGCTCCCAAACAACCAAGTTTGCCTGGGCGCTTCACTCCTCGCAATGACATCAGGCCCGCCCCCAAGACCGCACCCTCCAGGCCTTCGAATCCCGGCCCTTCGCACACCCTCACCCCCGCTTCTTCTTCCACTCGGCAAAATCCCGCTTCGCCTCGTCCCCCGCCACCGGGAACAGCCCGGCCAACGGGCGCCCGCGCGCGACTTCCTCCTCGGCAAACTCCTCGTATTCCGTCGTCGCCAGGCACTCCTCCGCGATCTCATCGACAATATCCGGCGGAATCACCACCACCCCATCGCAATCGCCCACGATGATATCCCCAGGATACACCGCGACTCCCCCGCACCCGATCGGCAGATTCAAATCGCAGGGGTGATGCGCGACCGGACTCGGCGGCGATGACGGCCGCCGGTGGTACGCCGGCAGTCCCGTCTTGAACACGCCTTCCGAATCCCGCAGCCCGCCATCCGTCACGATCCCCGCACATCCGCGCGCCGCCAGCCGACCCACGTACAAATCCCCCGCCGAAGCCGCCCGCGCATCGCCGCGAGAATCCACCACCAGCACATGGCCCGGCGGGCACGTCTCCATCGCCTGCGGCTGGATATTGCCGCGCGGCCCCTTCGCCTGCGGACCGTCCTTGTCCTCGCGCGACGGAATGAACCGCATGGTGAACGCCGGCCCCACCATGCGCTTCATGTTGGCACGCACCGGCCACACATCCTGCAAGAACATGCTGCGCAACCCACGCCGTTGCAGCGCGCCGGTCAGTGTCGATGTCGCCACGCGCATCAGCGCATCGCGTGTCTTCTGCGATAATTCGGTCATCACGATTTCCCTTCGGAACGGTTGGCGGTTTGCGGCGGCACCTCCACCACACGCCGAGGCGCCATCGGCAGCGTGCGGATATGGCTGAGGTCGATCTCCGGCATCGGGATATCGAGCTGCTTCAGCACGGCATTGGCAAGCCTGTTATAATCCTCGAATCCGCGCCGCAGCCGCCCCCGCCAGGCGGGAATGCCGCCATTCGCATGCAGTTCGAACGCTGACTCGCGCGCATCCAGCATCGATGACACGTGGTCCCAGGCCATCTGCAACAACGCCGAGCGCTGCAACGCGCTATAGCCGCCGCCGCTGAACGATTCTTCCAGCCCCGCGGCAACCTCGGGATCGGCCAGATCGGCATCGCCCGGCGCCACCACCAGCGACGATCCCGGTACGATGCGCAGCATCTCGCTCATCCCCGGCCGCGCGCGCAGCATCGCCATGCTGCCGGCGGAAAGATGGCAGAGATTCGGATAGCAATAGCCCGCGATGGTGAACTGCGGATCGCGTTCCGCCGCCACCTGGCAGCTTCGCACCGTCTGCACGTCGGTCATCAGGTCGAGCAAATAGTTGATCGTCGGTTCGTGGTGCGCCAGCCCGATCGCATGGCTGCAAGCCAGCGCCAGCCCCAGCGTGAACTCCGCTTTCGACAACCAGCAATAGAGCTGATGCCAGAACAACCATCGGGCAATGCGCTCGGGGGGAATCGGTTCAGTCAGAAAAACCCGTTCCCACGGAATGAACACATTCTCCAGCCACATCTGCCCGTCGAGTTCATCGTAACGGCTGGAAAGCGGCGCAAGGAACGTGCTGGGATGATGGACGGAGGTGCGGCGGCAGATCACCGTCACGCCCGGCGCGCCCACCGGCACGATGAAGGTCGCGCGGTGCCCCTGGAATTCGACCCCGCACAACCCGCCAACATAAACTTCCTCGGCATACGCAGGGCTGGTGTGCATCCCCACTTTGCCGCTGATCACCAGCCCGCTATCGGTCTCGCGCACGATACGCAGTGACGCGCGATCCTTCGGATCGGGCTTCATGCGCGCCCCGATCGTCGCCGCGCCGGAGGAGAACGTCAGGAACCGCCCCGTCCGCGCGATCTCGTCGCGATACGCCAGCGCGTTGTCGATCTGCTGCTGCGACGGATTGTGTTCCTGCACCTCGCCCAGCACGCCCAGCGCGATCAGGCAGCCATAGGCCGGCGTATGCGTGATGTTACCGGCGCTAAGAAACGTGGTCGCGGCAAAGCTGCGCCCCATCGCGACAAGGTCCTGCGATGTCCTGGGAAGTACATAGCCCCAGGGAATCCGCCTGCCTGCCGCATCGGTCGGTGTGAGCAATCGATCCTGCCAGGCGGCATCGAAATGGCGATCGTACCAGGCGACATATTCATCAACCATCGCCCGTGTAGCCGGATGGGTGGTGACATCGTCCACACGCCCCTCGCCGACCACCCAAACCTTGCGCCCATCCCGCAAGGCTTCGCGATACTCGGCACCGGTTCGAAGGTTATGCATGGACGTTCCTTTACCCCGTCACGCCGCTATCCCGTCACGCCGCTATCCCGTCACGCCGCTACCTCGTCATGGCCGGGCTTGCACCGGCCATCCCCCCCAAGAGTGCGTGAGCAAATCACGCGCCATCTGCCTCCGGACAGTGCGTGCGCAGATAGCCGGGTCAAGCCCGGCCATGACGGGCTGACGCCGCCTCTATCGCCCGCCACACCCGATCCGGACCGGCCGGCATATCCAGCTCCGTCACCCCCACCTGCTCCAGCGCATTCATGATCGCAATCATCACGGACGGCATCGCGCCGACCGTTCCCGCCTCCCCCGCCCCCTTCGCCCCCAGCGGATTACCCGCCGTCGGCACCGGATTGCTGACAATTCGAATATTACAAAGATCGTCCGCGCGCGGCATGCAGTAATCCATGAAACTCGCCGTCACCAACTGCCCGTTTTCCTTCTCATACACCACTTGCTCCATCAAAATCTGCCCGACGCCCTGCGCGATACCGCCATGAATCTGCCCCGCCAGGGTCAGCGGATTGATCACCGTGCCGACATCATCCACCACCAGATAGGATTGCAGCTCCACCGTGCCGGTGTCCGGATCCACCTCCACTTCGCAGACATGGCACCCATTGGGAAACGTGTCGCGCTGGGGCGCATAGGATGCATGCTCGTACATCCCCGGCTCCATCCCCGGCGGCAGCCGAGCCGGCTGGAACGAAGCCGCCACCACCTGCTTCAGCATCATGCCGCGATCGGTACCCGCCACGCTGAACCGGCCATCCGAAAATTCAACATCCCCCTCGGCCACCTCCATCAAATGCGCCGCCAGCTTCTTCCCCTTCTCGACCACCTTGTCCGCCGCCATCGACAGCGCCGACCCGCCGGTCACCATCGACCGAGACCCGTTCGACCCCATGCCGAACGCCACCCGATCGGTATCGCCGTCGATGAAATGCACTTCCTTCGGATCGATCCCCAGCTTGCCGCACAGGATCTGCTTGAACACCGTCTCATGCCCCTGCCCATGCGTCTTGGTGCCCATCAATAACAACGCACTGCCACTGGGATTGAACCGCACCTCGGCATATTCCGGCGTCGGCCCCGCCGCTTGCTCGATCGAATTCGCCAGCCCGATCCCGCGCAACTTGCCGCGCGCCCGCGATTCCTCGCGCCGCCGGGCGAACCCGGCATAGTCCGAAGCTTCCAGCGCGATCTCCATGTTCTTGCCAAACTGCCCGCAGTCGTAGAACGGCCCGGTCACCGTCTTGTACGGCATCTTCGCTTCGGGAATTATGTTCCGCCGCCGCAATTCAATCGGATCGACCCCGAGTTCGCGCGCCGCCGCCTCCATCGCACGTTCGATCAGGTAACTTGCCTCCGGCCGCCCGGCGCCGCGATACGGCGCGGTCGGGCTGGTGTTGGACAGCACCGCGTCGATCGTCACATACGCCGCCGGAATATCGTACACCCCCACCACCGTGCCGATCTGCCCGAACGGCGTCAGCAACTGACGGTCCGACGCGACATACGCGCCGATGCTCGCCAGCATATGCAGCCGCAGCCCGATGATCTTTGCCCCCTCATCGAACGCCAGCTCGATCTCGCCGACATTGTCACGGCCATGTTCGTCGGCCATCAGCACTTCCGAACGTTCGCATTTCCACTTCACCGGCCGCCCGAGCTTGCGAGCCGCCCACAGCACCAGCCGGTGATCGACATACTGCCAGCCCTTGGCGCCAAATCCTCCGCCCACGTCCCGGCACACCACGCGCACCTGGCTCTCCGGCACCTTGAAAACATTGTTGGCAAGCATGTTACGCACACGGTGCGGATAATTCACGTCGGCATACAGCGTATAGCGGTCCTCGGCGGGTTCGTACAATCCGATGGACCCGCGCGGCTCCATATATTGCGCATGCACGCGCGTTATGACGTAGCGGCGCTTGATAACATGGGCGGCGCGCGCAAACGCTGCCTCGGTGGCGGCGCGGTCGCCGCGTTCAGTGGTGTGGCTGATGTTATCGGCGTTGTCATCCCACACCCGCGCCGCACCGGGCTCCGCCGCTGCCGCGACGTTGGTCACCGCGGGCAGCGGTTCGTAATCCACCACCACCTGCTCGGCTGCATCTTTCCCCTGCGCCAGCGTCTCAGCGATCACCATAGCCACGGTGTCGCCGACATAGCGGGCGCGGTCCACCACCATCGCCGGCCGTTGCGGTGCGAACATCGGCGACCCGTCGCGCTTCTTCCGCGGCATGTTGGCCTTCGGCATGGCAATGCCGTCGTTGGCGTAGTCGGCGCCTGTGTAGATCGCGACCACGCCGGGCGCGGCTGCCGCGCCGGCGGTGTCCACCGAACGGATCAGGGCGTGCGCGTGCGGGGAACGGACGAACACGCACCACGTCTGGCGGTCGAAGGTCTGGTCGTCCTGGTAACGGCCGCGGCCGGTGAGCAATCTTACGTCCTCCAGCCGGCGGATCGGCTGCCCGACGCCAAATTTCATCGTGGCGGAGGATTCAAATACGTCGTTCATCAGGCCATTCCTTGATTATCGCGGCGCGGCGTGACGTCCTTCCATGTCATTGCGAGGAGCAAAGCGACGAAGCAACCCCGGTCGAGTGAGCGTGCGCTCGACCGGGCTTGCTTCGTCGGCTTCGCTCCTCGCAATGACATGGGTGGGTGCGCGTCCGCTTTACGCTCACTCGAACCGGACCGCAGGTCACTCGAACCGGAGCTAGCGTCACTCGAACCGGCACGAAATCGACCCCAGCGGCCCGTAATCGATGTGGAACTGGTCCCCCACCCGAGCCTCCACCGTCGACGTGAACGACCCGCCCAGCACGAACTGCCCCGGTTCCAGCGCGATATCGAACGGCGCCAGCTTGTTCGCCAGCCATGCCACCCCGTTCGCCGGATGGTTCAGCACCGCCGCGGCGACGCCCGACTCCTCGATGATCCCGTTGCGGTAGCACAGCACCGACACCCACCGCAGATCGACATCCATCGGCTTCACCGGCCGCCCCCCAACCACCAGCGCGGCATTGCCTGCGTTGTCTGCGATGCTGTCGTTCACATGCCGCCCGCCGCCCGTCTCCGGATCCACCCGATGCGTGCGCCCGTCCACGATCTCCACCGCCGGCGTCACGTAATCCACCGCGCTCAGCACATCGAAGATCGTGCAGCCCGGCCCCTTCAGCCGCCGCCCGATCACGAACCCCAGCTCGCATTCCAGCCTGGGCTGGATGAACCGGCTCATCGGCAGCGTGGCGCCGTCGTGGTAGAACATGTCCTCCAGCAGGGCGCCGTAATCCGGCTCGGTGATATTCGCCTGCCGCTGCATGGCGCGGGATGTCAGGCCGATCTTGTGGCCCTTGATCACCGCGCCTTCCGCCACCTTGATCGCGATCCACTTGCGCTGCACCGCATAGGCATCGTCGGTGGAAAACCCAGGATGCAAGATGCTGGGGGCGCGCGTCCGCCGCCGTTCCTTCTCCGCGACGTTATAGGCGCGCGCCAACGCCTCGATCGTGCGTTCGTCCAACATGGCAGCCGCCTCTCAGGCCGTGGCGGCCGATTCCTCGCGGCGGAACACCGGGTTGCCTTCGCCACGGTCTTCCAAAGCCGCCTCACCCTCCGTCGGCAGATTCACCGCGAAGTTCAGCGCCGCATCGATATCGCCTGCCCAGACTTCGCGCGGCAGCTCGTACAGCAGCTCCACGCCGTAGCCGTTCGGATCGTGGATATACAGGCTGTGGGTCATGCCATGCTCCACGCGGCGATCGAATTTTATCCCCTTCTCTTGCAGATACGCCAAGTGCTCCAGCCACGCCTCGCGGCTGGGTAGCGCGATGGCGATGTGGTTCACCGCGACAGGCGTGCCGAACATGGTCCATTCCGCGGGCGGGGCCGGCAGCGCCTTATTCTCCACCAGCGCGATGTCGTGGTGGTTCATCGCGCCGCCGCCATGGTCGCCGCTGTAGAAGCGCATGTTCGGCGGGTTCGGCCGCTGTGGCGTGGCATGCAGTTCGCCCACCTGCTTCATCCCGACTATTTCGGTCCAGAACAGATGCGATTCCTCCATGTCCCTCACATTCAGGACCAGGTGATTCAATCCAACCGGCGTAACGGCTGCGCGTGGCATGGCAAGGTTTCCTTCTTTTGGCTGCCTCTTGGCTCGCTTTTGGCTGCCTCTTGGCCGGCCGGTATGATCCCACACTCCGGCGGCCTACGGCAACGGCGGGCAGGCGCCGCGGCGCGCTGTCGAAATCGCCCCGACCTGAACGTCATGGCAGCGGACGCCCATGTTCGGTCGTCCCGCAAGAGGGAGCAAGACGATGGAATACCTGCTGCTGATCTACAACAACGAGAAAGAGACCGCCGCCATGTCGCAAGCCGAGCGGGAACGCTGGACCGGCGCCTACATGGCCTACACCCAGGCGCTTCAGGAGGCCAACGTGCTGCGCGGCGGCAACCGCCTGCGCCCCACCTCGGCGACCACCACCGTGCGCGTCGCGGGTGGCAAGGTGCAGACGGTGGATGGTCCCTTCGCCGAAACGCGGGAACAACTTGCCGGCTACTATCTGATCGACGCCCCCGATCTCGACGCGGCACTGTCCTGGGCCGGGCGTTGTCCCGGCGCGCAATACGGCAGCATCGAAGTACGGCCGATCTGGGCGATGTGAGCAATACCGACGCCCATCGCGCGGCGGAACAAGCGGCGCGGCACAGCTATGGCAAGCTCATCGCCTGGCTCGCCGCCCGCAGCCGCGACGTGGCAGTGGCCGAGGACGCGTTATCCGAGGCCTTCGCCGCAGCCCTTGCCGCCTGGCCAACGCAAGGCGTGCCGGCGGCGCCGGAGGCCTGGCTGCTGACCACGGCGCGGCGGCGGCTGATCGACATGGCACGGCGCCGGCACACCAGCGAAACAGCCGGCGACCGTCTGCTGTTGTCGCTGGAGGAGGCCGCGGCCGAAGCCGGCACTTCCGGCAGCGTACCGGATCAGCGATTGCGCCTCATGTTCGCATGCGCCCATCCCGCACTCGACCCCGCCATGCGCAGCCCGCTGATGCTGCAAACGGTGCTGGGGCTGGATGCCACGACGATCGCCGCTGTGTTCCTGGTACCGCCGGCCACCATGGGTCAACGGCTGGTACGGGCGAAACGGCGCATCCGCGATGCCGGCATCCCATTCCGCCTGCCGGAGCAAGAGGATCTGCCGGCCCGGCTGGATGCGGTGCTGGAAGCGATCTACGCGGTCTTCGCAGCCGGCTGGGTTGATCCGGCGGCGCTGGACCAACGGCGGCATGGACTGCTGGACGAGGCGTTGTGGCTCGGCCGCGTCGTCGCGGACCTGTTGCCCGACGAGCCGGAGGCTTTGGGATTGCTCGCGCTGATGCTGCACGCGGCCGCACGATCGGCAGCAAGGCGCGATGAAGCCGGTGCTTACGTGCCCCTGTCGGCGCAGAACCCGTCGCGTTGGAATGCCGCCACCATCGCCGAGGCGGAATCGCTCTTGCTCCGCGCCAGTGCGTCGCGGCGTGTCGGCCGTTTCCAGCTCGAAGCTGCGGTGCAGTCGGCGCACGCGGCGCGGCGGAACACCGGAGGGACCGACTGGGCAGCGATCATGCTGTTGTACGACGCTCTGCTGGCGCTGACGGGTTCGCCGGTGGTCGCGGTGAACCGGGCCGTGGCATTGGCGGAAACGGCCGGCGCGGCGGCGGGGTTGGCGGCGCTCGACGGGCTGGCAGATGCCCCGGAGCTGGCAACGTACCAACCGTACTGGGCGGCGCGCGCGGATTTGCTGGCCCGCCTGGGCCGCAGCGAGGCCGCATCAGCCGCCTATGGCCAGGCGCTGGCCCTGGAGCATGATCCCGCGGCGCGCCGTTTCCTTGCTGCACGGCAGGCAGCACTTCCGCCGCAGCAGGGATGACGCGGGCTCTGCGCTGCCCCACATTGCGATGGGACCCGGCAAGCTCCGGAACCTGGCACGTGCATGGAGGCATCTTGGATCGCAAAACCATCGGAGTGGTCTGGATCGGCGGCATCGTCCTGATGGTGGCGTTGTATTGGATCGGCCCGCAAAATTTCATCCAGTCATGTGAGGCCTTCCTCTCCCGCATATGGTGGTTCCTCGGCGACCTGATCGACACGCTCTCTGCCAGGGCTTTCGATGCTGTGCGGGCCGCGGCGATCGCGCTCTATGCCGTGTTCCTGGTGCTGACGGTGATGGCACGCCGTCGCGGCATGCGCGGCGGCGGTGCATGGTTGCTGGTGACGCTGCTGTTCCTGCTGCTGGTGGGAACGCAGTGGTACGATCCGGGCACCAAGTGGTTCGCCGCGGCGGTGCTGGCCGGTGTCGGCGCCGCGGTGATGACCGGGCGCTTGCTGCGTCCCCCGCCGGCGCCCCGCGATCCGCGCTATCCCTGGGGCGCTGCGAGCGACGCCCACCGCCCGGATTCCACGACAGCGCCGTAAGCCGCCCGCACAGACTGTCATCGTGGCGCGCTTGCCGGACGCGGCGCCGTGACGCATGCTCCCGCCGCAGGAGGAACCCGTCATGTTGTACGAACTGCGGATTTATGAGTGCGTGCCCGGCCGCCTGCCGGACCTCAACAAGCGCTTTGACACGATCACGCTGAAGCTGTGGGAAAAGCACGGCATCAAGCAGGCCGGCTTCTGGACCACGGTGATCGGCGAATCGAACCAGACCCTGTACTACATGCTGGTCTGGGAATCCCTGGCCGAGCGCGAGAAGAAGTGGAACGCGTTTGGCGCTGATCCCGAATGGCTGAACGCGCGGGCACAGACCGAGGCCAACGGCGCGATCGTAGCGAACGTGAAGAACTTCATTCTCGCCCCCACGTCGTACTCTGCCGTGAAATAACCCCCACCTGACCTCTCCCGCACTTCACGCGGGAGAGGTCGAGGTGCGAAGCACCGAGGGTGAGGATGAGATCGGGTCGGTACGCAACATTCTTGTACCTCCCCATCCCCAGACAACCACGCCACACGCGTGCGACCTCGCGGCATGCCGGCGACAGAGACCTTGCGGCCAGCGCGTCGACCGGGCTTTGCTGACGCCCAGTCTTGCCGCGGCGGAAGAACGGATCGGCGATACGGTGGACACGGTTGCCGGCCTGATGAACAAGGGCTTCGTCGTCATCAACCCGCATCCCGGCGGCACCGGGCATGCAGGCCGCGGACATGGTTGACGCCGCCGCCCGCTTTTGTGGCCTGCCGCAAAACGCGGCTCTGCGCGGGCGACTGATCGGTGCGATCCAGCCCAATCGCGAGACGTACCTGATGCGAGCATCGCGACGCTATGAAGGCCGCATCGAAGGCATTGCGGTCGGGCGCCGGTACGGCTGGTTTCGATTGACCGGCGCGGCCGATCCGGTCCCGTTAGTACTGTTCCCTGGATGACAGGCTGGCGGCAGGTTTTGTCGCTGATGCATTCCGCCAGGACTTGTCGGATGCAGGCTTCGGCGCAGGCCGGCACGGGTACTTTCTTGATGTGGCCAGGCTCAGCGCACGGCCGGACGCACTGGTTCGCATCAAGATCGCGGGGCACGGGGTGGATAACGGCGGACATCGGTTGGACGATGACGAAACAGAGAGGAGAACGCGATGAAACTCGGGATTCATCTGCCGCATGCCGGCGAGCAAGCAACGCCGGCGCTGATCCGCCGCTATGCGATCCGCGCCGAGGCTCTCGGTTTCGACGACGTCTGGGTCAGCGAGCATATCATCGTGCCGCGCGCGGCGTTTCCGCGCTCGCCGTTGTTCTATGACCCGGTGGTGACACTGAGCTACGTCGCGGCGGTGACGGAACATGTGCGGCTGGGCACCACCGTGCTGGTGCTGCCGATGCGGCATCCTCTGCCGCTGGCGAAGGAACTGGCGAGCCTGCACAACCTGTCTGGTGGGCGGCTGATCCTGGGGGCAGGCGTGGGTTGGCTCGAGGCGGAGTTCGCTGCGCTCGGCGTGCCCTTCAAGGAACGCGGGCGGCGGATGGATGAAGGCATCGCGATGATGCGCGCGGTATGGACGCAGGATCCGGTGACATTTGAGTCAAAAGTGATCCCGGCAAAGATCGAGGGCATGACGATGCAGCCTCTGCCGATCAGCAGGATTCCGCTGTGGATCGGCGGGAGTTCAGAGGCGGCACTGAAGCGGACGGTACGGATTGCCGATGGCTGGCACAGCGGCAATGCGACGCCGGAGCAATTGGCGCCGATCGTCGCTCGGCTGCGCGCGGACCGGCCGGGGCTGGATTTCACAATCTCGGTGCGGACGCATTGGAACGGGAAGGATTTTCAGGAGTTGCGCGATCGCGTCGCGGCGTACGAGGCGGTGGGCGTGCACCACGTGCTGGTGGCACCGGTGAACCGGGAGGTGGATGATTGGGACGAGGTGATCGAGGGGGCGGGGAAGTTGGTACGGCGGTGATCGCGGCAATCTAGCGCGCCGGCGGTCCCTGTGCCGGCCTCTACTCCGCCGCCAGCGCCAGTTCCGCCACAGCCGGCCGCAGCCATACTGCCGTATCGTGGAACACCGCGCCGCCCATCGGAGGCGCCGGATCATCGCTGGTCAGCGCATTGATCCCGATGCCGCCTTCGAAGGCCTCGCTCGGCCAGATACTCTCCGCCACCAGCACGCCCGGTTGCAGCCCCTCCACGATCAGAGCATGCAGCAGCACCGTTCCGCGTGCATTCCCCAGCGCCACGCGCTCCCCATCGCCAATCCCCAACCTCGCCGCGTCATCGCCATGCAGCATCACCGTCGGCCGGCCCTCGCGTTTCCGCCCCGACGCCATCTCGGTAAAGCTGGTGTTGAGATAGCTGCGTGCCGGCGAGGTCATCAGCCGGAACGGCCGCTCCGGCCCCGTCGCATCGATCGTCGCCATATGATCCGGCAACCGCGGCATCACGCCGTCCCGATCGCCCATCGCCCCCCAATCCGGCGCGAACGCGAACCGCCCCCCCGACCGCGGAAACCCGGTCAGGAAATGCGCCGCCTCGAACGGCAGAGCGCAATCGACCCACTTCTCCCGCAGCACCGTCGCCGCATCCGGCCGCCCGGAAGCAAGCAAAGTCGCGTCGATCATCTCCATCGCCGTCATTTCGAAGCCCCGATGCCGCGCCCCCAGCCGGGACGCCAGCCCTTGCAAAACCTCGTGGTTCGACCGGCATTCGCCCGGCGGCTCGATCAGCTTCGGCCCGATCTGCAAATGCGTATGGCCGCCGGCCTGATACAGATCGTCATGCTCCATGAACATCGTCGCCGGCAGCACCACGTCCGCCCAACGTGCCGTTTCGGTCATGAATTGCTCGTGCACGCAGACGAACAGATCGTCGCGCGCGAACCCGCGGCGGACACGATTACTATCCGGACAGACGGTCAACGGGTTCTGATTCTGGATCAGCAGAGCATGCACATCAGGCCCATCCCCCAGCTCGCGCCGATCCCCCGTCAACACGCTCCCAATTCTGCTCATATCGAGTTCGCGCACGCGCAGATCGCGCGCATCCAGCCCCTCAATCAGAGTTTTATCAATTTGATACATCCCGCGATTGGACCACAGCGCCCCGCCGCCTTCGTATTGCCAGGCGCCGGTCACTGTCGGCAGACACGTCACCGCATGCATGTTCGCCGCACCGTTGCGGCTGCGCGCAAAACCGTAGCCGCAACGGATAAAACTACGCTGCGTGCGGCCATACAGCGCGGCAAAATCCTCGACTTGCTGCACTGAAAGACCGGTGATCGCCGCCGCCCACTCTGGCCCGCGCTCCCGCAAATGCACTTCCAGTTCATCGGGACAATCCGCATGGCGCGCCATATAGGCCCGGTCGGCATAGCCATCGCGAAACGCCACGTGCATCACCGCACAAGCCAGCGCCCCATCGGTCCCCGGCCGCGGCGCCAGATGCACATCCGCCACCGCCGCGGTCGGCGAGCGGTACGGATCCACCACCACCAGCTTCGCCCCGCGCTGCTTCCGTGCCCGCGCGACATGCGTCATCACGTTGACCTGGGTGGACACGGGATTGCCGCCCCACATCACGATCAGATCCGACACCGCCATCTCGCGCGGATCCACGCCCCTGCTCTGGCCGATGCCCGCCTGCCATCCCGCCTCCGGCAGGGACGTGCAGATCGTCAAATTTTGCCGCGAATAGCGCATCACATGGCGCAGCCGATTGATGCCATCGCGCTGCACCAGCCCCATCGTGCCGGCATAATAGAACGGCCACACCGCCTCCGCGCCGTGCTTGGCCGCGATGTCGGTGAAGGCACCGGCCACACGGTCCAACGCCTCGTCCCAGGAAATGCGCCGGAACTGGCCGGAGCCTTTCGGGCCGGAGCGCAGCAGAGGATGCGTCAGCCGATCCGGGTGATGGATGCGTTCCGCATAGCGCGAGACTTTCGTGCAGATCACGCCGACGGTGTAGCTGTTGTCCGCGGCGCCATGCACGGCACCGATGCGGCTGCCATCCAGTACCTCCACATCCAAAGCGCAGGTGGAGGGGCAGTCGTGCGGGCAGACGGAATTGCGGATGGTTCGAGATGGTTGCATGGGCAGCAGGGTAAAGGCGAAGCGATGGTTTTGGCAAAGCCCGGGTGTGCCGCACGACCGCGAACCCAAGGCCGAAGGCCGGCTGCGGCCGCTCCTGACGCGACGCTCGCGCCACGCGTTCTGCCTTGGAATTTTAACGCAGTGGAAACCGCAGGACCACGGAGTTCGCGGAGACAGCGCGGCTGTCGGCCTCGCCATTGCCTACCCCCGGAAAGCTCCGTGAGCTTCCGTAGTCCTCCGTGTTAAAAATTCAAAGCAGCCCGCGCCACACGAACCATCGTGTATAGCGCACGGAACAGAGTTGGAGGCGGCCCTGAGATACGAGGTCTGCCGCCAACCGAACGTCCACCGCTTCCGGGCCCTTATCGCTTCAGGCCCTGGTGCGACACTATGATCAGTGCCATGGCAGACAGGACTTCGCGCGCATGAGCAATGCCAGCCCCGAGATAGTGACCACCAGCACGAAGCTCGTGTACGCCAACCGCTGGATGCAGGTGCGAGAGGACGCCATCCAGCGCCGCGACGGATCGCACGGCATCTACGGCGTGGTGGAGAAACCGGATTTCGCGATCATCGCGCCGATCGAGCCCGATGGTTCCGTGCACCTGGTGGAACAATACCGCTATCCCGTGCAGGCGCGTTATTGGGAGTTTCCTCAAGGCACATGGGAGCACGCGCCGGATGCGACCCCGCTGGACGTCGCCCGCGGCGAGTTGCAGGAGGAAACCGGCCTGCTCGCCAGCCGCATGACCTATGCCGGCCGCCTGCTCCAGGCTTATGGCTACGCGACGCAGGGGTTTCATGTCTTCCTGGCGGAGGACCTGCGCCCCGGCACAGCGTCTCCCGAACGCGAGGAACAAGGTCTCGTCTCCCGCGCCTTCGCGCCCGGCGAATTTGTTTCGATGACAACCAACGGCATCATCGTTGACGCAGCAACGCTGGCCGCGTTCTGCCTGCTGCAATTGAAAGGCCTGTGGCCGCCGCAGGCAGGCCCGGCTCGTCCGGATCGATAGCGACGCCTTCGCCCTGCGGATTGCCGGCCCCCGGCCTTCGCGGCCAAAATCGGACGCACCGCACAACCGACAGGCCCTCGCCGATGTCCGACTCCTGGCAAACCACCCACGACTGGGGCGCGCTGACCCGCGCCGAGATCGCCGCCGCCCGCGACGCCGGCGCCCTGCCCGTACTGACGGTGGGTGCGGTAGAACAACATTCAGACCACCTGCCGGTCGATACCGACACGCTCTCCGCCCATCGCATCGCCCTCGCCGCAGCCGAGCGTTGCCCTGCCCCGCATGTCCTGGTGCTGCCACCGCCGTCATTCGGGTTCTCGCCGCATCACCGCGCCTGGGCCGGCACCATCACGCTGTCGCTGGAAACCTTTGTTGGCGTGGTCACCGACGTCGCCGAAAGCCTGCGCCGCACCGGCTTCAGGCGCTTGCTCATCGTCAACGGCCACGGCGGCAACCAGGGGCCACTGACGTCCTCCTGCACCGCGCTGGCAAGCCGCGGCCTGGAAGTCGGCTACGTGAACTACATGGCGCCCGGCCAGAAGCAATGGCTGGAGGTGCTGCCCGGCGCGCTCCGCGGCGTCGGCCACGCCTGCGCCTACGAAACCGCCTTACAGCTCGCGTTACGGCCGCCCGCAGTCGCGGACCGTATCGCCTCGCGCATTGGCAACCTGCCGCCGCGCCTGTCGCCATCCTACGTCGCCGGCAACGCGCCCGACGTGATGCGCCCCGCCGGCGCCTACTTCGCCGCAATCTTCGCCGCCGGCGATGTCGGCTATGTCGGCGATCCCGCCGCCGCAACCAAAGAATCCGGCGAAGCCTTGATCGACGCCACAGTCACCGCGCTGGCGCAGTTCTACGCCGATTTCGCCGGTGCGCAGTTGCGGGTGGGAGAGCCGTAGCCGCCGCTCAGGCCACCTGCCGCCTGGCCGCGCGTCCTCGGACATGCTTCGCGTTCGTTGCGGTAATCGGCATAGCGCGACTCTGGCCGATTCTCGGGCCTGACGCGGCAATGCAGCCGGCGCGGCGGTTCTACCCGGTTGCCGCGACTGCCCGGGACGGCGCCGGCGACGGGATTGCTACCGGCACGAATAAAGTCGATACTGATGGTTAACCTTTGGGGGAGGTTGCGATGCCGGACGGCTCTCCATTGCCGCAAGAGGTCCAACAGAACTCGGGCGGCGAGCTGCTCAAGATTGTCCAGAATCTGGTGACGTTGCGCGTGACCACGGTGATCGCCGCCGCGCGCGTCGATCCCGCCTCCGCGACCAACCTGGGCGCCGCCACAGCCGTGACTGTCGATGCCAACGATCAGGTCGTGGCATCCACGGCGATCAACATGGCCCTTGGCGACGTGACACAAATCTTCCATCCGGATTTTGAGGCGAAGCCGGATCTGGCGAAACTGCACCAGGATGCCATCGCCACCGCGCGCGCCATCCGGTCCGAAACCATCACGATCCTGACCACGCTCGCCAAAGACATCGCCGCCCGGCTATGAGCGGCTCATGGACGTCGGACTGGAGCGGACGCATTCGTTCCATCGGCGAAGGTTTGCTCGTTATCGAGGTCAATACGGTCGAGAAAGCCTCCATGTCCGCGCAGAAGATGCCGGATGTGCCGCTTGCGTTGCACGCCATCATCGATACCTATGCAGCATACCTGAAGGATTTGGGCTACGCCGTAGACCAGCACCTGTATGACATGGCGGCGGCGCGCGTGGCCCTCCCGGCGGACACGCCAGCCAATGTCGAGAAGCAGCACACCGACGCACTCGGTCAATGGTACCCCTCGGCCGCGGCGGCGCCCGACCTTACCAACGGCCCGGAAACGTTCGAGGCGCTGCAATGGGCGGCATGGGCCGCGCTGCGAGACATGGCGCAAATCAGCAAGGAAGCCTTCCTGCCGCGCGGCGTCGCTATTTTCGACGTTGAGACGTCCGGCATCCTTGGCCGGATCCGTGCCAATGGCCGCCAGCTTCGCGAAGCCGCGATTCTCCTGGCGCGGGACCATCCGGCGGATGCGCAACGACAGCCATTGTTCGGCGTGACCTTGGAAGCAGCGGTGCGCGCCCTGTTGAACAACCCGCTGCCGGCGCTGTCGGTTCGGCCCGACATTCTGGTGATGATCCGCAAGGCATGGGATGTCGGCACCGAGACCGTGCTGATGCAAACCTCGATGCAGGTTGATGGTGATCTCGTGACCAGGATCTCGCCGCAACTGACGGACGCGAAGCGGGAATTCTTCGCCGCCCTGCACAACGACGCGCTGAAAACCAGTCTGGGCCAATGGCAGAGCATGTTTATCCTGATCGGAAAGCTCGCGGGCGACCTTGGAAAAGCGATATGGGGGCTGGTCTAGCCGCAGCGCCGAGCGCCTGGCGCGCCGTGACCGGCGCTCCAGGCATTGTAAGAAAATGGCCGCCCCAGGTACTCCGGCTCTGGCGAGTGCTTTGCGACGGCGCAATCATCGTCCCTACGCCGGCCGCAGACCCCGTCCTTCTCAGCGTGATGCAACTCGACGGCGACACGATGGTTTTCGTCGCGCCGGATTTGTTCCAGCGTTATCCGACAACCGAGTCGCGCGATCGGCTGCTGCGTGAGCATGACGCCAACCTGGGCGCGGCGATGCCAGGCATGGTCGACCCGACCGCCGCTCTCCGCACGGTTGGTTGGGGCGCTACCGGAATGTTGCAGGCTGCTTTCGGCTTGGCCGGACTGCTTGGCGGCGGCTGGCCGTGGCCGGTGATCGCCGGTCATTTGGCGGGCTTTACGCCGATCGCGTTGCGCTGGGCCGGACGCCCGTTGTTGCTCCAGTCCGCGCGCTGGATAGCGAGGCGCGAACTGCGCAGACGCACCCGCGGTTTTATCGAGCGCTATAGGAGCGAGGGCATCGCCGCATTGAAGCCGGCGAGACCTACCTGAGAGCATGAGGCCGGCACCGATCGGGCCACGCCGAGACCTGATCTATGACGCATCGCGGCAGCCAGACTCCGTCCCTCGCTATCCCGTGGCTGGGGAGCCGCGACTCAGGGCGCTGGACCGAACCACTCCCGTTACGCCACCCCCCGCGCCTCTGCCACAACGCGATCGATGAACGCATCGGCGCTGCCCAGGTAACCCGCCGGATCGGTCAGGTGCTCTATCGCCACCCGATCCAGCTTCTCCGTCACCGCTGGCTCGCGCGCCAGCGCGTCCGCGAGCCCAATCCCCTCGGCCAGCGCAACATCGCACGCGTGCTTCACCACATGATGCGCCTCGCCGCGGCCCAGATGCGGCGCCAGCCCCATCATCACCGCCTCCGCCACGATCAGCCCATGCGTCAGCTCCAGATTGCGGCGCATGCGGGCGGCATCCACCACCATGCCCTCGGCGATCGCGCGCGCCTGCAACAGCGCGCCGTGCGTCAGCACGAAGGCCTGCGGCACGGCGAGCGCCTCGGCCTGCCATGGCCCGGTGGCGCGTTCATGATCCTGTGCCATCGCCCCCAGCATGAGCGGCACCAGCGCCTGCGCTCCGCGCGCCGCAGCCAGGATGTATTCCGATGCGATCGGATTGCGCTTCTGCGGCATGGTGGAGGACGAACCCCGCCCGGCGACGTAAGGTTCGGCGACCTCGCCCACCTCGGTCTGCGCCAACAGAATGATGTCGGTCGCGAACTTCGCCAGCGTGCCGCACACAATCCCCAGAAACGCCACCGTCTCCGCCAGCGCCTCGCGGCAGACATGCCAGGGCGCCGCCGGTGCGTTCAACCCAAGCTCCTGTGCCAGCCCCTCCATCACCGCGATCCCCTGATCGCCGAGCGACGCCAGCGTCCCCGCCGCGCCCGCAAACTCCACCTGCCCTACGCGGGCGCGAAGCTGATCGAGCCGTTGCAGATGCGCTGGCAGCGGCGACGCCCAGACCGCACATTTCAGCCCGAAGCTGGTCGGCAGCGCCTGCTGCAAATGCGTACGCCCGGCCATCACCGTCTGCCGATGCCGCTGCGCCTGCCCTGCAAGCGCGCGCAGCAGCCCGAGCAATTCCCCACGCACCAGCGCAAGGCCCTCGCGCACCTGCAACACGGTCGCGGTGTCCATGATGTCCTGGGTGGTGGCGCCCCAATGTGTCCAGGCCCCCGCCTTCCCCGCCGCACGCGACAGGCCGGCAACCAGCCCAACCACGGGATAGCCGACATTGCGGGCACTGGCGGCAAGCTCGGCGGGGTCCAGGTTCCGGAACAATGCCGCCGCCGTGATGGCCTGCGCCGCATCGGCCGGAATGATGCCCAGCCGCGCCTGCACGCGCGCCAGCGCTGCCTCCACGTCCAGCATGCGCTGGAAATACGCATGCTCTTGGAACACTGCGCGCATGGCGTCGCTGCCGTAGAGCACGCCCAGGATCGGACCATCCGATGGATTGATCGGCATCGACAAAAACCTCTCCCGAGCGCCCAAAAACCTCGCCCGCGCTATGCGCTGGAGAGGTCGAGGTGCCCAGCACCGCGGGCAAGGGCGGTCGGGTCGGTACGCAAACCATGGTAACGACCCGATCGCCCTCACCCTCGACGCTGCACGTCCGACCTCTCCCACTCCGCAGGAGAGGTGGCTAGCCGCGCTGGATCAATTCGATCGACACATTTTGCGGCGCGGTCAGGAACGCGATGCGCACGCCGGGCCGGATCGTCTTCGGCTCCATCGTGAACGGGACGCCCTTTGCCTTCAGTTCGGCCACTGCGGCTTCGATGTCGTCCACCGTCAGCCCGAAATGGTCCAACCCCATATACGGCGTCTGCGGCGACGGTCCCGTGCTGCCCGGATCGGCCTTGGCGATGAAGATCTTCTGCCCGGTCAGATCCAGATCGATCCGCGTCGACCCATCCGGCTGCGGCGTGCGGATCACCTCCGCGCCCAGCTTGTCCGCATACCATTGCGCCGTCGCCACCGGATCCGGCGAACGCAGATGGATATGCTCCCAGGTGTAGCTCGGCATGGCGGCCTCCTCCCGCTTGATCATTCCCGCCGCATTAGCCCACTCGCCGAGCCCCGCGGCAAGGCCCCGCCGCCTGACAGCAACGCCGCTTGACGGCTCCCCCGCCAACGCCCCACTGAACACAGGCATGGGCGGCCCCGAAATCGAACGGCTGATCGACCTGCTGGCAAAGCTGCCCGGCATGGGTCCCCGCAGCGCGCGCCGCGCCGCGCTGCGCATGCTGCAGCAGCCGGAGACGCGCATGCTGCCCCTCGCCGTCGCCATCGCCGAGGCCGCCCGCGCCGTCCATCCTTGTTCCCGCTGCGGCAACCTGGACAGCCGCGACCCCTGCACCATCTGCACCGACCCGGACCGCGACGGCAGCATGATCTGCGTCGTGGAGGGCGTCGGCGACCTGTGGGCGCTGGAACGCGCCAGCGTGCATCGCGGCCTGTATCACGTGCTGGGCGGCACGTTGTCGGCGCTCGGCGGCGTCGGGCCGGAGGATCTGAACGTCACCCCATTGCTCCTGCGCATCCGCGAGGGCGGCGTGGCCGAGGTGGTGTTGGCGCTGCCCGCCACCGTGGACGGCGCCACCACCGCGCATTGGCTGACCGACCGGCTGAAGCCGCTCGGCGTGACGGTAACCCGCGTTGGCCAGGGCGTGCCGATGGGCGGCGCGCTGGACGTTCTGGACGACGGCACGCTCGCCGCGGCGCTGCGCGCGCGACGGCCGGCGTAACACGATCCGTCCAGATTTGGATGGAAAACCCCGGCTGCACTGGCTTGGCCGCTCGTTGACGCTCCGCCGTGACAGCCAGCCCGCCATCACGCTGCCCGCGCCAGGCACGCCATCACGCCGCCTGCGTCAGGCACACACGCTATCACGCCGTCACGCTGCCCGCGCCGCTATCCCCCGGCCGATCGCCGCGAGCGCCTGGTCCACCCGGCTCAAGGTCGCCGGATCCTGATGAAAAGCCAGTGCCACGCTTCCGCTGTCGCCGCGCACCACCCGCGCCGGCACCGGCAGGTCAATACCCGGCAACGTCACCGTCAGCTCGGTACCCGCCTGCTCTGTCCAGGAAGCCAGAACCGCAAGGCCGCCGCGGGAGATATCCCGGATCGTCGCCTCGCGGCGGGGTTGTCCCGGAAGGTCCACGGCGATGCGGCGGCCGCCGCCAGGAATGCGCTCATAGATGCGCCGCTCAGCCTCGTCCTTCCGCGCCATCACGGTCAGGAAGGCGTCCACCTCCTGGCGCAGCATGTCCGACGTGCCACCGATCTCGCCGGCCGCGCGCATCACGCGCCCTGCCACAGTGTCAGCCGAGCCGGCCACGTCGGACACCTGGGTCATCGCCTGCGTTACCTCGTCGGTCGCGCGTGCCACGGCGTGCACGCGTCCGACGATCTCCCGGGTCGCCGCCGCCTGTTGCTCCACCGCCGCGGCGATCGCCGTCGCCACGCCATCCACGTCGCCGATCGCGGCACCCACCTGCCGCACCGCTTCCACCGCTTCCCCGGTCGAATGGCGGATGGCAATGATCTGGGCACTGATGTCTTCGGTTGCCTTGGCCGTCTGGGCAGCCAGCGCCTTCACCTCGCCGGCGACGACCGCAAATCCCTTGCCGGCCTCCCCGGCCCGCGCCGCTTCGATCGTCGCGTTCAACGCCAGCAGGTTCGTGCGGCTGGCGATCGAGGCGATCAGTTGCACCACATTGCCGATTTGCTCGGCCGCCGCGGCGAGGCTGGCCACC
>DATKPQ010000147.1:0-18375 GCA_035523995.1 Acetobacteraceae bacterium | reverse complement strand
AGGTCCTGCAGACGCCTCACGTACCAACCGTGCCGTGCACCGGAGTGGGCGCCGCACGCCGGGCAGCGCCCGCACTCCTTCATTGTCGCCGATACAACCCAGCGCTTGTCGATCTGCCTCACATCCGTGACTTCGATGCCCGGCCCTGGTACCCATTCTCTGTCTGTTCCCATGTCGCATCAGCGCATCAAATCCGCCAACGCGCAAACCGGTCGCCGCTGGCGCCTGGTCTGGTTTCACACAGATTGAGCCAGACCCCTTTTCCGGCACACGTTTTGCGCTACCTTGCGGCGGATACAGCCTGGACCCGAATCTAGAGTTGATAAATGTCTGGTTGGTTAAGTCCGCTACAAAGCTGGCGAATTGGTCTTCTCTTTTCTCAATCGGGCGTGACAGCCGCCGTTGAGCAGACCCAGATGAACGCCAGCAGATTGGCAATTGACGAAATCAATCAGGCCGGCGGCATTCTCGGGCTACCGATCGAGGCAATTGTCGGCGATTCAGCGTCAAACCCACACCGCGCACGCATTGTCGCCGAGCAGATGATACTCAGGCACGGCCTGCGGCTGCTGTTTGGTTGCTATATGTCAAGCACGCGCAAGGCGGTGCTGCCTGTGATAGAGGCGCACCGTGGGCTGCTTTTCTACCCAACCCTGTATGAGGGGTTCGAGTACTCGGATCGGTGCATCTATACCGGTGCGGCTCCGAATCAGAATGCGTTGCAGCTCGCGCGTTTTCTGCTGGAGCGGCAAGGCAGCCGTGTATTGATGGTCGGTTCCGACTACGTCTTCCCGCACGAATCGAACCGCGTGATGGCCGACCTGGTCGAGCAGGGCCTGGGCAAAATCGTTGGCGAATTCTATGTACCGCTGCATGCCGAAAGTAGCGACTTCGACCATGTGATCGCGGAAATCCGGCGCACCGAGCCGGACGTGGTATTCTCCACTGTGGTCGGCCACGCCACGGCGCTGTTCTATGAGGCATATCGACGCGCGGGTTTCGATCCGTACCGCCAGCCGATCGCCAGTCTGACAACGAGTGAAGCAGAAGTCGCGGCGATGACGCCGGAAGCGGCGGAAGGTCATATAACCGCCGCACCGTTCTTCGAGCGACTTGGGACGCCCGCTGCCGACCGCTTCGTCGCAAGCTACAAGGCGCGGTTCGGACCAGATGCGCCGGTCACCGCTTCGGCCGAAGCGGCGTATTTCCAGATGCATCTGGCCGCGCTGGCCTTGCAGCATGCAGGTACCGACAGGCCCGATCAGGTGATCGCGAGCCTGCACGACATCGAGTTCGCCGCGCCGCAGGGGCGGGTTCGGATAGATCCCGGCAACAATCATTGCTTCCTATGGCCGCGCGTCGCCCGGCTGAATGCGTACGGGCGCTTCCAGGTGGTCTGGGACCCCGGCGTGCGATTGAAACCCGATCCCTATTGCATCCTGCAGAGACCCGGTGAATCGCCCGGTGTGGTGGCGGCCGCGCCGTACCACCCGTTCGCCCAGTAGGGCGGCGATGACGATAGAGATTCTACGCGATCTGCGGGGGATGCGAGTACAGGTCGTGCACCCGCCGGACACGGAAGGCGTCGCGCTGATCGAGCATCTTCGCCGCATCGGCTGCCAGGCAGAAGCGATTTGGCCGATGGAGGACGCGCACGGTGTCGCCACCGATGTGTTTTTCGTCGCGGTTGATCACGATCGCCGCCACGCAATCCAGCAGTTTGCACGCAGCTTCGGCGTGAACGCGCCCACTTTGATCGCGGTGGTCGGCTACGAGGATCCTTCGACTCTTCAATTGGTACTGGAGGCCGGTGCCCACGCCGTGATCGAGCGCCCGATCCGACCGTTCGGTGTCCTGACTCAGCTTATCGTCGCACGCAACCTGTGGCTGCAACAGCGCGAGGCGCGGCAGCAATTGCAGAAGCTGGAGCGGAAATTGGCCGGCCAGCAGAACGTCCAGCGTGCCAAGCTGATTTTGATGGGGACGCAAGGCCTGACCGAGGAAGAGGCACATCGCACATTGCGGCGGCGCGCTATGTCCAAAAGGATGGCAGTTGAGGAACTCGCGGTATCGATAATCAGTGCAGATGACCTATTGCGTTCCAGGACCGCTTTGCGCTAAGAAGTGACGGCGATCTGCATGCCAACTCACGTGCGGTCGCGCGGCCCGGGCACCAATGCTGCTGCTCAGGGCCATGGCAGTGAAGCCACGACGGGCTCCTCAACAGGAGCCTGCGTGGCTTTTTTCGTTTCTGGTCACCGTGCCCGGCTGAACGGCCGCGGCGCGTCGGTATCAATCGGCCCTGAAGGCGGGTAGCGGGCGGGCATTGGGCACGCCATGCGGAACAGGGCTCAATCTGGGGGCGTGGGGCATGAATATCGAACGGCGGAAAATCCTCAAATCAGCGACACTTGGCGCAGCGGCGCTGACAGTGCCGACGATCCTCGGCAGTCGCGCCGCAAGAGCCGAGGGCGAGATCCGCGTCGGCGTGCTCTATTCGCTCACTGGCACCACGGCGATCGTCGAGAAGTCGATGAGCCAGGTCACGCTGATGGCGATCGACGAGATCAACAAGGCCGGCGGCGTGCTCGGCAAGAAGGTGGTGCCGATCGTCGAGGATCCGGCGTCCGATCCGCGTACCTTCAACGAAAAGGCCAACAAGCTCGTGGTCGGCGACCAGGTGCCGAGCGTGTTCGGCTGCTACACCTCGGCCAGCCGCAAGGCGGTGCTGCCGGTGTTCGAACAATTCCACAATCTGCTCTGGTACCCGACCTATTATGAAGGGTTCGAGTGCTCAAAGAACGTGATCTATACGGGCGCGGTGCCGAACCAGCAGCTTTCCAACTTCGTGCCGTGGATCATCAAGACACTGGGCAAGAAGAAGTTCTTCATCATCGGCTCGAACTATGTCTATCCGCGCGAGATGTCGAAGGTTACCAGAATCCTGCTGAAGCAGCATGGCGGGGAATGGGTGGCCGACGAGTATTTGCCGCTGGGCGACGCGGAGTGGGCCGCAATGGTGGCAAAGATCAAGAACAGTGGCTGCGATGTCGTGTTCTCCAACGTCGTCGGGGATTCGGTGGTGGCGTTCTACCGGGAGTACAAGAACCAGGGCCTCAGTATGGATAAATTGCCGATCTGCGCGACAGTGACCTCCGAGATCGAAGTGGCAGCGATGGGGCCGGAATTCGCCGTCGACAGCTACACCTCGTTCCCCTATTTCGAGACCGTCGACAACCCCCAGAATCACCGCTTTGTCGAGAAATACAAGAGCTTCGCCGGAAAAGACGCGGTCACCTACCACGCGCTGGAATGCTCCTATTTCCAGGTGCACCTGTGGGCACAGGCGATCGAGAAGGCCGGCAAGGCCGACCCGATGGCGATCCGCGAGGCTGCGCTTGGCCAGAAATACCTCGCGCCCGAGGGGCCGGTGAAGATCGAACCCCAGAACCAGAACACCTGGCTGACGCCACGCATCGGCCAGGCGCAGTCGGACGGCATGTTCAAGATCGTCGATGCCTACAAGGAACCGATCATGCCTCTGCCCTACGCGGCCTACGGCGAGACGCCGACCAACCTGTTCTGCACCGCACACGGGCTGAACATCCCCAAACTCCGGATGGCGCTGCAGAAGAGCTGAGACACGGCCCTCGGCGGACGGCCGATCATGGCTGAAATCATCTTCATCGGCTTGAGCCTGGCGTCCATCCTGCTGCTGGTGGCGCTGGGCCTTGCGATCACCTACGGCGCCATGGGCGTGATCAACATGGCCCATGGCGAGCTGGTGATGCTCGGCGCGTACACGGCGGTGTTGGCGATCCGTTATCTCGATGTTCCATTCGTGTTGTGCATGCCCCTGGCATTCCTTGTCTCCGGGACGATCGGCTATGCAACCGAACGATTGCTCGTGCGCCATCTTTATGGCCGGCTGATCGACACGCTTCTCGCCACGTGGGGGCTGTCGTACATCCTGATCCAGCTCGTGCGGGTGGATTTCGGCCTCGCCTTCCTCGGCATAAACGTCCCCGGGCTGGGCCCTGGGCTGCAGAACGTGCCGATCCCGGCCTATCTCACCCGGCCGATCCTGATCGGCGGCTTTCACTTCCAGACCTATCGCAGCTTCATCATCCTGGTCGCGCTGCTTCTGCTGTTGCTCACATGGTGGCTGATCTTCCGCACCTCCTATGGGATGCAGTTGCGCGCGGTCAGCGCCAACCGCAACACGGCCGCTTGCTGCGGCGTCAACGACCGGCGGGTCAATGCCTGGACCTTCGCCTACGGGTCAGGCCTCGCCGGCGTGGCCGGCGTGCTGCTGTCGGGCCTGCAGACGGTAGACCCGGACATGGGAACGCATCTCGTCATTGACGGGTTCCTGGTCGTCGTCGTCGGCGGTGTCGGCAGCATCCTGGGCGCGATCGCCTCCTCGGCGGTACTCGGCGAGATCAACGGGCTGGTCGCGCTGTGGTGGAACGACACCGTCGCCCGAGCCGCCGTGTTCGCCTTGGTGATCGCGATCATCATCGTAAGGCCGCGCGGCCTGTTCGCGCTGCGAGGGCGCTAGCCATGAAGCCGCGTGTCGCGATGGGTGTCGGCTCGGTGCTTCTGATCGCACTGGCGCTCGTGCTTCCGGCAATGCTCGGCGCGCTGTGGCTCAACCGCGTAGCGCAGTTCATGACCTACGGCATTCTCGGCGTCGCGATGGCGATCGCCTGGGGCTATGCCGGCATCCTCAATCTCGGCCAGGGCCTCTATTTCGGCATCGGCGCCTACATGCTGGCGATGTCGCTGAAGCTCGCGGCGCCCGGCAGCCTGGAAGGCGGCACGCCGATGCCGATCCCGGACTTCATGCTGTGGAACGCCGCCCCGGGAGCGCCGCAGGATCTGTGCTGCATCACATCCGGATCGTTCCTGTGGATTCCATTCCAGCGGGAGTGGTTCGGCGTGCTGATGGGCGTGGTGGTGCCGGCGGTGGTCGCACTCGGCATCGGCTATACCATGTTCCGCGCCCGCGTCTCCGGCGTCTATGTCGCGATCATCACGCTGGCGCTTGCCCTTCTTGCGCGCCTCGTGCTGATCGACGCGCAGCCGGTGACCAACGGCTTCAACGGCCTCACCAGCCTCAGCTTCTTCTCGATCGGCGGGATCACGTTCGATCCCTACCAGCCGCGCACCTACTACCTCGTGGTAGGGGTGCTCGCACTGTCGCTCGTGCTCGCGCAATGGCTGGTCAGCAGCCGCGCCGGGCTTATTCTGCAGGCGATCCGCGACGACGAGAACCGAACCCGCTATCTCGGCTACAACGTCGCCAGCTACCAGGTGTTCTTCTTCGTCGTCTCAGCCGTGCTCGCGGGCACGGCCGGAATGCTGTATGTGGTGACAGCGCAGTTTGCGTCGCCGACCTTCCTCGACGTCGCCTTCAGCCTGTCGATGGTCGTCTGGGCCGCGGTCGGCGGACGGAACTCCGTCGTCGGCGCCTGCCTTGGCGCGATCGGGCTCAGCGTTCTGTCATCGGCTGCGAGCGAGACGCCGGCACTGCTGAATGCATGGCAGCTCGTCCTGGGTGCAATCTTCATCGGCGCCGTACTGTTCTTGCCGCGCGGACTGGCGGGCGTGTTCAACGACCTGCTGCGCCGCCATGCCGCGCCTGACACTTCCCGCGCGGCGAGTGCACCGCTGGCGGCGTCCGGCGCGCGCGCCACGATACCGGGCCAGTGATGTTCGATGGACAATGTCCTTTCCATCCGCAGCCTGACGGTCGAGTTCAGTGGCTTCAAGGCCGTTGACAGTCTCAACCTCGACATCGCCAGGGGCGAGATTCGCGTGGTGATCGGTGCCAATGGCGCCGGCAAGACCACGCTGATGGACGCGATCAGCGGCAAGGCATCGGCGAGCCAAGGCCAAATCCTGTTCAACAGTGCCGATATCACCAACTGGCCGGAGCACCGGATCGCGCGCGCCGGGATCGGACGGAAATTCCAGATCCCCAGCATCTTCAAGAACCTCTCGGTACGACAGAACTACCAGGTCGCGCTGAGCCAGGAGCCGCGCGTGCTGCACAACGTCTTCCGCCGCCCCCGCGATACCGCGCGCATCGAGGACGTGCTCAACCTGGTCGGGCTTACCGGCAGCGCCGACGAGCCGGCGGGCAATCTCTCGCACGGGCAGACGCAGTGGATGGAGCTCGGCATGGTGCTCGTGCAGGATCCCGCGCTGATCCTGCTGGATGAGCCGACCGCGGGCATGACGGTCGCGGAGACCAGCCGGACCGCCGACATCATCAACCGTCTTCATGGCCGGCACACCATCCTTGTGGTCGAACATGACATGGCGTTCGTGCGCTCGATCTGCCGCACCATCACGGTCATGCACATGGGCAGGAAGCTTGCCGAGGGACCGGTCGAGGAGATCGAGAACCATCCGGCGGTACGCGAGGCCTATCTCGGCAGCGGCGGAATCGGTCATGCTTGAGGTTCGGGACATCGACACGTTCTACGGCCGCAGCCAGGTGTTGCACGGCGTTTCTTTCCTGGCGCGCAAGGGCGATGTGCTGGCCGTGCTGGGACGCAACGGCACCGGCAAGACCAGCCTGCTGCGCTGCCTGATGGGCCTGACCGACCGCACGCGCGGGAAGATCGTTCTGCAGGGCGTCGACCTTCTGGACAAGCCCTGCTTCGAGCGGGCGCGGGCCGGCATCGGCTATGTTCCGCAGGGCCGCGAAATCCTGCCGAACTTCTCGGTACGCGAGAACATCCTGATGGGCTGCTTCGCGCGCCGCGACGGCAAGCGCGAAGTGCCGGCAATGGTGACGGAGCTGTTTCCCTATCTGGCCGAGAATCCCGATCGCCGCGGAGGGCTGCTGTCGGGCGGCCAGCAGCAGCAACTCGCGATCGCCCGCGCGCTCGCCGCCGATCCCACCGTGCTGCTGCTCGACGAACCCACCGAGGGAATCCAGCCGAACCTCGTCGAACTGATAGAGCAAACGATCTTCCGTCTCAATGAGGCGCTGGGGCTGACCATTCTGCTGGTTGACCAGCAGATCGAATTCGTCCGCCGCATCGCGCGCCGGTTCATCATCCTGGAGAAGGGCAGCGTGGTGGCGGCGGGAGAAATCGGGGAGATGACCGACGATGTCATTCATCGCCATCTCGTCATCTAGCGTCGTGAGAAACCTGCACCGCAAGCCGCGCGTGGTGCTCCGACCTGCGGCAGAACAGAGGAGGGCCTGAGACAATGCTACACGGTGACATTTCCAGCAGCCACGACACCGTCGGGGTCGCGGTCGTGAACTACAAGATGCCGCGCCTGCACACCCGGGCGGAGGTTCTGGCCAACGCACGCAAAATTGGCGACATGATCACCGGCATGAAGGTCGGCCTGCCCGGCATGGATCTGGTGATCTTCCCCGAATACTCCACCCACGGGATCATGTACGACTCGACGGAGATGTACGAGACCGCCTCCACCTGCCCGGGCGAGGAGACCGAGATCTTTGCCGAGGCGTGCCGCAAGGCGAAGGTCTGGGGCGTGTTCTCGCTCACCGGCGAGCAACACGAGGAGCATCCGCATAAGGCGCCGTACAACACCCTGATCCTGATGAACGACCAGGGCGAGATCGTGCAGAAATACCGCAAGATCATGCCCTGGGTGCCGATCGAGGGATGGTATCCCGGCAACTGCACCTATGTGTCGGATGGCCCGAAGGGTCTCAAGGTCAGCCTGATCATCTGCGACGACGGCAACTACCCCGAAATCTGGCGCGACTGCGCGATGAAGGGGGCCGAGCTGATCGTGCGCTGCCAGGGCTACATGTATCCGGCCAAGGACCAGCAGGTGATCATGGCGAAGGCGATGGCCTGGGCCAACAACTGCTATGTCGCGGTTGCCAACGCGGCCGGCTTCGACGGTGTTTACTCCTATTTCGGGCATTCGGCGATCATCGGCTTCGACGGCCGCACGCTGGGCGAATGTGGCGAGGAGGACTACGGCATCCAGTACGCGCAGCTCTCCAAGAACCTGATCCGCGACGCCCGCCGCAACGGCCAGTCGGAGAACCATCTCTTCAAGCTGCTGCACCGCGGCTACACGGGGAAGATCAACTCCGGCGAAGATGCGCGCGGCGTTGCCGCCTGTCCCTATGACTTCTACCAGCGCTGGATCGCCGATCCGGAAGCAACGCGCGAGTCGGTGGAGATGCTCACGCGCTCCACAGTGGGCACGGACGAATGTCCAATCGAGGGCATTCCCAACCAGGCGACCGGACATCGCTGACGTTCCAGCGCACAAGGCGGGCGAAGCTATGCTGTTCATCGATCGAATCCTCGGCAGCAAAGCCGAACCCGCCTTGTCCGAGCCTTTGCACGCCCTTGAACACAAGGGGCTGGTCGATGCCCTGCTGGTCGAACCGGCGGACATCGACCGGCGCCGCCTGCGCGCACATACGCAGGCCGGCACCGAGATTGCCATCGCCCTGCCGCGCGAGGAAAAGCTGTACGATGGCGCTGTCCTGTTGCTGGAACCGTCCCGCGCCATTGTCGTACGAGTGAGTGTCGAGCGCTGGCTCAGGCTCACGCCACGATCGGTCGCCGATGCAGTGGAGCTCGGTTACCACGCCGGCAATCTGCACTGGCGCGTGCGCTTCCAGGGCACGTGCCTTATGGTCGCGCTTCAGGCTCCGGTCGATGACTATCTCGCCCGCCTCGGCACTCTGATTTCCGATCATCGCGTCGCCGTCACTGTCGAGGATAGTCGGGTTGCGACAATGCACGCCCATTCATCGTGTTGAACCTGCTGCACGCGATCTGGCAGGCCGACAGCGCGTTTCCCAGTGGAGCTTTCGCATTTTCCGGCGGGCTCGAAGGGCTCACGGCGCTGGGTCTCCCCATCAGCGCCCAGACGCTGGCAGACCTGATGCGCAACCTGCTGTTGCACCGATGGGCGAGCGCCGACCGCGTGGCACTTGCCCGTGCCTACCGTGCCGGCGGCGATATCGACCGCATCGCGGCCGCGGACGATGCACTTGACTCAGCCATCCTGGTCGCACCGCTGCGCGAGGGATCTCGTCGCAATGGCGCTTCCATGCTCGCAGCCCATGCACGCATCGGCCACCCGGCGGCGCAGCGCCTGCAGCACGCTCGCGTGCAAGGCGCGGTGCACGGACATCTGCCAGTGATGCAAGGCGCGATCTTTCACGCGCTTGGTATGACGGAAGCCGCCGCGACCGCTACCGCCGGCTACGCCACCATCGCCGCCCTCGCCACCGCCAGTGTGCGACTCGGCCGCGTCGGTGCGATCGAGGCACAGTCGGCGATCGCAGCAACGCTGCCTCTGCTGGCCCACCTCGCCGGCGATCCGCCATCCGAAGACGCGCCGATCGAGGGTTTCCTGCCGCTGCTCGATCTGGCCGCCGCGCGTCACGCACATGCCAGCGTGCGGCTGTTTGCCAACTGAACCGAGGTTCCAATGCTGCTGACACCAACGGAAATGGAACGCCTCGTCATCTACACCGCCGCCCAGCTTGCGCGCAGCCGCCAGGCGCGCGGCCTTCGCCTCAACTACCCCGAGGCCGTCGCGATCATTTCCGATGCCATCCTGGAAGGCGCGCGCGAAGGACGCTCCGTTGCCGATCTGATGGGCTACGGCTCGACCATCCTCACCACAGCAGACGTTCTGCCCGGCGTCGCCGCGATGCTGCCAATCCTTCAAGTCGAGGCACTGTTCGATGACGGAACAAAGTTGGTAACGGTACATGAGCCGATCCGGCCGGCGGAAGGCGCGCCGGCGGACACGGTCGAGCCGGGTGTTATCGTCGCGCAAGCTGGCGACGTGACACTGAATGCTGGGCGGGCAAGCGTGTCGTTGAGCGTCGTCAACACCGGCGACCGTCCGGTCCAGGTCGGTTCGCACTATCATTTCTTCGAGACCAATCCCGCGCTGGAATTCGACCGTGCGGCCGCTTACGGCAAGCGCCTGGACGTACCCGCCGGCACCGCCGTGCGATTCGAGCCTGGCCAGCGCAAGCAGGTGACGTTGATCGCTTTTGGCGGCGCGCAGGAACTGACCGGACTGAACAACCTCACCCAAGGAGCCGCACTCGACACCCTCGGCCAGGCCGCGGCACTCGCCCGCGCCCGCACGGCCGGCTTTCGCGGGGCATAGGATTCCAATATGGCGATAATTTCCCGGCGCGAATACGCCGCGCTCTATGGCCCGACAACGGGCGACTCGGTACGCCTGGGCGATACGTCACTGGTCGCGGTGATCGAACACGATCACGCCGTCTATGGCGATGAATGCTTGCATGGCGGCGGCAAGACGCTGCGCGACGGCATCGGGCTTGCCGCGGGTGTGACCAGCGCGCAGGGCGCGCTCGACCTGCTGCTCTGCAACGTCGTGCTGATCGACCCTGTGCTTGGAATCGTCAAAGGTGACCTTGGCGTTCGCAACGGAAGGATCGTCGGCTTCGGCAAGGCCGGCAATCCGGCGATCATGGACCACGTCGATCCGCGCCTGATCGTATCCGCGGCGACAACGGTGCGCGATTGTGAGGGCCTGATCGCCACGGCCGGCGGCATCGACGTCCACGTGCATTTCGACTCTGCCGGTCTCTGCAAGCATGCGATCGCCAGCGGCATCACCACGATGATCGGCGGTTCGCTTGGACCGATCACCGTTGGCATCGATTCCGGCGGTCCGTTCAACGTGGGCAAGATGCTGCAGGCAGCAGAGGCCTGGCCGCTCAATTTCGGCTTCCTCGGCCGCGGCAACTCGCACCGGCCAGAGAGCTTGCGCGAGCAACTCCACACCGGCTGCCTGGGGTTGAAGATCCACGAAGACTGGGGGGCGATGCCCGCCACCATCGATACCTGCCTGCGTGTCGCCGATGAGATGGACTTCCAGGTTCAGTTGCACACCGACACTCTGAACGAATCCGGTTTTGTTGAGGACACGTTGGCGGCGATCGCCGGCCGCACGATCCACATGTACCACACCGAAGGCGCCGGTGGCGGCCACGCGCCCGATATCATCCGGGTGGCAGGAGTGGCCAACTGCCTGCCGTCATCGACCAATCCCACCAACCCCTACACGGTCAACACGTTCGACGAGCACCTCGACATGACGATGGTGTGCCATCACCTGAACCCTGCGATTCCCGAAGACGTCGCCTTCGCGGAAAGTCGGATCAGGGCACAGACCATTGCCGCCGAAGACGTGCTGCACGATATGGGCGCGATATCCATGCTGGGCTCCGACAGCCAGGGCATGGGACGCATCCACGAAGTGATCTGCCGTACCTGGCAGCTTGCCTCGAAGATGAAGGACCAGCGAGGTCCGCTGCCGGAGGAGCACCCGGGCCGCGGCGACAATGTCCGTATCCTGCGCTTCATCGCCAAATATACCCTGAACGCGGCTCGAACGTTCGGAATAGAGCAATACGTCGGTTCGCTGGAAGACGGCAAGCTGGCAGACATCGTGGTATGGCGGCCGGCTTTCTTTGGAATCAAGCCGGAACTCGTCATCAAGGGCGGGTTCATCGCCTGGGGCGCCATGGGCGACAGCGCGGCCTCTCTGATGACCTGCGAACCGGTCATGCTGCGGCCGCAATGGGGCGCCTTCGGCCGTGCGGCGCCCGCCCTTTCCGCCTGCTTCGTGCACCCCACCGCAGTGGAGAACGGGCTGGCGGCACAGCTTGGCCTGACCAAACACCTGCTGCCGGCACAAGGCACGCGCGGCCTGACCAAGGCCGATATGCTACGCAACGCCGCCTGCCCCGACATCCGCGTCGATCCCCAGACGTTCGAAGTGTTCGCCGACGGGGTGCTTGCCACCTGTGCCCCGGCCAGGGAGGTGCCGCTCGCTCGGCGCTATATGCTGCGGTGAGCGCCGCACGCATCGGCATTGGCGGTCCCGTCGGATCCGGCAAGACCGCACTGATCGAGCGGCTGATTCCGGTCATGGCCGGCCGTGGCGTCAACCTCGCCGTCGTCACCAACGATCTGGTGACGAAGGAAGACGCCGAACGCATCCGCCGCTCCGGCCTGATCGATCCTGCTCGTGTCGCCGCGGTCGAGGCCGGCGCGTGCCCGCACACCGTCATTCGCGAAGACCCGACCCTCAACATCATCGCCGGCGACGAGCTGGAAGCGCAGTTCGATGGCCTTGACCTGATCATCTATGAATCCGGCGGCGACAATCTGGCCTCGACCTTCTCACTCGACCTGGTGGACTGGTGGGTGTTCGTGATCGATGTAGCGGGCGGTGACGATATTCCGCGTAAACGCGGCCCTGGCCTGCTGCGGTGCGATCTGCTGGTGGTCAACAAAACGGACCTGGCGCCGTTCGTCGGCGTGAACCTCGCGCGCATGCTTCAGGAAGCCTCCGCAGTACGCGAAGGGCGTCCGGTCCTGGCCACCAATGCGCGCACCGGCGACGGCGTGACGGCACTCGCCGACGCGATAGAGCAGGCCGTACTGTTCCGGCACTGACGGTGATGGACGGAACAGCCGGGCCGAGGCTGCCGGATGTCGGCCGTTCCGTGCGGGCGAATCTCTGTTTCGCCAGGGCCGGTGAGCGAACCACCCTGCTGCGTCAGCATGTTCCATACCCGTTTCACATCACCCGTCCGTTTTACCTGGACGCACCACATGCCGGCCTTGCGACGCTGTATCTGCAATCGGCATCGGGCGGGCTGTACGGCGCCGACGATCTGCTGCTGACGCTCGATGTCCAGGATGGTGCCTTGGCGCATCTCACCACGCAGGCAGCGACCATTGTGCACGATTGCCGCGGTCTGCCTGTCCGTACCTGCATCAAAGCCAGCGTGGGTCAGTGCGGGTTTCTCGCGCTGACGCCTGACCCGCTGGTGCTGTTTCCTGGCGCGGACATCGCAACGGCAACCGATCTGCGCCTGCACGCCGGCGCCCGTGCGATCCTGGTCGATGCGGCGTCACTGCACGATCCAGGCGGCGCGGCACGCCCGTTCGCCCGATTTCATGGCAGTCTCACCGTGCGCGACGCTGCCAATAAGGTAAGGCTGTCGGACCGTGGCGGCATCGAAGGCGAAGCGCTCGCCGGTTCCGCAGTGCTTGGCAATCATGGTGCCTGGGCCACACTGCTCGCGCTTGCCCCGGCCGAGGATTTGCCTGACCCGGCGATGCTGGAAAAACTCGCCGAAACGGCCGGCTGCATCTGCGGCGCCGGTCCCGCGCCGGGTGGTCTGGGCCTGGCTGCGCGTCTGGCGGGTCCGGACGGCGGAACGCTTGGGCATTGCCTCGACCAACTCTGGGCCGCCTGCGCCGCCGCCATGCTCGGCTTTGCCTTGGCACCACGGCGCAAATAGGCAGCAATCAGCGCCGCGACAGGCGGAAATACAAATCGGACAGGCGGGCCGCCAGTTCCTCCAGCCGGCGCATCGGGGCGAACCCGCCCGGACCGAAAATGCGTGCCGAGACAGATGCAGCCCGCGCGTCCTCGGCCAGGATCACGCCGAACGTGTCGATGCCGCGAGACCGCAGTGCCAGCGTGGCACGGCGCGCATCCTCCACCAGGTCGAGCGGATCGGTCACGTCGATGTCGGAAGGCTCGGCATCGCTGAGTACCAGGACCAGGCGGCGGAAGCTGGAAATGCGGCCCATTTCCGCCCCGGCATGGCGGATCGCAGCACCGAGCCGGGTGGAAAGGCCGGCGCGCAGCCCGGCCAGCCGCGCCTGCGCTGCCGGTCCATACGACTCGCCAAAATCCTTCACCCGCGTCAGCCGCACGGCTTCACGCCCGTCCGATGCGAAGGCAAGCAGCGCGAAGGGATCACCCAGCCCGGTCAGCGTTTCGGCCAACAAGGCGACGGCGATTCGCTCCAGATCCATCAACGTCGCGGCGCCCAGTCGGCTGCGCATCGATTCGGACACGTCGAGCAATACCGCTGTCGCTACGTCGCGCCGACGCAACGCGCTGGTGCGATAGACGCTTTCGTCCGGTTCGCGTCCCATGGCACGCGCCGTCGCGGCTTCGATCACTGCGTCAAGGTCGAGATCGGGACCCTCCGGCTGCCGGCGCAGCCGCACCGGCCGGCCTGGCCGCGCCGCGCGCACAAGCCGGTCGATCCGGCGGCGCAGATCGGGCAAACGCGCCAGCTCCGCCTCGAGCGACGCAACATCTCCGAGCGCCGCGGGGACCTCCCGCACGCAGGTCCACTCCGGCCGTTCAATGCCGGCCTGCTGATCCCACTCCGGATAACGCGCAAGCGCGATGCCACCGTCGCTCGCCACCGGCCGGACACGCTGCGAACCGACGGGAGAATCGTTGGCGCCACCCGCCGCCTGGCGGTCAGTTTCGCCTTGACGCAGCCGGGCCGCCTGTATTTGCAACTCGACCACCGCGTCCGGCGGTTCCGGCGTATCGCCAAAATCCCAGAGTCCAAGCCCATCGTCGCGATAGGCCGGCTCGACGACATAGTTGCGCGGATCGAACTGCGCGCGCATCTGGCCAAGATCGTTGCCAAGCATGCCGCCGATGCGGCGGCTGAACGCAGCGTCGGTCAGGTCGGACGCACTGGCAGCGAACAATGCGCGTCCCTTGGCGACGAACCCGTGCGGATCATCATAGTCAGGATCGAACAACGCGCGTGCCAGTCGCGCCATCAGCGCGGGTGCCGTGTTGCCGGTTGGCACGGCAACGTGGAACGGTCGCCACAGACGGCGCAATCCGGGATAGCGCTGAATTGCCAGGGCCTCGACCCGTGCATCCTCGATCAGCCCGATCAAGGCCAACTGCAGTGGTTTCAGCGTGCCGACGCTGAAGCGGCCGTTGGTGAACGCAACATGTGCCCCGGCATGGAGAGCGGATGCGCGAAACAGCGCCTGGGCCTGGCTAGGTGCAACGCCATTGAAGAGTTCCGGCAGCAGGATCACGCCGTTGGAAACACTGCTGCGCCGCGGCGGCGGATGCCCTTGAACCGCCGGCATCGGACGCAACAGCAGGCCACGATCCCACACCCCGCGGGCCAGCAATTTCAGCCGGCGCTCCTGCGTGGCGAAGGTGATGGCGCCGGACTGGCGCTGCAATTCGCGTTGCGCAGCCGCATCCTCAAGGCGGAAGAACGCCTGCCTGCGGGCCTTGTCGCGGCTGCCGAATTTCAGCCCGGCGATGACGAACGCCATGAAGCCGGCGGGTCCGGTAACGCGCAGCACGGTTTCCGCGCGTTCTGCGAGAAGCACGACACAGTCCGGTGCTTGCTCGGCGAGGCGGATGAACCCGGGCCACCCGCCGGCCCCACCGGGCCAAATTTCGGACCGGTCGTCGGTCCGCAGCATGAGCTCAATGCAAGCTTGCGCAGCGCGGCCTCCCGCATGGCGGCACACCGCGATAGCCGCCGCCGCGAGGGTGGGCAATGCAGCGGCGTGTTCTGCCGACACGCGCGCACTCAGTCGCAGAAAAGCGAGAATACAGCCCGATCCGGCGTTTGCCGCCAGAAGATCGAGCAAGGCGCAGGACCAATCGGCGACCCCCGCCGCGCCGGCCAGCTCGAAAACGTGCTGCCTGGCGGCGTGGAACGGCTCGCGCAATGCGTCACGGCCTCGCAGCAGCCGTTCGAGCGATGCAGCCGGCGCCGGTTCCGGTTTCATGCGATGCAGGCGGCGACGATCTCGGTCAGTGCCTCACGCAGATCGGCATCGTCGGTCATCGGCAGCACGATTGCCGCGCGTGCAGCCTCTGCCACCGAGACCCCCGATGCAGCGAGACGCGCGGCGTGAATCAGCATACGCGTGGAAGCACCTTCCTCGACGCCCTGTCCGCGCAAATTCCGCGACGCTCGTCCGATGCGCACCAGCACCGATGCCAATTCGTCCGGCACACCGGCTTCATTCGCAACAATCTCGGCTTCCAGGGACGGCTCCGGGTAGGTGAAATCGATCGCGACGAAACGCTGCTTGGTGGATTCTTTCAGGTCCTTGACCGCGCTTTGGTAGCCCGGATTGTAGGAGATAACGAGCAGGAAGTCCGGGTGCGCGGCAACCAGCTCGTTGCGGCGTTCCAGCGGCAGCATCCGGCGCGCATCGGTCAGCGGATGGATCAGAACCGTGGTGTCCTGGCGCGCCTCCACGATCTCATCCAGATAGCAGATTGCGCCGCCACGGACGGCGCGGGTCAGCGGACCGTCATGCCACTCGGTGCGGCCTTCGGTAAGCAGGTAGCGGCCGGCGAGGTCGGCCGCGGTCATGTCCTCATGCGCGGCAACCGTGATCAACGGGCGGCCGAGTCGCCAGGCCATGTGTTCGATGAAACGCGTCTTGCCGCAGCCGGTCGGCCCTTTCAGCATCACCGGCAGGCGCTGCTGCCATGCCGCCTCGAAAATTGCCATTTCGTTGGCGACCGGCTTGTAGAACAGCTCGCCGGGCAGGCGGTAGTCGTCGATGTTCACGAATGATGGTCCTGGGCTGTGTGCAACCAGCAAACATTAGCCCCGACCGATTCAGCAATCCAAGGTTCGTTCGCGTTCCCACTGCGTCAGGTGACGCGAAAAGTCGTTCCACTCAAGGTATTTCAGCCGGTTCTGGTGCAATTTGCCCGCTGCCCTATCCTGTCGCCCATCCGGTGGGTTTGAGGGCGGCACTTCGACCGCGAGGTCATCGTCCTGTGCGTGCGGTGGTATCTGCGCTTCAAGCTCAGCTTAGCCATGTGTTCGGGGAGTGCAGGACCGGCGGCATTGCGCACATGTCAGTCGCTCATTCGGAACGGTTCATTTCTTGAAAGCGGACATAGACGCTGGCGACGTTCCTCCGACAGTCCGATCGTCCGCGAGGCGCCGCAAAAATGATCCGCGGATGAGCGTCCGCGGGCTTAGATCAAGGGTCGACTGTCGCCGAAGTGACCGCCTCGTCGAGTTCGGGCGAGCCCTGCAGCTCCGTTCCGAGCGAGGGTCGGTTCTGGCTATTGTCCGCCACGATCCGGCGCAACCACCTTGACCGAGGATGACCATCGAATCGCCTGTGCCAAAGCTGCTTGACCTCGATCGTCGGGATGGCGAATGGCGGTTCCACCATCACCAGGTCGCATATCTGCGCGAATAAGACCGCCACGGGCCGCGGAAGCGTAACCACTAAGTCCGATTGCGTGACCAAGAAGGGCGCGGATACGAAATGTCCGACCTGGACCGCTACGCAACGGGTCAAGCCCTGAGCTGCGAGACCGAGTTCCACGACTTCTTGCGTGCGTCCCTCCGGGGCGATGGCGATGTGTCGGGCACCTAAGTAGCTGTCGAGCGTCATCTCGGAACCAATCGTGGGATGGCCCTTCCGAACAAGGCATGCCGAGCGATGTCGAAAGAGCACTTGCTGCTTGAACACCGACGAGACGAGATCCGGGAAGTAGCCGATCGCCAAGTCGACCTCTCCCAGATCCATGGCTAGCTCGAGGTCCACGGGCCTTTGGACCAAGCATTTGAGGCTCGCGCCGGGGGCCTCGCGTCCTAACCGGTCGAGCAGCCGAGGCAAGAACTCCAGTTCACCAATCTCGGACAAGCTGAGCGTAAACGCTCCCGTTTCCTGCGCCGGATCGAAGGCAGCCATCGAAAGAATGTCTCGCCGAATGGTCTTGAGAACGGACGCCACAGCAGGCCGGAGAGCAAGGGTTCGCGCTGTGGGCTGCATGGTGCCGTTCGCCCTCACGAAGAGTTCGTCGCCAAAAGCCGCACGTAGCTTGGTCAAAGCCGCGCTGACAGTAGGCTGGCTGAGTTTGAGGCGCTGCGCTGTCCGCGTGAGTGTTCCTTCGTCCATCAAGGCGTCCAACACGAGGAGAAGATTGAGATCCAAGTCTCGAATGTCCATCGCGCGGCTCCTTCCGGCGACCACCCTGCCCCTCTGCCTGTCACGGCAGGATCGCCCTGGGTTCTATGCACCACGCCTGTGCGACCAGACGCTGCATATGTCTCGATAGCGGGCATTAGGCAAGGTCAAGTCCCGGTTACCCTAAGAAGTCCCGATAGTCGCTATTCGAATCCTTTGGCTTATCCGCGCGCCTGGCCTGCCCATGTTCGGCTTGACAGAGGCCGCAGAACTATCGGCGCAGACCCACCATACGGCTTGGCGGGGCGTTCGCGCCCGAAGTCGAGGATCCAAAGGATGCTGATGAACACCAATGTTTCAGATCGGCGCTCTCAACTCGACACGAGACAGCGAGTGAGCCGGTATCGATATGCGGCCGACACAAACGATGGCACCCCGCACGCAAACTGCTGCGACGTTATTGGCAACTGGTGGCTCTCGCCAGCGAGCCTGCGCGAGAAGCCGCCCGGCGGTCAAAACCGGTTCAGGTGCCCGATCCGGGCGGCCCCGGTCAAACCCTGAGCTGCCGATGGCTCCCACGGCCATCCGACAAGCTTGC
>DATKPQ010000146.1:0-2947 GCA_035523995.1 Acetobacteraceae bacterium | reverse complement strand
TCAGAATAACGGCTCGTCGCCATCTGGCTCGCCGGGCAGCAAGTCCGCGGCGAGGAAGCCCTGTTCTTGTTGCAGCATATCCTGGATACGATCGCCATGGATGGCACACAACGCATCGCGCAGGTCGTTGAGCAATTCCAGCACGGCCAGCGCCTGCTCTGGCGTCCATGAGGCTGGGATGAGAACGGACACCGCAGGCAATGTCCGCGTGTTCATGATTTGCCGCCGCGGCGCTGGCGGGCGCGTTGTTCGGTGCGTTCGCGCGCCTCCTTGAGGCGATAGGATTCGCCCTCGATGGCGATGATCTCGGCGTTGTGCACCAGCCGATCGATCAGCGAGACGACGCAGGCGGCGTTGGGGAAGACCTCGTGCCATTCGGCGAATGGGCGGTTGGTGGTGATCAGCGTACTGCGGGTCTGATAGCGGCGGGACACCAGCTCGAACATCAGGTCGGCGTGGCGATTGGAGTAGGAGAGGCAGCCGACTTCGTCGATCACCAGCAGCGCGGGGCGGGCATAGTGGCGCAGGCGGCGGCGCAAGGTGGAATCGCTGTCCAATGCGCCGAGGTCACCGAGCAATTGCCCGGCGGAGGTGAACAACACGGTGTGGCCTTGGATCAGCGCCTGGTGGGCGATGTTCTGCGCCAGGGTGGACTTGCCGACGCCGTTTGGGCCGACCAGGACGACATTGGCGGCTTCCTTGAGAAAGTCGAGCGCCATCAGTGCCTCGACCGCGGCGCGATCGCAGCGTTTGGGCCAGCTCCAGTCGAAGTCGCAAAGCGGCTTGAAGCGGCCGATCCGCGCCTCCTTCAATCGCCGTTCCAGGCTGCGGCGGTGGCGTTCCTGCTCCTCCCAGTTCAGCAGTGACACAACCCAGTCGGCGGCGGTGACCTCCGGCCAATGGGCCAGCAACCCATGCAGGTGCAGGGCGGCGGCGCGGACGCGCAGAGGATCGGGTTTATTCATCGGCCGCATCCTTCAGCCGGTCGTAGGTATCGAGCGCGTGCGGCCGCACCGGTGCGTCGCGTGCCTGCACCGCGGCGGGCAGTGCGATGGCGACCGGCGGCGGTTCACCACGTCGCTCGCGGCGGCGTTCCAGCGCGAGGCGGACCGCGTTCGGATGCGGCACGCCGCGGTCGAGGGCCTCACGGATGGCGATCTGCAATTCGGCCGCGCCATAACGATGCAGCAATCGCATCAGGCTGGTCGTGATGGCACCGAGGTTGGCGCCGCGTTCGGCGGCGCGCAGCAGCAGCTCCTGACTGGCCGGAGCCACTTGGGCGAGGCGATCGGTGGCGCGATGCTGGCGGGCGGCGCGCTTGTGCGCGACCAAAGTCTCGACGTGCTCAGTTTGCTCGATCTGTGCCCCCTTATCGTAACTGCGGGGATGACAGGCCAGCACATGGGCACCATCGACGATGCGGACCTCGTGCGTGTCGGCCAGCACCGTCAGCGCCCGCCGTACGTGGGTATGCGGCACGGTATAATCGTTCAGGTCGAAGCGGACGTAGGGTTGCTTGCCGACCTTGACCACGACGCGTTCGAGCAACGGCGCCGGGTTGTCGGGCAGCGGCAAGAGGCGCGGCGCTTCGTCGGCAAACACGTCCCGCACAGTGCGGTCGAGTTCACCGGGACAGCGCCGGTCGGCGGCCGGGCCGCGGCACCAGTCGTCAGCCTGGGCATTGAGGTCGTCCAGATCGCTGAAGTCGCGCGCGGCGAAGAATGCCGTGCGCACGTAGCCGATGGCGCGTTCGACCCGGCCCTTCTCGTTGCCTCGGGCCACCGCGACGGGGCGCGGCTCGAAGCGATAGCGCCCGGCAAAGGCGAGCAGATCCGGATGGAACCGGATCGCATCGCCGCGCCGTTCCAGCACCGCACTCTTCAGATTATCGTACAGCAGGACACGCGGCACGCCGTCCCAGGCGGTGAAGGCGCCGACGTGGCCGCGCAGGAAGCTCTCCATCCGCGCGTCCAGGAAGAAGCGCAGGAAGATCTGCCGCGAGTGGCTCAACACCATGACGAACGCCATCAGCGGACGCCGGGCCCGGCCAATCTGAAGGTGGCCAAAATGACCCCAGTCCACCTGCGCTTGCTCGCCGGGCAAGCTGCGCAGCCGCAGATACGCCTCGGCCGGACGGCGCGGCCGGTGCAGCGCAATGGGGTGGCGGAAGTGATCGGGACTGCCGCGATAGCCGCGCTCATACACCATCGCGAACAGGCGGCTGGCGGTCAGGCTCGGGAACTTCTCCAGCGTCTCGCGGATCAGCGGCAGGTAGGCGTCGATCTGTGGTGGCCGTGGCGCGGCGCCGATCCTGGGCAGCCCGGCCTGCGCCAACACCCGACGCACCACGCTATGGTGCACGTGCAGTTGGCGGGCGATGGTGCCGGCTGTCCACTTCTCGGCGTGATAATAGCGCAGGATCTGCGCTTCGATCGCAGGCGGCGTCACCATCGCGCGCTGGCCCCGTTGGACGTTATCAAGGGCGACCGCGATGACGCCGGCGGCGGCGCAGGAACCCCTGGCGGAGCAGCGGCAGGCAGGAGCGGCCGCACCAGTGGCAGTGCGGACCGGGCAGCCTGGCTTGGTCGACCGGGGCGACCGCGGCGCGTGTGGCCGTCATCGCGGCCGGCGCCAACAGATCACCGCAGCCCGGTGCGGGTGAACCGTGATGCGTCACTTTCTGTCGCCGCGCCCGCCAACGGCCCATCCGGGCAGCGTGCATGCGGCGGCCGCGATGGCTCGCCTGGTAGCGCTGCTCGGCCTGCTGGACGGTCCGTCGCCGCGCCTGCTGGGCACAGGCGCCGGTGCAGTAGAGCTGACCGCGGTCACAGCAACTGCAAACGATCACCTGTTGGCGGCAACCGCCGCACAGGAACAGACGACCTGATAGCGGGTCGGGGTCCTCTGTGTCGCAGACACAGCGTGGACGAACGCCATCGTTGGCAGG
>DATKPQ010000145.1:0-44911 GCA_035523995.1 Acetobacteraceae bacterium | reverse complement strand
CGGAGTGTCTGCTCTGCTTACCACCGTCGATCATCTGCTGAACGGCCGTGTCGCCTATGCGCAGCCGGCCGAAGGTTTCCGCACCGGCATCGAACCCGTGTTGCTCGCCGCGACCGTGCCGGCTCGTCCCGGCGAGCGTGTGATGGAAGGCGGCAGTGGCGCGGGAGCAGGCCTGCTTTGCCTGTCGGCGCGGGTGGCGGGCGTGCAGGGGGTGGGCATCGAGCGTGATCCCGGCCTTGTAGAGCTGGCCACCGCCAATGCCGCCGGCAACAATGCTTCGGGCCTGTCGTTCGTTGCCGCCGACCTGGCCGAGAAGCCGGATTGCGGCCGGTTCGACCATGCTTTTGCCAACCCGCCCTATCATCCGGCCCGCGGCACCGTTTCCCCCGATCCGGCGCGCGCACTGGCCAAGCAAGCCGCACCCGGGCTGTTGGAAATCTGGGTGCGCTCCATGGCGGCGCCATTGCGGCATCATGGCACGCTGACGTTCGTGCTGCCCGCCGGATCGCTGCCCGAGTGCCTCGCAGCCATGGCGGTGGCCGGTTGCCCCGGGGCCGCATTGCTGCCGTTATGGCCGAGGTCAGGTCAACCGGCGAAGCTGCTGTTGGTTCGCGGAAGCAAAGGCGGACGCATGCCGTTGCGGCTGCTGCCCGGGCTGGTACTGCATGGGCCCGACGGGTGTTACACGGCCGCCGCCACGGCGATCTTGCGCGACGGCTCCGCTCTGCCGATGGGGTAGTGCGTGGGACGCCATGCCCGCCATTGGGACCCGAGGGCTGGGAAGCCTATCGGGTGGCGGCTCGATCGCGCCCCTTGCCGCTGGCGAAAGCGACAAGGGACGCTCGCGAAACTGCTAGTCCGCGGCGAGCGCCATCTGGCGGCGGGCGATCGCCTTGCCGCAGTAATCCTCGACCGCCTCGCCCACAGCGTCGGCATGGTTGGCAAACACGTGGTCGGCGCCGGGGAAGATTCGGTAATCCACGTGCACGCCCTTCTGCGTGTTCAGCTTGTCGACCAGCTTGTGCACCGATAGCTCGGGCACCAGTTCGTCGGCGTCACCATGGATCATCAGCCCGCCGCAGGGGCAGGGGGCCAGGAACCCGAAATCGTAGTGGCTGGCGGGCGGCGCAACGCTGACCCAGCCGGAGATCTCCGGCCGGCGCATCAGAAGTTGCATCCCGATGAAAGCCCCGAACGAATAGCCGGCAATCCAGAGGCCGCCATGATTCGGGTTCACGGCCTGCATCCAGTCCAATGCCGCCGCGGCGTCACCGATCTCGCCGATGCCGCCGTCGTAGCGGCCCTGGCTGCGCCCCACACCGCGGAAGTTGAACCGCATCACGGAGCACCCGAGGCGCTGGAACGCCTGGTACATCGTATAAGTGATACGATTGTTCATTGTTCCGCCGTGCAGCGGATGCGGGTGCAGGATCAGCGCCACGGGGGCGCCGGCTTCCTTGGAATGGTGGTAACGGCCCTCAAGCCGGCCGTCTGGCCCGGCGAACATCACTTCAGGCATGGCAATCCCGAAACCTGTTTCTATCTTTCGCTTTCGGCGGTCTTGTCGCGGGTTCGTCCTGATCCCCGGCGCTCAAAGCCACCGCCCCAATCAAACCCACGCAACGCCTGCCCCCGAAAATGCCCGCTTCGCGGGTACCTTGGACAACCACATAGGAACGCCGTCTTGCGAAGTCAGTTCCCCGTGACCCGGCTTTCCCATAATAGTTGACCTCGGAGGTCGGAAATCATAGCCTACCCCAACAAGGGCTGAATGCCACCAAGATTGCATCCTCCGCCTCCAACCGCCCTCCGCCCAACCGCCACCCTCTGGGTTCGGCCGCTCGTCAACGGCGGAGAGAGTATAGAGGAAGTGATGCGATCTTTCATAACGGAATTGTCGCATGGCTTACATGTTCTTGCGTGAACTGATCCGCACATACCGTGAACGCGATCCGGCGGCGCGTTCTTCGGCCGAAGTACTGCTTTGTTATCCCGGCGTGCATGCCGTGCTGTGGCACAAACTGTCGCATTGGCTGTGGACCAGCGGCTTTTTGCTATTGGGACGATTCTCGTCGCACATTGCGCGATGGCTCACCGGAATAGAGATTCATCCCGCTGCGAAGCTCGGTCGCCGTCTCGTGATCGACCATGGCATGGGCGTCGTCATCGGCGAGACTGCCGAGATCGGCGACGACTGTTATTTGTACCATCAGGTCACGCTGGGCGTTGCCCGCACCAGCGGCGGCAAGCGCCATCCCACGATCGGCAACAACGTCATCATCGGTGCTGGGGCCAAGGTGCTGGGCCCCATCACCGTGGGGGACAACGCCCGCGTCGGCGCGAATTCAGTAGTGCTCGATCCGGTGCCGCCCGATACCACCGTGGTCGGCATGCCGGCGAGGCCGGTTGACCGCAAGCTGACGCGCTCGACAACGCCGCATTTCGACCCCTATGGCATGCCGTGCGACGACAGCCTCGACCCCTTGCTCCGAGACCTGGAAGGGCTGCGGGCCGAACTGACCGAGGTAGAAGCCCGCGTCGCCCGGATTTCCTCGGCGCAAGCGCAGTCGCGCCAAGCGGCAGAGCAAAGAATGCCGGCGGGGCAATAGGATGCAACTCTCCACTCGCGGGCGCTACGCCGTGATGGCGATGGTGGACCTGGCGACCCGCCAGGCCATCGGCTGCGAGTGCGGCCCGATCTGCCTGGCGGAAATCGCGACACGCCAGCAGCTCAGCCTGGCCTATCTGGAGCAATTGTTCGGTAAGTTGCGGCGGGCCGGCCTTGTGGCATCGGCGCGTGGGCCGGGCGGGGGCTACCGGCTGGCGCAGACTTCGGACGCCATCACGATCGGCGCGATCGTCGGCGCAGTGGAGGAGCAAATCCAGGAGACCCGATGTCATTCCGGAATGGGCGGGTGCCTCGCGGCGCCGCGCGCGGAGAGCATCGGCGAACGTTGCCAGACCCACGATCTGTGGGCCGAGCTGAGTAAGCAGATCGGTTTCTTTCTCAACGGGGTTACCTTGGCCGACGTGGTGACCGGCCGCGTTGCCGGCCGCGCCGCGCCATTGACCGGCGCCGAACCGGTGGTTGCGACCGAGCCGCTGGCGGCGGACTGACCCCTGCACCGGACTCTGCCGCGGATGCACTACCTGGACGCCAATGCCACGGAACCGCTGCGCCCAGAGGCGCGGGATGCCGTCGCCGCCGCGCTTGGTGTGACGGGCAACCCGTCATCCGTACATGGCGCCGGCCGGGCCGCGCGCCGCATCATGGAGGATGCACGGGACTTGCTCGCGGCCCGATTCGGCGGACGGGCGGCAGACCTGGTCTTTACGTCGGGCGGCACCGAGGCCGATGCGCTGGCGATTCATGCACTGGGCGCTGGCCGCAGGCTGATCATCGGCGCGACAGAACATGATGCCGTGCGCGCCGCGGCCTGTCGCGCGGAGGTTCTGGCGGTGGACCGGAACGGCATTGCCGATCTGGAGGCGCTGGCGGCAATGCTGGCGCATGGCGCGCCGGCGCTGGTTTGCCTGATGCTCGCCAATAACGAGACCGGCGTGTTGCAGCCAGTCGCGGAGGCCGCTGCGTTGTGCCGACGGTACGGCGCACGCCTGCACGTCGATGCCGTGCAGGCGGCGGGGCGTATGGCCATCGACCTTCGGACGCTGTGCGCCGACAGCCTGGCCGTGTCGTCGCACAAGCTCGGCGGTCCAGCCGGGGCGGGAGCGCTGCTGCTGGCGCCGGATGTATCATCGATCGCGCCTTTGATCGCCGGCGGCGGACAGGAACGTGGGCGGCGAGGGGGTACGCCGCCTGTCGCCGTCATCGCCGGGTTCGCCGCTGCGGCTGCGGCATCGGGAGACGCGCATGCTCTGACGCCGCTGCGGGACGCCGCCGAAACCGCCGCGGTGGCCTGCGGTGCGATGGTCTGCGGGGCTGACGCGCCGCGGCTGCCGAACACGGCGTGCCTGGCGCTGCCAGGCGTGCGGGCCGATGCGCAGGTCATCGCGCTCGATCTGGCAGGGGTGGCGGTCAGCGCCGGTGCCGCGTGCAGCTCCGGCAAGGTGGCCGCGAGCCATGTGCTTGCGGCGATGGGGTTGGGCGCGTTGGCAGGGCAGGCGATCCGCGTGTCGTTGCCGTGGAATGCAACGTGGGCGGATGTGAAGGCGTTTGCCGAGGGGTACAGGCAAACCTCTCTCGCGCTACGCGCGGGAGAGGTCGAGGCGCGGTAGCGCCGGCGGGAGAGGTCGAGGCGCGGTAGCGCCGAGGGTGAGGGTGATCCGGTCGGTAGCGTGCTTTTGCTGCCCTCCCCGATCGCCCTCATCCTCGACGCCTTCCGGCATCTTGACCTCTCCCCCGCAAGGCGCGGGAGACATTGTTCTACCGCATCCCCTGCAACCGAATGAGCCCGTCCGGCACTTGCTCAAATCCGGTCAGCGTCTTGTTCATCCCAACGATGTTCTTCGCGGTCCACAGATAGATCAGCGGCAGGTCGTCGCGCTCCTGCCCTCACACCGTTGCGTAGTATGCGCGGCACACCAGCGCGTTCTGGCCCAACGTGGTCCTGGCCGCCGGTCCATTATCCGTGTTGATGGTGATGCCTTCATATGCCAGTGAATCATCGATCGCGACTTTCAGCTTTGGATCCTTGTCGACTGTCGGCACGTCGGTCGGCAGGATGTATTCCACCAGATCGAGTGCCCCTGCCTGCAAGTTTGCCAGACGCACCGAGGAATTTGGGTTCGGCAGGTAGACCACTTCGTCAAAATGGATCGCCTTGGCATTCCAATAGCCGGGAAAGCGCTTCAGCACGATCCGGTCCTGTGCCACGCGTGAGGCGAAACTGAACGGGCCGGCGCGGACCGGATGCAGGCCGAACTTGTCGCCGGCTGCCTCGGCTGCCTCGGCTGCCCTGGGTGCGATCATGATGCCGGCGCGATCGGTCAGCTGTGCCAGCAACTGTGCGGCGGGCGCTTTCAGGTTCAGCCGGACGGTGAGCGGATCGATGATGTCGATCGATTCGATGGAATTGTATTCACCACGGCGCATGCTGCCCTTGATGGTAAGGTCGCACATCAGCTTGTACTTCACCGCGTCGGCGTCGAGTTTTTCCCCGTCCTGGAACAATACGTCAGGCCGGATGTGGATGATCAGGTGTGTGGAATCCTGCCAATCATAGCCGGTGGCGAGCTGCGGCACGATATTCAGCTTCGCGTCGATATCGAAGAGTTTGTCGCACATGCCTGCGACTACGATGCGGCCGACATAGGAAGAGCCAAGGGTGGGGTCGAGCAGATCGGGAGCCTCGCGAGGCCGATGCGGAGGATGCGCTGCCGGGCGATGGCCGTGGCAGCGACCGACGCGGCCAACATGGCCAGGCACAAGAAGAGCAAGAACGATCGTATCGCAGATATTGTGCGCCGGAACCGCGGCATCGTTTCCCCCTGCTGTACCGCGGACTATGCCGGCGGCACGCGGTCGCGGGCGATGGCGGCATCGATCACGGTGCGATCCAGCACGCCGATCGGACTGTCGGTGCCGGGGAGGAAGCGGCGGAACACGGCGAAGCGTTCCAGGCCGACACGATACAGCCGCCATAATTCCGACAGCGGATCGGGATGATCGTCGGCGCGAATGTCGAGATCGGGGTAGGGGTCGCGCGTGCAGATCGTCAGCGCCGCCGACTGCTTGCCACGCTTGTCGCCACCGGCGGCCTCGCCGGCTTCCATGGCGGCGAGCAAACGTTCGGCCAACGGCCCCGTCGCGGCGAGATACGCCTCTAACGTGCGCTGCACGACTTGCGGACCCGATAGCATATTACCGGCGACCGAGACATGGTCGCCGCGCACGTGACCCGCCCAGGTCACGCAGTGCGTCCCGGTGTGCTGCGCAATCCGGCCGGCTGCATCGACGATATGGAACTGCCGCTGGTCCGCGCCGGCATCGCGCGAAACCAGCGACGCCAGTACCGCGTCTGCCGCTTCGCCATAGCGCAGGCGCGGCATCGCATGCACGGCGTACATCGGATTGACCAGCGCCTGCGTTGCCAGTGCGGCGACGTTGCCCTCGACGTGATTGCACAGCGCGCCAACGGCAAAAAAGCGCGAGGCGACCGCCGCGCCTAACGCGCCCGTAGCGGGATCACGGGCGATAATCGACCAGGTCATGCGGCTGCCTCCGTGCTGTGCGGAGCCGAGTTTGCGCCGGATTTGGTGAAGATAAAAACCTGTTGCGGCACAACGCATGAACCAGCATCATTCCCGTTAAACATTGCGGGACGCCGTGGCGCGCCGATGCGGTGCAAGCCGCAGCGCTGAAATTGCGCACTCCCGTCGACGGCACGTGCCTGCCCTGTCGCCTGACGACGCAACTTGCCTGGGCATAACAAGAACGCATCGAACGGGAGGATGCCATGCTGGAAGTGCTGGAACGCCAACAGTCATTGACCGCGAATCAGTGGAAGATCTTCGGTGCCGGCGTGTTCGCCGTGATGTTGGATTTTTTCGACTTCTTCCTGATCAGCTTCGTGCTAGCCTTCTTTGTTGGCAAATGGCACCTGACCTATGGTGAGTCGGCGCTGATCCTGCTGTCGTCCGGGGTGGCGTCGATTCCGGGCGGCTGGGTATTCGGCTGGCTCGCCGACAAGATCGGCCGGCGCAAGGTGTTCATCATCACCGTGCTGACCTTCTCCGTGGCCACCGGGCTGATGGCGTTCACCCCGCAAGACAGTTGGGGCTACCTGGTGGCGATGCGGTTCATCGTGGGCCTCGGCGTCGGCGGCATGGCCCCATGCTCTTTGGTCCTGGTGCAGGAATTCATGCCGACGTCGAAACGCGGCCTGATCGGCGGCCTGACCACCGGGCTGCTGCCGGTCGGCCCGATGCTGGCCGCGATGGTGAGCGCCTGGCTCGGCCCGGTGATCGGCTGGCGCGGCTTGTTCGCCGTCGGCCTGCTGCCGGCGGGCATGGCGCTGCTGATCCAGGCCTGGGTGCCGGAATCGCCGCGCTGGCTGATCTCGCAAGGCCGGATCGAGGAAGCGCGGCGCGCGCTCGCCTGGGCGCTGCGCCGCGACCCGGCCACGCTGCCACTGCCCGCCATCCTGCCGGAGAAGCAGCCGGTCGACTGGCGCGAACTGTTCCGCTACCCGCGCAGCATCGCCGCCGGCGCCCTCACCGGGCTGGCACAGACCGGAGCCGTCGGCCTGGCGCTGTGGGGCGTCGTGTTGTTCGTGCTGATACTGCGGATCACGCCGGCCGAGGCGGCCTATCTGACCATCTGGGTCAGCCTCATCGGCGTCCCGGGCCGCGCGCTGGGTGCCTGGCTGTCCGACACGATCGGACGCCGCTACAGCGGCGCGCTGACCGCCCTGTGCGGCGCGATCACCATGCTGGCGGCCGGCTACATGCACGACTGGTTCCTGGGCGCGATCTCGGTCTACTACCTGATGAACCTGGCGCAGTCGTTCTTCGGCAATGCCAATTTCGCGGTGGTGTTCCCCTACATGACGGAGCTATGGCCGGCGAACCTGCGGACCACCGGTTTCGGCTTCGTCTACGGCATCAGCAATCTGGGAAAATTCATCGGTCCCGCCGGCCTGGCGGTGATCGCCGGCGCGTCCAATTACCTCACGCCGCACGCCACCGCGGGCGCGATCATCCCAGCGTTTACCTACTTCGCCGCCTGGTACGTGCTGGGTGCGGCGGCATTCCTTTTCGTCGCCTTCGAGACCCGCGGGCGCACGCTGGAGGACATACACACGGCGCTTGCCCGTCCGGCGACGGCGAAGATGGCGGCGCGGTAGGTCTGCGCCGCCCGCTTTTGGGCGGGATCGGGTGCGGTGTCCGGGGGGCGGCTGACGGTCTCTGCCAGGCCGGGAAGGTGAGCCCTTCGTACACCGAGGCGAGCGGCAGCGTGATGTCGAGTCCGGGCAGTTCCAGCCCGCCCGCCATATGCGGGCTGGCAGCCCATGGGCCGCCCACGTTCCGCCGGAACATGGCCGCTGCGATCCGGGTTTGCTCGAGCAATACAGAGACGCGCAGTCAAGCGACGTCGGCATGGTCGATCAGTTTCGTGACGCGATCGGTCGTGGCTGTATCGTCGGAAAGGACCTCGGATATCGCCACCGCGTCTGTGAGCGTGCGCGTGGTTTGCCCGAGCGGTGCGGCGCAGACAACCACGTCGGGACAGCGAATACGGCGCCCGATCTGGAGCCGCATTTCATGCGCCGGCAGCAGCGGACGGCCGCGGAGGAGGTTCGCCAGGGCGATGCACAGGTTTATGACGATGCGCCAACAATGGTCTCACCGCAAGGTCAGCACCAGCTTTCCGCGCAGGTGGCGACCTTCACTGACCCGGTGCGCCGCCGCGACATCCGCCAGCGGGTAGAGCGAAATTGGCGGCGGCTTCACCGCGCCCGCCTCGACAAGCGCGACCATACGCTGCAAATGCACCCGGTCGCGCGCTACGGCCGGGCGTAGCGTTTCCACATCGCTGCGTGGCGGCTGGAACCCAGGCGGCGCCGGCGCGACCCACACCAGCCGTCCGCCCGGTTTCAGCACGGCATAGCAGCCCGGCCGAACATCGCCGCCCACGGTATCGAACACGACGTCACAGCCGCTGACGATCTTGGCAAAATCCTCGGCGCGGTAGTCGATCGCGCAATCGGCTCCCAAGCCGCGCACATAATCCAGATTACCAGTACTGGCGGTCGTGATCACTGTCGCACCGAGATGCTTTGCGAGCTGGATTGCGAAACTCGCCACGCCGCCGGCACCGCCGGTGATCAGCACTGTCTCGCCTGTTTGCAACTTCGCGGTATCCTCCAGTGCCCATTCCGCGGTGATGCTGATCAGCGCCATCGCCGCAGCCTGCGCGTGGCTCAAACTGTCGGGCTTGCGGGCGATGATCCCGGCCTTGATCGCCAGTTTCTCCGCGTATGTCCCCTCTTTTCCTGCATCGAGCACTCCGAACACCGGATCGCCCACGGCAAAATCCGTCACGCCGGCACCGAGCAAGCTGACGACGCCGGAAAAATCGCGGCCCAGGATATAGGGGAAGATCAGCTTGCTGTCGTAGCTGCCCAGCCGCACCTTGTAATCGGCAGCATTGACGCTGGCAGCGTGCACGTCCACGACCACCTCGCCGGCGCCAGCGACCGGATCGGGCGCTTCGCCCACAACAAGCTTCTCCGGTCCACCATGGGCGGTCAGCAGAGCAGCTTTCATGATTTCCTCCCTTTACGTTTTCACGGGATGCATCGGCCCGTCGGTTACTTGAGTCCCACGGCGCAGTGCATCGGATGCGCCATCATCAGCACATCGTCACGCCGGGCAGCAGCGATCAGCGCGTGCCACGTCTCGGTTTCCTCAGGCGACAGTAACGACAACACGTGGTCTTCGCGATAGCGCCAGATCGGGCCGTCCGGCTGGTCCAGGGTTACCAGCGATGGGGAGCATACCAACTCGGAGAACCCGGCCGCCCGCATCCGGCGGTACAAACCGGCGTCCGCGACCCCGCGGGGCGCGACAGATTGCGGCGGCGTATTGGCGCGCTCACGCAACCGCTCCGGCAGATTCAAATTCCACCATTGCGGCAGATCGATTGCCCGCACCCCCACACCAAGCCGGCCGCCGGGGCGCAACACACGCCAGGCTTCGCGCAACGCCCGATCCGCGTCGCATTCCTCCAGCACGGTCACCGAGAACACGCAATCGAACGAACCATCCGGGAACGGCAGCGCCTCCGCACTGCCAGGCAGGAATGCGATGGCGTCCCTCAACCCTGCTTCCGCCGCCAACGCCTTCGCCTCGCGTTGCAAAAACGGGTTCACGTCCACTGCCGTCAAACCGCAATCCGGCCACAGCTGCGCCACCATGCGGTCCAACGCACCGGAGCCGCTGCCGATATCCAGGATCGTTTCGCCCGGAAGCGGCGCCATCTGGGACAGCAGATTGCGCACCATGGCACGGTAGCTGGGCGCCCGCGCCCGATCCTCGAGCGCGGCAATGCCGCCGAGATGGCGTCCGCTCAGCGTCACCACCGAGAAACGCCGCGCCAGCAGCGGGATGGCTGGCTCCCACTGCGATGGCGCGAGGAAAAACGGCAGCAACACCAACGCAGGACCGGTGCCTTGAATGCGATAGGACACGCCGGCAACGACACCCTCCGGCGCCGCGGCGTGCGGCGTGTCCGCGCGGAACCGACCCAGAAAATCGCTGATCCAGCCGGCGATCGAGCCGGTGCGATCGGCGACCACGTCGGCCCAGCCGGGCGCCGCGTAGCCCACCAGCACCTGCCGTTTCGCACCTGGCAGCCGCGGCAGACCCCGCGCCGTGACCGCATCGGTCAGGTCGCCGTCGCCGGCAATCATCAGCACATGCTCTGCCACGCCGGCGAACGGCGCCGGATCGAGCCGCGACGGCACGCACAGCACCAACCCCGCTACACGCTCTGGCGCCACCGCGATCAGCCCCGCCACGTCGCCCGGCATTTGCGTCGCCACATGCGCGGTGCGGATGCCCAGATGGTCCCACACCGCTGCCAGCCGTTGCGGCAATGCCATTGCCGGTTGAGCTTCCATGCTGCCTCCCCTCAATTGACGCATCGCGCCACAGCTTTCATGGTTACCGGCAATTCATCGCGAGGACGTCCGCACGATGGTCTTGAGCCGCACGACCCGAGTCAACTTCCTGATCGGCAACGGCCACTTCCTCTCGCATTTCTACGTGCTCTGCCTGCCGCCTTTGTTCCTGATCTGGCGGAACGCGTTCGGCGTGTCCTTCGCCGAGGTGGGCCTGGCCGTCGCACTGATGTCCGGCACCACCGCGATCTTGCAAACAGCAGTGGGGTTCCTGGTGGACCGCGTCGGCGCGCGCATCTTCCTGGTAGGCGGCACGCTGTTGATGTGCCTGTCGATGGCGGCCATGGGTCTGGCCACCAGCTTCTGGCAGATTCTGGTCTTCGCGGCATTGTCCGGCGTCGGCAACTCGGTGATCCACCCATGCGACTACGCGATCATCACCGGCTCGGTAGACCACGAACGCATGGGTTCATCTTTCTCGCTGCACACCTTCGCCGGCAACCTCGGCTTTGCGGCCGGTCCACCTGTCATGGCGTTGTTGGCAGTCTCGATCGGCTGGCGCGCAAGCCTGATGCTGGTAGGGCTGGTCGGGATTCCCGTGGTCCTGGCGATCCTGCTGCAAAGCGCAATCCTGACCGACCAGGTGCACCACGAATCACAACACGCCGGCGAGGCACTCAGCGGACGCGCATTGCTCTTGTCGCGCACCATGGTACTGTTCTTTGGCTTCTATGCCTTGGGTTCGATGGCGGGGGCCGGCGTTCAGACGTGGCTGATCACCGTGCTGCACACGGTGAAGGCGATGGACATCGCACTCGCGTCGGCAGCGCTGACCGGATTCATGCTGGGCACGAGCCTGGGCGTCTTGTTCGGCGGTTGGCTTGCCGACGCGTACCGCGGGTATCTGCAAGGCCTGGCGATGGGGTTGATCATCTTCGCGTCTGCGCTGGTGCTGGCGGTGGCATTACTGCTGCTGCCGGCCGCGGCAGTGATCGGGCTGATGTTCGTCGCCGGCCTGGCAATGGGCACCAGCCGCACGCCGCGCGATGTGATGCTGAAGGAGGCATCGCCACCCGGGCAAATCGGCAAGGTGTTCGGCTTCGTCAGCGCCGGATTGCCGCTGGGCAGCGCTCTCACGCCGGTGCCGTTCGGGGCCCTGATCGATCATCATCATCCAGAGCTGGTGCTGATCCTGGTCGCCGCGCTGCTGCTGGGGAGCCTGCTGTGCCTGAGCAATGCGCGGGCCTCGGCGCGAGTGGGTGCGGTCGCGGTGGCGGCGGAGTAGCGAGGCTGGCGCCTTGCGGCCAGTGGCCGTCATGACAGTCGCGCATTCAGGCTGCTGGTTCGTGTCGTCGCTACGGCCCTGGGAATTCTCGTGCTTCGCCGTGGCCTTCGCATTCGCGTCAAAAGATCAGACCATCATCGGTCGCGACGACGCGAATCCCTGCCACGCCCGACGAACAGGCCCAACCTTTCGCCCCAGCCCGCTTCTCACTAGACAGGCTGTCGTGCAGCAGGAGGGGCGGACATGGCTCGGCAACTCAAGGTCGCGGTCCAGATGGACCCGATCGAGACCATCAACATCGATGCGGACTCCACCTTCGCCCTGATGCTGGAGGCGCAGAAGCGCGGCCATTCACTGTGGCACTACGAAGTCCGCCACATGGCCCTGCGCGAAGGCGCACAGCGCCAGGGAGCGCGCCGCGAGGAACGCCTGGCCGCGCGTGTCCGTCCCGTGACGGTCGAACGCAAACATGGCGCACATTACCAATTCGGCGAATCGGCGTGGCTGGATCTGGGCACCATGGACGTGGTGCTGATGCGCCAGGATCCGCCCTTCGATATGGCCTACATCACGGCGACGCACATGCTGGAGCATATCCAGCCGGGCACGCTGGTGGTGAACGACCCCGCCGCGGTGCGCAACGCACCGGAAAAACTGCTGGTCACGCATTTTCCCGACCTGATGCCGCCCACCATGATCACCTGGGACGTGGAGGCCATCCGCTCCTTCCGCCAGGAACACAAGGACATCATCGTCAAACCCCTGTTCGGCAACGGCGGCGCGGGCGTGTTTCGCATCAGGCCCGACGACGAAAACCTTGCGGCGCTGTTGGAAATGCATTTCGCGCGCTCGCGCGAACCGCTGATGTTCCAGCGTTATGAACCGGCGGTGCGGCAGGGCGACAAGCGCATCATCCTGGTGGATGGCGAGCCGATGGGTGTGGTGAACCGCGTGCCGGCGCAAGGCGAGGCGCGCAGCAACATGCACGTCGGCGGCCGCCCGGAGAAATGCACACTCACCGCCCGAGATCGCGACATCTGCGCCGCCATTGGCCCGACGCTGAAGAGCCAGGGCATGATCTTCGTCGGCATCGACGTGATCGGCGACTGGCTGACCGAGATCAATGTCACTTCGCCCACCGGAATTCAGGAGATCGACCGCTTCGACGGCATCAACATCGAGGCGGCGATCTGGGATCGGATAGAGGCAAAGAAGGGCGCATAAGAGCGCGCGGCGCACGCGCCATCTCTCAGACCGGCCTACCCGTCCGCTGGCTCCAGGTTGACTGGAACCCGATCATGCCGTGCCCGCCGGCCCGGCCCACGTAAGCCACGATGGTCGCGGCCAGGCCTGGCCTCAATTGACGGCCCACCCCGCTTCGCGGAAGCTGGGATGCGATAGGCCACGCCGAAAGGAACCGTCATGCCCCTGGAATCGATCGCCCCGTCAGATCTCGATACCACCGATGCCCAATGGCAGGCGCGCATTGACCTGGCGGCGGCGCACCGGCTGGCGGTGATGCACGGCCTGCACGAGGGGATATTCAATCACCTCACCCTGCGCGTTCCCGGGCATTCCGACCGCTACTACCAGATCCCGTTCGGCCTGCACTGGTCGGAAGTCACCGCAAGCTGCTTCATGGAAGTGGACTATGATGGCGTGCGCCGTGCCGGCGAGGGCGAGATCGAACGTTCCTGCTACTGCATCCACGCCCCGCTCCATCGCGACCTGCCACAGGCCGCCGCGGTGTTCCACACGCACATGCCGCATGCGAGCGCGCTGGCACGGCTGGAAGACCAGAGCATCCTGCCGATCGGCCAGACCGAACTCGGCACGATCATGGAAGTCGCCTACGACGATACCTATACCGGCCCCGCCTTCGATCCGGCTGAAGGCGCGCGCCTGGCCATGCTGACGGGCGAAAAGACCGTGCTGATGATGGCGAACCACGGCGCCGCAACGCTCGGCCGCACGGTGGCCGAAGCGTATGACCGTCTCTACTACCTCGAGCGCGCCGCTCAGGTGCAGCTATATGCAATGTGGACCGGCCGCCCGTTGCGCTATCTGCCGCAGCAGGTCGTGGCAAAGTCCATGCAGGAATTCGCATCGAGTCGCGACCTGTATCGCGGCAAGCCCCCCTGCGAATGGCATTTCGCAGCATTGAAGCGCCTGCTCGACAAGAAGGAGCCGGATTACAGGAATTGAGCGAAGATCGGGTCGTGCCGCGGGGGAGAATAGCGGCAAGATGATCAACAAGATCGTTCACTCCATGGCCGAGGCCATGTCCGGCATCGAGGATGGTGCCACCATCCTGGTCGGCGGCTTCGGCGATGTCGGAGCGCCGGCGGCATTACTCGAGGGGCTGGCGGAGCAAGGCGCGCGCGACCTGGAGATCATCATCGTCGCCGCCGGCCGTGATGGCAGCAAGATCGAGCGCCTGGTCGCGCTCGGCCGCATCCGCAAGATGGTGTGCAGCTTCGTGCGCCCCGCCAGCCTCGCTGGACGATTGTTTCAGCAGGGCAGGCTGGACATCGAGGTTGTGCCGCAAGGCACGCTGGCGGAACGGATCCGCGCCGGCGGCGCAGGCATCGAGGCGTTCTTCACCCCCACCGCCGCCGACACGATCATCGCCGAGGGCCGCGAAACCCGGGTGATCAACGGCAAGAACTGCCTGCTGGAATATCCGCTGCGCGGCGACGTGGCGCTGGTAGAGGCGTGGCAGGCCGACCGCTGGGGCAATCTTGCCTATCGCGAAAGCGCGCGGAATTTGAATCCGGTGATGGCAACGGCAGCGGCAACAACCATCGCGATGACGCGCCACGTTGTGGGCCTGGGGGACATCCCGCCCGAGCAAGTGCACACGCCCGGCCCCTTTGTGCATCGCGTGGTTCACGTGCCGGAGTAGAGGCGAGAGCAAGAGAATTGCCCCCTCCCCCGTGGGAGAGGGCCAGGGGGAGGGGCCTGACCCGCAATGCCAAACATCCAGCCGCTGGACCGCATCGGTATCGCCCGCCGCATCGCTGAGGACATTCCCGAAGGCTGGTTCGTCAACCTCGGCATCGGCATCCCCACCGGCGTGTCCGATCATGTGCCACACGATCGCGAAGTGATCTTCCATGCCGAGAACGGCGTGATCGGCATGGGTCCATCGCCACCGCCCGACGCCGTGAACCCTTATCTGATCAGCGCCGGCGTGCAGCCGATCACCCTTCGCACCGGCGGATCCTTCGTTCACCACGCCGACAGTTTTGCCATCGCCCGCGGCGGGCATCTCGACCTGTGCGTGCTGGGCGCCTTCGAGGTCTCCGAAACCGGCGACATCGCCAACTGGGCGCGGTCGCCCAATGAACCGGTGCGGCAGATCGGCGGCGCGATGGACCTTGCCATCGGTGCCAAGCGCGTCTGGGTAGCGATGGAGCATGTCACCAAGGAAGGCGCCTCGCGCATCGTCCGGTACTGTTCCTACCCGCTGACAGCGAAGGGCGTGGTGCGGCGCGTCTACACCAATCTCGCTGTGCTTGACGTCACGCCACGTGGGTTCATGGTACGCGACATTGTACCAGGCCTGACCTTCGAGGCATTGCAGGCATGCTCTGAAGCGAAGCTGCATCTGGAGACGTAACGGCATGATCACCGACATCGTGATTCGCGAGCGCGAGCCTCTGGTTGACGGCGCGGAATTTGGTGCCTCCGGTGCCTATACGCGGCTGAACGGCACGGCAATCGGCGAACTCGACCCGGCGCATCCCGGCAATCGCGGCATCGCCTTGCTCGACAAGGCGCCGCGCAATGCACGCGGCCGCGTTGAGTACCGCAGCGATTTCGTCGTGCTGCATCCCGCCGAGCCCGCGCGCGGCAACGGCCGGATTCTGTACGAAGTGAACAATCGCGGCCGGATCATGATGCTGGCCAATTTGTGCGCCGGCGCCGCGGGCAACAGCTGGAAGACCGCGACAGAACTGGGAAACGCCCTGCCGCTGCGGCTGGGGTTCACGCTGGTCTGGTCGGGCTGGGATGCCGGCGCACCGAAGGCCACCGGATTGTCGTTGGAAACGCCGGTTGCCACCGATAACGGCAAGCCGATCGTCCGACGCATCCGCGAGGAATTCGTATCCGGCACACGGCTCGGCGCATTGCCGGCGTTCCGGCTGTCGCACGAGGCTGCCTCGCGCAACGCCACGCTGACCGTGCGGCGCACGCAGACCGGCATGCGGCGGGACGTGGCGTTCGAATTCGTCGATTCGCGCACGGTGCGGCTGTTGCCGGAAGGTACGCTGCCGGAGCAGGGATCGATTTACGAACTCTACTACGATGCGACCAATCCGCGTGTGCAGGGCATCGGCTTTGCCGCCACACGCGACCTGATCTGCCATTTGCGGCGCCACGGCGCGGACTTGTTCGGTCGCGCCGTGACGCACGCGCTGGCTTTCGGCATCTCGCAGGCCGGGCGCTATCTGCGCGACCACATCGCCCAAGGGTTCAACGCCGACGAAGCCGGCGCGCGCGTGTTCGATGGTGTGTTCACGCACGTCGCCGGCATCGGCCGCGTGTTCCACAACGCGCCCTTCGCGCAGCCGTTCCGCACGCGCACCTGGCACGAGGACCACGATTTCCCCGAGGTCGAATTTCCATTTTCGTCGGCCACGCTGGTCGATCCGATCAGCGGCGCCAGCGGCATGTTGATGCGCGGCGACGCGTCCGATCCGAAGCTGATCGAGACCAACACCTCGACCGAATACTGGCAGAAAGGCGCGTCGCTGCTGCACACCGATGCGCTGGGGACGCAGGATGTGGTGCTGCCGCCGAATGTGCGCGGCTATTTCCTTGCCGGCACGCAGCATGGCGGCAAGGCGAACATGCCGCGCGACAAGGGACCCTGCGTCAATCCGCGCAACTGGCATGACCCGATGCCGGCGGTGCGCGCCTTGCTGGTGGCGTTGGATGAATGGGTGGTGACGGGCCGCGCGCCCCCCGACAGCCGGTTGCCGCGCATCGCCGATGGCACGCTGGTGCCGGCCGAAGCGGTGGCGTTTCCGGCGGCGCCCGGACTAATGCCGCCGCGCGCACCGAATGATGTCGCACCGCTAGCGGACTGGACCACGCCGCAGGCACCGTCCCGGGCGTGGCGTGCGTTGGTGCCGCAGGTGGACGCGGACGGCAATGAGCGTGCCGGCATCCGCCTGCCGGACATCGCGGTGCCGCGGGGCACATTCTGCGGCTGGAACCTTTATGCCGCGCCGTATCCGGACGGCGAACTGGCGGATCGCGACGGCACCTTCCTGGCGTTCGCCGAGACGCGCGCCGCGCGAGAGGCCGCGGGCGATGCCCGGCAGTCGCTGACGGAGCGTTACGGGGATGCGGCGGCCTATGCTACCGCGGTGCAGGACTGTGTGGCGGCGCTACAGCGGGACCGGCTGTTGCTGGCGGAAGGTGCCGAGCGGTATGTTGCGGCGGCGACGCGAGACTGAGGGTCGTTCGACTTGCTGTCATTGCGAGGAGCGCAGCGACAAGGCAATCTCGTTGGTAATTTCGCAATCTGCAGGTTCGACCGAGATTGCTTCGTCGCTACGCTGCCTGCGATGATGACAGTGACCTTGAAACCCTACGCCTCTCCAACTTCGGGTAACGGTCGCGGCCGGCCATTCTCGCCCACGGCCACTTGCACGAACTCAGCCGCGGTGACGCGTATGCGCGGGGGCTGGCCGCGCCGCAGCACCCACGCTTCCACCGCCAGCGTCACCGACGTGCGTCCCGTGCGCACGATTTCAGTGTAAACGCAAACCACGTCGCCGACCTTGACCGGCTGTATGAAACTCAGATTGGACACGGCCGCAGTCGCCACGCGGCCCTTCGCCCGTGTGCCGGCGGCAATGCCGGCCGCCAGGTCCATCAGCGACATGATCCAGCCGCCAAAGATATCTCCGGCCGGATTGGTATCGGCGGGCATCGCCACGGTGCGCAGCGAAAGCTCGCCTCGCGGTTGGTGATCTCCTACGGACATGCCGCTCCTGCTCTCAAGCGCGTGACAAATCAATGGCGCCCACCCGGCCAATGCGCCGAGGCGCAGATGGCGACGATTCCGGCCGGTGCAAGCAGCACAAGCCCCTTGTGCGCAGGGGCGCCGGCCCTTTCGTGCGCGTTATCCCTGGCCAGATTGCTGAGCCATAGCCACGGTTGAACGGCCGAGCGCTTCACTCAGCCCCCCTGCCCGAGCGGGTCATAACGCGCAGTTGCAACGGCTGCGCGCCGATCCCAAGCTTTGGCACGCAGGACAACCCTCCGAGGTCGCCACGCTCTCTGCCACAGAACACCACCCCGCCTGGACAGATCAGGCATTGTTGCTGGTGGCGCATGGCACGCATCGCTACACCGATGCCGGCCGCGCTCTCCACGCTCACGCCGCCGCATTGCGCGCAGAACGCCGTTTTGCCGAGGTTGCCGTCGGGTTCCTCAACGGCTCGCCATCACTCGCCGAAGCATTGGCGTCGTTGGCGGCGTCCGTCGTGCACGTGGTACCATTCTTCATGGAGCAGGGATGGTTCGTCCGCGAAGCGGTGCCGAGAGCGCTGGGGCACGGGCAGGGCCATCGGTTGTTGCACCATCCACCTATCGGGACGCATCCCGGCCTGCCGGAACTCGCGGCCGATCGGGTGCGGCGCGCCGCCGGCGCTGACGCCACGCGCTTCGCCGTTTTGCTGGTGGGACATGGGTCGGCCCGATCACCGGGCCAGCCGATGGCGCTGCACCGTCACGCGGATGCCCTCGCCGCCGCGACGAAATTCGCCGGCGTGCGTGCGGCCTTCCTGGAAGAATCACCGCACGTCGCGGATGCCTTGCGCGACTGGCGCACGCTGCCGGTCGCTGTGCTGGGCTTCTTCGCCGGCGATGGCGGCCATGTGCGAGAGGACCTGCCGACATTGCTCTCTGCGGAGCGCAATCAGCGCGGCGCGAACGGCGCGCCGGTGCTGGATCTTGGCAGCATCGGCGACGACCCTGCGATGCCGCGTATCATCCTGGAACAAGCGGCGATGCCGCCATGATTGCGAGATTCTCGGCAACGACGCACTGTGCGCCGGTGATTCGGCCGCGCCAGCGCATGCCGGGTCACGACGGACGACCCGGGAGGTAAAGGCATGTTCGCCTATGTTGGCGGCTACACCACGGCGGACCGCGACGGCCGTGGCAACGGCATGAACGTCTATCGCATCGATACACCAGGCGCCGATTGGACTCATGTGCAGCATCTGGAAGAGCTGGCCAATCCGTCATTGTTCACGCTGCGCCCGGACGGTCGGGTGCTGTATTCCGTGCATGGCGGGCGCGACCATGTCAGTGCGTTCAGCATTGCGCCGGAAACCGGTCGCCTGACATTGCTCAGCCAGATGCCGTGCCAGGGCAACAATCCGGTCGATGCCGCGTTGCCTCCCGACGCGCGCCACCTGGTGGTTGCCAACTACGGCAGCGGCAGCGTCGCGGTGCTGCCGCTGGAGCCGGACGGCAGGTTGCTGCCGGTGCGCCAGCTCCTCCAGCTTCCCGGCAAGCCGGGTCCGGATCCGGTGCAGCAGACATCATCGCATCCGCACGCGGCGATCTTCGATCCCAGCGGTCGGTATGTCATCGTGCCGGACAAAGGTTTCGACTGCACCTTCGTGTTCCGCTTCGATGCCGCCGCCGGACGAATCGAATTGACGGCGCAGGGACCGGTAGCGTCGCATCCCGGGGCAGCGCCGCGGCATTGCACGTTCCATCCGTCGTTGCCTGTGCTTTATGTGAACAATGAGCTGGACTCGACCGTCACCGCATACGCCTGGAATGGCGATACCGGCGCGCTGACGGAAACGCAGATCGTCAGTACCGTGCCTCCCGACCACAGCGGCAAGAACACCACGGCGGAGATCGCCGTCGCTCCCGATGGGCGGTTCCTGTACGTCTCCAACCGAGGCCGTGATGACATTGCGCTGTTCTCGATCGCCCCGGATGGGCGGCTGGCCCTGCTGGGAAACACGCCAACCGGCGGCAGCAAACCGCGCTTCTTCACGCTGGATCCCGTGGGCGACTTCCTGTTTGCCGCCAATCAGGATAGCGACGACATCACGACGTTCAGCGTCGATCGGGGGACGGGGCAAATTTCGTCAACAGGTTACCGCGTTCAGGTCGGAAGCCCGTCGGCGATCACAGTGGTTACCTAAGGTATGCGCCAGGCGCCGGGACCGCGTGTCATCGCGAGGACCGCAACAACAGGTCATCGCGAGACTCGGAACAACGTGTCATTGCGAGGACTTGGACAACATGTCATTGCGAGGAGCGCAGCGAGGAAGCGATCTCGGTCATTTGACGGGTACTGATGATCGAGGTTGCTGTGTCGCTGCGCTTTTCGCAATGACATGTGGAGACACCGCGCTGACATCGCAATGACACGTTGCGATAAGCGCTCGCAACACAGACGGCAGGGAGGCAACGATGGCCAGGACAGCGACCACCCGCAAGGCCGCGCGCAAGGCAACCGCGGTCCGCAAGTCGAACAAGGCCGGCAAGCCCAAGACCGCGGCAGCCAAGCGGATCGCCAAGCAGCCACCCGCGCGGCCGGCGCGGCGCCGCGCCAAAGCCGCCGCGAAGCCCGCGCTCTCCGCGCGCAAGCAAGGCAAGCAGAGCAAGCAAGGCAAGCAAGGCAAGCAAGGCAAGCAGCGCTTCACCGTCAGCCACCACCAGGAAGCCGATTTCAAGGCCGATGGCTTGCGCTCCTACGCGCTGTACCGCGACCTTGGCATCGCCGCGGCCACGTCGGGCCTGTGCCAGGCGCATGTGATCCGCTTCCTCGGTCCTTGCACGGACGAGGTGCGCAAGCGCCACTACCACGAGACCGAACTGCAGCTCATCTATGTGCTGAAGGGCTGGATGAAGAACGAATTCGAGGGCCACGGGGAGCAATTGATGCAGGCCGGAAGCTGCTGGGTGCAGCCGCCGGGCATAGAGCACATGGTGCTGGATTTCTCCGACGACCTCGAAGTGCTGGAGATCATCGTTCCGGCGGATTTCAAGACCGTTGAGCTCGTCCCATAGCAATGCGTCGCCGGGTCGCCTCGCCTTGCACCGAATGACCGGCCGGCCGGACGCAGTCGTGCCGCCTGAACGCGGATGACCGCAAATTCCGGCGGACGCAGCGCACGCCGCCCAGGCTGGCGCGCCTGGCAGGTGCTGGCCGTCGCAGGCCCAGGCCTGATTGCCATGCTTGCCGACACCGAGGCTGGCAGCGTCGTCACCGTCGCGCAGAGTGGCGCGCAATGGGGCTATCGCCTGCTGCTGCCGAATCTTCTGCTGATCCCAGTGATGTTCGCGGCGCAGGAAGTGGCGATGCGGCTCGGTCTCGCCACGCGTCAGGGCGCGGTGGCCCTGGTGCAGCAACGCTACGGCCGCGGGGCCGCCGGGGTGCTACTGGGTGCGCTGGCGGCAAGCTGCTTTGGCGCGCTGGTCAGCGAGATGAGCGGCCTCGCTGGCGCGGCGCAATCCTTTGGCGTTCCTGTCGAATTGACCATGGTGGCAACGGTCGGCGGATTGATCGCCGTCGTGGTCAGCGGCTCCTACCGTTCGGTGGAGCGCATTGCGCTGTCACTTGGCGCGCTGGAACTGGCGTTCCTGGTCATGGCGTGGCGCGCATCGCCGGGATTCGCCCCGATCGCCCGGCAGGCCGTGCAACTACCCCTGCGTGACAGCAGCTTTCTCTATCTGCTCGCCGCCAATCTCGGTACCGGCGTTATTCCCTGGGCCTTGCTCTACCAACAATCGGCCAGCGTCGATAAAGGACTGACACCGAGCAACGCATGGTCCGCACGATGGGAAACATTGGCGGGCGTGGTGGTCTGCCAAACCGTCACGGTTGCCCTGCTGATCGCGGCGGCAGCCACGTTGGGCCATGGCATGCCGCTGGACACGATCCCCGAAATCGAAATCGCGTTCACCGCGACTCTGGGCGTGGTCATCGGCCGTGTCGTTTTCGTCCTCGGTCTGTCCGGTGGAGCGCTGGTGGCAACCATCGTGGTCTGCCTGACCCTGGCCTGGACGGTCGGCGAATTGCTGGACGTGCGCCACGCATTGGAACGCCATCCCAAACAGGTGCCCGCGTTCTATGCCTCGCTCAGCCTCATGCTCGCGGCTGGCGGTGCATTGGTGGCTTCGGGGATCAACCTGGTCAGCCTCGCAATCGGCGCCGGAGTGCTGAACGCCTTGCTGCTGCCGCTGGTCCTGGGATTTCTGTATTGCCTGGCACGCAGCCCTTCCATGGGGGCGCTGCGCTTGCGAGGCGCCTATGGCGTGCTTGTGCTGCTTGTTTTTTTCGCAACGGGCCTGACCTGTCTTTGTGCCGGACTCGCCGGTTTTTTCTGACGTAACGCAAAAAAGCATTCGCAGGACAACCGCATCCCGCCGTCACAGCCAGGTGTGGCAAGGCGGCAACGCGCCGGCTGGCGCGGCGGTGCAATTCATTGTAACAGGAAAGAAATGCCGCCATTCTCAGGTGTCACGTCCCAAAATCTTCTTCCGTCATCGCTCCTGCTACGGATCGCCCCAAGATGTCTCTCTCTCGGCTGGCGGCAAGATGGCCGCTGTTTCTGCTCTTGTTGCTGCTCCCCGGTGGCGCAGCGTTTGCCGGCACGCCGGGCGACGGCGCGGGAATCTGGAGTCTTTCGTTAGAGAACTCCTCGATTACGCCGACCTCGCCGTCCGACCGGAACTATACCAATGGCATTGGCCTGAACTGGACGTCGCCGGCGGATGAGGTTCCCAATGCCGTAGCTGGGCTGTCCCGCTGGCTGTGGGGCCCGGGCAGCGACCATATCAGCCTGGGCATTTTCCAGCAGATTTTCACCCCCGACGACACCAGCGCCAATCCGCCGAACCCCGATGAGCGTCCTTATGCAGGCTACCTGGCCCTGCATTTCGGGCTGATCAATGACCAGCCGAATGTGGAGAATATGCTGTCGGTGGATCTCGGCGCGGTGGGTGAGATCGCGCTCGGCGAGCAAGTACAGAACGCGTTCCATCGCCTGATCGGGCAAGAGGAGGATAAGGGCTGGGGCTATCAGCTCCATGATGAGCCAACGCTGGAAATCTCGGGTGGGCGCACGTGGCGCTTGCCGCTCGGGAAGGTCGCAGGGCTCGCGACGGATGTGTTGCCGGCGGTATCGGCGGGTGTCGGCAACGTGATGGACTATGCAGAAGCGGGCGCGGTATTCCGGATCGGCCAAAATCTCGATGCGGATTTCGGTCCGAGCAGGCTGCCGCCGAGTTTGGAAGGCAGCACGGTGTATTTGCCCCGGCCGTCGGCCTGGTACGTGTTCGTTGGCGGCGACGGCCAGGCGGTGGCGCATAATTTGTTTCTGCAGGGCAATACGTTTTCTTCCAGCCCGCATGTGAATATTTATCCGATGGTTGGCGAGTTCGAAGCCGGTGTAGCGGTCATCATCTGGGGGTGGCGGATCAGCTACCAGCAGGTGTTCCAAACGAACACGTGGCACGGGCAGTCGGGTTCGATTTTCAGTTACGGCGCATTGCAGGTGTCGGCGCGGTTTTGACGTTTGCGCGAACGATTGGGACGACACCAAGAAGCCAGTGTACCGGCCCGATGGCCCTCACCCTCGACGCTTCGCGTCTCGACCTCTCCCGCTCTGCGGGAGAGGTTAGGCCACGACGTGCTCCGCCCTCAGTCCTGCAATTTCTTCTGCCGCATAGCCATGCTCGCGCAGGATTGCCCCACTATGCTCACCGAGCGCGGGGGCGATGCTGCGGGGGGAACCCTCGGCAAATGGCGGCAGACCTGTCAGGTTCGGCATCGGCATAGGCTGCGGGACGTGCGGGTGCTGCAGCCATGCCACCGCGCCGCTTTGCTCGACGTGCTTCTGCCGCAGAAACTCCGTGTAGGTGTTCAGTTGCTCGTGCATCACGCGCTGCGCGGCGAGCCGGGCTGACGCCTCCGCGCTGGGCAGCGACGCCAGCAGCGGACGGATCACCGCAGCGATCTCTGCGGCATGCTCCTTCCGCCCTTCCACCGTCTGCATCAGCGGATCTTGTTCGAACATCGGCAGGTCCAGCGCCCGGCAATAGCCCTGCCATTCGAACGGCCGCACCACGGTGACGGAAATCCAGCCATCCGCCGTGCGGTGCACACCGTTGGGAGGCACGACAGGCGTGATCACACCGCCTTCCAGATAGGACGACATCAACCGCACCACTTGCACGCTGGCCGCGCCCTGCAGCAGGCTGGCCTCGATATGTCGGCCGTGCGGCATGCCGCGCCGCGCATGCAGCGCCGCCGCCACCGCGGTGAATGCGTACAGCGCCGTGCTCATGTCGATCGCAATGATGGGGATGCGGTGGGGCGTGCCGTCCTCGCCGCGATTTTCCGCCATCAGGCCGGTATAGGCCTGCAACACCGGGTCCATCGCCGGCCGTTCCGCCAGCGGCCCGGTCTGGCCGAATCCCGAAATCGAAACATACAGGATGCGCGGTTCGCGTGCCGCCACGTCGTCGTAGCCGAAGCCCAGGCGCTCGATCACGCCGGGACGGAAGCCTTGCAGGAACACGTCCGCGCCTCGGATCAGCCGCCACAGCACCGCGCGCCCGGCATCTTGTTTCAGGTCCAGCGCGATCGAGCGCTTGCCGAGATTGGGCGCGATCGAATACGCCGTATTGTCGCCGTAACGCGCGCCCAGGCCACGGCTCCAATCGCCGTTTTCCGTCGGTTCCACCTTGATGACATTGGCGCCGTATTGCGCGAGCAACATCGCGCAGTAGGGGCCGGCGACGCCCTGGCTGAGATCGACCACTTTCAGGTTTGCATAGGGCGTCTCGTAGCTCATGCCGTCGGTCCTCCCCTGGTTGCCGCGGCGCGGCGGCGCAGGCAAGCTTCCCAGCATTCGCCCTATATGACCAGAAGGAGACGGACATGATCCACGTGCTGGCGATCATCACCACCAAGCCCGGCAAGCGCGAGGAAGTGCTGACGCATTTCCGTGCCAACATGCCGGCCGTGCACGCCGAGGCCGGATGCATCGAGTACGGCCCGGTGATCGATGCGGAGTTCCCGGGTGCCAAGTTCGGCAGCGACACGTTCGTGGTGGTGGAGAAGTGGGAAAGCCCCGATCACCTGAAGGCGCACGCGGCATCGCCGCACATGGCGGCCTACGCGGCGAAGACGAAGGATCTGCTGGAGAAGCGCGAGATCCATGTCATGCAACCGGCGGGCTAAGCAGGAATGCTTCCCCCTCCCCTTGTGGGAGGGGGTCAGGAGGAGCGGTTCGGGGACGCGAATTTCTTTCGCATGGATGGCCGTTGCCCTTTCTTTCCCCGCTGCCGCGGCGCACAATGGCTCCATGCGTTCCCTTCGCCTCGCCCTGATGTTGTTGCCGCTGGCCGGCTGCGCCGCCAGCCCCCAGGCGCTGGGTATTACCGGACCCCAAGGCAGCACGGACAAGACAGCCGCCACGCCTTCGCCGGCGACGCCGCAGGCTGACCCGCTGGACAACCCCAACCTCATGCAGTCGGGTACGCGCTACGGGCCGACCTATACGCCCAGCACCGGCAGTTCCGGGTTCTGGGGTTACAACTGACAGTGGCGTCCGCGGCCGCACCGCGGGGGAGTCTTGCGGGACATGGCGCGGACCGATCCGCATAACCGGACGCGCTACTGGCAGGCCGCCGCGATCCCCGGGCTGACGCTGCTGCACGCCGATTTTACCCGGCACGATTACGTCCCGCACAGCCACGACGCGCTGGTGATCGCCGCCACGGAAGCCGGTGGCTCGGAATTCAAAAGTCGCGGCCGCACCGAGGAGGCCACCGAATCGCGATTGCTCGTGTTCAATCCCGCCGAGCCGCATTCGGGCCGCATGGCACGCAGTCGCCGCTGGCGCTACCGCTCACTGTATCTGAATGCGGCGGCGCTCGCTGCCGTAACACGCGCAGTGGGTACCGTCGCGACGCCGTATTTTGCCGCTAATGTGTTCGCGGATGCCGACCTGGTGTCGGCGTTCGTCGCCCTGCATCGCGCCCTGGAGCCAGGCAACGATCTGCTCTGCGCCGACGAATGGCTGGCGGCGAGCTTCGGTACGCTGTTGCGGCGCCATGCCACCGAAGGCAATCGTGTTCCGTCCGCACCGCGCGATCAGCCGTTGCTGCACCATGTCATCAGCCTGATGCAAGCCGCGTATGCACAGAACCTCACGCTCGACCGTCTCGCCGGCGAGATTGGCGTCACGCCGTTTCAAGTCATCGGCTTGTTCAAGCGCGGTACGGGACTGACGCCGCATGCGTATTTGACGCAGCTTCGGCTGCGGGCCGCGATTCGCCAGTTACGTGCCGGGCAGCCGATCGCGCAGACGTCCGCGAGCTGCGGCTTCTACGATCAGGCGGCGCTGACCACGCATTTCAAGCGGGCCTACGGCATCACGCCGCTGCAATTCGTCCGCGCCCAAAGTGCCGCCGTCGCCACGCCGCGCAATTTTGGCCAATAACCTGCTGGTCCCACCGCGCCACCCTGGCGCCCCGAGAGGTGAGGCATGGCACAGCATCTTTGCTACGAAACCCCGGACCGTCTTTGCCCGTCGACGACGGTGATCGACGCGCGCCCGAGAGCCGTGGTGCTGGCAGAGCAATCGGGCGCAGCGTGATGCCGCGTGCGATGGCCACGCCGCAAAAGCGCATGGCGGGCCTGGTCTGCCTGGTCACGGGCGGTGGCAGCGGCATCGGCCGCGCCACGGCCTTGCTGATGGCGGCCGAAGGCGCCGCCGCTATCGTGATCGCCGGTCGCCGCGAGACGGAAGGCGAGGCCGTGGCCGCCGAATGCCGCGCCGCCGGTGCCGATGCGATGTTCCTGCGCACGGACGTCACGCAAGAAGAGCGAGTCGCTGCCTTGGTCGCCCAGACCACTGCACGGTTTGGCCGGCTCGATGTTGCTTTCAACAATGCCGGATTCCAGGAACGCCGCGCGCCCGTCGAGACGCAGACCAACGCCGTCTATGACGAAGTATTCGATGCCAACGTGCGCGCTATTTTGCTCTGTCTGCGGCACCAGATTCCGGCGATGCTGGCGGGCGGCGGCGGGCGCATCGTCGTCAATACCTCGGTCAGCGGCGTGCGCAATCCCAATCCGGGGCTGGCGTTGTATGCCGCGTCGAAGGCGGCAGCAATTGCGCTGGTGCGTTCGGCCGCCATGGAATGCGCGCCGCGCGGCATCCGCATCAACGCGGTGGCGCCGGGCCGGGTCGTCACCGACATGATGTTGCGTTCCGGCATCGGCGACATGAGCGCGGTGGCGGCTGGCCTGCCACTGCGCCGCATGGGCCAGCCGGAGGACGTGGCCGAAGCCGTTGTCTGGCTCGCCTCCGATGCCGCCTCCTACGTCGTGGGGCACGTGCTGGCGGCGGATGGCGGATTTCTGGCGTCATGATATCGGACACCGTCGCCGAGGCTGAACCGCGCGCGCGAACAGCGCGCGCGGGACAGGTTTCGACTACGCCGACAACGCCTGCGGCTCGGTTCGGACGCGCTTCACCATCAGCTTGTTCAGCGCATGCACGTAGGCGCGCGCCGCCGAGACGATCGTATCCGTGTCGGCGCCCTGGCCATCGACGAGCTTGCCGTTTTCTTCCAGACGCACCGTCGTCTTGGCCTGGGCGTCGGTGCCCTCGGTCACCGCGCCTACCGAGAACAACACCAGGTTCGCGTCATGCGGGAAGATCTCGCGAATCGCCTTGAACGTCGCATCCACGGGCCCGTCGCCGGTCGATGTCGCGCTCTTCACCACACCGTCGACCGCCAGTTCCAACTCGGCCCGCGCGGGACCCTTCGAACCGGCATGCAGATCCATCGACACGAACTGAATCCGTTCGTGGTCGCGCATCACTTCGTCATCCACCAGCGCGACGATGTCATCGTCAAACACCACCTTCTTGCGGTCCGCCAGATCCTTGAACCGCCGGAATGCATCATTGAGTTGGTTGGCGCCGATCTCGCCATAACCCAGCATGTGCAGCTTGTCGCGGAACGCCGCCCGACCCGAATGTTTCCCCAGTACCAAACTATTCTTTTGCCAACCAACGCTTTCGGGCGTCATGATCTCATAGGTGCCGGCATGCTTCAGCACGCCGTCCTGGTGAATGCCCGCCTCATGCGCGAACGCATTACGGCCGACAATCGCCTTGTTCGGCTGCACATCAAACCCGGTAATCGTGGACAGCAGACGCGACGTGCGCAGGATGTTCTGCGTGTTGACGTTGTTTTTGAACGGCATCGCATCGGGGCGAGTACGGATCGCCATCACCGCCTCTTCCAGCGATGCGTTGCCCGCCCGCTCGCCGATGCCGTTGATGGTGGATTCGATCTGCCGCACGCCAGCCCGCACCGCCGCCATCGTATTGGCCACTGCCAGGCCCAGGTCATTATGATTGTGCGTAGACAGCACCACCTTGTCCGCCCCCGGCACGCGCTCGCGGATCATAGTAAAGATACGCGCCATATCCTCGGGCACGGCATAACCGACGGTGTCGGGGATATTGATCGTGGTAGCACCGGACTTGATCGCGGCCTCGATGCAGCGGCACAGGAAATCGGGGTCGCTGCGGGTGCCGTCTTCCGCCGACCACTCCACGTCGTCGGTATGCTGCCGCGCGAGGCTGACAGCGGCAATGCTGGCTTCCACCACCTCGTCGGGCTGCATGCGCAGCTTGTACTTCATATGCAGGTCTGACGTGGCGATGAACACGTGGATGCGCTTGCGCCGCGCCGGCCGCACCGCATCGGCGGCTCGCATCACATCCTCGCGCCCGGTGCGCGACAGTCCGCAGATCACCGGCGAATCATCCCGCTGGCCGATCGATTCGGCGATCGCCTTCACCGCCTCATAGTCGCCGATCGAAGCGATTGGGAACCCGGCCTCCATGACATCGACGCCCAGTTCGGTCAACGCCTCGGCCATACGGATCTTCTCATTCAGGTTCATCGAGAACCCCGGCGATTGCTCGCCATCGCGCAGCGTGGTGTCGAAAATGATGACGCGGTCGTGTTCCAGCGTGCCAAAGCTGGGATGATTGATGCTCATGTGATGATGGTCCTCGGATCGGTTGCACGACATTAGCCTCAGGGGTCCCCTGAGCGAAGCCGGCGTTCAACGACCCGGCGCAGCGCTCAGGGGCGGCTAAGTCGAAGGAGGAGGCCGAGAGCGATCGAGGTGGCGAGCAAACGCGCCGAGCACCGCGCGGCGGCGCGGGCAGTGCGGCAGGCGATGTGCAGGCCACAGAACATGACGGCATAATACAGCCTGTGGCGATGCAGGGCAACCGTCTGTAGAAAGGTCTGTAGGAAGGCAGGCCAGGGGCTTTGCCCCTGGACCCTGCCAAGGAAGGGGCTTTGCCCGGGGCAGCCCCTTTGCTGGGCCCCCGGGGGCGAAGCCTCCGACCTTTCTTGCCACGAACGACGGCCCAACGCTCCCCAGAGGCTGATTTCCGCCTTGCTCCCCGCCTTGTGCATCCCTACGCTGCACTGCGGTATAGTTGCCAGGGGCCGGGCGTGCACCTCATAAAGAGGGTTTGCGCTGTCTGACCCCGCCACCGGCTATGATCTCGGGACAGAGACCGATATGGAAATGGTTGCGAAGCAAGGCCTGTACGATCCCCAGAACGAGCATGACGCGTGTGGCGTTGGTTTTGTGGTGAACATCAAGGGCCGAAAGTCGCACGACCTGATCCGCCAGGGCCTGAAAATACTGGTCAATCTCGACCATCGCGGTGCGGTAGGTGCCGATCCGCTGGTGGGGGATGGCGCCGGCTGCCTGGTCCAGATGCCGGATCGGCTGCTGCATGACTGGGCGGACAAGGCCGGCAAGCGGCTGCCCCGGCTTGGCCGTTATGCCGTGGCGATGTGCTTCCTGCCGCAGGACGATCGGGCGCGTGCCTACGCCGAGAAGCTGATCACCGAGGTCGTGACGCGCGAAGGGCAGGCATTGCTCGGCTGGCGTGACGTGCCGACCGACCTCACCGGTCTGGGCCGCCGCGTGATCGAGACCATGCCCGTGATCCGGCAGGCTATCATCACCGCCAGCCCAGCCATCAGGGACCAGGACGCGTTCGAGCGGAAGATCCTCGCGATCCGCAAGCAGATACTGAACAACGTGCGCACGCTGGAGGATAAGCGGCATCTGCCCGGCCTGGGCGATCTCTACATGCCGTCGTTCTCCACGCGCACGGTCGTCTACAAGGGCCTGTTGCTCGCCCCACAGGTGGAAAGCTTCTACGAGGACCTGCGCAATCCGCTGACCGAATCCGCGCTGGCGCTGGTGCACCAGCGTTTTTCCACCAACACATTTCCGTCCTGGAAACTGGCGCACCCGTATCGCTTCCTCGCGCATAATGGCGAGATCAACACTGTTCGCGGCAATGTGAACTGGATGTATGCGCGCCGCCGCTCGATGGAATCCGCCTTGCTGGGCGCCGATCTAGACAAGATGTGGCCGCTGATCCCGCACGGCCAGTCGGACACCGCCTGCATCGACAACGCCTTGGAGATTCTGATCGCCGGCGGCTACTCGCTGGCCCATGCGATGATGATGCTGATCCCGGAGGCCTGGGCGGGCAATCCGCTGATGGATGCCGACCGCAAGGCGTTCTACGAATACTACGCGGCATTGATGGAACCGTGGGACGGACCCGCCGCCATCGCCTTCACCGACGGCCGCCAGATCGGCGCGACGCTGGATCGCAACGGCCTGCGCCCCGCGCGCTATGTCGTCACCGACGATGACCACGTGATCATGGCCTCCGAAGCCGGCGTGCTGCCGGTGCCGGAGGAGCGCATCGTCCATAAATGGCGGCTGCAGCCCGGTAAGATGCTGCTGATCGACCTGGACGAAGGCCGCATCATCGCCGACAACGAGATCAAGGCCAAGCTCGCCTCGGCGCATCCTTATGCCGAATGGCTGAAGGACACGCAGTTCCGGCTGGAGGAACTCCCTGACCCTGCCGAGCGCAGTGCGTTGCCGCGGCCCAACGACATCGAGACGCTGCTGCATCACCAGCAGGCCTTCGGCTATACGCAGGAGGACATCCAGTTCTTCCTCGAACCGATGGCGAAGGAGGCCGAGGATCCCGTCGGTTCAATGGGTACCGACACCCCGATCGCTGTGCTCTCCGACAAGCCGAAGCTGCTGTACAATTACTTCAAGCAGAACTTCGCGCAGGTCACCAATCCTCCGATCGATCCGATCCGCGAGGAACTGGTTATGTCGCTGGTTTCGATCATCGGTCCGCGTCCCAACTTGCTCGGACACAACGCCGGCAACCACTATCGGCTGGAAGTGTTGCAGCCGATCCTGACCAACATCGACCTGGAGAAAATCAAGTCGATCGACAGTCTGGAAGTGGGCGCGTTCAAGGCGGCGACGATCGACACCACCTGGCCGGCCACGGAAGGCGCCGAGGGCATGCAGCGCGCCGTCGAGCGCATCTGCCGTGAGGCCACCGATGCTGTTCTGGCCGACCAGAACATCCTGATCCTGTCCGATCGCGGAGTGGGACCGCATCGCATCCCGGTGCCGGCCTTGCTGGCCACAGGCGCGGTGCATCACCACCTGATTCGCCAGGGCCTGCGCGACCAGGTCGGCCTGGTGGTGGAGAGCGGCGAGCCGCGCGAGGTGCACCATTTCTGTGTACTTGCCGGCTATGGCGCCGAGGCGATCAACCCGTATCTCGCCTTCGATACGCTGGAGCAAATCCGCGTGCAAAACGGATTGCCGCTGAAGGCGTATGAGGTCCAGAAGAATTATATCAAGGCGGTTGGCAAGGGGATCATGAAGGTGATCTCCAAGATGGGGATCTCTACCTACCAGTCCTATTGCGGTGCGCAGATTTTCGATGCGGTGGGCCTGTCGTCGGATCTGGTGCAGCAATGCTTCACCCGCACCGCGACCACGATCGAAGGCGTGGGCTTCCTGGAAATCGCCCAGGAGGCGGTGCAGCGCCACAGGAACGCCTATGACAGCAATCCGATCTACCAGGACATGCTGGATGTTGGCGGCGACTATGCGTTCCGCCTGCGCGGCGAAGCGCATGCCTGGACGCCGGATACGGTGGGCAAGCTGCAGCATGCGGTGCGCGGCAACAGTTTCTCCACCTTCCGCGACTTCACCAAGGTCATCAACGAGCAAAGCGTCGGCCACCTGACGATCCGCGGCCTGATGCAGTTGCGTCCCGCGGAGTCACCGGTGCCGATCGCGGAAGTCGAGCCCGCCTCCAGCATCGTCAAGCGCTTTGCCACCGGTGCGATGAGCTTCGGCTCGATCTCGCGTGAGGCGCATACCACGCTGGCGATCGCGATGAACCGCATCGGCGGCAAGTCCAACACCGGCGAGGGCGGGGAGGAATCCGATCGCTACAAGACATTGCCGAACGGCGATTCCATGCGCTCGGCGATCAAGCAGGTGGCGTCCGGCCGGTTCGGCGTGACGGCCGAGTACCTGGTGAACGCCGACGACCTGCAGATCAAGATGGCGCAGGGCGCCAAGCCCGGCGAAGGCGGCCAATTGCCCGGCCGCAAGGTGGACAAGAATATCGCCCGCGTTCGCTATTCCACGCCGGGCGTCGGGCTGATTTCGCCGCCGCCGCATCACGACATCTACTCGATCGAGGACCTGGCGCAGCTCATCCACGACCTGAAGAATGCCAATCCGAAGGCGCGTGTGTCGGTGAAGCTGGTATCGGAGGTCGGTGTCGGCACCGTGGCGGCGGGCGTTTCCAAGGCACGCGCTGATCATGTGACGATTTCCGGGTTCGAAGGCGGCACCGGCGCGTCGCCGCTGACGTCGCTGACGCATGCGGGATCGCCGTGGGAGATCGGGCTGGCGGAGACGCAGCAGACGCTGGTGCTGAACGGGCTGCGTGGCCGCATCGCAGTGCAGGTGGATGGTGGGCTGCGCACGGGGCGCGATGTGGTAATCGGGGCATTGCTGGGGGCTGACGAGTTCGGCTTCTCCACCGCGCCGCTGATCGCCGCCGGCTGCATCATGATGCGCAAGTGTCATTTGAACACTTGCCCGGTTGGCATTGCGACGCAGGATCCGGTACTGCGCGCCAAATTCACCGGTACGCCAGAGCATGTCATCAATTTCTTCTTCTACATCGCGGAGGAAGTGCGAGAGCAGATGGCATTGCTTGGATTCCGCACGTTCGCTGAGATGGTGGGGCGCGTGGATCGGTTGGATGCACGGCCTGCGGTGGAGCACTGGAAGGCGAAGGGCGTCGACCTGTCGAAGATTCTGTATCAGGTCGCACCGAAGCCGGGCGTGGCGGTTCATAACTGCGAGAAGCAGGACCATCATCTGGATCGCGCACTGGACCAAATCTTCATTGCTGCGGCCGAGCCGGCATTGCAGCGCGGCGAGCCGGTGCGAATCGAGCACGAGATCCGCAACGTCAACCGCACCGTCGGCACCATGCTGTCGGGTGAAGTCGCAAAGCGCTACGGCCACGCCGGCCTGCCGGACGATACCATCGCGATCAACCTGCGTGGCACGGCGGGCGGCAGCTTTGGCACATTCCTGGCGCACGGCGTTACACTGAACCTGACGGGCGATGCCAACGACTATGTGGGCAAGGGGCTGTCGGGCGGCCGTGTCGTGGTGCGCCAGCCACCGGAGGCGCACCGCGATCCGCTGGAAAACATCATCGTCGGCAATACCGTGCTGTACGGCGCGATCGCGGGTGAGGCGTATTTCAACGGCGTTGCCGGCGAACGTTTTGCCGTGCGCAATTCCGGTGCGGTTGCGGTGGTGGAAGGCTGCGGCGACCATGGCTGCGAGTACATGACCGGCGGCGTGGTGGTGGTGCTTGGCGCCACAGGACGCAACTTCGCGGCGGGCATGTCGGGCGGTATCGCGTATGTCTACGATGAGGAAGCGCGGTTCAGGTCGCTGTGCAATCTTACCGCTGTCGACCTGGAACCGATCACACCGATGGAACTGGGGATCGCCGACCCGACCGGGCGGCCGCGCCAGCGTGCGGTGAGCGTGGAGGATAGCGGCATGGGCGATCCCCTGCGCTACGACGCCGAACGTCTGCGCATCCTGATCGAACGACACTTGCTCTACACGGGCAGCGAGCGGGCGCGCGAACTGCTGGACGATTGGGAGAATGCACTGGCCCGCTTCGTGAAAGTCGTGCCGCGCGACTACCGGCGCGCACTGCAGGATTTGCGGGCAGACCACGAAGCCGCGAAAACCGTGGCGGCAGAGTAACGAAAGGCGCCGCGCGGGGCGACACGTCCACCGTCGTGGCCGGCCTTGTGCCGGCCATCAACCGCCGCTCTATCGTGCGCAGAAGGCCGAATCAGGCGCGGCCATGACGTGAGGGAAAGATTGCAGCAATGGCCAACCCGACCGGCTTTTTGGAAATCGATCGCCAGGACCGCGGCTACGACAAGCCCGATGCTCGCCGCCGTCATTGGCGCGAATTCGTCAAGCCGATGCCGGCGGAGCAAGTGTCTCGCCAGGCCGCGCGCTGCATGGATTGCGGCATTCCGTTCTGTCATCAGGGCTGTCCGGTCAACAACATGATCCCCGATTGGAACAACCTGGTGTATCGCGACCAATGGCGCCAGGCCCTGACCGTGCTGCATTCCACCAACAACTTCCCCGAGTTCACCGGCCGCGTCTGCCCCGCCCCCTGCGAGGCCGCCTGCACGCTGAACATCGAAGACAATCCCGTCACGATCAAAACCATCGAATGCAGCATCGTCGATCGTGGCTGGGCCGAGGGCTGGATCGCCCCCCTTCCCCCGGCGCGCGCCACCGGCAAGCGCGTCGCAGTGGTGGGGTCCGGCCCCGCCGGTCTGGCCTGCGCGCAGCAGCTTGCCCGCGCCGGCCACGACGTGACGGTGTTCGAGAAGAGCAATCGCATCGGCGGCTTGCTCCGCTATGGCATCCCCGACTTCAAGATGGAAAAGCACCTGATCGACCGCCGCCTGGTTCAGATGGAGGCGGAAGGCGTCACCTTCCGCACCAACGTCGAAATCGGCGCCGGCGCGATGACGGTGGGTTCATTGCTTGACGATCACGATGCGGTGGTGCTGGCCGGCGGCGCAGAGTGGCCGCGCGACCTGCCGGTGCCCGGACGCGAGCTCGATGGCGTGCATTTCGCGATGGACTATCTGGTGCAGCAGAACAAGCGCGGCGCCGGTGACAGCGAGGCCCACGCCGCGCCAAACGGTGCCATCACCGCCGCTGGCAAGCATGTCGTGGTGATTGGCGGCGGCGACACCGGCTCCGACTGCATCGGCACGGCGTTCCGCCAGGGCGCCACGTCGGTGACGCAGCTCGAAATCCTGCCAAAGCCGCCAGAGCATGAGGACAAGGCGCTGACCTGGCCGGATTGGCCGCTGAAGCTGCGCACCTCGCACGCGCATGACGAAGGGGCGGAACGCGACTGGTCGGTGGTGACCAGGCGTTTCGCGGGCAGGAACGGCAACGTCGAGGCGCTGGAAGGCGCGCGCGTCGAATGGGTCAAGGGCGGCGACGGCCGCACGCAGATGCGCGACATCGCCGACGGCGATTTCCGGCTGAAGGCGGACCTGGTGCTACTGGCGATGGGATTCCTCGGTCCGCGGCGCCCGGGGATGCTGGAACAAGCAGGCCTCGAATTGGACGGCCGCGGCAACGTCGCGGCAAACACCGTGGATTATCGCACGTCGCTGGAGCAAGTGTTCGCCGCCGGCGACATGCGCCGCGGCCAATCGCTGGTGGTATGGGCGATCCGCGAAGGCCGCCAGTGCGCGCGCGCAGTGGACGCTTTCCTGATGGGCACCAGCCTGCTACCCGCATGATGCACAAGAACCTCTCCCGCACTTCGCGCGGGAGAGGTCAAGGCGCCGACAGGCACCGAGGGTGAGCGTGATCGGCAGGGCATGCAGCGCGACCTTCCGGCCCGATCACCCTCACCCGGCGGTCCATGCCGCGCCGGTCCGCTTCGCGGCCCACCCCCGCCGCACCGCAGACGTTTTCAGCGCCCGGACCTTCCTCTCCACCGTCTGGAACGCATCGCGAATCGCAACCAGCAGATCGTCGTGCGCATGATCGCTGCCCCGGTCCCGGTTCACCATCACCGGGCCGCCCGGCGCCGTCAGCTCAATATGCACCCGATACAGCCGTCCCATCTGATTCCGCGGATGCTCGCAATCCAGCACTACCCGGCACGCGCTGACGCGATGCGCAATTTCACCTAACGCGGCGGCACGCTGGCGTACCAATGTTTCGGCAGCCTCCGACGGGTCCATATTGCGGAATGCAATGTGCAGGGCGAATGACATAAATACCTCCGGCCAGCTAACCAGCCGCAGCTTATCCGACAGAAGGGCCTTTGCTTTGATCTCGATCAATCCGCCCCGCGCAGGGCACAGGACGCGATTGCGTTGACCAGGCACCGGTTGGCGTCGGGATTGGTGCTGTCCGCGCTACGCGATGCGCCCTGGCTGACGGCGGCGCGCGCAACGGCCTATGCACGCATCATCTTCACCATCAGCCTGGTGGCTGCGATCGGCTGGGTGCTGCTGTCGTCCCACGGGATCGATCGTGTTGGCCACCCCTTGGGGACGGACTTCACAAGCTTCTGGGCAGCATCACATCTGGCCCTGCAAGGCCGGCCGGCCGGCGTCTACCACCCCGCGATCCACCAGGCCGCCCAGGATGCGATCTTCGGGCGGCGCCTGAAGGGCTACGCCGCATTCTTCTATCCCCCGCCTTTCCTGCTCGTCTGCCTGCCGTTCGCATTGCTCCCCTATCTTTGGTCCTTGGTGGTGTGGCAGGCCGTGACCGGCTTTGCCTGGCTGCGCGTGGTGCAGGCGCTGTTGCGACAACGCTGGATCGTGCCAGTGCTCGCGTATCCCGCAGCCTTTATGAATCTGGGACATGGCCAGAACGGCTTCCTCACCGCCGTACTCTTCGGCGCCGGGTCCCTGGCGTTGCCACGGCGGCCGGGACTGGCCGGACTCTGCTTCGGCTGCATGATCATCAAGCCGCAGCTCATGATCCTGTTGCCCGTATTGCTCTTGCTGCGCTGCGCCTGGCGGACGATCGCATCCGCCGTCGCAACGGCGGCGGCCCTGGTGGCGGTGACGCTGATCGTGTTCGGACCGGCGACGTGGGAAGGCTTCCTGCGCGTTTCGTCATTGGCGCGGGAAACGCTGGAACGCGGCCTGGTCGATCCCGGAAAAATGCAGAGTGTGTTCGCCGCGGTGCGTGCCCTGCACGGCAGCGTGACCCTGGCCTACGCGGCTCAGGGCGGCGCTGCGTTGGTGGTCTGCGCCGCGCTGGTCCAGGTGCAACGGCACCAGCCCGGCGTTCTGGCGCTGGCCATGGCAACCGCCTGCGGCACATTGCTCGCGACGCCGTTTGTGCTGGATTACGACCTGACCTTGCTGGCACTGCCATTGGCATGGTTGTTCGAACAAGGATCGCGCAACGGTTTCCTGCCGTGGGAGAAGCTTGGCCTGGGCATTGGCTTCATCCTGCCGCTTGTCTCTCGCGTTTTGGCACTCTATGCCGGTGTGCCGATTGCTCCGCTGGTGTTTTCGGCATTGTTCTGTCTGCTGATCCGCCGCGCGGCCCAGGCACCGCGTGCCGAAGCTGTGTCCGGCCGTGCCGACTATCAGCCAGTGCACGACTCACTGCCGCAGGAGTCATGGCCATGTTCGTCGTGAACGACCTTCCCCCCTCGATCGACCCCGCTTTGCTGGATCGCCTGCGTGAGGCGGAGCCGGCAACAATCGGCCATTTCCGCAATGTCGGCTTCATGGATCCCGGCATCCGCGCGCTGCTGCCCGGGTACCAACGCATTGCGGGTACCGCCGTGACGGTGCGCTGCTATGGCGCCGACACCGCCATCGTGCATTACGCGCTGGGCAAGCTGCGGCCGGGGGATGTGTTGGTGCTCGACCGCGCCGGTGACACGCGCCACGCGGCCTGCGGCGGCGGCGTGGCGTTTGCCGCGCGCGAGGCCGGCTGCGTCGGCATCATCATCGACGGCCCCGCCACCGACGTGCAGGAAATCCGCGAATACGGCATGCCGGTCTGGTCGCGCGGCCTCTCCACCGTCACCGGCAAGCGTCTGTTCCAGCACGGCGAGTTCTGCATCGCCGTCTCCTGCGGCGGCGTCGCGGTGGAGCCCGGCGATGCGATTCTCGCGGATGAGAACGGCGTGCTGGTGATGAAGCCGAACGAGATCGCCGAAGCGGCGGACCGTGCGGTTGCGATGCAAAAAGCGGAGCAAACCACCCTGGCACGAATTACCAAGGGCGAGCGGTTGCCGGACATCAACGACACCAACAAGCGGATCGCAGAAATCCTCTCCCGCGACAGCGGGAGAGGATAAGGTGAGGGCGCTTCGCAGGCTGGTGTTGCGATCCTGACAGATGATCCCACTCCACATGGCATTGTTGGGGTGGACGGCCCCACGGCATCGCGTGCCAAGCGAGTTGCCACCGGCCTGGCGGCCGACCCGCGGTTGGCTGAAGGAATTTGCTTCGAACCGGGGAGCTTGGAGTAAATTCTTGGTTCCTTCCGGCGAGCGAAGCGATCTCCGCCGAGAGAACGTGCGATCGCCCGTTGGAGATTGATTCGCTTTGCTTGCAATAACAGCGGGTGCGATTCGTCAGAGCCAGAACACCAGATTATTCCGCCGCCGTCGCCAACGTGCGTTCCGGATTTTGAAAACGCGCCAGCAATCGCGCTTCCGTTGTCTTCACCTGCGCGACGCTTTGCTGCTTGATGTGACCATAGCCGCGGATGCGTTCCGCCGCACCAGCCAGTTCAATTGCCAGCGCATGGTTCTCCGATGTCACCCCAGCGATGATCGTGCGCACCAGTGATTCGTACTCGCTGATCAGCCGCCGTTCCATGCGACGTTCGGCAGTGTGGCCGAACGGATCCAGCATAGTGCCACGCAGGCGTTTCAGCTTCGCCAGCATGCGGAACATGGGCAGCATCCACGGCCCGTAAGTCTGCTTCAGCAGCCGGCGCGTGACGGGATCGCGCTTTGCAAACAACGGCGGAGCAAGATTGAACTCGATGCGGTATTTTCCTTCGAACTGCGCTTCCAGGCTGCGGCGGAACGCCGGATCGGCATACAGTCGCGCGACTTCGTATTCGTCCTTGTACGCCATCAGCCGATACAGCGTGCGCGCGACCGTCTCAGCCAAACCGGTCATGCCTTTCAGGCGCCCGCTTTCGGTCACCGCGACGGATTGCACCACCGCGCGGTACCGCGCCGCATAGGCAGCGTCCTGATAGTCCGTCAGCAGCCGCGCCCGATCTTCAACCACCGCGCCGAGATCTTCGATCGGCACCGGCGCCGCACGCACCACCGGCCGCGCGGCATCTTCGACGAAGCCCGGATCAGCGGCAGCACGACGTCCCCAGGCGAAGGTCTGCTGGTTCTTCGCCACCGCCACACCGTTCAGCGCGATGGCCTGCATGATGGCATCCAGGCTCAGCGGGATCAGGCCCTTCTGGAACGCATACCCCAGCATGAACAGATTGGTCGCGATCGAATCGCCGAGTAAGGCCGTTGCCAAGGTGGTGGCCGCAACGAAGTCGGCGTGATCCGCGCCGACCGCGTCGCGGATGCGGCGCTGCATGGCAGTTTCCTGGAAGTCGATCTCGTTATTGCTGACGAATCCTGCGGTGGGTGTGACGCTGCTGTTGACCACCGTACGGGTGACGCCGTGTTCCATCGCGGCGAAGGCCTCGGCGCCCGCTGCGACGACCATGTCGCACGCCAACACCAGCCGCGCCGCTCCCGGAACGATGCGGGAGGCATGAATTTCCTCCGGCGTCGCCGCGATACGTACATGGCTCATCACCGCGCCGTTCTTCTGCGACAGGCCGGTGGAATCCAGCACCGTGCAGCCCTTGCCCTCCAGATGCGCGGCCATGCCGAGCAAAGCGCCGATGGTGATCACACCGGTGCCGCCGATGCCGGTGACCAGGATGCCGTACGGGTGCTCTATCGGCAGCGGCGGCGGCGGCGGCAGCCCCTCGGCGGGATCGAAATCCTTCGCTTGCACCGGAGGTTTTGCCTTGCGCGGCGCGCCGCCATGGATCGTGACGAAGCTCGGGCAGAAGCCCTTCAAACAGGAAAAGTCCTTGTTGCAAGCAGACTGATCGATGCGCCGTTTGCGGCCGAGCGGCGTTTCCACCGGCTGCACCGACACGCAATTCGACTGTGTGGAGCAATCGCCGCAGCCTTCGCACACCGATTCGTTGATGAAGACGCGTTTCTGCGGGTCGGGGAATGTCCCGCGCTTGCGGCGCCGGCGCTTCTCTGCGGCGCAGGTCTGGTCGTAGATCAGGATGGTCAGGCCGGGAATGTCACGCAGCTCGCGCTGCACGGCGTCGAGCTGATCGCGATGCCGGATATCGGTGCCCGGCGGGAAGCCGGCGTCGGGGGCGTATTTGTCGGGCTCGTCCGACATCACGACGATCTTGCGCGCGCCCTCGGCGGCGACCTGTTGCGCGATCTGCGGCACGGTCAGGCCGCCTTCGACACGCTGCCCACCAGTCATTGCGACAGCGTCATTGAACAGAATTTTGTAGGTGATGTTGACGCCGGACGCGGCGGCGGCGCGAATCGCGAGCAAGCCGCTATGCGAATACGTGCCGTCGCCGATGTTCTGGAACACGTGGGGTTCGCTGGTGAACGGCGCCTGGCCGATCCAGGCGGCGCCCTCGCCGCCCATGTGGCTCCACAAATGCGTGCGGCGCTCCGGCATGAAAATCGTTAATGAGTGGCAGCCGATTCCCGCCAGCGCGCGGCTGCCGTCCGGCACGTTGGTGGACGTGTTGTGCGGGCAGCCGGAGCAGAAATAGGCACCGCGGGTGATCAGCGGCGGCAGTTTGGCGGCGCGGGATTCCAGTTCGCGCAGGCGGGCAATGCGTTGTTCCAATGCCGGCATGGTGGTGCCAAGGCGCAGCAGCCGTTCTGCGATCACGCGGGCGATCTGGATCGGCGATTGCTCGCCCTCGCTGGGCAGCAGCGCATTGCCGGCTTCGTCCTGCTTGCCGATCAGCCGGGGCCGATCGGCCAGGTTGTACAGTACCTTCGCGAACTGGTCTTCGATGAAGCCGCGTTTCTCCTCCACCACCAGCAGCTCGGTGAGGCCGCTGGCGAATCGGCGGGCACCCTGCGCTTCCAGCGGCCACACCAGTCCGATCTTGTACAGCCGGATTCCCAGCGCGGCGGCGTCATCATCGCTGAGTCCCAATTCGTCCAAAGCCTCGCGCACGTCGAGATACGACTTGCCCGCCGCCGCGATGCCAAGACGTGGCTCGCGCGATTCGATCGTCACCCAGTCCAGTGCATTGGCCCGAGCGAACGCCGCCACCGCCGCCATCTTCAGTCCGTGCAGCCGCTTCTCTTGCTCCAGCGGCGGGTCGGGGCGGCGGATGCTGAGCCCGCCCGGCGGCATCTCGAAATCAGTGGGGATCACGATCTCGGGCCGCGCATTGTCTACCGCGACGGAACCGGACGTTTCCACTGTCTGCCCCACCGCCTTGAATCCAACCCAGCAGCCAGAAAATCGCGACAACGCGAAACCCAGCAAGCCGAAATCGAGATAATCCTGCAACGTCGCCGGATTCAGAATCGGCATCATCGCAGCGGCCATGATTTGCTCACTTTGATGCGCCAGCGTCGAGGACTTGGCGCCATGGTCGTCACCCATGATCGCCAGCACGCCGCCATGGCGCGACGTGCCGGCAGCATTTGCGTGTTTGAACACGTCGCCGCAGCGATCAACGCCGGGCCCCTTGCCGTACCAGATGCCGAACACGCCATCGACGGTCGCGCCGTCGAACAATCCCACCTGCTGGCTGCCCCAGAGCGACGTTGCCGCAAGGTCCTCGTTCAGTCCCGGATTGAAGCGGATATTATGTTTTTCCAGGAACCCTCGTGCGCCGTGCAGCGCGGTATCGTAACCACCCAGCGGCGATCCGCGATAGCCCGAAATGTAGCCGCCGGTGTTCAGCCCAGCCGCGCGATCGCGCGCCTGCTGCATCAACGGCAGCCGCACCAGCGCCTGGATGCCGGTGAGGTACACGCGGCCTTTCTCCAACGCATATTTGTCGTCGAGGCTGACCTCGGCCAATGTCACGGCTGGCTCTCTCCCTATCCCGTGGCGGCGCGTGAAACGCCTCCAGCGTCGCGGCATAGTGCCACAAGGCGGCTGCGACTGCACCCCGGGTCGATCCGGCCGGTCCGCGCAGATCATCGGCGAAACGCACGCGGCCAAAGTCCACGGCGATTTCAGCCATCGCGTCGCATCCAATTCCAGAGAGGCAAGGTCATACAGGCTTAATCGACGCGACGTTGAGCCGTTCCCCGCAACCGGAATACCCGATTTTTTTGTTGCCCAGGGCGCGAATTGCTCCGGGTTCCGTGAAGCGGTGGCGCACCGACTGCAACGGGTATTTTGCTGTGACCTTGTGACCGCCGGCCATAACAACGACAGAGGCATGCGAGATGAGCTGGTTCAGCGATGCGGTAGATTTCGTCAAAGGTGCCGGTGAAGGCGCCTGGGACGGCGCCAAGGGAATGGTCACCGGCGTCGGCGACCTCGCAAGCGATGGCTACAAAATCGCCACCGACCGCCAATACTGCACCCAAGCCTGGCATTTCGCTGTGCAAGATGCCAAGGCCGCCGGAAGCTTCGCCGAAAGCGCCGTCACCGATCCGTCCAAGGCAGCGGATGAAATTGGTAACGCCGCAACGGGTGCCTGGCACTCGGTGCAAACCGCCTACGATCAGGCGGCGGCGCACGGTCAGGCCAGTGAATTCGTCGGCAAAATGTTCGGTCAAGGAGCGATCGTCGTCGGCACCGCGTTTGTGCCCGGCGGGGCCGAGGCCGACACCGCCGGTGCCTTGGGCGATGCCGGCCGTGTCGCGGAACTCGCCGGCGACGCCAACAAAGCCACGGATCTCGCCGGAGGCGCCGGCAAACTCGCCGATGCGACGACGCATGGTGAGGGCGAAGTCGATCTCGGCGCAGCGGCTGAAGACGGCGCCACCGCCGCAACACGCATCATCCGCCTGAACGACGCGGACGTCTTCAAGGCCGCGGCAGAGCATGCTGCGCCGAACACGACCTATGAGTTCGGTACGTATTCCTGGTCCACCGATGCCGAGGGCCGGACCATCCAGGCCGAGGGTACCGTCGATCTGACCCCGGCCGGCCGCGACACGAACCTGCAGGCGGAAATTGGCAAAGAGGGCGAACCAACCGATGTCGGCTTCCATCTGATCGGCGACCACTTCAATGGCCCGACCAATCGCCTGAACGTGGTGCCGGGCAACGGCAAGCCGCTGACCGACGGGCTGCCCAACCTGAACCATGGCGCGTATAAGCGGTTCGAGAACCAGGTCGCGAAGCTGGCGTCTGATGCGAACAACAGCGTCGAGGTCCGCATCCAGCCGGAGTACAATCCCGGCAATCTGACCACCCGGCCCGACGGGTTCACCGCCGCCTATCGCATGAATGGCGGTGACTGGATCGAGCGCGAGTTCGTGAACAAGCGGTGAGCCGATGAACCAGACAGGCATGGAGTTGCAGAAGAAAATCGTCGTCGCCCTGGCCCGCGGCATCCACGGCCCGTGGGAACGGATCGTGGTGAATTACGAAATGCAGGAAGAAGACGGGGGTTTGACCGAGGATCGCCGCGGTTTCTCGATCGCGTCAGACGGTGCCGGCGGCTACCGCAAAGACGGTGTGACCTTTGATGCCACGGTGAAGGGGTTGTTCCGGGAACTGCGCGAGGAGATGCAGCGCTCGGAAGGCCAAGGCTGGGGCACCTGCGATCTTATCGTGGACCAGCCGGGACGGTTCCGCTTCAACTTCTCCTACGGGCGGCCGAAGCGTATCAACGGCGTTTTCGACGACGAGTCGATGGGACGATTCGACCGTTATCTGGATACTTACAAAGCCGAGCGCGCGAACACGTAATACGCCGAGTCGATGGCCGGGCAAGCCCGGCCGTGACGAAGAACGTGTGGCGCGCCGCGCTTTCATCCAGCCGCGGGTCGGCCGCGCCGGCCGGTGGTCAACTCGCGATGACACAGGGCGCGGCACTCCACGTAGCGCTCCATTACAGTAACAGCGGGTACCAGCTACTCCGCTGCCGCCCGATACCGCCGCGCATAAGCGAGCAATGCGCCATCCTGCACCGGCTCGATCGGCGTGAAATCGCGGTGTGCGATCCAGTCCGGTCGCGTCGGCGTGCGGATGTAGTTGGAAACTGCGTTCAGCGTCAGATACACGATCTTGCGAGGGTACGGGGTGATGTTCGGCGCCGAGCCATGCACCAGGTTGCCGTGGAACAACAGCAGTCCGCCTGGTCGTCCCGTCGGCGCCACGATTCCTCCCTTGCGCACAAGCTGCGTCACCGTTTCGTCATCCAGCGTCCACAGCGGATAGGATGTGGTGGTCGTATCATGCTCTGCCGTCAGTACGCCGTGGGTGTGGCTGCGCGGCACCAGCATCAGCGGGCCGTTGATCGGCATCACCTCGTCGAGGAAGATCGCGATGTTCATCGCGCGCGGCTCGGGCATGCCGTCGTCGCGCTTCCAGGTGCCGTAGTCCTGATGCCATTGCCAGACGTCGCCGGTGAAGGCCGCCTTGGCGTTGATCTTGAACTGATGCATGTAGAGCTTTTCGCCAAAAATCTGCTCGATCGGCTCGATCATGCGCGGATGCGCGCCGAGCACGCCGAAGGCTTCGTTGTAGAGATGCGCGGCAAAGGCGGTGCGCGGCGCGCCGCTCTTCTCGCGCCAGACCTCGGGGCGATTGGCGTCGTAGATCGAGACCGCCTCGCGCGCGAGGAAGTCGACCTCTTCCTGGGTGAACAGCTCGGGCAGGAACAGCCAGCCTTCGCGGTTGAAGAACTCGATCTGCTGCGGGGTAAGTTTCATGACGTCGCCTCCTTTGTTTCTTGGTTGCTCTATCCCCTCATGGTGAGGAGGCGCAC
>DATKPQ010000144.1:0-26471 GCA_035523995.1 Acetobacteraceae bacterium | reverse complement strand
CGCCTTCGGTTCTGCTGATCAACCCCAACAGCTCGCCGGCAACGACCGACATGATGGTCGGGATCGCGCGGCACGCGGCGCAGGGCCGCCTCGCAGTGCATGGCGCCACGGCGAAGCGAAGCCCGCCGATGATCGTGACGCAGGAAGCCCTGGCGGCGGCCGCCGACGAGGTGGCGGAGATCGGCATGACAGCCGCCGCTCACCATGCCGGCGTGATCGTCAGTGCCTTCGGCGACCCCGGGCTGGAAAGGCTACGCAACAACGTGGCGATTCCCGCCACCGGCATTTGCGAGGCTGCGATGCTGGCGGCAGCGCAAGGCGGCCGCCGGTTCGGAGTTGCAACCGTCACGCCGGACCTCGCAGAACCGATCCTGGCACGGGCGCGGCAACTGCATCTCGCGGCACTCTATACCGGCATCCGTTGTACAACGGCCGATCCGCTCGCTTTGGCGGGCGACCCCCAATGGCTGCGGGAGGCGCTGCACACGGCGGTCGCGGACTGCATCGAACGCGATGGCGCGGAAGCCGTGGTGATCGGCGGCGGACCGCTCGGCCAGGCGGCGGACTGGCTGCGGCCCTTGTTCAAAACTCCGATCATCGCGCCGATCCCTTGCGCTGTCGAACGGCTGCTGACGATGCTGGCACTGGATGCCTGGGACGCCTGAATATCGCGCGCTTACGATGCGTCCGTGGAGAAGCGAAAGATCGTGGTGGAGTGGAAGGTCTCGCCCGGCTTCAGCTCGGTTGAAGGAAACTGCGGCTTGTTTGGAGAATCAGGGAAGTGCTGCGTCTCCATCGTGAAAGCTTCGCCCTGGCGATAGACCGTACCGGCGGAGCCCACCATCGTGCCGTTAAAGAAATTGCCCGTATAGACCTGCAGTCCGGGCTCGGTGGTCAGCACATCAAGGGTACGGCCGCTATGCGGATCATAGGCGTGCGCGGCGGGCAACGGCGTGGTGGTACGGCGCGATCCGTTCAGCACGAAATTGTGGTCGTAGCCGTGGGCGAACACCATCTGCTGGAAGCCGGAGCGCAGGCGGGCACCGATCGCGGTGGGCTGGCGGAAGTCGAACGGCGTACCCGCCACGGTGGCGAGCGCACCGGTAGGGATCTGCGATGCGTCGGTCGGCGTGTAGCGGTCCGCGTCGATCTGGAGAATCTGGTTCTCCACCGAGCCGGAGCCATTGCCCGCCAGATTGAAGAACGAGTGGTTGGTGAAGTTGACGACGGTGTCCTTGTCGGTGGTCGCCTGGTAGTCGATACGCAGCTCGTTGCGGTCGTTCAGTGTGTAGGTAACCGTGATGTGCAACGTGCCGGGAAAGCCCTGGTCGCCATCGGGACTGACATGGGTCAACGTCGCGCTGACGGCATTGCCGCCACGGTGTGTTGCAACGGTCCAGACCGCCTTGTTGAATCCCACCGTCCCGCCATGCAGCGTGTTGCCGTTGTTGTTGGCGGGCAGATGGTATTCGTCCCCATCCAGCGTGAAGCGCGCACCGCCGATGCGGTTGGCAAAGCGGCCGACGACGGCACCGAAGAAGTTCGGAATGGTCTCATATTGGTGCAGATTGGACAGGCCGAGCACGACGCCGGCGCTGCGGCCGGCGCGATCGGGGGCGTCGATCTCGGTGATGACACCACCGTAGCTGATGAATTTCACGACCAGGCCGTGGCCATTGGTCATGGTGTAGAGCTCGACGGCCTTGCCGTCCTGCGTGGTGCCGTAGGGCGCGCACTGGATGGATGCTGCCTGCGCCATCGTGCTGGCTCCCGTAATCAAATCAACGACAGGGACAAAAGGGCGGCCGGCAAGACCGCGGCGTAGACCATATCGGGATTAATGACGGGTATGCCACGCAGGGTCAGGCAATCCAATGCCTCACCCGCGGCCGGCGTGATCAGCGGCGATGCGCCGGTGACGAAAAGACCCGGTGTCATCCGTGCGCCTTCAGGGCCTCACGGACCAAGGCGCGGCCACGTTCGCGCGATGCATGCTGCCAGGCGGCCGCGTCATCAGCGCGCGAGGCGGCGCGTCACACGTGAAAGCTTTCGCCGCAGCCGCAGCGGCCCTTTTCGTTCGGATTCACGAAGGTGAAGCCCGACGCCAGCGCTTTCGTCTCATAGTCCATTACGGTACCGATAAGGAACAGGGAGGCCTTGCGGTCCACGAGTATTTTCAAGCCTTTGTCGGTGACGATTTCATCGGTCGGCGCCGGGGCATCGGTCCAGCTCATGTCGTAGGACAGGCCGGAACATCCTTTGGTCTTCACGCCGATGCGCAGCAGGTTGCCTTGCTCGCCCTTTTCGTAGAGGCGGCGCAGGCGGTCGGCGGCTGCGTCGGTGAGAGTCATCAGCGGCGGCAGGGCGCGGGTCTTTCTGGGGGCTGTCGTGGTCGTGCTCATGGTGCCGTCTTATGTGATGCGCGGTCAGAACATATTCAACTGCAGGCGGGCCTCGTCGCTCATGCGGCTGGGGTCCCAGGGTGGATCCCAGACGGTTTCCACCTCGCACTCGGTCACGCCGGGCACGCCCATCACCGCTTCGCGCACTTGCTCCGGCAGTTCCTGGGCGCTGGGGCAGGCGGGGGCGGTCAGCGTCATTTCCACCTTCACGCGGCCGTCATCGTGGATGTCGATCGCGTAGATGAGGCCGAGTTCGTAAATGTTCACCGGGATTTCCGGATCGTAGACGGAGCCGATGGCGGCGATCAGCGTGTCCTCGGTGGGACGTGGGGTGGTTTCGCCATCCGGCGTCCAGGCGGTGTGACCGGTGTTGGCCGTCAAGTCATTCACTGGTCGCCTCCTTGCCGCCTTCCAGGGCAGCGATCAGCGCGTGCCACGCGAGCGTGGCGCATTTCACGCGCGACGGATATTCGTGCACCCCGGCCAGTGGCTGCAAGCGTTCCAACGATTCTTCCAGCGCGTCGCCGCAGGCAGGGCAGGTGCCGGTGCGGGCGAGTTCGCGGAACGCCTGGAACAAGACCTTGGTGTCTGCCTGGCTGCGGCCTTTGACGGTTTCCGCCATCAGGTCGGCGGAGGCGACGCTGATGGCGCAGCCGCGGGCTTCGAAGCCGGTGTCGGCGATGCTGCCGTCCGGCGCGAGTTTTACCCACACCTGGATGCGGTCGCCGCACATCGGGTTGTCGCCCTTGGCGGAGGCGTCGAAGGACTCCAGGCGATGGGCGTGACGCGGGTGGCGGCCGTGATCGAGGATCACTTCCTGGTAGAGGTCGCGCAGGTCGTCGAAGGTATCAGCAGGCATTGGTCGGCTCGTCGAAGGGGCGTGCGAATTGGGTGCCCCATGTCATTGCGAGTCGCTCGGTTGCTGCTGAACAAACGAGGTTGCTTCGTCGCTGCGCGCCTCGCAATGACATGGAAGATGCAATGACGGATGTCACGTGAAGAACTCCCGCACCCGCACCAGGGCATCTGCCAGCGCGTCGATTTCCTCGTGCGTGGTGTAGATGCCGAAACTGGCGCGGGCGGTGCTCTCCAGGCCGAAGCGGTGCATCAGCGGTTCGGCGCAGTGGTGGCCGGCGCGCACCGCGATGCCCTGGCGGTCCAGCAGCGTGGCCACATCATGCGCGTGCGCCTTGTCGAGCGCGAAGGCGACGACGCCGCCGCGGTCCTGCGCACGGCCGAGGATTTTCAAGCCTGATACTGCGTCGAGGCGCGCCAGTGCATGATCCACCAGCGCATGTTCGCGCGCGGCGATCGCGTCGTAGCCGATCGCCCGCACGTAATCGATCGCGGCCTTGAGGCCGATGCCTTCCAGGATCGGCGGCGTGCCGGCTTCAAACTTGTGCGGCACTTCGGCCCAGGTCGAACGCTCATAGCTGACCGAGGAGATCATCTCGCCGCCGCCGAGGAAGGGCGGCATCCGGTCCAGCAACTCGCGGCGGCCCCAGAGCACGCCGATCCCGGTGGGGCCGTACAGCTTGTGCCCGGTCCAGGCGTAGAAATCGCAATCCAGCGCCTGCACGTCCACCCGCCGGTGCACCACCGCCTGGGCGCCGTCGAACAACACCTTCGCCCCATAGGCGTGGGCGATACGCACGATGCGCTCGGCCGGCGTGACGGTGCCGAGCACGTTGGACATGTGCGTCATCGACACCAGTCCGACCTTGCCGTCGGCCAGCAGGCGTTCGAACGCTTCCAGGTCGAGTTCGCCAGTGTCGCTGATCGGTGCGATACGCAGTTCGATGCCGCCGTCCTCGCGCAGCAACTGCCAGGGGACAATGTTGGAGTGGTGCTCCATCGCCGAGATCACCACCGCCTGGCCCGGCTGCATCACGCCACGGCCATAGCTGTGCGCCATCAGGTTCAGCGATTCGGTGACATTGCGCGTGAATACCACCTCGTGCCGGTCGCGCGCGTTCATCAGCGTGGCAACGGCATCGCGCGCGGCCTCATAAGCGTCGGTGGTCCGCTCGCTCATCCAGTGCAGGCCGCGATGGACGTTGGCGTATTGCGTTTCCATCGCATTGCGCATGGCGTCAATCACGGCGCGCGGCTTCTGCGCCGAGGCGGCGCTGTCCAGGAACACCAGCTTCTTGCCACGGATCTTCTGCGACAGAATCGGGAAGTCGGCGCGGATGCGGTCGATATCGAAATCGCTGGCCGGCATCGCGGGGCGGATCAGGACGTTCATGCGGCGCGGTCCTTCCACCACCGGTCCACGGTGCCCTCCAGCATTGCCCGGACTTCATCATTCGTCACCGGTTCCAACGCTTCGGCCAGGAACGCACGGATCAACAACGATCGGGCTTCGGTATCCGGAATGCCGCGGCTGCGCAGATAGAACAATTGCTCGGCGTCCAAAGCGCCAACCGTCGCACCGTGGCTGCACTTCACGTCGTCGGCGAAAATCTCCAGCTCCGGCTTGGTATCCATCTCGGCATCGCTCGACAGCAGCAAAGTGCTGCTGCGCTGATAGCCGTCGGTCTTCTGCGCCGGGCGGGCAACTTCGATGCGGCCCTGGAATACGCCATGCGAACGGTCCGCCAGCACGCTGCGCACGGCCTGCCGCGACGTGCCATGCGGCGCCAGATGACGCACCACCGAGGTAAAGTCGCTGTGCTGCGTGCCTTTCAGCAACTGCACGCCATCCAGATGCACCCGGGCCTGCGGACCGTCGATCGAGGCACGAATGTCGGTGCGGGTAATGCGTCCCTCGGCAACCATGGTGAGTTGCTCGTACTGGCCGCGCGCCGCGACATTCACGGCAATGCCGGTCAGATTGACCGCATCCTCGCCATCTTGCAGCACGCGGATGTGGGTCAGCGCCGCATCCTCGGCGACCTGGATGTCGAACACGGGATTCAGCAGATAGCGGCCCTCGCCCAGCGATTGCTCCACCAAGGTCAGGCGCGCGCCCTGCCCGAGGCGAATGACGTGGCGCGGATGACCCGACGTGCCGGCGATGCCGGTCTGCATCAGATAGACCAGACCAAGGTCGGCGCCATCCGGCACGGTCAGCACCACCCCGTCTTCCGCCAGCATCGTGTTCAAGGCGAGCAGCGGATCGGATTCCAGGCGATCCGGCATGGCAAACGACGGTGCATCGGCGAAACGCGTGAAGCCCGGAACCTGCGGTGACGACAGATGCGGAATGTATTGCCCGGCGCGAACAATCAGGACCTGGTCGCGCCGCGTGCCGTGTCCGTGCCCTGGCGGCAGGTGGTCGATGCCGAACGACATGTCGGCCACCGGCGCGAGCGAGGTGTATTTCCATGCCTCGCTGCGGCGGCCGCGACTGGCCCCCGGCAGGCCGAGGCTACGAAACGCCCGCGCCGCGGCATCACGCAGCGCGGGATCGCCCGGCAGGCTGCCGCGCAACGCCTCGTAGCGCGCGAGCAAACCCGCCGTGCCGGTTTCGGTGATCGCGTTCACGCGGCCTCCGCCTGCACCGCGGCATAGCCGCTTTTCTCGAGTTGCTTCGCCAGTTCCGCCCCGCCCGAGCGCACGATGCGGCCTGCTGACAGCACATGCACACGGTCCGGCACGATATGATCGAGCAAGCGCTGATGGTGGGTGATTACCAGGGCAGAGAAATCCGGACCCCGGAGTGCGTTCACGCCATCGGCAACGATTTTCAAGGCGTCGATGTCCAGGCCGCTGTCGGTTTCGTCCAGGATCGCCAGTTTCGGGCGCAGGATCGCCATCTGCAGCACTTCGTTGCGCTTCTTCTCGCCACCGGAGAAGCCGACATTGACGTTCCGGCGCAGCATGTCCTCGGGCATGGCCAGCCGCTTCGCCTCGGCACGCGCGAGCTTGAGAAACTGCACGGCATCCAGTTCGGTCTCGCCGCGCGAGCGCCGCAGCGCGTTCAGCGCGGTGCGCAGGAAATTCGCATTGCCCACGCCCGGTAATTCGATCGGTGCCTGGAATGCCAGGAACACGCCGGCGGCGGCACGCTCCTCCGGTTCCATGTCCAGCAGGTCGTGGTCGTTGAAGGAGACCGAACCGGCGGTGACCGCGTAATCCTCGCGCCCTGACAGGACATAGGCGAGGGTCGACTTGCCGGAACCGTTTGGCCCCATGATCGCGTGCACCTCGCCCTGCGGCACCGTGAGGTCGATGCCGTGCAGGATGGGCTTGTCATTGATCGAAGCGGCCAGGCCGCGAATTTCCAACATGTCGATTATCCCACCGAGCCTTCCAGACTCACCGCCAGCAGCTTCTGCGCCTCGACGGCGAACTCCATCGGCAGCTCCTTCAGTACATCCTTGCAGAACCCGTTGACGATCAGGTTCACCGCGTCCTCCTCCGACAGCCCGCGCTGGCGGCAATAGAACAACTGGTCGTCGGCGATTTTCGAGGTGGTGGCCTCATGCTCCACCTTCGCCGTCGGGTTGCGGCTTTCGATATAGGGCACGGTATGCGCGCCACACTGGTCCCCGATCAGCAGCGAATCGCATTGCGTGTAGTTCCGAGCGCCGGCGGCGCTGGGCAGCATCCGCACCAGCCCGCGATAGGTGTTGTTGGACTTGCCGGCGCTGATCCCCTTCGACACGATCGTGCTGCGCGAGCCGCGGCCGATATGGATCATCTTGGTGCCGGTATCCGCCTGCTGGCGGTTGTTGGTCACCGCGACGGAATAGAATTCCCCCACGCTGTCCTCGCCGTGCAGCACGCAGGACGGATATTTCCAGGTGATCGCCGAACCGGTTTCCACCTGCGTCCAGGAGATTTTCGACCGCGCGCCGCGGCAGGCGCCGCGCTTGGTCACGAAATTATAAATACCGCCGCGGCCTTCCGCATCACCCGGGTACCAGTTCTGCACGGTGGAATACTTGATCTGCGCGTCATCCAGCGCAACCAGTTCCACCACCGCGGCATGCAACTGGTTCTCATCGCGCTGCGGCGCGGTGCAGCCTTCCAGGTAGCTGACATACGCGCCTTCTTCGGCAATGATCAGCGTGCGTTCGAACTGGCCGGTGCTGCGCGCATTGATGCGGAAATAGGTGGAAAGCTCCATCGGACAGCGCACGCCCTTCGGCACGAAACAGAAGCTGCCATCGGTGAACACCGCGGAGTTCAGCGCGGCGAAGAAATTGTCGCCCACCGGCACCACGGTGCCCAGGTACTGCTGCACCAGCTCCGGATAGTCGCGCACCGCTTCGCTGATCGGGCAGAAGATCACGCCCGCCTTTTTCAGGGTCTCGCGGAACGTCGTTGCCACGGACACGCTGTCGAACACTGCATCCACCGCGATCTGCGTCGACTGCACCGTGTCTGGATCGACACCGGCCAGGATCGCGCGCTCCTTCAGCGGGATACCCAGCTTCTCATAGGTGCGCAGCAGCTCGGGATCGACCTCTTCCAGGCTCTTCGGCCCAGGCTTCTTCTTTGGCGCTGCGTAGTAGTGCAGATCCTGGTAGTCGATCGGCGGGTGATCCACGCGTGCCCAGTGCGGCTCCTCCATCTGCCGCCAGGCAGCGAAGGCCTTCAGCCGCCATTGCAGCAGCCAGTCGGGTTCGCCCTTCCGTTCGGAGATCAGGGCAATAATGTCCTCGTTGAGCCCCTTGGGCGCGAGGTCCATCTCGATCTCGGTCTCCCAGCCCCACTTGTAGCCGGACTGGGTGACGGACTGGACGGTGTCGAGCGTTGCGGTATCGGCAGGCATAGGCGTCCCTTATTCGGCGGGCAGCACGTTGGCGGGTGCGGCCGGTAGTACGTTGGCGGCCCGGGGGCCCGCCGGCACGGCGGCGGGTACGCGGAACGCGCGCGGGATCGAGGCGGCCTGCATGTCGGCCAGTGAGATCGACGACAGAGCCTGGTGAATCGCGTCGTTCACCGGGTCCCAACGGCCGCGCATCGGGCACAGGCCTTGGGACTCGCACTCGTTCGCTGAGCCTTCCACACAGGCGGCGAGCGCGATCGGGCCGTCGATAGCAGCGATCACGTCGGCAACCGGAATGTCCGACAGGGGCCGGAGCAAGCGATAGCCGCCGCGGGCGCCGCGCTGGGAACCGACCAGGCCTCCCGCGGCCAGAGTCTTCAGCACCTTGGCGACGGTCGGTTCGGGAATGCCTGTCGTGGTCGCGATTCCCGGCGACGTCTGCACGCCCGGCTCACGCGCCAGGCGCACCAGCACCACAACGGCATAGTCTGTCAGCTTCGACAGCCTGAGCATGGCAGACGAAACCCTTCAGCCCTGAGGCATTGCTGCTAAGTGGACCACTGTGGTCCTGATTGCCCGCAAATGGCGTAGCAGAGCCGCGGCGTCAAGGGGTTGTATCGCTGTGTAACGCCGGAAAAACCGGGACGTGGCGTTACCGACAGCTTGGCGGTCAACGCGATCCGATCGCGCGGTCCGTCATGCCAATGCCCGTCATGCCAATGCCCGTCTCGCCAGCCGTTCCAGCACCCTGAGCGGTGCTTGCTCCGGATGCGCCAGCGCTGCGACAGGCAGGTGGAAGGTTTGCTCCAGCGCGCAATGGCCCGCCAGCGCAGCATGCAGCACCTGATCTGTGAAGCACAGCCAGGTGCTGCCGGCGGCGAGGCTGACGTCGGCCTTTGGGCCATCTGCCTGATACGACGTATCCAGCTTGCCGGCGTCATGCAGGCCCAGCATGATGTGGTCGTAGGCGCTACGCCGGCCCTTCGTCAGCCTCAGAACCTGAAGCACCCGGGCGCTGCCGGGCAGCGGCGCTTTGACTCGCGGCAGGAAGGCGCGGGCGAAGTCGGCGAATGGTTCCCCCACGCGCCAGGCGCGCGGCGCACCATCGGGTGCCACGTTGCTGAAGACGCGCAGGATGCGCCGGCCTGCCATGGGCCGCGTCGGGAACGCATCGACGTGCAGCAGCCGGTCGTCGTGCCGCGGGGAATAGCGGCGGCCTTCGATCTCGGCCGGGCGGAAGCTGGTGCGCGCGCGCTCCAGCGTTGGCGCGTAGCCGGGAAACAGTCCGGTCACCAATCGCAGGGCGCTGTCGGCGAAGCGCTGCATCATGGCGGCCAGTGCCGCCGCATCGTTGGGTGCCAATACGGTGTTGCCCAGCCGGCCGGAGGACGGGTCAAGGCTGATGTTCTTGCGGTCGCCGCCCAGGCTCGCCGGGTTCAGGAACCGATGCTCTGGCTGGGCAACGTCGAAGCGCAACGCCGGCAGGACAAGGACCCGGCCGGCCTCCAGCGCGTCGGTCGCGTGGCGCTGCAACGCCGGAGGGAACGGGCCGTCCCAGGCGGCGGTGGGCAGCGTTTCGAGTACCTCGTCCGCGGTCATCCATGGTTCCGGGCGCAGCCCGGCCCTCTTCCGTCATGGCCGGACCCGATCCGGCCATCATTCGTGCGCCAGCACCCAGTCGTTGACGAAACTGGCGAGACCATTGGCATGGAAGTCCCGGCGCAGTGCGGCTTCATCGTAGTCCTCGCGCACCCAGTCGAGAAAGGGCTTGCGGCCCTCGCCCTCGCGTTCCCAGCGCAGGAAGAAGGCGTCCAGGATGCCGGTCTTGGCGGCGCTGATATGGCCGAAGCGCAGCGAGAGCTGGCGCCGGGCGTCGCGTGCCGTGGCTCCTTGGAGCAATAGGAACAAGCCGGCGGCGAGCCCGGCACGGTCGGCGCCCGATTTGCAATGGAGCAAGGCGGGGACACGCATGGTGCGGTAGATTTCGTCCAGCCGCAGGATGCGGTCGCGATGCGGGGCGCCGCGGCTTTCGAAGGACATGTCGATGAAGTCCAGGCCCAGCCGGGCCGCAGCCTCGCGCGACAGCGCGTCCGAGCCGTTGCCGGCAGTGCCGCGCAGGTTGATCAGCGTCTTCAGGCCGAGCTGGCGGGTGAGGCGGGCCAGCCGGCCCGGGGTGGGGTGGTTGCAGCGGTAGAGATGGCCAGGGGCAACGGCAGCGAAATTGCTCCAGGCGAGGCGGAACACCGCATGGTCGATGAACAATGCATCCGCCCAGGCGAGCATACGCCCGCGGGCGGTGCTGAGGTCACCGCGGAAGATGGTGTCCATGCGGTTTGCGACGATCTCGAAAAGGTGTCGCGCGCATATGGGCATGTGAAGGCGGGAGAGGCAACCGGGCGCGTCACCGGCCGGGACCGGCTGTGGCTGACAGCCGGCGATGCAAAACCCGGGCCGGTGTCGGTGAATGCCCTGAATGCGGCGGCGTCCCGGCGCTGACGTGATGCCGCTATAATCGTGGCGGAAGGTTCCCATGCCAGACACCATCGAGGTCGTCACTGACTGTGCTCGATGCGTCGGTCCTGGTCAGCGCCTCGATGACTGCCGATCAGTGCCGTGTCGTTCGGCTCACGAGCCTGCGGCGGCCTCCGCGACAAGCACCGCAACCTCTCTCTGCCCCTCCGCCGCCAGTCCGGCGGCCACGCCCGCACGATCAACCTCCGGTCTGTTCTGGCTCATCTTCCACTTGCCTTCCAGCCGCGTGATCTGGATGGAGAAGCCGACGATGCCCTTCAGCATGGTCTGCACGAAATCAGCTGGCGCATCGGATACCGCCCAGGGGGCGGCGCGGGTCCCTTCGTGACGTTCGGTCAGGCGGGTGACGACATCGAGCAAACGGTCGGGGTCGTTGAAGAACGTGATCGGACCGGCGGCGTGGATGGCGACGTAGTTCCAGGTGGGGACCACTTTGCCGGTCTCGCGCTTGGTCTCGTACCAGGACGGCGTGATGTAGGCGTCGGGGCCGAGGAAGATCGCCAGCGCGTCGCCGGTGGCGCCGCGTGCCTGGGCGTTGGGGCGGGCCAGATGCCCGGTCAGCGTGCCGTAGGGCGCGGGGTCCGGATCGAGCAATAGCGGGATGTGGCTGGCGATCAGGCCTTCCGGGGTGAGCGTGACCAGCGTGGCCAGGCCGGCTTTGCGGATGGCGTCGTGCAGGACATCGGTGCGGTCCTGGCGGAACGCGGGCGGTAGGTACACGCGGGCCTCCGATCGAGTATGCGGTTGGGCCGATAGAGGGAATTGGACCTGCGCGACAGACCCAAATCATCGCGCCGGATCAGTCCGATGCCTGGCGTGGGATCAGCGGTGCAGGACGGTCGGGGTCCAGTTGGCGGCGCGGCGCACCAGGCGGGCATCGGTGGCCTCGTCGTCGTAGTCGGGGCGCAGCGGCTCCTGCGAGAACGCGGCGCGGTCCTCCAGGCAGTTGGTGTTGATGACTGCCCTGGTGCCGGCCGGCGTGTCGCAGACCGCGCCGATATAGACACCGCACCGGCGGCAAACGAGGTAATCGGCGGTGCGAGAGCCGAACCGGTAGGGTTCGACCAGGGACCAGTCGTTCGCCCACACCTCGAAGCCTCCGGCCGGGTCCGATACCGTGCGCGTGCCATGTGCGCGGCAGAAGGTGCAGGCGCAGGATCGCAGCGCGCTTTGCAGGGGCGGCTTGGTAAGGCACAGCCGGAGCCGCAGGTTGCCGCAATGACAGCCGCCGTGGTGTTCCATGGGATGCCTCCGATTGCGTCGTCCGGGCGCACCACGGGCTACGCCGTCCGCACCAGCCGGTGCTGCTTGCGCCCGGCCGACAGCTTGATCGCGCCGTCGCGCAGGTCTTCCAGCGAGATCACGTGGCCTTCTTCGGCTACCGGGGCGTCGTTCACCCGGGCGCCGCCGCCGCGGATCAGGCGACGCGCCTCGCCGCCGGTTTTCGCCAGGCCGGCGCGTTCGAACAAGCGGAAGGCGGGCACGCCGGCGGCCAGTTCCTCGCGAGGGATGTCGATGCTGGGGAGAGTTTCCGCGGCCTCGCCTGCCTCGAAGGCACGGCGCGCGGTCTCTGCCGCCGCCTCGGCCGCGGCGCGGCCATGGGCGAGCGCGGTGGCCTCGGTGGCGAGCAATTTCTTCGCGTCGTTGATTTCGGCGCCTTCCAGCGCTTCCAGACGGGCGATCTCGTCCAGCGGCAGGTCGGTGAACAAGCGCAGGAAGCGGCCGACATCGTCGTCTTCCGTGTTGCGCCAGAACTGCCAGTAGTCGTAAGGCGACAGCCGGTCGGCCCGCAGCCAAACGGCGCCGGAGACCGACTTGCCCATCTTGGCGCCCGATGCGGTGGTGATCAGCGGCGTGGTCAGCCCGAACGCCTGGGCGCCATCGGTGCGGCGGATCAGCTCCATGCCGGCAACGATGTTGCCCCATTGGTCGGAGCCGCCCATTTGCAGCGTCACGCCGAAGCGGCGGCGCAGTTCCCGGAAATCGTAGCTCTGCAGGATCATGTAATTGAATTCCAGGAACGTCAGCGGTTGCTCACGTTCCAGCCGCAGGCGGATCGAATCGAAGGTCAGCATGCGGTTGATGGTGAAATGCACGCCCACTTCGCGCAGCAGCGGGATGTAGCCGAGCGCATCCAGCCAGTCGGCGTTGTTCGCCATGATCGCATCGGCGGGGCCGTCGCCGAAGGTCAGGAACGGGTCGAAGCACTGGCGGATGCCGGCGGCGTTGGCGGCGATCTGTGCGTCGGACAGCAACTGCCGGGATTCGTCCTTGCCGGAGGGATCGCCGATGCGCGTGGTGCCGCCGCCCACCAGCACCACCGGGCGGTGGCCGTGCTTCTGGAACAAGCGCAGGATCATGATGCCGACCAGGTTGCCGATATGCAGGCTGTCGGCGGTGCAGTCGAAACCCACATAGGCGCTGACGATGCCGCCGCGCAGGGCGGCGTCCAGCGCCGCGGTGTCGGTGCATTGGTGGATGAAGCCGCGGGCGGTGGCCTCGCGCAGGAAGTCGCTGCTGGACATGGCAATGCTCGGATGCAGGGCGGCGTGGGGCCAGAGTTGAGACTCCCCTTCCCCTTGTGGGAGGGGGAACGTCATCGTGGGGCGCGTTAGCACAGTCAAAGGCGGGGGAAAATGCGGACCATCGGCTTGATGAGCGGCACGTCGCTGGATGGCGTGGACGCCGCCTGGCTGGAAAGCGACGGTGAGACCATAAGCGCCTTCGGTCCGACGCTGACGCTGCCCTATGACGACCGGCTGCGCGCCGATCTGCGTCGATTGCTCGATCTGGCGCCGACGCTGGACCCGGCGGACCGCCGGGTGAAGACCGCCGAGGCGCGCCTCACGGAGTACCACATCCGCGCCGTGATGGCGCTGGATCGGCCGGCTGACCTGATCGGCTTCCACGGCCAGACGATCCTGCACCAGCCGGATCAGCGCCGCACCTGGCAGATCGGCAACGCGCAGGAACTGGCCTGGCGGACGGGCGTGCGCGTGGCCTGGGATTTCCGGTCGGCCGATGTGGCGGCCGGAGGGCAGGGGGCGCCTCTGGCTCCGGTGTATCATGCAGCGCTCGCGCGCGGGCTGGAGAAGCCGCTGGCGGTGCTGAACCTGGGCGGCGTGGGGAACGTGACCTGGATCGGGCCGGGGGCGGACGAACTGATCGCGTTCGATACCGGGCCGGGCAATGGTCCGCTGGATGACTGGGTGGCGCGGCACACCGGCGCCCGGTTCGACCGGGATGGCGCGCTGGCGGGTGCCGGACAGGCGGATCAGGCTGTGCTGGGCGCCTTGCTCGGCCACCCGTATTTCGGCAAGCCGCCGCCCAAGTCTCTGGACCGGCTGGATTTCGCGGCGGCGCTGGCGGCGAGCGGGTTGCATGGGCTGGCGCCCGCTGACGGTGCGGCCACGCTGGTGGCGTTCACAGCGCAGGCGGTGGCGCGGGCGCCTCTGCCGGCACCACCGCGGCGGTGGCTGGTGAGCGGCGGCGGCCGGCACAACCCGGCGATCATGGCGGCGCTCCGCGGCGCGTTGGGCGTGGCCGTGGAGCCGGTGGAGGCGGTCGGCTGGGACGGCGACGCCCTGGAAGCACAGTGCTTCGGGTTCCTGGCTGCGCGGGTGGCGGCGGGGTTGCCGCTGAGTTTCCCGGGCACAACAGGCGTGCCTCGGCCCATGCCTGGCGGGGCGATTGCGGCGCCGTAAGGGGAAAAGCGACGGTTTTGCTCTGCGCAAGCCGGCCGCCCGCCCGGACAACCCCCTCCCCATCCGCCGGGCCTGTGCTAAAGGCCACCGCCCATGCGCCATTTCCTCGACTTCGAGAAGCCGATTGCCGAGCTGGAAGGCAAGATCGAGGAACTCCGGCGGCTGTCGGAACCCGGCGGCCTGAATATCGCCGATGAGGTCGCGCGGCTGACCGCTGCGGCCGATCGCCAGTTGCGCGCGACCTATGCACGGCTGACGGCCTGGCAGAAGACGCAGGTTGCCCGCCATCCGGATCGCCCGCATGCCACGGCCTACATCGCCGGATTGCTGACCGATTTCACCCCGCTGGCCGGTGATCGCGCCTTTGCCAACGACGCGGCCGTGCTGGGCGGCATCGGCCGGTTCCGCGGCCGGTCGGTCGTGGTCATCGCCACAGAGAAGGGGGCGGATACCGAATCCCGGCTCGCGCATAATTTCGGCAGCGCCCGCCCGGAGGGCTACCGCAAGGCGCGCCGGCTGGTCGAACTCGCCGCGCGATTCGGGCTCCCGGTGCTCAGCTTCGTCGATACGTCGGGCGCCTTTCCGGGGATCGACGCCGAGGCGCGCGGCCAGGCCGAGGCCATCGCCCGCTGCATCGAGGCTTGCCTGGAAGCGCCCGTTCCGGTGGTTGCCACGATCATCGGCGAGGGCGGCTCCGGGGGCGCCATCGCGCTGGCCGCCGGCGACCGCGTGCTGATGCTGGAGCATGCGATCTATTCGGTGATCTCGCCGGAGGGGTGCGCCGCCATTCTGTGGCGGGATCCCGCCCAGGCGGCGCCGGCGGCGGAGGCGCTGCGCCTGACGGCGGATGACCTGCGGCGCCTGGGGCTGGTGGACGCGGTCATCCCCGAGCCGTTGGGCGGCGCGCAGCGTGACCCGGCCGCGGCGATCCAGGCGGTGGGCGACGCGGTGGCCGAAGCGCTCGCCCCGCTGACCGCCCTGGACGCACCGACGCTGAAGACGCGGCGGCGGGAAAAGTACCTGGATATGGGCCGGGACGGTCTGGCATGACGCGCGAGCGCCCGCCTGTGCTGGCGCCAGCGCTGGGCCTGGTGGTGGCCTACGGCGTGTGGCGCATTCTTGGCGGCTGGGTCGCGCCGGCGGCGGCGGGTACCGCACAGCGCATGGCGGTGGCGTGCGCCGCCGTGTTGCCGAGCGCCGCGGTACTGCTGGCGATGATCGTCGTGCAGATGGCGACGCGCGCCCGGGCAAGCGCGATCGATCCTACCGCCGGGCGCGATACCCACTTCCTCCAGGTCAACCAGCGCGTTATTACCAATACCGTCGAGCAAATGACGTTGTTCGTGCCGGCCGTGCTGGCGCTTGCCGCGCGGGTGCGGCCGGAGTCGATGCGCCAGGTGGTCGCGCTTGCCCTGCTGTTCGCTCTGGCACGCGTCGTGTTCTGGATTGGCTATTTGCTCGGCCCCCGGCTGCGCGCGCCGGGCATGGCTGTCACGCTTGCTGTCAATGTTGTGGCGCTGGGCACCGCGGCGTGGGCGTGGGCCGGGTAGCAAGCGCCGCGCCGTATATCACGCGCGGCAGGCACACAGGTTCGCCGCGGGCAATGGGGCCGCGGGCAATGGGGCCGCGGGCAGTGGGGCCGCGGGCAGTGGGAATGACAGCGCGCGGCCGATCTTGCGCGGCCGCACCGGCATCCCATATCGCGAGATGGCCTCCAAAGCGGCTGACGATCAGCTACGCTAACGCCGCACGGCCGCACTGCGTAGCGGAAACCATGGAGGTGTTGTCATGCTGATTTCCGAGATCCTGCGCCGCAAGGGCCATGCAGTTGAGTTCGTGCACGCGACCGATTCCGTCGCCGACGCCGTGCGCAAATTGGCGGATCGCAAGATCGGCGCACTGGTTGTCGAAGATCAATGGATGAAATGGGTTGGAATTTTCTCGGAACGCGATTTCGTCAATGCGATCGCCGATCATGGTGCCGCCGCGCTGAACCTCAAGGTAGAGGCGCTGATGACGTCGCCGATCGTATCTTGCCACTCGACCGACCGGGTCGATGCGGCGTTGGCGGTGATGACGGTCGCGCGCATCCGCCATCTGCCGGTGATCGATAATGGGGAACTGAAGGGAATTGTTAGCATCGGCGACCTGGTGAAGTACCGGCTCGACGAGAAGGAGCTGGAGGCGAATGTGTTGCTGGAGTTGTCGCGGATGCGGGCGTGACGGGCGCGCCGGGTAGGAGCGCACCGGGATTTCGGCATCGCGCGAATGTGGCGGCGATTCGAGCATACTGCGGCGCGCCAGCCGGGAAGAGTGACGTCAACACGGATTGAGCGCGCGGCTTCTGCAAGGCATCAGGATTGCGAAGGCTGCATGCTCGCTGCTGCGATACGGCGTCGGGCTCTCGCCACCGCTTCAGTGTTCTGAACCCGGCGGATCGCACCCGCGGTCATTGCGAGCGACGCGCAGTCGTTTGCAAGGAAACAACGTGCGATCCCCTGTCTGGGACTGCTTCGGTTGGCCGGCAAGAAAGTACCTCGTCATGGCCGGGCTTGACCCGGCCATCTTCCCGAACCGATCGGGTGCGCGCAGAAAGCGTCCCGCTTGATGATGGGTAGATGGCCGGGTCAAGCCCGGCCATCACGGGCAGGGTCGGGCGCCGCGCCGCGGCGCGACGCTGTTAAGGCCCCGTTGGCAATTGCTGTGGTTCACTCCGCCGCCGTCATCCACCACCGCCCGCCCCCCAGGCCACACGGCGGACCACACAGGACCCAGCAAGCCCGTGCCAAAGCACCATCCCCCCGACCTTGCCGACGCCTGGCGCCTTGCGCGCGCCGAGGGCGTCGGCCCGATCGCCTGGCGGCGCTTGCTCGCCCGATACCTCACACCAACCGCCGCGCTCGCCGCCCTCCCGCGTCTCGCCCGGGCCGGTGGACGGGACGCGCCCCTGACCATCCCATCCTCAGACGAAGCCAACCGAGAACTCCACCGTCTGGCCAGGCTGGGTGCCCGCCTGCTGGTGCTGGACCAGCCGGATTACCCTCCATTGCTCGCCATGCTCGACGACGCCCCGCCGATCATCACCGTGCTGGGCGACCCAACCCTGCTCGCCACCCGCTCCGTCGCTGTGGTCGGTGGCCGCAATGCCTCCGCCAACGGCCAGCGCATGGCCGAAGCCCTGGGCGCCGACCTGGCGCGGCACGTCACCGTGGTCTCCGGCCTCGCCCGCGGTATCGACGCCGCTGCGCACGAAGGTGCGCTCGCCACCGGCCGCACCGTCGCCGTGGTCGCGGGCGGCCTGGACATGCCTTATCCCCCAGAGCATGCGGCCCTTCAGGCCCGCATCGCCGAGACCGGGGCCGTGGTCGCGGAAGCGCCGCTCGGCACCGCCCCGCAGGCGCGCCATTTCCCCCGCCGCAACCGCATCGTCGCCGGCCTGGCACTGGGGGTGGTGGTGGTGGAAGCGGCGCCGCGCTCCGGCAGCCTGATCACTGCCCGCATAGCCCAGGAAGCGGGCAGGGAGGTCTTCGCCGTGCCCGGTTCCCCCACCGATCCCCGCGCCCGAGGTGCCAACGATCTGCTGCGCCACGGCGCCATCCTCACCGAAACCGCCGAGGACGTCCTGGACAACCTGCCCGCGCATCCTATCTACCCCGGTTTGCTGGCGGCTGGCGCGCCGGCGGCGCCCGGACTCGCCGAACCAACTGCCGAGCCGCTGGACGACACCCTGGATCTCCCGCGCGCCCTGTCGCAAGTGATTGATCTTATTGGCCCTTCGCCTACAGCGGTTGACGATGTGGTACGGCGCTGCCAGTTCTCTCAAGCCGCTGTCATGGTGGCGTTGCTGGAACTGGAACTCGCCGGCCGGCTCGAAATGCTGCCGGGGAACAGGGTTGCGCTGCTGTCTGACGAGGCTCGCATAACAGAATGACTGACATCGTCGTCGTTGAATCGCCCGCCAAGGCCAAGACCATCAACCGTTACCTGGGTGGGGGCTACACTGTTCTGGCCAGCCTGGGCCACGTGCGCGACCTGCCGCCGAAGGACGGCTCGGTGCGTCCGGACCAGGACTTCGCCATGGACTGGGAGTCCGACGCGCGGGGGGAGAAACAGGTCGGCGCCATCGCCAAGGCCCTGAAGGGTGCGAGCACTCTGTATCTGGCGACCGACCCGGATCGCGAAGGCGAGGCGATCTCCTGGCACGTCAAGAACATGCTGGACGACCGCAAGGCGCTGAAGGGCGTAAAAGTCCAGCGCATCGCCTTTCACGAGATCACCCGCAGCGCTATCCGCGCCGCCATCGCCAAGCCGCGCGACCTGGATCAGCCGCTGATCGAGGCGTACCTGGCGCGGCGCGCGCTCGATTACCTGGTGGGGTTCACGCTGTCGCCGGTGCTGTGGCGCAAGCTGCCAGGCAGCCGGTCCGCCGGCCGCGTGCAGTCGGTCGCGCTCCGTCTGATCTGCGAGCGCGAAGCCGAGATCGAGGTTTTCCGGGCGCGCGAATACTGGACGGTGGAGGCGGTGTTCTTCACCCCCGCCAACGCCCCATTCACCGCCCGCCTGACGCATCTGAACGGCAAGAAGCTCGACCAGTTCGATCTGAACAATGCGACCCTGGCGCACGCCGCCAAGGCAGCGGTCGAGGCCGGCACCTTCAACGTGGCCTCGGTCGAGCGCCGGCGCGTCAAGCGCAACCCGCCGCCGCCTTTCACCACCTCCACCTTGCAGCAGGAAGCCAGCAGAAAACTGGGCTTCGGCGCGCAGCAGACGATGCGCACCGCCCAGCAGCTCTATGAGGGTGTCGATATCGAGGGCGAGACCGTCGGCCTGATCACCTACATGAGGACCGACGGCGTGCAGATGGCGCGCGAAGCCGTGTTCGCGATCCGCGACCACGTGAAGGACGCCTACGGCCCGGATTACCTGCCGGGCGCGCCGCGCGAATACCAGACCCGGGTGAAGAACGCGCAGGAAGCGCACGAGGCGATCCGCCCCACCGACGTCGCCCGCACGCCCGACGCCGTCGCCCGCGACCTGACCCCGGATCAGCGCCGCCTCTACGAACTGATCTGGAAGCGCGCGGTCGCCTCGCAGATGCAGTCGGCAGAGCTGGACCAGGTGACGGTGGAAGTCACCGACAACAAAGGCACCACCATGCGTGCCACCGGCTCCATCGTCGCGTTCGACGGGTTCCTGAAGCTGTATCGCGAAGACACCGACGAAGACGCCCCCGGGGCGGCGTCGGACGAAGACAACCGCATGCTGCCGCCGATGGCCGAGCGTGACCCGCTGCGCCGTGGCGACGTGACCGCGTTGCAGCATTTCACCCAGCCCCCGCCGCGCTACTCCGAGGCGTCGCTGGTGAAGAAGCTGGAGGAACTGGGCATTGGCCGGCCCTCCACCTATGCCTCGATCCTGACGGTGCTGCAGGACCGCAAATACGTGCGGCTGGAGAAGCGGCGGTTCATTCCGGAAGACCGCGGCCGGCTGGTCACCGCCTTCCTGATCAGCTTCTTCGAACATTACGTTGACACGGGTTTCACCGCGTCGATGGAAGAAAAACTCGACGAGATCGCCGAGGGCAACGTCGAATGGCGCGCCATGCTGCGCGACTTCTGGGACGAGTTTTCCAGGGCGGTCGAGCAAACCAAGGACCTGAAGATCAGCGACGTGATCGCGGCGCTGGACCAGGACCTGGGCCCGCATTTCTTCCCCGAACGCGAGGACGGCACCGACCCCCGCGCCTGTCCCGCGTGCGGTAACGGGCGGCTGGGGCTGAAGTTGGGACGCTATGGCAGCTTCATCGGGTGCTCCAACTATCCCAACTGCCAGTACACCCGGCGGCTCGCGGTCGAATCCGGCGAGGATTCCGGCGAGACGCTGAAGGAAGGCATGCGGGTGCTGGGCTCGCATCCGGAGACGGCGGAAGACGTCACCGTCCGCCGCGGCCCCTATGGCCTGTATGTGCAGCTTGGCGAAAACGGCGAGGACAAGAAGCAGAAGCCGCGCCGCACCTCGCTGCCGCGCGGCATGGACGGCGCGGCGATCACGCTGGACCAGGCAGTCGGCCTGCTGTCGCTGCCGCGGACGGTCGGGCTGCATCCGGAAACGAAGCAGCCGATCGAGGTGGGGATCGGCCGCTTCGGCCCCTATGTGCGGATGGGCGCGATCTACGGCTCGCTGGAACGCGACGACGACGTGCTGTCGCTGGGCATGAACCGGGCGATGGACCTGCTGGCGAAGAAGCTGGCGAGCGTGCGGTCGATGGGCGAGCACCCGGCGGACAAGCAGCCGGTGACGGTGCGCAAGGGTCGCTTCGGTCCCTATGTGCAGCACGGCAAGATGGTCGCGAACCTGCCCCGCGGTGTGATGATGGACGACATCACGCTGGACGAGGCGGTGACGCTGCTGAAAGAGAAGGGCAAGGAACTGCGCCCGCGCGGCGCCGCCGGCCGGCGCGGTCGGCGAGGGGCGGCAAAGGCTGGTGCGCCTGCGGCTGCCGCTGCGGAAGCGCAACCAACTGCTCCGCCCAAGACACCGCGCAAGTCGACCGCCCCCGCGGAGCAGCGCAAGGCCAAAGCCCCGGCGCGTCGCCAGACGGCGGCCAAGCGGGCGTCAGCAGCAGCCCCGGCCGCCGGGAAGAAAGCGGCGGCTTCTGCGAAAAAGAAGCCGTCGGCAAAGGGCGTTAGCGCCACTGCAAAGTCGGCGCGCCGCGGGCGGTAGTTGTCGCCCCGTACGGACTTAAGGGATTGGCCACAAGTAAAGCCTGGCCGGCCATCGGCACGTTCCCGGAGGCGATTGCTTCGTCGCTGCGCGCCTCGCAATGACACGAGGCGCGCCCGCCCTTACACCGCCTGATATACCGCCGTCTCGAATCCCTCGAACGCCGCCACTGCCTCCGGATCGAAGAACGGCAGCAACTGCGCCGCATAAACGCCGGTAACGCCCCGCGCCGGATCGATCCAGAAATACGAATTGGCCAGCCCAGCCCACGCCAGACTTCCCGCCGAACGTCCTGTCGGCAGCGGTTGCGGGTTGATCAGGAAGCTCAGCCCCCATTTCATGCCGGCGAGGAAATCGACATCATGCGTCAACCCCGGAGCAGCCGTCTTCATCGCATTGCAGACCACGCCGCCCATCGCATTCTGCGACATGGTCGCCACCGTCTCCGGCCGCAGCACCTGCGCTCCATTGAACCGCCCGCCGTGCAGAATCATCTGCGTGAACTTCAGATAATCCCCGACCGTCGCATAAAGTCCGCCGCCGCCCATATGGAACTCCGGCTCCTGGGGGATTTCCGTGTCGGTCGCGACGATCCCCTCCGGCGTGCGTGCGTGGATCTTCGCCAGGCGCTTGCGCTGTGCCTCGCCGATGCGGAACGCGGTATCGGCCATGCCGAGCGGAGCAAAAATGTTTTCCGCCATATAGGCCGCCAGGGTCTGGCCGGAGACCGCCTCCACTGCCTTGCCTGCCCAGTCGATGGAAATGCCGTATTCCCATTTCTCGCCCGGATCGAACACCAGAGGCGTGGTCAGCGCCGCGTTCTGGCAGGAGATGATGCCGGGCGTGCCTGTCACCTCCATGTAGCGGGTCATATCGGCATTCCACATGTCGTAGGTGAAGCCCGCCGTATGCGTCAGCAGGTGCCGCAACGTGATCGCGCGCTTCGGCGCACGCAGGCGCGGCTTGCCGTCGGCATCGAACCCGTCCAGCACCTGCACGCGGCCAAGTTCGGGCAGCACCGCGGCGATGTCGCCGTCCAGTGACAGCTTGCCTTGCTCCACAAGCTGCATGGCGCAGGCCCCGGTGACCGCCTTGGTCATGGACGCGATCCATACCACGGTATCTGCGGTCATCGGCGCGCCGCTGCCGAGGTCGCGGACGCCGAAGCCGTCTTCGAATATGACGCCGTCGCGCGTCGCGGCGGCAGCGACCACGCCGGGGATGTCGCCCGTCTCGGCGGCGCGGCGGAGCGGGGCGGCGATGCTGCTGGTATCGGCCATGGTTTCCTCCCAATCGTGAGGCCGTGCCTCGATTGGCACCAGCATAAGCCCGGCCGGGCGCAGAAGTCTCGCAGTGGATTGCGCGGCAGGGCGCGGCGCCGCAATCTTCCGCCCGTGATTGCAACCAGGAAACGGGACCGCATGCGAACGACCCTGCCGCTCGATCCGTCCGCCATCCGCGTGCACCGCATCGGGAACGGCCCGCCTGTCGTGATGCTGCATTGCCTCGGCATGACGCATCATTTGTGGGACTGCCTGGGCGGGATGGCGGACCGCTACACCCTGCTGTCCTACGATTTCCCCGGCCACGGCGAGACGGCGCTCCCCTCCGGCCCCTACGGCATCGAGGAGCTTTCGGCACAACTCGCGGCCGTGCTGCGGCGGGAAGGCATCGCCAGGGCGCATATCATGGGCATCTCGCTCGGCGGCCTGGTGGCGCAGCGTTTCGCCGCGACGGAACCGGCGATGACGCACCGTCTGGTATTGCTCGATACCACGCCGCGCTACACCGATGAGGCGCGCGAGATGTGGGTGGTGCGCGCCGCCGCCGCGCGCAAGGATGGGCCGGCGTCGCTGCTGCCGACGATCGAAAAGATCTGGTTCACACCCGGTTTCGTCGCCGCCAACCCGCCCGCCGTGCGGTTGGTGCGGAACACGTTCCATGCCTGCAGCGGCGAGGGTTATGGCCTGGCCTGCGAAGCCCTGGGCGCCGCGGATCTGCGCGACCTCGCGCCGCGCATCAAGGCGCCGGCCTTGGTGATCTGTGGCGAGGACGAAGGCCAGGCCTTCAAGGATGCCGCCGTCTGGTTGCGCGACAACATCGCGGGGGCGCGGATGGAGATGATCCCTTCCGCCGGCCACGCCTCGGTGCTGGAGCAATCGGCGCGCATCGAGAGTTTGCTGCGCGCGTTCCTGGTTTAGTACGTGCCGGTGCATGGCCGCTCGAGAGTCTGCCTGGCGGGATTGCTTCCGCGCTGCGCGCCTGACAATGAAACCAGGGTTCCCCCTCCCTCTGGCCTTGATCCGCCTCGCCGCCCAACCCCCAAGGGGGAATCCTTTCGTCCGGTTGCGGGTGGGCCGCGCCGGCCGAGGCAGCTCCCAATGACATGGAGACGAGAGCCGCATGCCTGACCAGATGGCCCCTGCCTGGGTGACGAAAAGTCTGGGGCGCGTCGTCTTCACCGCGCGCTGGATGATGGCGCCGATCTATATCGGCTTGCTGGTCTGCCTTCTCCTGCTGGTCGTCAAGTTCGTACAGAAGCTGATCGCGCTGATACCTGGCTTGCTCGACATGACGGCCACCAACCTGGAGCTTGCGGTGCTGGGGCTGGTGGACGTGTCGCTGGTTGCGAACCTGGTGCTGATCGTGGTGCTGGCGGGCTGGCAGGGCTTTGTCGATCCGATGCTCAGCTCGCATCTCGATCATCAGCCCGATTGGCTGGCGCTGGATTTCAGCGGGATCAAGCTGAGGCTGGTCGGATCGATCGTGGCGATCGCCGCCATCGCGTTGCTGGAAAGCTTCATGCATGCCGATACGATTGCCGCTGCGACGATCGGATGGCAGCTTGGGATTCTGCTCGGGGTCGGCGTGGTGGGCGTCTTGCTGGCGGCGATGGACCGCTTGAGCACAGGCCGCGACAAGGAGTAGGCGATGCAGGCCGGCATTCAGTTCTTTCCCGATCTCGGCCCGGCGGAGAAATCCGCGCGCGACTATTGGCAGGAAGCGTTGCAGCTTGTCGCGCTGTGCGACCGTTACGGCTACAGCCACGTGCGGACGGTAGAGCATTATTTCAATCCCTATGGCGGCTACAGTCCCAATCCCGTGGTGTTCCTGGCCGCGGCAGCGCAGGTGACGAAGCGGGCGCGGCTGGTGACGGGCGCGGTGCTGCCGGCGTTCAACCATCCGCTGAAGCTCGCCGGCGAACTGGGGATGCTGGATGCGTTGTGCGACGGACGCCTGGATATCGGGTTCGCCCGTGCGTTCCTGCCGCATGAGTTCGCGCGCTTCGGCGTGCGGCTGGACGAAAGCCGCGCCCGGTTCGACGAAGGCCTGGAGCAAGTGCGGCTGTTGTTGGAGGAGGAGGAAGCCAGTCATCAGGGGCGGTTTCATAGTTTCGAGAAGGTGACGTCGCTGCCGCGCCCGACGCAGCGGCCTCGGCCGCCGTTCTATGTGGCGGCGCAGGCGACGCGGGAATCATTCGAACGCGCGGGTGCGGGAGGGCACGGGATCATGGGCATCCCGATGTCGGCCGGGGCGATGGCGGAACTCTTGGGCGTGTATCGCGAGGCCTGGATGCGTGCCGGGCATCCCGGTCGCGGCACGGTGATGCTGGCGTTCCACATGTTCTGCCACCGCAACCAGGCGACCGCGGAGCAAATCGCGCGCGGACCGGTGGAACGGTATCTGCGCTCGCTCGTGGCAGCGGCGTCCGATTGGCTGTCCGGCAAGGCGTCGGCGGATTATCCGGGCTATGACAAGATCATCGCCGGCCTGGCGCAGGAGACGTTCGATACGCTGGCGGCGAAGAACGCCGTGTGGGTGGGAACCCCGGAACACATCCTGGACACGATCGCCACCTATCAACGGCAGGCAGGCGGGTTCGAAATTGCCTCGCTGCAGGTCAATTTCAATGACATTGCGTTGGCGGACGCGGCGGAGTCGATGCGATTGTTCGGGGAGGAGGTGCTGCCGGTTGTGACGCACCGTACGAATTAGCGGACCCGTTCATTTTCATTGCGATGACTTCAATGTCATTGCGCGTTGACCACCGCCCGGCGCGGCTCGCCCGCGACCGGATGAAACCGCGGCACACCGAAGGGTTCCCCTCCCCTTGTGGGCGGGGAAATCGCATTTGCCCTTAATCGTCTGGCTGACTAACGGCACGGTCAAGGGCAGCATTGGTTGCCGGTTGCGGGCATCGCGGCCCGACCACCGTTATGCAGCGTCCCTTTGCGCCCTCGCGCCTTTCAGTTCCGCGGCGAGGCGCTCGACCATGTCATCGACCGGGCGGCGGCCGTGGGGGAAATTCGCTGTCTCCCACTCGACCAGATTGCGCAGCATGGCCAGCAACTCCTCGGCAGTGCCGAGATGGCCACGCAGGCAAGCCCGGCGGACCAGGCTTTCCAATTCGTCGGACAGCCGCCGGCGCATCATCCGGTTGATCTGGTCCCGGCGTTCCAGCGCGTCGTACACGTCGATGCGCTGATCTGGGACGGCCGAACCCAGCCGGACGTCACGGCCGATCGAGAAGGATGTTTGCTTCATGGCCCCCCATCCCGGACGAGACCTATTCTCGCGTGAAGCCTAGCTGAAACCACTTTCAAAAGGGTTGCTGGATGGCTGCGCGGCGGCGGTCATGCGTGGCCGCTTTATCACGTCGTCGTGAGGCTCCGGCGTCCCCTTTCGCCAGGCCGCATCGCCCATGTTCCCGGGTAGTGTGTCATTTCGCGGGTGGTGTGTCATTTCGAATTCTCCGCCACGGTTTCGGCCTGGGGCGCCATCCGGGCCTTGGTCTTGTCGGGCCCGCGCGCCTTGGCTGGCCCGGCGGCATCGTCGATGCGCTTGACGATGTCTCCACGCTGCAAAGCGTCTGCGAGAGGCCGGCGGCCATAGCCGGGGGGGCAGCGCGGCGTCGGGCCCGGCGTTCCCTCGGCCCCCGAAACTCCGTAAACTCCCCAAACAAACGCTCCAGGAGGCTCCGCAATGGACTTCGGCATCGGCATCGCCACCTCGAGCGATTCCTGGAAGCTCGCCCAGCGTGCGGAAGAACTCGGCTTCACCAATGCCTGGTTCTACGACACCCAGATGATCACCGCCGACTGCTTCGTCGCCATGGGCGCCGCGGCGATGAAGACCAGCCGCATCCGGCTCGGCACCGGCGTCCTGGTGCCGTCCAACCGGATCGCCGCGGTCACCGCCAATGCCTTCGCCACTCTGAACGGCCTCGCCTCCGGCCGCATCGATTTCGGCGTCGGCACCGGTTTTTCGGCGCGCCGCGCCATGGGCCTCGGCGCCATGAAGCTCGCCGACATGGCCGAGTATATCCGCGTCGTCTATGGCTTGCTCCACGGCGAAACGCTGGAAACCACCATCGAGGGCAAACGGCGG
>DATKPQ010000143.1:0-72873 GCA_035523995.1 Acetobacteraceae bacterium | reverse complement strand
GTCAGGCAATTCTTCAATACCCGTCGAAATGGGCGGCCGGACCGGAAGCAGATCGCCCCCCGGCGAGGCGCCTAACCCCCTCACCTTCGCGTGCCGCCCATTCTCCCCAGCCCCCCTCCCACAAGGAGAGGGGAATCCCCTTCTCCGCGAGCCTGCCGCGGCTTCATCGCGGCATCCATCCAAATCGGGAATTGCGGCGCGGCCGGGTACTGCTTGGGCCGCGCCGTCGGTGTTTATAAAACTTTCACATGCCAGCCGGCGCCGCCAATGTCACCTTGCTGACATTGCATCGATTCGCGGAGTTGAAACACATGCCGGCCGTTGCGTTTGGCGCCAGACGTTATCACCGTGTCTGAAGCCAAGGCGTGTGACACCATGATGACAGATATGCAGCTGGATACCGTCATCCAGGCCTATGGGCGCTGGGCGCCGGTTTATGACCTGGTATTCGGTCCCGTCTTCCGCGCCGGTCGCCGCGCGGCGATCGCGGCGGCGGAGAAGGTCGGCGGCCGCATTCTGGAAGTGGGTGTTGGCACCGGTCTGTCGCTGCCTGGGTATTCCGGTCGCAATAAGGTGTTCGGGGTCGATATCTCGGCGCCGATGCTCCAGCGCGCGCGCAACCGCGTGGCACGGATGCGGCTGCGGCATGTCGAGGGCCTCGCGGTGATGGATGCCGAGGAGCTTGAGTTCCCCGATGCGTCGTTCGACGTTGTGGTGGCGCAATACGTCGTCACGGCGGTGCCGCACCCGGAGCAAGCGCTGGACGAGTTCGCGCGCGTGGTGCGGCCGGGCGGCGAGATCGTGATCACCAGCCGCATCGGCGCCGAGGCCGGGCTGCGCGGCACGGTGGAAAAGAAGCTGATGCCGGTGACAAGCAAGCTCGGCTTCCGCACCGAATTCGCCTGGGACCGCTACGCCGGTTGGGCCGAGCGGACCCCCGGGGTACGCCTGCTTGAACGGCGCGCGCTGCCGCCGCTCGGGCATTTCTCCCTGATCCGGTTCGCCAGGCGTCCGGAGCTGAATAACTAAAACGGGTCGTCCAAAGGCTGAGCAACGATCAGTTCGTCCACGACTGGGGTGCGGCCCGGCACGGGGTTGGGCCGCGAGCGATGACAATGAGAAAGGATCGCGATGTGCAGTTTCCGTGAATGCCTGAGGGTGCAGCGCTGGGATGATCACCGGTACTATCATCACAGCCGGATCAATCAGTCTCTGCACCTGGTCAGCGCGATGACGTTCGTCTGCGCCTATGTGGTGGCGTTCAAGGATCCGGCCATGGCGGCTCTGCTGGGTTGGCTGCTGGCCATGACCTCGCGGCAGATCGGCCATATCGTATTCGAGCCGAAGACCTATGACGTCATCAACCAGGCGACACACGAGTTCAAGGAAGCGATCAAGGTTGGCTACAACCTGAAGCGCAAGGCGGTGCTGCTGACGCTGTGGGGGCTGTCGCCGCTCTTGCTCTGGTGGGACCCGACCCTGCTGCACACGATGCGCCCGCCGCGCTCGTTCGGCGATTTCTGGCGCAATCTCGGTTATCTGTGGCTGGCGCTGGGCGGCGCCGGGCTGGTGTTCCGCACCGTGCAGCTCTTCTTCATTCGCGACGTGAAGACGGGGCTGGTGTGGGCGACCAAGATCCTGACGGACCCGTTCCACGACATCAAGTTGTACTACCGCGCCCCGGGTTATCTGCTGCGCGGCGAGATGTTCGAACCGGCTGCGTCGTAATACAGAGCTTTCCAAGGTTCGACTGCTATTGGATGGAGCTGGCTCCCATAGGCATCAGGATAACGCGCAGGCGGAGAAAAGCATTCCCCCGCCAATGGAGGTGGCCAGGGGGAGGGGTACGGCACCCGAATTCAGAGCCATTCGCCCCCTCCCCCCAGACTTTGGTCCGCTTGGCGAGCCAAGCCCGCAAGAGGAAAGCGTTCTGCAAGCCCGCGCCTTATCCTGATGCCTGTGGGGGTCGGGCCCGGCCATGACGTGAGGCATGCCGGTCGTCAACTCGCGATGACACGTGGAGCGATCCGTCGGTGGCACACGCAAAAATCCGAATTGCGTTACATAGCGCGTTGGGACCCTGCTGCGGTGCGGGTCGGCAGGCGGACCTGTCCCTCGCCAATCAGTGCGAAGGGCGCCCAGTAGAACGGATGCGCGAGCGCCGCCGGCAGCGAGCGTCCCGCCGCATCCAGCATACCGAGTTGCGCCGCGCGTAAGGCACCGCCCAGGCCGCCATCGCTGCCGGCGGCAAAGCGGCGCAACGTATCCGCCACCAGGAACGCCGACGATTGGTCGCTGATCGACCAATGGGTCACCAGCAGCGCCCGCGCCCCGGCAAAAAAGAAGGCGCGCGCCAGTCCCGAGAGGCTATCCCCGCCATCGGCGCCGCCCGGCCCGCCGGAATTGCACGCGGACAGAATCACCGCGTCGGCGTCTAGATCGAGCCCCATCACGTCGCTGGTCGTCAGCAGGGCACCAGACGCATCAAGCGCGCCGGGTGGCGCCGAGGTGACGATGGCGGGCTCGCTCTGGCAGCGCAGTTCGGCGGGCAGCAGCGCGTGCGTCGCAAAATGCAGGACGCGGTAATCCTTCAGGTGCGCATTCTCTACCGCGGGGACGGTGAATGCGGCGCCCAGTAGTTCATCGGACGGCGCGGCCCCCAGCAGCGCCCGCGCAGCCTCCAGTTCACGACGGGCAAAGGGCAGAGGGGGCAGGCCCGCAAACAAACGGGCGCTGTCGGCGCAGGCGGCCGAGGGGAAGCTACGCTCGGCCTGTGCCAGGGTTACCGGATGAAAATCGCCAAAGCCGAACCAGGGGCGTTGCGCATGGGATGTGTCGACTATCCGGCGCAGAGCGACGAAATTCGCTGCCGACGGCACGTGCGCGATGGTCATGTCCCGGATCAGCCAAGGCGCTTCGGCCAGCCGGTCGGGCTCGGCCGACCCAGTCAACAGCACGGCAAATGGCAGCGACAGCAACGAGCCCGATGGAGCGACCACAAGTGCCTTCACGCCTGCAAGCTGCGGCGCGACCGGCGCCAGCACGGCTTGATACAGACCAAACGCCGCGCCGGTGTCGAAGCGTGGCACGCCGGCCTCGGTCGGCTCGATGCTGGCACGGACGCGCCGCACCAGCGCGCCTACCTCCCTTGTGCCGGCCCGCAATGGTGCCGCCGCGATAGAGCCGTTGCGCATTGCGAACACCCACCCGGAATCGCCGGTGAGCGTAATTGCAACGAATGCTTCGTTGGGCCGCAGCGCGGCCAAAACATCGGCCGCTGGCACAGCCTCCTGGACAAGCTGCCCATAATTGGGTGCCGCGGCATGCAAGGCGGCGTCGGCATCGCCCAATTCGACCTCGGCTTCGGCGATGCGCCGGTCAAGCTCCGCTTGCGTCAGCGGCTTTGCCGGTGGCGGCACAGTGCCGGGCAAGGCCCCGCGCACAAGGTCATCTCGCTGTCGCTCCAGATCGGCCAACGTCTGGCCGGCGTTCTGCCGTCGCCGGATCGCTGCCGCCACTTTGGGATTGCTTGCGTTGGCCGCGAGCCGCGCGGCGGCCTCGGCAATCTGCCGCGTGGTCAGGCTGTCCTGCGCCAACTCCGCGGTCTCGAACATTGCCGCGAGCAAACGCTGGGCATTCTCAGGCTGCCTCGCTGCTTCAGCGGCATAAGCGGCCAGGCACGGGGCCAGCAGGGACGGATCCGTGCCGGAGTGCAGGGCTTGCAGCAGTTTCGCGGCGGTTGCGCACAATGCCAGGGCGCGTCTGGTTTGGCCCTGGCCTGCCAGCGCAGCGGCTTGCAGCAACTCGGTTTCTGCCAGGGGGCGCGTCTGCGGCAGCACCTCGGAGAACGCAACGGCCGACTGCGCCAACCCGGTCTCGGCCGTCGCGATACTGCCGGCGGCGCCCGCGGCAGTCGCGGCCGTGCGGGTCAGGCGTGCCGTGATCACCGGCAGGACGATCCCGTCTGCCATCGCAAGGTTCTGTGCCGACGCGGCCATCGCGGCGCTTTCCGCCGGCCGGTCCAAATGCCGCAAGACGATCGCCTGATAGCGGCGCGTCTCCAGCACGCCCATCAACGCAGACTCCACAGTGGGGTCGGTGAGTGGCTCTCGCGCCGGCATTGGTCCGGCTGACGCAAGCTGGACGCGAGCCACCAGCAGTTCCGGGGGCACCAGGGCGGCATAGGCGGCCTCGGCCTGCTGCAGCATGGCAAGCGCTTGCGCCTGATGCCCTTGGTTCAGCGCATGCAAGGCCCGATAGTGCAGCAGTCGCGCCGACGCGACCCGATCGGCCGCATGGGGCGCCAGGGCTTCAGCGCGCGCGAACAGGGGATCAGCCGCGGCGAAGCGGCCTTCGTCGGAAACTTGCAGCGCCAGATGCATCAGCGGTTCGACGGTGTTCGGGTCATCCTGGCCCAGGGCTTTCTGCTGGATCGCGAGCGCGGCACGGTAGGCTTGCTCGGCGGAGGCAAAATCCTCGGCAAGATTGGCGCGCGCGCCCGCCGTCATCAGCGCTTCGAATTGGCCGACATCGCCCGCAGTGAAGGCGCGGGCGGCGAGCCGGCGCGCCAGCAAGGCGTCGGCCGCCGAAGACGGTAGCGCAGGCGCGGCCGGCGGTGCGACACGGCCGGAGAGAATGCCGATTGCTCGTTCCATCACGGGAAGCGTCGGCAAAATGCCTTGCGCCAGCCAGGTTTGCCCGCCCACCGCAGCGACCAGCGCCACTTGCGGCCAACCGCCGATGCGCCGGGTGCAGGACAGCACCACCGCGGGCTGGCCGCTGAGGATGCTGCTGTGGTCGGGCGGCTGGCAGACCAGCCGCTGATCCAGCGCCTCACGCCAGGCACTCATTGTGGCGATCTGCATCAGCGAGCCGGCATCGCCGGCCGGGCCGGGCCGCACCTGCGCTGCCGGCTCGGTCCAGGCGCCGCAGAAGATATCTGCGGTGTTTGGGCCATCGCCCGGAATCTGGCTGCAGCCTTCGCCTGTGGCGTCCTGGCCGAGCGGGACGCTTGCCTGCCCTCGGGGACTGCCGCCGAGATAATCCTGCGGCGGTGGGTTGGCACAGCCGGTGGCCAGCGCAAGCCACGCAACCACCTGGAGGAGCCTGCGCATCAGTAGTCCTCGAAGGAGATGTTGGGCGGGACGACGTCCTGGGGCGCGAGTTGGTTCCCCAGGAGTGGCGTTGTGGGCAGGAGGATGAGATCGACAGGTGGTGGCAGAACCACCGGCAGAACCCTGGGTCCTCGCAGGAAGAGCGTCAGGCCCCCGAGCACGGCGGTATCCGGCACTGTCGTGGCTACCATAACGGGCGGGGCGGGGACGATCGTCTCCAGCGCAGGGGGAGGCAGGGTTGCAGGGGGCGACAGCGCCAACGGAGGCGTCGGCGTTGAAGGCGGCGTCGGGGTTGGTGTCGGCGTTGGTGTCGGCGTTGGTGTTGGCGTTGGTGTCGGCGTCGGGGTTGGTGTCGGCGTGGGGGGCGGTGTTGGCGGAACACCGCATGCCGCAAGGCCAATCGTGCAGCCGTTGAAGGTGTAGTTCGGGTTGATGGCGGGCGAGATCTGCCCCAGAGCTGCCGCTGCGGCCGTCGTGACGCCCGCCACGCTGCCGGCCAGCGTGGCGCTACCGCCCTGTCCGATCACGAGCAAGCCGCCGACCTCCATGGTGCCGGTTGCTGTACCAGTGCCGACTGCGAGTACGAGATTGGCGTCCGTCCCGGCCAGGTTGGCAAAACTGGCACTGCCGCCGGTGGCAGGGAGCTGTACACGTAGCGTCGTCGCGGGCGGATCGGTCAGCATGACCGTGCCGGTCTGGACAAATTGCGTGGCCGCCCCAGGGTCCGTCGGAGAGGCGACGACCTGCAACGTGCTGCCTTGTGCCGCCGGCGTGGCACCGGATTGCTGCGCCAGCGGCGCACCTGTCGTGGCGATGTTACCCGCCACCACCATCCGCCCGGTGGCGGTGATATTGAGATAATCCGCCGTCACCGGCCCGGCGATCGTCAATGCGGTGCCATCGATCAGCGTCAGATTGCCGGCCGTGAAATTCCCCAGCGTCGCGACCTGGTTGCTGAACGGCGTGGCACCAGTGAGCGTCGCAGCGCCGGCGGCGCTGCCGTTGAGCGTGCCGGCCAGCATCGTCCCGTTCTCGGTGATGCTGCCGCTGGTGGCGGTAAGGCCGGTGGTGCCGGTGCCGCCATCGCTGACAACGCCCGTGTTGGTAACCGCGATACTGCTGCCGGTCAGGCTGACGGTGCCGCCGCTGGTATCCGCAACGCTGCCGGTCACCGTCAGCGTGCCGGTGGTGCTGATCGTGGTGCTGGTCTCACCGGTCGCCCCCGATACGGTCAGGTCGGTGCTGTCGGCGAGCGACAGCCCGTCGAGTGCGACGAAGCCAGTCACCGCGTCGATGGCGTTGCTGTCGTTCAATGCGATGCTGGTGCTGGCGCCGCCCGTTAACGTCCCGGCGGTGATGATGCCGGCGGTCTGGGCAATCCCGCCGCCATTGACGCCAAGCGTTACCGTCTGTCCTGGTGCCGTCAGGTCGGCGGCCAGGGTGAGCCCGCCCGTGGTACCAAGCGTCAGAGTGCCGGACGTGGTAACGCCCGTGAGGGGATTGCCGGGCAGTCCATCGCCAGTTGCCATGACGACCGCGCTGGCGAATCCGAACGTGTTATCGACAGCGATCCCAAGCGTTGGCTGCGGCAGGGTGCCCACGGTCAGTGGCACGCCATTGTCGAAGCCCACAAGGCCGGCATCGTTGAAGGCCGCGAGCGTGCCAATTGAGTTGCCTGATCCGAGGGTGATGTTGCCGTCGGCGATGACCCCGAGCGTACCGCCAGGGAAGCTGATTGGTTCGGTCTGGCTGACCGTGCCGGCGCCGCCGGTCACCAGGAGCAGGGAGGAAAAATTCGCCGTGTTCAGGGTGAGTCCTGCATTGCCGCCGATGCTGATGGCGCCGGTGAACGATGCCGCGCCGTCCGTGGCGCGATAGCCGACCTGCACCATTCCCGCCGTGATCGATCCGAAGTCGCTGTTTTGCAGTCCCAGCGATCCCTCGCCGTTTGAAGCGCCCAGCACAATGTCCAGTGTCTGCGTCGAGGGCCCGAGCACGACTGTGCCGGTGCCGGCATTGATGGTGGGATCGGACTCTGAGGTCAGACCCAATGAGTCGCCGAGCAAAACGATGCTGCCGTCACCGCTGGTGCCGACACTGCTGATCGCACTGTTGTTGAAGACGCCGCTGCCAGGCGCGGCGGCGATGGCGATGGAACCGCCGTTCGATGCGACCGGCGCGTCTACGTCGATGTCGCCGGCCGTTGTGGTGGAGAGAATAAGCTGGCCGCCATTGGTGGTGATGCCGCTGATGGTGGTGTCGTTACCCAGGCCGATGTTGCCGACGGCAAGCGCGGTCGAATCATTACGAAAAGCGAAGCTGTTGCCCGGACCGCTGACCGAGGCCGCCAAGGTCCCGACCGCGTTCGCCGCATTGAGAGTGACCGGCCCAACCGACGTGATCGCCAGGTTGTCCACCGTGATCGCACCATTCAATGGATCCTGCGTGATGGCGCCGCCGAGCGCGTTCAGAAACAACGTTCCCAGGGAGATGTTGGTCAGGCCGCTCGTGTGGGTGATCGTCGAGTCGATGATGATACCGCCCGCCGCGTTCAGCGTCAGCGTCGCTCCCGTATCCCAGGCGATCGGCGCATTTGCATCGACCGTGATGTTGCCGGCAGCACTGCCTGTTGTGTTCTCCGTCGTCAGAATGACATCGGTGTCATCGTTCAGCTCCCGCTCGATCACCGCGTTGAGAATGTGCGATGGCGCGCCATCTGGCGTGGCGGTGAAGGGTGGGCCGAAATTCTCCTGCACGTTAGTGTTCTCGCCGCTGCCGATCACGTCGAGATCGAGCGGATCCAGCAGCCAGGTGCCAGCTTTCCCGCCCGATGCGGGTGCGCTGGCATTCACAACCGCGGCGTTGCCGATGCTGAGTGTCGGGCCGGAGGTTTCGACGAAGCCGCCGTTACCAGCCTCGGGGCCGCCAGTGGCGCTGATCGCGCCGTCCATGACCGTGGTCTGCGCGGACAGCAGCGTAATGCGCCCGCCATCGCCTTGCGCTGTTGCGTTCGCAGCAATCGTGGCGCCGGATGCGACGGTTACCTTCACTGCCGTGTGGCGTGACGGCGTTCCGGGACCGTGGGCGGTGCGCGCCAAGGTGGTTCCGATCGCGACAATGCCGCCGCCAGCCTGACCCGACGCATCGATGCTTGCTCCGCTGGCGACAGCGACCGTGCCACTGCCATTGACCGCGATGCGGCCGCCGATCGTACCTGGCGCGGTCCCGGTCGCGGCAAGCTGACCCGCCACGGTGATGTTGCCGCCGATGCCGTTCAGCACCACGGTGCCGGTGCGGCTCCCGACGCTTTTCGCCTGGATCCGGCCGCCGGCATTCACCAGTGTCTGCACGACGCCATCGACCGCCCGTGCGGTGAGTTGCACCGTGCCGCCATCGGCACGGACGAGTCCGGTATTCGTCACCAGGGCGGTCGCCCCGGTCGGCGCCTGCACGACCTGGCCCGTGACGTCGATCGCAACGAGCCCGTCGCCATACAGGTCAAGCGTCGCGGTCTGCGCGCCGGCGAGCACCACGTGCCCGAGACGCGCCGTGATGGTGCCGGAATTGGCTACCTGCGGCGCGACCAGCGCTGCCAGCCCGGCATTCCGAACGGTGATATGGCCCTGGTTGACAACGGCGGCATTGGGGTTCGGCGCCTGGTCGAACACCATGCGGCCGGCCATGAAATTGCCGTTGCTGATCCCCGCCGCGGTCACCATCAGGCCGGCAGTGTTCACCTGCGCTCCGCGATAGAATGTGACGCCGGACTGGTTGGTGATGATCACCTGGCCGTTGGCGTCGATGCGCCCGGCGATTTGGGAGGGATTTGGTCCTACTACGCGATTGAGCGCGACCGCAGCCGTGGACGGCTGCTGGAATTGCACAGTCTGCTGGCGGCCGATATTGAAGCTTTGCCAATTGATAGCGGCGCGCTGCGTTGCCTGTTGGATGGTAGTTGCGCTTGCGGATTGGGTAATCGCGGCGCTACCCGCGACAACGGTGCCGCCCGAAGGTTGCGCGTTCGGTGCGGGCTGTGCCCCGGCCACGCCGGCCCAAACCAGTACTGCGAACGCTGGAACGGTCGTACGCAGCGGGCCAGTCCGGCGCATGGCAACGTCCCTCCCCATGGATGGCAAGACGGTAGCGAACCGTGCTTGACGAACGGCAATGATTTGTCACAGAAACGGGCTCACATTTCGGTGATCTGTAATGGTTGCGGCTTTTGCGAGCGTATGCGTTGAAACCCGTTTCGAAGAGCCGCTGACGCGCTACCGCGGCGGGGCCGATCGCCGTGCGACTTCGAAACGGGTTTGGTTTTCGGCCCGCCCTCGCCTTCGGAAATCGCCTGCACCGCAATCCTGGCTCTCGTGCCGGATCGTTGGCCTCTGCTGCCCATTCAGGTAAGCATCGTACCGGTCGCCGCCGAACCCGACTCACTTATGCCAGTACAGACTGCCACGATTCTTCGCTTCACGATTCTGCTGCTCGGCTTCCTTGGCCTGCTGCAGCTCTGGCTCTGGCGCCGCGACCGAACGCTGGTGGCGCTGGCCATTTGGGGCATCGCCGAGTTGTTGGGCGCCGTCGCAACGGCCCTGGCGCTCGGTCGCGACGTCCTGCCGCACTGGGTTTCGGTTCAGGTAGCCGTGACACTGATGATCCTCGGGGCCGGCATTAGCTGGGCTGGGGCACGCCGGTTTGAGCGCCGGCCTAGCTCGGCGCTTGCCACCGTGACGGGTGCGTGCATTTGGTTGCTCGCCTGTCAGGTTCCGATCTTCTACCAAAATCTTTTGTACCGCGTGGTCGGTGGTTCCATCCTCCTCGGCGGCTACCAGTCCCTATGCATGCGCGAGTTCCTTCGCCGCCGGCCCGGCTCCGATCTGTCATCGCGCGGCGCCCTTGCGGCGCTGTTTGGCGCTGACGCCGCCATGCAATTCCTCCGCGCGGCTATGGCGCTGTGGATGCCGTTGGACCGGATCGCGTTCGATCTGCCCGCATCGCCGTGGTTCAGAGTGATGGCGATGATTGGCGTCGTGTTTCTGACTGGCACCTCGCTGCTGCTGATCGCGGTCGCCAAGGAGGAGGCCGAGCAAACCTCGGTTGCCACTGTGACCGCGGCCCGCGACGAAGCAGAGCGTGCCAACCAGGCCAAGTCCCGCTTCCTGGCCCGCATGAGCCACGAACTGCGTACGCCGCTGAACGGCATGCTCGGCATGGCGCAGGCGTTGACCCGCGACCCGCGGCTCGACGGCGAACCGCGCGAACGTGCCGTCGTGCTGGAGCAATCCGGCAAGCACCTGCTTGCCATTATCAACGACATCCTGGACCTCGCCGGGGTCGAGGCGGGCAGTTTCCAGCTCAATCCGCAGCCGACTGCGCTGGGGAAAATCCTGCAGGACAGTATCGAGGTGCTGTCGGATACCGCGGCCGCGAAGTGTGTTTTCCTTGATCTGGACCAAGCCCCCGGCGTGCCCGCCTTCGTGCGCGCCGACCCGCTGCGTGTGCGGCAAATCCTGCTGAACCTGCTCGGCAACGCGCTGAAGTTCACGCCCGCCGGTGGCCGGGTAACGCTGTCGGCATCCTGGCACCCGAGGCCTGGCCTGCTGCGCCTGGAAGTCACCGACACCGGCCGTGGCGTTCCCGCGACGCTGCGTCCGCATCTGTTCCAGGACATTGCACGGCGGCCGCTCGATATGGCGGCGACGGAGGGCACCGGGCTGGGGCTGGCGATCACGGCATCATTGGCGCAAGCGATGGGCGGCACGTTGCAATATCGGCCGGGTCGGGATGACGTGGGCAGCGTGTTCACCGCGGAACTGCCGCTGCCCGTTGTGGATTCGCCCGGCGAACGTCCGCCCCTCCGCTTCGAACCCCGGCCCATCACGGGGCAGCGGGTGCTGGTGGTGGACGATGTGGCCTCCAACCGTAAACTCGCCGAGGCGGTGCTGCGGCAGGCCGGTTGCGTGGTGCAGCTTGCGGAGGATGGCGCGATGGCGGTGGCCGCCTTGGCAGCGGGCGCAGTACCCGACGTCGTGTTGATGGACGTTTTCATGCCGGACCTGGACGGAATTGCGGCCACAAGACAGATCCGCGCCCTGCCCGGCCGTGCCGGCAAGGTACCGATCATCGGCCTGACGGCCGATGCGACGCCCGATCGGTTGCCGATCTATCGCGAGGCCGGCATGAATGATTGCATCACCAAGCCGTTTGCCGTGGACGACTTGCTCAGTGCGATCGGCAGGGCACTATCGGCGGGACACGCTGCGTCGCTTCTTGACGACGCGGCTGCCGCTCCCGACGTACAGCCGCACTCAAGGTAAGCCTGCGACAGGGGCAGTGGCATATGGCCGATACGGTTTCGAGTGCGGCAATCGCCGGTTCGCTCGAGAGCACCGGATGGACGTTTTTGACGCCGGCTGATGGGCCGTCGCCGGATCCGCTGCACGTCAGTGGGGCAGCGTTCGCCGATCCGGCCACGCCCTCGCTGCTGGTCGAATTCAGCACGCTGTCGCCGGACTGGCAGACGGTGCTACCGGCCAGGTCGCCGTTCGATGCACCTCCGAGCGTGGCTGGCGGGTACATGATGGCGCAATCGGATGTGGAGCCGGTCGTCATCGCCGGGGCGCTGCAGCACTTTACTTGACTTTGCTCATCCATCGCTGCTTCGCGTAGAATGCCGCCGTAGCCGGTTCACCGGGACGGGAGGGAAGCAATGTCCGTTGTCAAAGTGTCCGATCTTGCCTTCGGCCGGCTGCGCGCGCCGGACCTGGATGCGGAGGAGGAATTCCTGACCGCGTTCGGCATGGTGCGTGCCGAACGCACGCCGCACGCGCTGTATATGCGCGGCACCGATCCGAACCACCACCTCCATGTGACGGAGAAAGGCGATCCGGGCTTCCTCGGGTTTGCCTGGTACGTGGCTGATGAGGACGATCTGAAGACACTGGCAAAACTGCCCGGTACCTCCGGCATCGAGACTATCGATGAACCTGGCGGCGGCAAGCGCGTGCGGCTGACGGAGCCGAATGGCTACACGATCGAGGTGGTGTACGGGATCGAGCCCTCGGCGCCGATTGCGGCGCCGCGGCAGGCGGTGAACTCGGGGCTGGAGCCGCTGAACCGCGCCGGCGAGGTGATGCGGATCGATGCCGGCCCGTCACGGGTAAAACGCATCGGCCACGCGGTGATGGGCTCGCCGCGCAACCAGGAGACGGTGCGCTGGTTCCGCGAGACTCTGGGCCTGGTGTGCTCTGACGATGTCTATGCGGGGTCGACCGACAACATCATCGGCCAGTTCAGCCGGTTGGATTGCGGCGACGACTATGTGGACCACCATGCGTTCTTCTGCATGAGGAACGAGCGGACCGGGCTGAACCACTTTTCGTTCGAAGTGCAGGACATCGACGACGTATTCATGGGCCACGAACATCTGGCGCACATGGGCAAGTACGAGCACATGTGGGGGATCGGACGGCATCTCCTCGGCAGCCAGGTGTACGATTACTGGGCCGATCCGTGGCGGCGCGTGCACGAGCACTGGGCCGATACCGACCGGCTGAATGTGCATAACGGTGGGAATTTGGTGTCGGCGGAGGAGGGGCTGCGCTCGCAATGGGGCACGCGGCCGCCGGAGAAGTTCATCGGGCACGTGACACCTTAAAGCATTGGCGGTGGGGCGGGCAGCCGCCGTGTTCTTCAAGGACCGGTCCCGCCTGCCGCCATCGCAACGGAACAGCTTCAATGCCAATCGACGTGGCAGCACGGGGCCGTTGGCAGCACGGGGCCGTTGGCAGCACGGGGCCGTGGCGGCCCAGCACATTCCCGATCTATTCCGGCGATGCTTCGCACGCAGCGGTTGGTACTCGGCGAGACGGGCGACACACCAAGGGCTGACACCGAACCCCGCCTATGCTACCGGCGCAACCTATGTCCGAGTCCGAAAACCCGCCGCTGATAGCCGTGCTGAACGGCCCGAACATGAACATGCTGGGCCTGCGTCAGCCGCATCTCTACGGCAGCGCGACGCTGGACGACGCAGAGCAACTCTGCGCCGAAACGGCGGAGCGGCTGGGGCTGGCGATCGATTTCCGCCAGACCAACGGTGAGGGCGAACTGGTGTCGTGGGTGCAGGAATGCCGTGGCCGTGCTGCCGGCATCATCATCAATCCCGCCGGCTACACCACCACCTCCATCGCGCTGATGGATGCGTTGCTTGCCAGTGAGCTGCCGGTGATCGAGGTGCACGTGACCAACATCCACCGGCGCGAGGAGTTCCGCCAGCACTCCTATGTTTCCAAGGTCGCCGTGGGGGTGATCGCGGGGCTGGGTGTAGGCGGCTACGCGTTGGCGCTGCAGGCGATGGCGGAGATCGTGGCCGAAAGCCAGGGTGCCGGCGGATGACGCGCATTCCATTCGATCCCGAGGCGATCCGCATGCTGGCCGCGGTGCTGACCGAAACCGGTCTGACCGAGATCGAAATCGCCGAGAAGGATAGCCGTATTCGGGTGGTTCGTGGCGGTGTGCCGATTGCGGCAGTAGCGGCGATGCCGGTGCCGGCTGCGTCCCCGGGGGCGGCTCCCACCGTTGCGCCGGTATCGGCCGAGGCGGAACTTGCTGCCCATCCGGGGGCCGTGACCAGCCCGATGGTTGGGGTGGCGTACTTGCTGCCGGAACCGGGGTCGCCGCCGTTCGTCGCGGTCGGCCAGACGGTGGCGGCGGGGCAGACGCTGCTGCTGATCGAAGCGATGAAGACCTTCAACCAGATCAAGGCACCGAAGGCCGGGACGGTGGCGCGCGTGCTGGTGCAGAACGGCGCGCCGGTCGAATACGGCGAAGTGCTGATGATCCTGGAATAGCCGGCTGTCTTGTTTCAGAAGATCCTCATTGCCAATCGTGGCGAGATCGCGCTGCGCATTCAGCGTGCCTGCCGCGAGTTAGGGATCCCTACGGTCGCGGTGCACTCCACCGCCGACTCCGAGGCGATGCATGTCCGCCTGGCGGAGGAAAGCGTTTGCATCGGCCCGCCGCCGGCGAAGGACAGCTATCTGAACATTCCGGCGATCCTGTCGGCGGCCAGCATCACCGGGGCCGATGCGATCCATCCCGGCTATGGTTTCCTGTCCGAGAACGCACGCTTCGTGGAGATGGTGGAGGCGCATGGGCTGACCTTCATTGGCCCATCGTCGGCGCATATCGCCATGATGGGCGACAAGGTGGCGGCAAAGACAGCGATGGCGTCGCTGGGGGTGCCTCTGGTGCCGGGGTCGGATGGGGTGGTGGCGGACATCGCGACGGCTCGGCGGGTGGCGGGCGAGGTCGGCTATCCGGTGCTGGTGAAGGCGGTTGCCGGTGGCGGCGGGCGCGGCATGAAGGTGGCGGGCGACGCCGCGTCGCTGGAGGAAGCGTTCAGTGTTGCGCGCGCTGAGGCGCGCAACGCGTTTGGCAACGATGCGGTGTATCTGGAGAAGTATCTGGACCGGCCGCGCCATATCGAATTGCAGGTGATGGCGGACGGGCACGGCAACGTGGTGCATTACGGCGAGCGCGATTGCAGCTTGCAGCGCCGGCACCAGAAGCTGCTGGAGGAAGCCGGGTCGCCGGCGATCTCGGCGGCCGACCGCGACGCATTGGGTGCGCGGGCCACGGCAGCGCTGCGGCAGCTCGGCTATCGCAACGCGGGGACGCTGGAGTTTTTGTATCAGGACGGCAGGTTCGCGTTCATCGAAATGAATACGCGGCTTCAGGTGGAGCACCCGGTCACCGAGATGGTGTGCGGTATTGACCTGGTGCGGGAGCAAATCCGCATCGCTGCGGGTGCGCCTCTGGGGTACGGGCAGGGGGATATTCGGTTTTCTGGCCACGCTATCGAGTGCCGGATTACCGCCGAAGATCCGGACACGTTCGTGCCGACACCGGGCCGGGTGTCGGTGTTCCATGCGCCGGGTGGGTTGGGCGTGCGGGTGGATTCGGCGTTGTACGCGGGATATATGGTGCCGCCTTATTACGACAGCATGGTGGCGAAGCTGATCGTGCACGCACCGACACGGATCGATGCGATCAATCGCCTGCGTCGCGCACTGGAGGAGTTCGCGATCGTCGGGATTCAAACGACAGTGCCGCTGCATCAGCGCATCGTCGATGATCCGGACTTCCAGGCAGGGGATTATACGATTCATTGGCTGGAGAAGTTCGTGGCACGGTAGTCCCCCGCGCCTTATTGTCGTGGCCGCATGTCATTGCGGGTTACTACCGGCCGGCGGGGCCGACCCGCGATTGGATGAAAGTGCCGCACGCCAAACGTTTTTTGTCAGGTCCGGGCCTGACCCGGCCATCTGCGAATCATCGATCGGGACGCGTTCGGTACTCGCCGGATCAGTTGGGGAAGACAGCCGGGTCGAGCCCGGCGTTGACGGGAACTTTGTCGCCAGGAGCGAAGCGACGAAGCAACCTCGGTCACGAAGCGCCGCTCATGACCGAGGTTGCTTCGTCGCTTCGCTCCTCGCAATGACAGGCAAACCTCTCAGATCGCTACGCGTACTCCCAGTTCCACCACCCGATCGGACGGAATCCGGAAGAACTCTGTGGCCGGCACCGCATTGCGCGCCATCACCAGGAACAACCACAGGCGCCACCACGGCATTTTCGGTACCATTGCCGGCACCAGGACTTCGCGGCCGAGGAAATAGCTCGCCTGCATCGGATCGAACGGGATCCGGCCCTGCAGTCCCTCCAGCGTTTGCGGGATGTTCGGACTCTCCATGAACCCATACCGCAGGATCACGCGATAAATGCCGGGTGACAGTTCGGAGACATCGGCCCGCCGATTCTCCGTCACTTCGGGTTCATCCACGGTCTGCACCGTCACGAACAAGACTTGCTCATGCAGCACCTTGTTGTGCTTCAGGTTGTGCAGCAGCGAAGTGGGGACGTAATCCGGCTGGCTGGTCAGGAACACCGCCAGCCCGGGCACGCGAATGGTGCGCGACTGGGGCAGGCGCGCAAGGAACAATGCCAGCGGCATGCTGTCCTGTTGCCAGCGGGCCAGCAGCAGGTCGCGGCCGCGCTTCCACGAGGTCATCAGCGCCGTCAGACCCACGCCGAGGACCAGCGGCACCCAGCCGCCTTCCACCACCTTCAGCGTGTTCGCCGAAAAGAAGGTGATGTCGATCAGGAACAGCCCGCCGAACACGCTTACCGTGGCGGTGCGCGACCAGCCGAACTGCCGGCGGAACACCACCATTGCCAGGACCGCGGTGCACATGAACGTCCCGGTCACGGCGATGCCGTAGGCCGAGGCCAGGCTATCGCTGGATTTGAAGGCCAGTACCAGGATCACCACGCCAACGGCAAGGAACGTGTTCACCTGCGGCATGTAGATCTGGCCTTGCTCATGCGTCGACGTATGCCGCACCGTCATCCGCGGCAGCAGGCCAAGCTGCACGCATTGACGGGTCATGGAATAGGCGCCCGTGATCACAGCCTGGCTGGCGATCACGGTTGCCACTGTTGCCAGCACGACCATCGGCAGCCGGATCGGCTCCGGCGCGAGCAGGAAGAACGGGTTGTCCAGTGCCTTGGGATGCATGATCAGCAATGCGCCCTGGCCGAAATAGTTCAGTACCAGGGAGGGCAGGACGAAGAACGTCCAGCTCACGCGTATCGGTTTGACACCGAAATGGCCCATGTCGGCGTACAGGGCCTCGGCGCCGGTCACGCACAGCACCACCGCGCCCAGCACGAGGAAGGCCAGCGCCTTGTATTTCAGCACCAAGGCGACCGCGTAGCTGGGGGACATCGCCAGCATGACGAACGGATGACGCACGATCTCGGTGAGGCCCAGTGCGCCGATCGCAACGAACCAGATTGCCATGACCGGTCCGAAGACTCGTCCGACGCTGGCGGTGCCGCGCCATTGCACGGCGAACAGGGCGATGATGACGGCCAGGCTGATCGGCAGCACAAACTCGCGCAGCGTCGGGGCGGAGACTTCCAGGCCCTCGACGGCGGACAGCACCGAAATCGCCGGCGTGATCACGCCATCGCCAAAGAACAAGCAGGCGCCGGCGATGCCGACCAGGCCGAGGAAGCTGCGCATGGCGGTGCCGACCGAGACCCTCTGGGCCAGGGCCATCAACGCCAGGATGCCGCCCTCGCCGCGGTTGTCGGCGCGCATCACCAGGGTGACGTATTTGACCGTCACGATCAGGATCAGCGACCAAAAGAACAGAGAGAGGATGCCCAGGACCTCGACGCTGCTGATGCGGATGCCGACGAAGAACCCGAGGCTGGCCTTCATCGCGTAGAGCGGGCTGGTGCCGATGTCGCCGTAGACCACGCCGAGCACGGCGAGCAACACACCGAAACGCGGGATCGCGCGCCGGGATGTGGTGGCGGCAACCGTTTGGCTCATGCCCGCTGCCTTGGCGGGCGAAGGATGGGACGGACGCTCACCAAGGTGCTACCTGACGACCATGCGGGCGGGCCCCGGCGCGGGGCCGCGGACGCATACGCTGCCGCCTGAGATGAGACAAGCGCGAGCGCCGTCAATCCTTGCTGTCGTGGGCGGGGGCGCTGTTGAGCTGGATCCAGTTCTGCACGCCAATGCGGGAGAGCAGGTCGAGCTGGGTCTCGATGAAGTCGATATGGTCTTCCTCGTCGCGGAGGATGTGCGAGAACAAATCGCGACTGGGGAAATCGCGGACGGATTCGCAATAGGGGATGGCTTCGCGCAGGTCAGCGACGGCTTTTTCCTCCTGCTTCATGTCGGCGCGCAGGACTTCTTCCGGGCTCTGACCGATCAGGACGGCGTTCAGGCGCTGGACGTTGGGCAGGCCTTCGAGGAACAGGATGCGCTTGATGAGCCAGTCGGCGTGGCGCATTTCCTCGATGGACTCGTCGTATTCGCGCTTGCCGAGGCGGGTGACGCCCCAGTTGTCCAGCATGCGGGCGTGCAGGAAATACTGGTTGATGGCGGTGAGTTCGTTGGTGAGGACCGTGTTGAGGTACTCGATTACCTTCGGATCGCCCTGCATCATCCGTCTCCTGATGGGCTTGGCGGCGGCGACTCGCCTTCCGTGCGGGAGGCAATGCTAACTGGACGGTGCGGCGATTTCCAGGCTGGGGCGGCGGTGGCCGCTAGTCGGCGGCCAGAAGGTCGGGGCGCAGGTCGTTGGCGGCGGTCTCGTTGACGATGCGGCGAACAGTTGTGGAGCATGTGCCGCACTGGGCGGCGCAGCCGCAGGCGCGATAGACTTCGCTGGGGCGGTTGGCGCCGGCGAGGGCGGCCGCGCGCACATGATGGTCGGTCAGTGCGTTGCACAGGCAGACGTACATGGAGACGGAGCGGCTTTCGGTGGTGTGCGGTCAGATCCCAAAGATAGCAACGGCGGCTCGTAATTGCAAATCATTTGCAATTGGGATGCGCGCATAGCGCGTCGGCGTGGAGCGCATGGCATTGGCGGCGGCGCGGCGGCCTTCGTCACGCTTTGACGGATGCCACGGCGGTATCGAGCCGCTCCGTGGTCCGCAGCTTTCGCCGGGTCAGGGATCGGTTCTATTTTCATAGGCAATCAAACGCCGGTAAGACAGGCACGGATGCTGCTACGGATGCTGCGATCGTGCGCACCGATCGCGCGGCGGGGCGAACGCGCAATGCAGCTCCAAATCGAGCCGTGCACCCGAGTCGCGCAGGCCTTATGGCCATACCGCGCAATCCCTCGCCTGCGGCTATTGCACGCGAGGCCGCTGCGCTTGCCTGCCCGCAGCCGCGCCCCCACACTCCAGCGGATGAGACCCGGGGCACACCGCGCATGATCGACCCACGCGCCGCGTTGGAAGCGATCGGCCTGCTGCCCGATACCGAGATTGATCTCGCGGGCGCCGCCTTGCAGTTGGCCCGCGTCGATGCGCCCAGCGCCGACTGGCAGGCGGCCAACGCCGCGCTGTCCGCCATCGCCCGGGATGCGTCCGCGCTGGCCGACATCGCCCGCCTGTCCCACCGCGCTGACGCACTCGCCGAGTTGCTGGCGGTGCGCCACGGTTTCCATGGTGACGCGGACACCTACGACGACCTCGCCAACGCCAACCTGATCCGCGTGATCGACCGCCGCCGCGGGCTGCCGGTCGCGCTCGGCATCATCTGGCTGCATGCCGCGCGCGCCGCTGGGTGGGACGCCAACGGCGTCGACTTCCCGGCGCATTTCATGATCGCACTGCAAGGCAGGTCCACGCAGGTGGTGCTGGACGTGTTCCACGGCGGCGTCGCCATGGACGCCGACGATCTGCGCGGCCTGCTGCAACGCATCGAAGGCGACCACGCGGAACTGCGCCCCGGCTTGCTCGCGCCGATGAACGCGCGGCAGGTGCTGATGCGGCTGCAGAACAATATCGTTACGCGCCGGCTTCAGGCGGGCCATCTGGACGGCGCGCTGGCCTGCGTGGAGGACATGCTGCGCATTGCCCCAGACCAGGCCGAGCTGTGGCGGCAGGCCGCGATGCTGAACCAGAACCTGGACCGTGTCGGCGCGGCGCTGCGATGTTTCGAACGCTGCCTGGCGCTGGTGCCGCGGGGCGATACCGCGGCGCGGATTCGCTCGGCGATGAATGGGCTGCGCGGGCGGCTGAATTGAGGCTTGCGGGACAGACAATTGCTCTCCCTGCGATGCGGGGCCGCGCTGTCGCCGCCTGGACTTTCCGTACTGTTGGTTTTCCGTTACTTCCGGCTGATCGCAGCTTTGCAGCTGCTTTGCCGCGTCCGATGCGGCGGTCGGGCAACCAACGGTGGATGTGCAAGGCAATCTGGCGGGGACAATTGTGGTGAAAAGCGCGCCGCCGCAATCGGGGTGTCATCTCTAGTTTGCGCGCCGGCCAACATTTCTATCTTACGCCGACAGCCAGTTGCGGGACCTGGTCAACGAACCGTCACTGGGATTTTTCTTGTATCCATTCGCCAGCCCGGTTGACGGCATTCCCTGTGGCTTCGCCGGCACGTCCGATCGCCTGTCCCGCTTGCGTCCCTGCCCTGTCCAGTGCGGCGCCGGTATCCGTCATTGGATGAGTCTGTTCACATGCCGAGAGCGCCAGCCCCATCGACAGCGCGAGGCCCAAGCAAATCAAGCGACGCATAGGCGCATCTCCCCCCTGGCCGTCACACTGGCGCCAGCGCTTTACTGCTCCGTTTCACGGATTGGCGCCAGCTTCGCCGCCGACCTCCCGGCCGACTCCGCCGCGGCAGGCGCTGAGCGTCGTCGGAACTGCGGGGCATCGGTGCAATGCCTGACAGTAGTCGGCGGAAGAGCTATTGCGCGGGTACAGATCCTCGTGCCTCACCGCCGGCAGCGAGGTACCATTGGGCCGCAGCGCCGATGGCCAGGTCCGCGACTTTCGCCGGGGCTGCGAAAGTCCACTGGCGGTTTGTTAGCCGCCGGCAATGCGCCGCTTTGTTGAGCGTGGTGTGGCCGGCAAGCTTGCGCCGCTGGCCGCTCCCAAGCCCCGGGCAGGGTGCATACCGCCGCCCTGGCCGATCTCGTCGTCAAGCGTTCCGTCCCGAGCCGCTGCGCGTCGCCTCGAACAGGAACCAGGTGCGGCGTTCGGTCTCGTCGATCCAGACCTCCAGCAAGCTGGCGGTTGCCACGTCGCCATGCTCATCGCAGACATCGTGAACTTCGCGCATCGTCACGGTAAGCGACTGATTGTCCTCACGCAGCTCTGCCAGCATGTCCTGCGGGTCGACATATTCGGCGTCGTTGTCCTTGAGTCGCTGCTGGCGTGCGATATGGCCAATCGAACGGATCGTCGTGCCGCCGATCTTGCGTGCGCGCTCGGCAATCGGGTCCGTCATGGCAAAGATCTGATCGCCATGCTCGTCGAGCAGCAAGTGGTAGTCGCGGAAGTGCGGCCCACTCATATGCCAGTGAAAATTCTTGGTCTTCAGGTAGAGGGCAAATGTATCCGCCAACAGGGCACTCAGGGCCGCCGAGATATCGCGTGTCGCCTCGGATGTCAGGTCGGTCGGGCTTCCCAGGTGTTCGCGGACATTCAGCTCCTTGGCGCGTGCTTGGGCCATCTTCATTGCTCCTCGTTCGATTGTGGTGGCAGATCAGCGTGTACGCCAAAAAAGGGCAAAGTGCTGTCGACAGCGGTCCTAACGACGTGTCAAATCACAACCGTCGTTACGGCGCGCCAGTTCAGTCCTGTACCCGCGTCAGGTCAAGTCAATGTTCTGGATTTCGCCCAACCATCAAGGCGTTTGGCCCGGTCAAACGATTGAAGATATATTCCCGTTTTTGTGGATAATTCCGCCGCAATCGTCGCCCGGCAGTTGAAAGCAATACTGCAATGACGTGACGGTGCTCCGGGCGCAATCCAGAAGATTTCGCTCGCCGGAGGCGATGCAGTCGCGGCAGGGCGGAGCTGCGGGCGGCCTTCAACGTAGCCGAGCGTCCGCCGACCTGATCTCCCGCACCCGCTGCCCTAGCACCCTCCGCGCCGCCGCCGCATCCGTCGCCAGCCGCAGTAGCGCCGGAATCTGCGTCGGGCGGGCAAGCACTGACGCCGCCACCCGCGCCAAGCCGATCGCGCCCCTGGCATCCAGCGCTGTCAATGCGGCCGGCGGCAGATCTCGCTCCGCCGGGTCGCAGACTGCGCGCATCACGGCGAACGGCAGCCGGTGGGCCGTGGCGGCGCGCACCACGGCGCCCGATTCCAGGTCCAGCGCCGTTGCGCCGGTCTGCTGCCACAGTCGCCGTTTGTCCACGGCACGCGGCGCGGGCGCGTCTGCCGCCAGCAACCGATACGGCGTCGCGTCACCGAGCCACCGCATCAATCCCGGATCGGCACGGTGCCAGTCGCCGTCGCACAGCACTGACACGGGCACCAGCAACAGGCCAGGGAACGCGGCGGGATCCAGCCCGCCGGCGAAGCCGAAACTGACCAAGCCCGAGGCACCTGCGGCGACGGCGTGCGCCACCGCCGATGCGGCGCCCGCCGCCCCGCCGCCGCCCACCGCAACCGGCAGCCCCAGCCTACGGGCCAGCCGTGCTTCTGCCTGCAGGCCGACCACGATCACCAGGCTCATCCGTGCGACATCCGTTGTCGTTGCAATCCTGCCATCTCGCGTCGACCGATTCCGCAAGCACCGGGACAGGCGTCAGAGCATGCCAGTGATCGGTAGCGCGAGGGAATGCCGGCGTGGATTGCTTCAGTGCGCCTCGTGGATCTTGATGTCCTCGGGCCACGGCGCGCCTTTGCCGGTTTCGACCAGCGATTTCAGGCTCATCAGGAACATCGCCCACTTGGTGCTGCAATGGTACATGAAATCCACCGGCTCTCGCCAACCTTCATGCTTGAAGCGCAGCATGGTGTAGTTGTTATCGTGCCCGATTTGCCAATCGATCCTGGTGCCGACCCATTCTTCCGGTCCACCGATGACCTGCCAGAGCACGTGCCTGGCAGGCTCAAGTGCGAGGACCTTCATGTCGAACCCATTGTCGCCACCGAAGCGGAACTGGATCGTGCCGTCGCCCTTGACATGCGTCTCGGTTGTCCACCAGGCGGCAAGCCCTTCTGCCGTGGTCAAGGCCCGGTAGGTGCCATCTGGAGACGACGACTTGATTCCGACCATATGGAGGATATCCGGCATTGTCAGTGCATCCTTTGGTTTGAAGGAAAGGCACGCTCCGGCCGTTGAATCGGGCAGAGCAATTGCATGCTACGTTCCGGCAGGCTGCGGCATTGCTGCGAAAGCGCCGGCCTTCAGCCACCGCCGGGCGCCGGCGAGCAGCATGGGGCCGCGGAATGATGGGTTGTGGCGTTGGTGTCGCGCGTTTCGTACTCGTCATGGCGGCGCAGCCTGTTGGCTGATTCGTTGCGTCCCTTGGGGGCGCGGTCGAACCACGGATACATGCCCCAGACCGCGTCGAGGCCGCGCGCATAGGTGGAATAGGTGTGGTAGATCACGCCGTCTTCCCGCGCGAACGCGCTGAGGCCGGGCCGGTCGCGTGTCCAGGTGGAGGCGTCCGTACCGCATGTGGCGGCGAGCTCGACAACACGTGGCGAAACCGACGCCGCGTCCATTGCGTGGCCGCCGGTCTGATAATTGTATTCGATGGCGCCGCCACGCTGCTGCTCTTCGGTGAAGGAGACGTTGAAGTCGTAATTGAAGTCCCCATCGCCGGAGGAAGCCCACGGGAAGCTCCATCCCATGCGGCGCTGGTACGACAGCAGTTTCGCGAGCGGCGCGCGCGAGACCGCCCACAGCATCACATCGCGATTCGCCAGATGGGCGGTGAAGCCGTTGAAGCCGTCGGCGATGGCAGAGCAAGATGGGCAGCCGGCGGTGTAATCGGGTCCGAACATGAAGTGATAGACCAGGAGCTGCGAGCATCCGTGGAACAGATCGGCGAGCGAGGCGCTGCCTTGATAGGTGTCGAACCGGTAGTCCTTATCGATTCTGACCCATGGCAGCGCGCGGCGCTGGCGCGCAATTTCGTCGCCGCGGCGCGTGTATTCTTTCTCTGCTTGCAGCAGCGAGAGCCGCGCCGTCAGCCATTGTTCACGGGTTCCGGTTGGGTGCGTGGTCATGGGTCTTGCCTCCGTTCGGTGTCTGTAGCTGCTGACATAGGGGATCGGCATCGGCAGGCGAGAGTGACAAGTGTGGCGGGATTCCGATGGACTCGCTGATCATAGCCGCGGCGCGCGCGCTAGTGGCGGGTGATCCGATCGGGGCGCTGAACCGGGTGGCATTGCGCGACGATCCATCCGCGCTCGCGTTGCGCGGCATTGCCATGGCCCAGCTTGGCGATCTCGACCGCGCCAAGGCGCTGATGCGGCGTGCGGCGCGCGCCTTCGGCCCGAAAGAGGCGATAGCCCGCGCACGCTGTATTGTTGCGGAGGCAGAGATCGCGCTGGCCTCGCGCGACCTGGGCTGGCCCGCGAAGGCGCTGGACGTGGCCCGCATGACGCTCGAATCCCACGGCGATCAGGTGAACGCCGCGCATGCGCGCCATCTCGAGATCCGGCGGCTGTTGCTGATCGGACGGGTGGATGAAGCCGAGCGATTGCTCGCCACGGTTGACGTGATGCCATTGCCGCCGGCGTTGCGCGCGGTACACGATCTGGTGGCCGCCGGCATCGCGATACGGCGGCTCCAATCGAAGGCAGCGCGTGCGGCGCTTGCGCGCGCCGAAAGCGCCGCACGGCATGCCGGCATCCCAACGCTGACGGCGGAAGTTGAAGCTGCATCGCGAGCGCTAACCAGCCCCGCCGCGCGCCTGATTGGGCATGGCAATGAAGGGCTTCTGCTGCTTGAGGACGTTGAGGCCTGGCTGGCGTCCGACGCGCTGGTCGTTGATGCGTGCCGTGGTGTCGTACGCCGCGCTCGCACAGTGGTATCGCTTGCGACGCGCCCGGTATTGTTCGCGCTCGCCCGCGCACTAGGCGAAGCGTGGCCCGGCGACGTGCCGCGCACCGTATTGCTCTCGTGTGCGTTCGGCGCGAAGTTCACCGATGAATCGCATCGCGCGCGCTTGCGCGTCGAAATCGGGCGATTGCGTGCCGCACTGTGCGCGCTGGCCGACGTCACCGCGACAAAGCAAGGCTTCGCCCTGGTGCCGCATGCCGCGCCCGAGGTCGTCGTGCTGGCGCCGCCGGTGGAAGAAGAGCATGCCGCGGTGCTGGCCTTTCTTGCCGACGGCGAATCCTGGTCGAGCTCGGCTCTGTCGCTGGCACTTGGCACCAGCCAGCGGACCGTTCAGCGCGCGCTTGATTCACTGGCGGAAGCAGGGAAGGTTCAGTCGTTTGGCCGCGGGCCGGCGCGCCGCTGGGTGACTCCGCCGATACCGGGATTCGCGACGACGTTGTTACTCCCTGCGCCGCTGCCGGGCGATTAGCATACGGACTCAACGCGGCGCGCGCTTTCACAACAGCGGAGACGACGGTGGCAGACATGACTCAGTCGGCGGCAGAGATCGTGCAGGAGTTTGGACCATTTCCGGGCGTGGAGCGTGTGAATGGCGTGACATATGACGGCCGGCACGTGTGGCTTGCATCCGGCGACAGGCTGCACGCCCTTGACCCCGAGAGCGGCAAGACGGTGCGCTCGATCGACGTGCCCGCGCATGCCGGTACCGCATTCGATGGCCAGCATCTGTTCCAGATCGCCGAGGACCGCATTCAGAAGATCGATGCGAAAACCGGCGATGTGCTCGCCACGATCCCGGCACCCGGGGGTGGTGGCGATTCAGGACTGGCGTGGGCCGAGGGGACGCTGTGGGTGGGTGAGTACCGGCAGCGCAAAATCCATCAGGTCGATCCGGAAACGGGAGCGATCCTCCGTACGATCGAATCAAGTCGATTTGTGACCGGGGTTACCTGGGTTGATGGTGACCTTTGGCATGGCACCTGGGAGGGCGAGGCGAGCGATCTGCGTCGGATCGATCCGGCAACGGGAGCAGTGGTGGAAGCGATCGAGATGCCGTCGGGTGTCGGCGTCTCGGGTCTTGAATCCAATGGCGCCGACCTGCTGTTTTGCGGCGGCGGCAGCAGCGGGAAGGTTAGAGTAGTACGGCGGCCCACCCGAAGGTCGGCGTGAGATTCGTCTTGCTTTCAGTGTCAATGCGGGGAGCGCAGCAAACGGAGCAATCTCGATCGTGCGGCACGCGGAAGGATCGCGCGCAGTGTTTGCAGGAGATTGGTTCGTCGCTGCGCTCCTCACAACGACACCTGTCCGCCTCACACGCCGCTGGCCTCCGCCGCAGGGCGCGTTATCCCAACAACCCCGTGCCGTTCGGCCTGCCGCTTGGCCTCGGCCGTCTCCGCCGACGGGTCCACGGCCAGATAGCGGGCAGGCGGCCGGGTGCCCGGATCGTGTCGATAGGCTACGGCACTGGCGAGTACTGCGCGGTCCTCCTCCGACATTCGGCCGACCTCGCGCAGATGGTCGGTCCAGTTTTCCATCGACCATAGCTCCAGCCAGCCATCAGGATGCGCCACATCCTCGTAGAGCTGCCAGAACACCGCGCCGGCCCGGCCCCGGACCTGCCGCACTTCATGCATCAAGACCAGGAACGCGCGGCGTTGGGCGGGGGCGACGCGGTAGTGCATCGTCTCCATCACCTGCCCGCGGACATGGCGCAGCAATGGCACCAGTTCGGCCGCGGGGGCTTCTGGCGCCGGTGCCGGTATTGCCTCTGGCGGCACGGCGGCGGCCGGCGCAACTTGCTCGATGCCGAAGCGTTGCACGGCGAAGGTCAGCACAACGCCCAGCACCGACGCGGCGAGCAACGCCTTCGACATGCCGATCTCGGCGCCCACCGCACCCCAGATGAAGGAGCCCACCGTCAGCGCGCCGTTCTGCGCCAGCTGGTAGATGGCCAACGCCCGCGCCCGCACCCAGGTGGGGCAGACGAGCTGGGCCGCTGCCTGGATCGTCGCATAGGCCGAGGTCCAACCCAGGCCGAACAACAGCATGCCGACCGCGGCGTGCAGCCAGTGATGTGCGAGCCCCACCAGCGCGATGCCGGCACAAGAGAACAAAGAGCACCCGACCACGGTGGCGTTGCGGGTCAGCCTGCCGCGGGCAAGTGGCAGCAGCATGCCGGACGTGACGCCGCCGACACCCATCATCCCCAGGATGAAGCCATACATGCCGGCGCCCAGATGCAATTGCTCGCGCACCACCAGCGGCAGAAGTGCCCAGGGAGCGGAGCAAGGCAAAGAATAGGCGATGGTGCGCAGCATGGCGGCGCGCACCGCCGGGGTATTTCGGACGAAGCGCACCCCGGCGCGCATGGCGGCGACGAAATGTTCGCGCGGCAGGCCGGTGAAGCGCTTGCCGCGGTGCCAGGATACCAGTGCCACGATCACCGCGATGATCGACACGGTATAGAGAGAGAACGCCAGGCTGGTGCCGCCGAGCAAGATCAGGAAGCCGGCCAGAGCGGGCCCGACGGCGCGGGTCAGATTGTAGCCGATGCCGTTGAGGGCGATGGCCTGCACCAGGTCCTCGCGCGGGACCAGTTCAGGGATGATGGCGCTCCAGGCCGGGGCGGTCAGCGCCGAGCCGATGCCGATGGCGAAGGTCAGCACCAGCAGCACGGCGGCGGTCATGGCGTGGCCCAGCGTGAGGGCGGCCAGGGTGGCAGCGGCGAGGATGGTCCAGATCTGCGTGCCGATCAGGAACACCCGGCGGTCCACAATGTCGGCCAGCGCGCCACCGGGCAGCGCGAGCAAGAACACCGGCATGATGGTAGCGGCCTGCACCATGGCGACGATCAGGGGGCGTGGCGCCAATACGGTCATCAGCCAGCCGGCGCCGGTGTTCTGCAGCCATGTGCCGAGCCAGGCCACGACGCTGGCGATCCAGAGGCGGCGGAAGGTGGCGTTACGCAGCGGCACCAGGGCGGGAGGCAGGCGGATCATCGTCGCGCGGGCTTCCGGTGGTTTGGTGGAACAATAGCAAATCCCGCCGGAGAAGTGGGAGGGACGAAATCCTCTCCTGCGAAGTGAGGTTGGGCCGCGTAGCGGACCAACGCGAGGCGCCGAAAGCGCCAAGGGCGAGGGCGATCGGGAGGGCAGATTGTTATTGTCTGCCTTCTCGATCACCCTCACCCTCGCCGCTTCGCAGCTCGACCTCTCCCGCGCTCAGTGCGGGAGAGGTTTTGCGGCAACCCTTTCGCCTTCGCTTTGTTCAGGTTCCCTTTAACGCGCAACCGAGGCCACGACCCATGGCTCGCACCACCGCCGCCGCACCGCGGGACACTTCGATCCGCACCTATCGGGCGAAGCGCGACTTCACGCGTACCGAGGAGCCGCCACCCCGCGAAGCACGCCCAGACGACCATGCGCCGATTTTCGTCGTGCAGAAGCACGAGGCCCACCGCGCCGGCCTGCACTACGACTTCCGCCTGGAGCATGACGGCGTCATGTGGAGCTGGGCAGTGCGCAAGGGGCCTTCGCTCGATCCGTCGGTGAAGCACATTGCGGCCCATGTCGAAGACCACCCGCTCGACTACGCGGACTTTGCCGGCACCATCCCGGAAGGCCAATACGGCGCAGGCAGCGTGGAAATCTGGGACCGTGGCACCTGGGAGCCGGTGAACGACCCCGAGAAGGGCATGCAGAAGGGCGAACTCACCTTCGTCCTGCACGGCACCCGCCTGAACGGCCGCTTCCACTTGGTGCGGCTGCGCCCCAAGCCCGGCAGCCGCAGCAAGGCCGACAACTGGCTATTGTTCAAGGGCCACGACGAAGCAGAACGCGCCGGCGCCGATGCCGACGAGATCGAGCGATCCACCCCTGCGCCTCGTCCAGCCAGGGCCGACGTCGCCAACCTGGCGAAATACGGCAAGGTGAAACGCGACCTCGGCGATCCCAACGACCCGCCCGCATCGGGGGCCAAGCGCAGTGCTCTGCCGAAGACGCAATCGCCCCAGCTCTGCGCCATAGCCGACGATCCCCCCGAAGGCGGCGACTGGATCAGCGAGATCAAGTTCGACGGCTACCGCCTGCTGTGTTGGAACGACCACGGCAAGCCTCGTCTTGTCACGCGCAACGGCAATGACTGGACCGATCGGCTACCCGCCCTGGCCAAGGCGATCGCGGCGCTGGACGCGGACACGGCCCTTCTCGACGGCGAGCTGGTCGCACTGGACAAGAACGGCGTCAGCAGCTTCCCCGCGCTGCAGGCGGCGCTCTCCGCCGGCCGGGACCACACCTTGTTCTTCTATGTTTTCGACCTGCTGTACCTGAACGGCTGGGACCTGCGTCCCTGCGCCCTGCTTGACCGCAAGCGCGTGCTGCAAGGGATCGACGCCTGGCGCGGCATGTTGCGCTACAGCGACCACTTTATCGGCGACCTCGCGGCGATCCGCCGGCAGGCCTGCCAGATGAAGCTGGAGGGCATCGTCTGCAAGCAGGGGGAGGGACAGTACCAGGCCGGTCGCGGCCATGGCTGGCTGAAGGTGAAATGCCAGGGGCGCGAGGAATTCATCGTCCTCGGCTGGACGCTGCCGCGCGGCAGCCGGACCGGGCTGGGGGCGCTGCATCTCGGCTATTACGATCCGCAGCACCGGCTGCACTATGCCGGCGGCGTCGGCACCGGGTTCTCCGATGACGAGCTGGGCATATTGCGGGAGAAGCTCGACGCGCTGGCGGACGATCCGCCCAGCAGGCTGCTGGTCGCGGGCGACCCGCTCGACAAGACCATTCACTGGGTGCGGCCGGAGCTGGTGGCGGAGGTGCAGTTCGTGTCCTGGTCGGGATCGGGTCGGGTGCGCCAGGCGGTCTATCTGGGCCTGCGGGAGGACAAGCCGGCAGCCGACGTGGTGCGCGACGTGGCCAACCCGGAGGCAGAGCGTACGCCGATGACCCCGCGGCGGGCCGCTGGTGCGAAGCATGGGCCAAAGATCGCGGTACCACCGAAGGCCAGGCCGCGCTATGCAACCCCGGCCAGAACGAGTTCCTCCATCGTGACCGCTCGCAAGCCGAAGGCACGCAACACTGTTCTGGAAGGCATCACGATCACCCATCCCGACCGTGAGCTGTGGCCCGGCGTCACCAAGCAGCAGCTTGGCGAATACTGGGAGGCGGTCGCGGACCATGCCCTGCCCGGCCTTGCGCACCGGCCCCTGGCCGTGGTGCGCTGCCCGGAAGGCATCGCGGGAGAACATTTCTTCCAGAAGCACGGCCATGGCCATCTGCCGGACGCCATCCGAACCGGCGAGGCTGGCGGCCAGCCCTATCTCGCCATCGACGACGTCCATGGGCTGATTGCCATGGCGCAAGTTTCGGCCATCGAGCTGCATGCCTGGGGCGCCCCGGAGGCCGATCCGCAGCACCCGGATAGGATTGTATTCGACCTGGATCCCGGCGAGGGGCTGGACTTTGCCGAGGTTGTGCGCGCCGCCAAGGATGTGCGCGACCGGCTGCAGCAGCTTGGGTTGCAGTCGTTCTGCCGGACGACGGGGGGCAAGGGATTGCACGTCGTCGTGCCGTTGGCGCCCGAACACAGCTGGGACGAGGTAAAGCCGTTCTGTCGCGCCTTCGCCGAAACGCTGAGCGAAGAGCAATCGGACCGCTTTTTGTCCACCGTCAAGAAAATCGACCGCCGCGGCCGTATTTTGCTCGACTGGCTGCGGAATGGGCTGGGAGCGACGGCGGTGGCGTCCTTCTCGCCGCGTGCGCGCGCTGGTGCGACCGTGGCGACGCCGGTGGCATGGGACGAAGTGACGGCCAGTCTCGATCCGTCCCGCTTTACGCTGGCGACGGTGCCGCAGCGCCTGGAACAGCAGCGCAGCGATCCCTGGAAGGGTTTCGCTGCATTGCACCAAGAGCTGCCGGCGTTTTCTACGGCGGCGCCGGATCGGACAGCGGAACGGTCAAAGCAAGAAAAACAACACGCTGGCAGGACTGTGATTGTTTCTGCCAAAAAGCCGAAACGGCGCGCGTAAGTGTGAGGTTGATTTTTTCCGCAGGCGTCTAATCTAGAGGAGTGCGGCGGGCGGTATTCCCGTTCGCTGCGTGACGTTTCCCCCCCAAACTTGGCGGTGCCCTCGGGCACCGCCTTTTTGTTTCTCACGCTCCTGTCATCGCATGGGCGCTCTACCTACCCCCAGTGCGCCCGGTTCATCTGAGCGGCAAACGACCGCAGCAGCGACGCGCATGAGCGACGGCACGGGTAGTGGGCCATTTGCTCATTACAATCAGGCAAGCTGTCTCACCGAGGAAACTTTGCGAGGGAACGCGACGGTGATTTGGAAGCGCGGACGCTTGTTCATTGGAAGACGACCGGCGTGACGCCGTCGATGCCAATAACGAACGTGTCATAGCTGTCTGACTGTGCTACCCGCCGCGTCCTGGCTGGATCGCCTGCCAGATGCGATGCGGCGTCGCGGGCATGTCGATATGGGTGATACCGAATTCCGACAGCGCATCGACCAGCGCGTTCATCACCGCTGGCATTGAACCCGCGCAACCTGCTTCGCCGCAGCCTTTGGCACCCAACGGATTGGTGCGGGCAGGCACCGGATGGCTTTGAAAGCCCAGGCCCGGCAGATCGGACGCGCGCGGCAGCCCGTAATCCATGTAGGAGCCGGTCAGCATCTGGCCGTCCTCGTCATAGACCACGCTCTCCAGCAGCGCCTGGCCAACGCCTTGCGCAATGCCGCCATGCACCTGGCCCTCGACCAGCATCGGATTCACCAGCACGCCAAAATCGTTGACCGTTGTATAGCGGACGATCTCTACCATCCCAGTGTCGGGATCGACCTCGACCTCGGCGATATGGCACCCGTTGGGGAACGCCGACGGCACACCCTTGAAGACGTGCCGCACGTCGAGCGTGCGTGGCACATCGTCCGGCAACGACGCCGCTGTACGCAGTTCCGCGGCCAGATCCATGATGTGAATGCCGCGATCGGTGCCAGCGATGCTGAAACGGCCGCGGAAGAATTCGATGTCCTCCACCGCCACTTCCAGGAAATGCGCCGCCACCAGTTTGCCCTGCCTGATGACGATCTCGCCGGCCTCGACGATCGCGCCGCCGCTTTGCATCATCGAGCGTGAGCCGCCGGTGCCGCCGCCCGCAACCAGTTCATCAGAATCGCCTTGCAGCAGCCTGATTTTCTCGAACGGCACGCCAAGCCGATTGGACAACACCTGTGCGAACGGCGAGGCGTGGCCCTGGCCATAATCCAGCGTGCCGGTGATGATCGTCACGGTGCCATCGGGTTCGAAACGGATGCCGCCCATTTCGCTACCGGCATCGGCGGTGACTTCCAGATAGTGGCCGATGCCACGGCCACGCACCTTGCCGCGCGCTTGCGCCTCCGCCTGGCGGGCAGCGTAGCCATCCCAATCCGCCGCCCTCAGCGCCTTCTCCATCACCAATGGAAACTCGCCGCTGTCGTACAGCATGCCCGACGGTGCACGATACGGCATTTGCTCCGGCGCAATGTGGTTGCGGCGACGCAGTTCGACCCGATCGATGCCCATCTCGCGGGCCGCCGTCTCCACCAGCCGCTCCATGTAGTAGTTGCCCTCGGGCCGCCCGGCACCGCGATAGGCGCCAACCGGCGTGGTGTTGGTGAACATGCATTTCGACGATACTTCGATCAGCGGCGTCGCATAGACGCCGATAATGTTCTTCACCGTGTTCACGGTGGGCGGAATGGTCGTGGCATTGCTCAGCCAGGCGCCGAGATTGCCGTAGCCGGTGACTCGCAGCGCGAGGAATTTGCCCTCCGCATCCAGCGCCAGCTCGGCGGTCATTTCATGATCCCGGCCGTGGCTGTCGGACAGAAAGCTTTCCGAGCGTTCGTCGGTCCATTTCACCGGGCGGCGCAACGCGCGCGCGGCGTGCAGCAGACAAATATATTCGGGATAGGCCGACGCCTTCATGCCGAACGATCCGCCGACATTACCGGTGAGCACGCGGATTTTCTCCACCGGCACGCCGAGGATGGAGGACAGCAGGTTGCGCTGGCCGAACACGCCCTGGCAGCCAAGGCGCAAGATCAGGCGATCAGCGTCCGAGTCATACTCGCCGATCGCAGAGCGTGGTTCCATCGGGCAGACGACGATGCGGTTGTTGCGCAGCGGCAGCCGCGTGACATGCGCCGCACGCGCGAAGGCGGCGGCAACCTTTTCCGTGTCGCCGTAATGGAAATCCATGCAGACATTGCCGGGCGCTTCCTCGTGCAGCCGCGGTGCATCGGGCGCCGCCGCTGCGCTGGCGGTGGTCACCGCGGGCAGCGGGTCGATATCGGCGAAGATCGATTCGGCGGCGTCCTTGGCAAGCTTCGGCGTGTCCGCGACCACCATCGCGATCGGCTCGCCGACATAGCGAACCCGGCCGGTCGCAAGTGGCCGTTGCGGCGGACGCGGCGTTGGCGTGCCGTCGAAATTCTTGCCCGCGGCGGCGGCCATGTTGCGGATGCCGGCTTCATCAAGGTCGGCGGCGGTTATGACCAAATGCACGCCTGGCATGGTGCGTGCGATGTCGGTGTCCAGCCCACGCAAGGTGCCATGCGCGATCCGGCTACGCAGCATGACGCCATAAAGCTGGCAGGGCAGGTTGAGATCGTCGGTATAGCGGCCCTGACCGCGCAGCAGGACGGGATCCTCCTTGCGCGAGACGGGCTGGCCGACGGCAAACTTTTCATTCATCAGCAACGACGGATCGAACGGCGCATTCATCAGGCGGCAACTTTCATGGCAATGGCGTGATGGTGTACAACGTGATATTTAGATGGATATAGCGATGCGGCGCAACCCGCGGTCCCCCGTGGCATTGCCCGCCTGGCGGCACAGTTGCTTCACCATGCGCGGCGTGGTGACTGATGCAATCGACCGGGAAGACCGCGATGTCTGCCCGGCTGGTCAGGCCGCCAAGCAGGTGCAGGTGATTTTCGATCCCGCCGTCGTTGCGCAACAGGATGCCGCCGCATGCTCTGCCGCCGCGCGCAGACTTGCCGAGGCATGGCGCTGCCGTCGCCAGCAGCTATCGGTTCCGAGGCGACGCGCTGCGCCAAAGCTCATGCAAATCACGGATGCGTGCGTCGCGCATCACGACGGCGTCGCGAAACGTGAGCTGCCGATGACGCTCGGCCAGCGCCCTGTGCAGCAGCTTGGCCGCCTTGTCGTGGCGGCCGGCGAGACTCACCGCGGCGGTATGCACCTGGACCTCCCGCGCCCGCAACGTGCCGTCGGGCTGCCGAATTGCCGCGGTGCCGCTATAGCTGCCCTTGGCGACGTCGCCGGCAGGCGTAAGCGCTTGGTCAACAGTCTTATGCGAGTCATCCTTTGTGATCGGTCCGAGAAGCCGGCCGTAGCGCCGCGCTGCTGTATGCCCATATCTCGACCGAACGCGAAAGAACCGGCCGGCACGGTAACCCGAGCGGCCGCACTTGGTGGCATTGTACAAACTTGGGTATAGCGTTCGCGGCGCGAACGCATGCGAGGTCGTCGCCGCGATTACAAGAAGAGGGAGACAGTCGGGTGAGTTTTTCGAATGCTTTTTCACAAGTGGTCGCATTCGTCGGTGGGGCAGCGCTGCAGTTACGGCGGATGCGTCAAGGCGACCCGACACCGGCCTGGGGTGCCAGCCCCAGGATTCCCGAGGCGAGACCGCAGGGCGCGATCCCGACGCTGAAGATGCCGACCGCGCGGGGTTGGCCACAAAGGCAGACCCCCATCGCGGCGCCCGGCCTCAAGGTCAATGCATTCGCGAGCGATCTCGACCACCCTCGCTGGATCGAGGTACTGCCGAACGGTGATGTTCTGGTGGCCGAGTCGATGAGCGCAGACCGGCCGCCACGGTCTATTTTCGACTACGCAATGGTTACGACCATGCGCCGCGCCGATGCGATGGGCGTCAGTGCCAATCGCATTACATTGCTCCGTGACGCCGACGGCGACGGTGTCGCGGAAGTCCGCGAGGTGTTTCTCGACGGCCTGAACCAGCCGTTCGGCATGGCCCTGTTGAACGACACATTCTATGTCGGCAACACGGACGGATTGGTGGCTTTTCCGTACACGCCGGGGGCGATGCGTATCACTGCGCAGGGACGTCAGCTTGCGACATTCAAGCCGGCGGGCCACTGGACGCGCAGCCTGCTGCCAAGCCCCGACGAGCGCAAAATCTATATCGGCGTCGGCTCGCTCTCCAACATCGCGGATTTTGGCATGGAGGCCGAGGAAGGCCGCGCCGCGATCCACGAATTCGATATCGCCAGCGGCACGGATCGCATCTTCGCATCCGGCCTGCGCAACGCCGTTGGCACGGCATGGGAGCCCGGCACCGGCGTGCTTTGGACCGTGGTGAACGAGCGCGACGGGTTGGGGGATGAAACGCCGCCTGACTATCTGACTTCGGTGCGCGAAGGCGGCTTCTACGGCTGGCCCTATTGCTACTGGGGGCCGACGGTGGACGACAGGGTGCCGCAGAATCCGGCGATGGTGGCGAAGGCGATCACGCCGGATTATGCGCTGGGCGGCCACACCGCATCGCTCGGTCTATGCTGGCTGCCCGCCGGCACGTTGCCCGGCTTTCCCGACGGCATGGCGATTGGCCAGCATGGGTCGTGGAATCGCAGCAAGCTCAGCGGCTACAAACTGGTGTTCGTGCCGTTTGCGAATGGCCGTCCCTCCGGTGCGCCGCGCGACATCCTGTCGGGCTTTCTCTCGGCCGACGAGAAGGACGCATACGGGCGCCCGGTGGGGGTGGCCATCGGGTCTGATGGGGCTGTGCTGATGGCGGACGATGTGGGGAACGTGATCTGGCGCGTCAGCGGCGCATAGTGCCGACTGTTGGAGCAGCGCGAGTCATGCCCCTCGTAAGTGCCGAACCCAGATCCGGCGGATCTCAGCGCGCTGTCACGCGTTGCCGCGCTCTTTCAGGTCCCGGCATCGCCTATGGGATCAATCTGCGCGTATGGTAGCCGTAATGTCACCTTTACGCCATGTTGTGGCAGGTACTCGGCCGCCACTGCCAATCCCGGGGGCACAATTTCGAATTTCGGCAAGTCGTGCGCGACCGACTTAATGCTGCCGTCATCGAGAATCTCGATAGCGACACTGTCGCCGCGCCGCATTGCAGTTATCAGCACGCCACTGTCGGCACGGTCGATCGCTCCTGCAAGCAGTGCACGCAGGCAATTCTGGCAATCGTTGGGATCGGCCTTGGCCGCCAGAAGCGGTTCGATCGCCATTTGCAGGGCTACGAAGCGACGGCGCGCGGTATCTTCCAACGCGGTCAGCGCGGCTCGTGCTTCCGTCGCCACATCGACGACGCCCCGCGGCAATGGGGCTGGAGGGTTTTGAATAGGTGTTTGCACGGTAGTTTGAGGACCGTGCCGACGGCCTGCGCGAGCAGACCGCCCACTTGAGCCGATACACATACGAATCCCCTCTAAACGAAGCCGGCTAACTCAAGCGAGGTGCCGTCGTCCTGATGTGCGCAACGATTTGGCGCCGATCGGTGCGCTTCCGGATCACGGCTCCGGTCCGATTAAACGCCCCCTTCGCCGTCGGCGGCCCTAACCACGAAAGGCCAAGCTCCACGCATAGAAGCCGATCGAAATTTGGCGGGGCAACTCCATCGTCCGCGGTGATGCGGATATGGATGGAGCGGCGCTGGCGGCGCTTAATCGGGTGGATGTCTACGCCACGCGTAGTAGACTCAACCAACTCGAGGTGCAATTCTCTATCGTCCAGCGAAAGGTGCCCACGCCAAGCGACTTTGACAGCCTGGCCCATCTGAAGCATGCTCCGATGGCATTCTACGCGCGCTATCAGCGGGCTGCCAAATCGCGCTGAACATGCTGAAAGAGCCTTGCGCTTATGCCAGAAAATTTTTGCGCCGTACTACGTCAGCGTAATTGCGACTCGCTGTACTTGGTGTCCGTCTGAATTCGGTACCACACCGTTCGGCAGCCCATTATCGATGTCGGATTCAATATTGCCGAGCATGACCGCTTGAACAAGCAATTAGATTTCAAACAAGCCACAGCCTCCGCCGTTACCCCCCTTGCACGAGAAGAAGAGTCTGGACAATCGTAATTTTCCGATCATCTCCAAGCTGGGGACGATCACCCGCCACACCGCTCAAGCGGATGGCATGGTACAACTCGTTCGGCGCGGTCAAGCAGGACTCGGGCGTGCGAGCATGGCTGGCACCGGCCCCCGGGCGGCCAGGCCCGCTGATCGCTTCCGGGGCGTCAGCCCGCTTCGCGGCCCGACCTACGGCAGCTTGATCATCCGGGCGCTACTCGCGCCTGTCCTGGTCAACATATTCTGCGATAGTTTGCCGCTATATCGCCAGGCGCAAATCTTTGCCCTGCAATGCACGACGCCGGGAATGGTTTGATCCTGCATCTCAATGACATGGGGTTTGGAGACGGCCCCCAGCTGAACCGTCGACCAGAATGACGGTGCGAATCCAGCCTATCGCTTGCCGCCATCGAGGCATCGCCGGCGGCACGAATCGAGGCGTCAATTTGCGAATCCGGCGCCAGGCTACCTGGTAAGGCCAGCTATCAACAATTGCCGACTTCGGTCAAGGCCCATTGCTGCCTGGTCTCCACCTCGGGTCCGGTAGCATCCGGTTGTGTGCCAGCATCGCCCCGAAGTTCGCGGATGCGACGCCATATTTCTCCAGTCGCCTTGTCGGCTCTTAGAAATGCCTTAGATTCCAATCCGTACCGTGTCAGAAGGGCAGCAGCGTGTGTGCTGGCTCGCCAGTGATCCTCGTAGAGTTGCCTCAATTTGTCCCGTTCCGCCGCCGTAAGCACGCGCTGCTCCATGACCCCTCCTCCCCTCATGCCAAACCTCGCGCAGACGGCACCTAGCGTTGTGATCGCAACGATTCAATCCCAGTCTCCAGCGTCGTGGACCGACATTGCCATCGGCGGTGGGATCGATGCGTCAGCATCAGAATACGAGCCGCAAGGAGTGTCTTATTGTCCTTACAACCGTTTCACACGGAAGCCTCCGGCCGGCACCAATACCCCTGCCGCTGCGCGTTACCACCCAGGCACTGCAAATGTCGAATCACCCCCAACCGCATAGGTACACGGATCGGTATTGATTCTCAACGGTTGAGATCGCGCTGCCACCAAGATGGCCGTACTTGCGGAGTGACAAATTCTCTTGCTGGTTCCAACCAGCGAAGCGGAATGCGTTTTATCGGCGAAACCGGTAGCACGCAAGCGGGTCGTCCGCCCCTGGGTGGGCTATCCAGACTGGGGGCATCGCGTTAAGCAGTCGTTAATTTCCTGCTCCCAGCATCCCGGCACGGGTCATTTGCGAGAGGGTCATTTGCGAGAATGGTACCAGATGGACTGCGGCCTCTACGCGACCGCTATCCGTGTGCGGAGCAATTGGCGCAGCTTGGCTGCCCCCGCCGCACCCTTCACAGCCTCGCGCCAGCCCGCCTCCGCCACGCGCTGATGGGCGGCGATCGCCTCATCCGCCCCGGTGATCATGGCGACGCCAGTATGCGCACTGGGGTGGGTGTCCGTCCGGAACGGGTTGATCGCCAGGCTGACCCGGTCGCGCGCACGCAGGATCTTGAACGCCGAACTTGGCTCCGCGCCGGCGAGCAAGCCGAACTGCAGGCCCATCGGCTCGGTCTCCATAAGATGCGCCATGTTTTCGATCTCGCTGACGGCAACGTCGCGGCAGATGGCGCGCACGCGGTCGGACACCGCGGCGCTGCCGGCGATCCCCGTCTCCAGCATGCGCTGCACCGAGGCCAGCGAGACCATGGCGATGATCCCTGGCCGCCGCATCGCGTACATCCGCTTGCGCGCCGCCAGGATGTTCAGCACTTGTTCTGCCATGCTGCGCATCGCCGTACGCTCGTGGCCGGCCTGGTCGGCAACTTCCTCGAATGCCTCCGCCAGGGCAGCGTCGTATGACGCCGATGTGGTCAGGTAGCAGACCGGCCCGAACAATTGCAGGATCTGGTCGGCGGTTTCCTCGATCTGGCGGACGCGTTCGAAATAGCCGATCGGACGGTTGCAGTACGTGACGCCGATGCCGAGCAAGGAGAGTGGAGAGATTTTCAGCAGTTCGGCGAGGCGCTTGAGGGTGTCGAGCTTGATGACCTCGCCCTTCTCGTAGCGGTAGAGCGCGGCGCGCGACACGCCCAGGCGGGCAGCAATTTCCTCTGCGCGCAGCCCCGACTCAAGGCGATAGGCCCGCAGTTGGTGGCCTATCTCGGTATAACTCATGGACATCAGCAGCCCCTCCCTGACCGAATGACGCGCTGCGGGTTATGCTGCGCTTCTCTGATTCTGGGTACTCGTTTCATGACTCAACTTCGTCGACCAAGAAGCGTTTCAAACAGTCCTCTAAAGATATCAACAGACAATGATCTTCGTGCCAGGTCGAACCAGGCATGTCAGCATACATTAGAAGCGGCAATATACTCGTAAGAGCTCGCTGGAAGAGGAGGCAAAACGGCGCCGCCGCGCATAGGCGTATGCTCGTTTCATAAATCACCTGAGATGCCCGTTCTGGCAACCACAGCGGAGTCGTCGTTCGTTACGTCGTACGGTTGGAAACGTCTAAGTCGAATTCCTGTGCGAGCTTGCCCGGTGCGCGCGAATTTTGCATCAACTTGGTAGTCGCCGATGCCCATGAGGGTCTGAAGGTCGCCGTGACACGATTATTCGGCGTAACCCGCGCAGCGCTGCCGGGTCCAACCGATCGGCAACCTGCTGGCGCAGGGGCGCCCACCAGAGCACCGGTCTTGCCGCCACGTGCATCGCCGCGCTTTGCAGAAGAAGTTACCGCGGCCGCCGCCAAGGGATCGCGGGCGAGGTCGCCGACCAATCACCTTCCCAGCTGCCAAAGCTTGCATCGATGATGGGCCACTCCGCAGCAGCCGTACCCGCTTGCATGAACTTTCAGGAGCTGCATCGCGCCAAACTGCATTGCTTCAATCCGCTTGGACGGCTCCGCGGCGAGGTAAAGCGGCGCACTGACGCTCTGAGTATCTTCCCCTATAAGGCAGCCATTCGAGGCTTGGTTCGAGCCATTCGTATTGCCTAGGGCGGCGGATGACCGGTACAGCGCGCACGCTGCATGCGGCGGGACATCACGCCAATTTGCTCGATAGCGTTCTCGTCAAGCTATCCGCAATGGCAACCTGCAAGATCGGCAGCCTCGCCCAGGAGCGTCATGCCGCCCCTCCGCTCCCCACACGGGACACGGTCCAATGCGGCGCCGTCCTCCGACGTTAAAATGCCTGGATCCTGCCTACGAGACGGATTTCCGGTTGTCTCCTGGACAAAGCCGAGCTTCCGCAATCACCCTTCCCTGTAAAAGGCAGAGTCTACAGAATCCAGCTGAGACGTCTTGGTCGCCTTCCCTACCGGGATGCGATCAACCACCAGCACAGCTTCGCCATCGCGATCTTGGCCATATTAAGGCCGGGCAGGCAAGCTGGAACTCAGTTTCACAGCGCAGTATTTTCTATATCAACCTCATCGCCGCAGCGCAAGAGATTGATAACGCGAAATTCCCTCAGACCACGCGAAGGGAGAACGGCCTCACCGGCCTGGATGACCCACCGGGTCGCAGACGCGAGCCCTGGCCGGCGACGGCGGCGGTGTGCAGCGTGCTGGAGAAGGCAGTCAAACCGGCGACGCTTGGACCGCTGGAGCTGCCTAACTCAAGCCGCACCTCTCGCGCGCCTTCCGCCGCGCTCAACTACCTCGACGGCAAGCTGATCAACCGAATCCCCGGCGGCTATCAAGCTGGATGTGCCGGCCATGTCCAGACCGATGAAGTCGGTCTCCATCGAGATCACCGCGCCATCGGTACGCAGGGCCGCAGCCTACGGCGCTTCCAATCCTCGCCGCGTGACGCAGCGCAGCATTTCGCGTCGCTCATGCAGATCGCGCAACGCCCTCTCAACCAGCGGTCCGGCAATTCCGCGCCGATCAACCCCGTTTCGCGCAATGCTGCCAGCAGCGCAGGATCGGTGCCGGGACGATCGGCTGCACGAAATCGCCACCATCGAGCACGTGCCGTCGGGCCCGCGTGGATGGCATCGGTCGTGGCAATGGCGCCGGAAGTTGCAACTCATTTTGGCGGAGAAACCGTACTCTCGTTCCGTGCCGGCATCGGCGTTGGCCCGCACACTGAGGCAATCTGCAACACCCGTGGCACCGCCCGGCCCGCGCCCGCGATGATCTGCATCAATGCGTCAGGTGCTTGCGCTGCTAAGAAAGCGATGCCGAAGCCGTCCAGCGCTTAACTTCTTGTTAATTCTCAAGGCTCTACAACAAGACCAGCGCGAGATGCCTCGCGCCGGCCAATCGATCGGCGCGGGCGATGCAGTAACGGGTATGCCACCATTGCTATATAGATACGGAAACACCAACACCCGATCATGGAGGAACAACCCATGCCCAGGACGATGCGTGCTGCCGTGGTTCCCGCGCTTGGCGCCAGGCTGGAGTGCCGGGAACTGCCGGTCCCGGAACCCAAGGCCGGCGAAATCCTGATCAAGGTCGCCGCCTGCGGCGTGTGCCACACCGATCTGCACGCGGTCGAAGGTGATTGGCCGGTAAAGCCCACCCCGCCCTTTATCCCCGGGCATGAAGGCGTAGGCCACGTTTGTGCCGTCGGGGCGGGCGTGAAGCACGTGAAGGAAGGCGACCGCGTCGGCGTGCCCTGGCTCTACAGCGCATGCGGCCATTGCGAGCATTGCCTCGCCGGCTGGGAAACGCTGTGTGAGCAACAGCAAAATGGGGGCTATTCCGTGAACGGCGGTTTCGCCGAGTATGTCATCGGCGACCCGGACTATGTCGGTCACCTCCCGGCCAATGTCGGGTTCGTGGAGATCGCACCGGTGCTGTGCGCCGGCGTTACCGTGTACAAAGGCCTGAAGATGACGGATGCGAAGCCCGGCGACTGGGTGGCGATCTCCGGCATCGGCGGCCTGGGCCACATGGCGGTGCAATACGCCAAGGCGATGGGGTTCAACGTCGCCGCAGTGGACGTTGCTGACGACAAGCTGGATCTCGCCCGCCGGCTGGGCGCCGCCGTCACGGTGAACGCGCGCAATGCCGATCCCGCTGCGGTATTGAAGAAGGAGATCGGGGGCGCGCATGGCGTGCTGGTGACGGCGGTCTCGCCCAAGGCGTTCGAGCAAGCGCTGGGGATGCTGCGGCGCGGCGGCACGGTGTCGCTGAACGGCCTGCCCCCAGGCAGTTTCCCACTGCCGATCTTCGACATGGTGCTGAACGGAACCACGGTGCGCGGCTCGATCGTCGGCACGCGGCTGGATCTGCAGGAGTCGCTGCAATTTGCCGGCGAGGGGAAGGTGAAGGCGACGGTCTCAACGGACAAACTGGAGAATATCAACGCAGTGTTCGACAAGATGCGGAAGGGACAGATCGAGGGCCGCGTGGTGCTGGATATGGCCGCGTAGTACGAAACCTCTCCGGCGCGCGAAAAGCGCGCGCGGGAGAGGTTAGTCGGCGGCGTCCGCCACGCTCTCCTTCGGCTCCTGGTTCTTTGCCCGGATCCGCGTCAGCGCTTGCTCCACATGCCGGCTGAACACGTACTCCGCCGGCCGCTGGCTCTCCAACGGGATGTCCGGAGCCATCGGACCCTCGGTCCTGATCCCACGCACCGCCTGGGCCGCCGCGCGCCACGGCCGGCGCATCGTCTCCGTCACTGCGGTAGCCTCATACCCCGAATGGACCATGCAATCGGCGCATTTTTCGTAATTACCCGTGCCGTAGCGGTCCCAATCCGTCGTCTCCATCAGCTCGCGGAACGTCTTGGCGTAGCCCTCGCCAAGCAGGTAACACGGCCTCTGCCAACCAAAATAGGTGCGCGTCGGATTGCCCCATGGCGTGCAATGGAACGTCTGGTTCCCCGCCAGGAAATCCAGGAACATGGAAGACTGGTTGAACGCCCATTTCTTCTTCCATGTCCCCTTCCCTTCCCGCGCAAAGATCCCGCGGAACAATTCCTTCGTCCTCGACCGGTTCAGGAAATGTTGCTGGTCCGGCGCGCGTTCATACGCATAGCCGGGTGACACCGAAATCCCGTCCACCCCCATCGCCATCACATCATCGAAGAAGGCAGCCACCTTCGCCGGCTCGGCGGTATTGAACAATGTCGCGTTGATGATCGTACGAAAGCCGCGGCGCTTCGCCTCGGCAATGGCGGCCACGGCGCGGTCATACACCCCGGTCTGGCATACCGAGATGTCATGCTCCTCGCGCCCGCCATCCAGATGCACCGACCAGGAGAACCACTTGCTCGGCTTGAACAAGTGCATCTTCTTTTCCAGCAGCAGCGCGTTGGTGCACACGATCACGAACTTCTTCCGCGCGATCGCACCATCCACAATCTGCTCTATTTCGCGATGCAGCAGCGGCTCGCCGCCCGCTACCACCACCACCGGAGCACCACATTCGTCGATCGATTTCATGCATTCGGCGACCGACAGGCGCTGGTTCAAAATTTCCGCCGGATAGTCGATCTTGCCGCAGCCAGCGCAGGCCAGATTGCAGCGGAACAATGGCTCCAGCATCAGCACCAGCGGATAGCGCTTCCGCCCGAGCATGTGCTGCTTCACCACATAGGCGCCGACGCGCAAAGCCTGGTTCAAAGGAACAGCCATACGGGCAAAACTCCTTACGCGTCGGCCAGTTCGGCCGGAAAGCGAAAGCGCACATTCTCTTCCACGCCGCTCAGCGTGGAGACCTGGATCTCGTCGAACCGGCGCAGCCCCGCGATCACGCCCTGCACCAGCGTCTCCGGCGCCGAAGCACCGGCAGTCAGCCCGACGGTCTCGACACCCACGAACCACGCCGGATCCAGCGCGTCGGCATCGTCGATCAGATAGGCAGGCTTGCCCAATTCTTCACCGATCTCGCGCAACCGGTTGGAATTGGACGAATTGCGCGATCCCACCACCAGAATCACGTCCACCGCATGGGCCAGCTCCCGCACCGCCTGCTGGCGGTTCTGCGTGGCATAGCAGATGTCGCGCACATCGGGCCCGACGATGCCCGGGAAGCGCGCCTTCAGCGCCGCGATGATGTGCCGCGTGTCATCCACCGAAAGCGTGGTCTGCGTGATGTAGGCCAGCTTGTCCGGATCAGCGACCTTCAACCCGGCGACGTCGTCCACCGTCTGCACCAGATGCACTTTGCAGGGCATCTGGCCGATCGTGCCTTCCACCTCCGGATGGCCGGCATGGCCGACCAGGACGATCTCCCGCCCCTGGCCGGCGTACCGGCGGCCCTCATTGTGCACCTTGGCAACCAGCGGACAGGTCGCATCGATCACCGGCAGGTCGCGCGCCGAGGCCAGTTCCTCGATTCGTTTGGCCACACCGTGTGCGGAAAACACGGTACGCGCGCCGGGCGGCACTTCGTCCAGCTCATCCACGAAAATCGCGCCCCGGGTCCGCAGGCTTTCCACAACGTGCCGGTTGTGCACAATTTCGTGACGAACATAGATCGGCGGGCCGTACTTCTTCAGCGCTCGTTCCACGATCTCGATCGCCCGCTCGACGCCGGCGCAGAAGCCGCGCGGCTGTGCCAGTACCACCCGCATCATGCCCTTCAATCTCCCGGACGGCATTTGGCCGACTTGCGCAGTCGGATATGACATGCCGCCCCCTGCCCGACAACGCCGCGACCTGTCCAAGCCATGAACGTGGGGATAGTCGCGAGTCATTCCATAGGCTAAGCAAGCTCGGAAGGCGGCCCCCGCCAGCAAGCTGTGGCAAAAGCGCAACAGCCATCAGCGGGGCGCACGGTGCCGCATTCTGCGGCTGGCACCGGGATATCATATCCTCCTTTGGGGCAATCGTGCCCGATTCGGGGATCAATCAGGGGCTGACGTGGCATTGGACGCTATCGGATCGAGGGCGTTGGGCGAGACCCTGCCAGAAGCGATGACGCGCGTGGCGCGCACCGTGGAGACCGCTCTCGACACGCTTCTGCCCCAGCCTGACGGCGCCGAAGCCAGGCTTCTGGAAGCCATGCGCTACGCCACGCTCAACGGCGGCAAGCGCCTGCGCGCCTTCCTGGTCATGCAAACCGCCGCCTTGTTCGCCGTCTCCGAGACATGCGCTGCCCGCGTCGGCGCCGCGGTGGAGATGCTGCACGCCTACTCCCTGGTCCATGACGATCTGCCCGCAATGGACAATGACGACCTGCGCCGGGGCAAGCCGACCACCCATCGCGCGTTTGATGAGGCGACCGCGATCCTGGTCGGCGACGCCTTGCAGACCCGCGCGTTCGAGGTACTGGCGGAACCGGATACCCATTCCGATCCACAGGCACGCTGCGAACTGGTGCAGGCGCTGGGCAGTGCCGCGGGCGCGCGCGGCATGTGCGGCGGCCAGATGATTGACATGCTCGCCGAAGGGCAGACTCTCACAGGTCCTGAGATCACCCGGTTACAGGCGCTGAAGACCGGAAGGCTGATCCAGTTCAGCGCCGAGGCGGGCGCAATATTGGGACGCGCGCCGTTGCCGCAGCGGCACATGCTGGCGGCCTACGGCCGTGACCTGGGGGCGGCTTTCCAGATCGCGGACGATCTACTGGACACCGAGGGCAACCCGGAGGAAACCGGGAAGGCCACTGGCAAGGACGCCGCCGCCGGCAAGGCGACGATGGTTGCGATTTTGGGTCCGGAACGTGCCCGGGCCCATGCCGAAATGCTGGCCCAGCAGGCCGCAGCACATCTAGACAGTTTCGGCCCAAGGGCCAAGTTGCTGCGAGAACTGGCTGACTTCGCCGTGAACCGGCGAAGCTGACGGGAGAGAAAATACAAATGAGCCCGGTGAACACGCCTATGCTCGATCGCGTCCGCTTTCCGGCGGATCTGCGCAACTTCTCCCCGGAGCAATTGCGTCAACTTGCCGATGAATTGCGGGCAGAAACGATCGACGCGGTGTCGGTCACCGGGGGGCATCTCGGCGCCTCGCTGGGCGTCGTCGAACTGACGGTGGCGATTCATGCCGTGTTCGACACGCCGGATGACCGGCTGATCTGGGACGTCGGCCACCAGGCCTATCCGCACAAGATTCTCACCGGCCGGCGCGATCGCATCCGCACGCTGCGCCAGGGTGGCGGCCTGTCCGGCTTCACCCGCCGGGCAGAGAGCGAATACGACCCGTTCGGCGCAGCGCATTCGTCCACGTCGATCTCCGCCGGCCTTGGCATGGCGGTGGCGCGGGATTTGAAGAATCAGCGCTTCAAGGAAGAAGGGCGCACAGAGCATGACGACCGCCAGGTGATCGCGGTGATCGGCGACGGCGCGATGAGCGCCGGCATGGCCTATGAGGCGATGAACAATGCCGGCGCGCTGCATTCGCGGCTGGTGGTGATCCTGAACGACAACGACATGTCCATCGCGCCGCCGGTGGGCGCGATGTCAGCCTATCTGTCGCGGCTGATGTCGTCGCGCAGCTTCCTCGGCTTGCGCGAGCTTGGCGCGAAAATGGCCAAGCGCTTCCCGCGCGGCATCGAGCGCACGCTGGGACGGGCGGAAGAGTACGCGCGTGGTATGCTCACCGGCGGTACGTTGTTTGAGGAGCTGGGCTTTTACTATATCGGCCCGATAGACGGGCACAATTTGGACCACCTGCTGCCGGTGCTGCGCAACGTGCGCGAGGCGGAGGAGACCGGCCCAATCCTGGTGCATGTCATTACCCAGAAGGGCAAGGGCTACGCAAAGGCGGAGGCGTCCGCCGACAAGCTGCACAGCGTTTCCAAGTTCAACGTCATCACCGGCGAGCAAGCCAAGGCGCCGCCCGGGCCGCCGAGCTACACCAACGTCTTCGCCTCGGCGCTGATAGCGGAGGCAGAGCAAGACCCGAGCATTGTCGCGATCACCGCGGCGATGCCGTCCGGCACCGGGCTCGACAAGTTCGGAAAACGCTTCCCGACGCGCTGTTTCGATGTGGGGATCGCAGAACAACACGCGGTGACCTTCGCAGCCGGCCTGGCGACCGAGGGGATGAAGCCGTTCTGCACGATCTATTCCACGTTCCTCCAGCGCGCCTACGACCAGGTGGTGCACGACGTGGCGATCCAGTCGCTGCCGGTGCGCTTCGCGATGGACCGAGCGGGGCCGGTGGGTGCCGACGGTGCCACGCATTCCGGCAGCTTCGATCTGGCTTACCTCGGCTGCCTCCCAGGCTTCGTGTTGATGGCACCATCCGACGAAGCGGAACTGATGCATGCGGTGGCCACCGCGGCCGGCATCAACGACCGCCCGTCCGGCTTCCGCTATCCGCGCGGCGAAGGCGTCGGGGTTGCCTTGCCGGAGCGAGGCACGGCGATGCCGATCGGCAAGGGCCGCGTGCTGCGCGAGGGCAACAACATCGCGATCCTTTCCCTGGGTCCGCGTCTGGCCGATGCGCTGAAGGCCGCCGACGAGTTGGCGGCGCGCGGCTTCCGGACAACGGTCGCTGATGCCCGTTTCGCCAAGCCGATCGACGGCGCGCTGGTGGAGCAATTGGCCCGCCACCACGAAGTGCTGATCACCCTCGAGGAAGGCTCGATCGGCGGCTTCAGTGCGCAGGTGGTGCAGCATCTGGCTTGGAAAGGCTTGCTCGATCGCGGGCTGAAGCTGCGGCCGATGATGCTGCCGGACATTTTCATCGACCACGACAGCCAGGCGAAGCAACTTGCCGTGGCGAAGCTGTCCGCGAAGGACATCGTGGCGACGGCACTGGCAGCGATCGGTGTCGGCGAGGTGCTGCCTGGCGGCCAGGCGATCACTGCACGATAACCTCCCGAGCCGACCTGCAGGGCGGCGTAAAGCGTTAATGATTAATGATAAAATAACGCAGTAATAATCGATTCTGCCCTGGCTCAGCCCGGGCTCTCTCGATATTGTGACCTGGGGTCGAGCACGACGCTGCCACACGGCACCGGTGCATGGCGACGGCCGACGAATCGGGGGGACGGAAAGATGAGCCAGCCTTTCATTGGCCAGATCGTTGCTGTCGGCTTCAACTTCGCGCCGGTGGACTGGCATTTCTGCGACGGCAGCCTGTTGGCGATCTCGCAGTACAGCGCGCTCTACAACCTGATCGGGACCACCTATGGCGGGGACGGCGTCTCGACCTTCGCGCTTCCCGACCTGCGCGGTCGGTTTGCCATCCACCAGGGACAGGGCAACGGGCTTTCGAACTATGTCCTGGGACAGCGTGCCGGCGAGGAGCAGCACACCCTGACCGGCCAGGAGATGGGGCCGCATAACCACGTGCTGATGGCCGGCACCAGCGTCGCCGCGGCCATTCCGGCGAACGGCTCGGCGCTTGGGACGCCGGCCACCGAGCAAATCTACCTCACGTCCGGCACGACCACGACGCTGGCATCGCGGCAGATCGGGCTCACCGGCAGCAGTCAGGCGCACGAAAACCGCCAGCCATACCTCGCCATCAACTACATCATTGCGCTGTTCGGGATCTATCCGACCCAGTAATGGCCGCCGTGCCACCGAGGTTCGCGTTCGATTGCCGGATGCAGCACGCGGCCACGCCGCGCAGGGAGGGCAGCACATATGAGTGATAACTACCTCGGCCAGATCACGATGTTTGCATGCAACTTCGCGCCGAACGGCTGGGCGCTCTGCCAGGGCCAGACTTTGCCGATTTCGCAGTACACGGCTTTGTTCGCGCTGCTGGGCACGCAGTTCGGCGGCAACGGCACCAGCAATTTCCAACTGCCGGACCTGCGCGGACGCGTGGCGGTGGGTGCTGGTTCGGCCCCTGGCCTGTCGTCCTACCTGGTGGGCGAAATGGGCGGCACGGAGAACGTTACCCTGCTGACCGCCAACCTCCCTGCGCACAACCACGGCTTCCCCGCCTACACGGGGGCGGGCGGCACGCCCAATCCTGCGGGTGCCTTGCCGGCCCAGGGTGACGCGACCGGGCGCCACGGACAGGGTGTCGCTTTCAACCTGTACAACGCGGCTACCGCCTCGGTCACCCTTGCCCCGGGCCAGCTTTCCGCGACAGGCGGCAACTTGCCGCATAACAACATCCAGCCGGTGCTGGGAATGAACTGGTGCATCGCCATGCAAGGCGTGTTTCCGCCGCGTTCCTGATCCGACACGTTTCTCCAGCGCAAGGTAGGTGCGATCATGACCACTCCTTACCTCAGCCAGGTCGAACTCTTCCCGTTCAACTTCGCGCCGAAAGGCTGGGCGCAATGCAATGGGCAGATCATGTCGATTCAGCAGAACACTGCCCTGTTCGCCCTGCTGGGCACGCAGTTCGGCGGCAACGGCACCACCACGTTCGCACTGCCGGACCTGCGCGGCAGGGCCGCGGTGGCGTTTGGGCAGGGTCAGGGCCTGAGCAATTACAACCTCGGCGAGGTGACCGGCACCCAGACCGTCAGCCTCACGATCCAGAACAACGCGTTGCATTCGCATAACGTGATCGCGAACCCGGGCACAACAGGCGGCACCAACGTGCCCAGCGCCAACGTCGTGCTCTCAACCGGCATCGATACCAACGGCACGATGACGGCGATCTACAGCTCCGCCGCGCCGACCGTCGCCATGGCTCCGGTGCAGCCGGCCGGCGGCGGCGCGCCGCACAACAACCTCGCGCCGTATCTCACGCTGAACTACTGCATCGCGCTGGTGGGCATATTTCCGAGCCGCGGCTGACCTGGCCGTGGCCGGGTCAGTTGAATACGATCTGGTATTCCTGGTAGTCGCGCGCGGCGGTCTCGATGGGGATGATGTAGAGTTCGAAGTTCCGCCGGCCGCCGGCGGTGACGCGGTACGATCCTTCCGCCAGCACATCGTCGCGAACGCCGCGCAGGATCAAGGAGAATGGCTTGCGCAGCCCCTGCGGCCAGCGCGCATGCGCCGGCTGGTCCACGCTTGCCAGCGTCAGCGTTTGCCTCTGGCCCTCGGACTGGAAAATCTCGCCGATCAAGGGAATGAAATCGTCCGCGGAAAGCTCTTCGGCCATGTCGGGGCGCCTCGGATCGGTTGTGCAGCAAATGCCGGTTGACGCTGGTCCGCCAGCCATGCAGCGGCAGCCACACTGCGCACCGGCCGTCGCGACGCTGTCAAGCGTCGATGTTGCGACGGCGCATGGCCGTCTGACCATGCGGCCGGAAACGGCCGACGATAAGAACTTCCTGTTCCTGTTGTTCGCCGGCAGCAAGCGCGACGAAACCGCGATGATGCCGCTGGATGACGCGGGCAAGCAGTTCCTGCTGGACGTGCAATTCCGCTCGATGATGGCAAGCTACCGGCGGGAGTTTCCCAATGCGCGGTTCGAGATCGTCGAACTCGACGGCACGCCCGCCGGCCGGCTGGTCACCGATGTGCAGGCGGACTGCGTCTATTACGTGGATATCGCGTTGCTGCCGGACCGGCAGGGGGGCGGCATCGCGACCGCGCTGATGATCGCCGTGCTGGAGGAGCCGCGGCGGCTCGGCCTGCCGGGCCGCGTGAAGGTGCTGGCGACCAATGCGGCCTCGCTGCGGCTGTGCCGGCGGATCGGCATGACGGTGCGGCAGGAAATCCCGCCATTTGTCGAACTTGAATGGCGCCCCCCCGCTTGACCGGACGCGGCGCACGACGAACTTGCCGCGCGCAGACCCTTTTCGCACACTGACCCCCGCCAGGGTCCCCGCGAGCATCGCCATGAATCACGGTATCCACTTCATATCCGGCCTGCCGCGGTCCGGCTCCACGCTGCTGGCGGCCATTCTGCGGCAGAACCCGCATTTCCATGCCGGCATGTCGAGCCCCGTTGGTTCCCTGTTCAATGCCCTGTTGCGACAGATGAGCCAGGACAACGAGACCGCCGTGTTCATCGACGACGAGCAGCGCAAGGCGGTGCTGACGGCGGTGTTCGACGCGTATTATTTCCGCGAGCACCCGCGCAAGGTGGTGTTCGATACCAATCGGCTGTGGTGTTCCAAGCTGCCCGCGCTGGCGGACTTGTTCCCCAAGGCGAAGGTGATCTGCTGCGTGCGCCACGTGCCGTGGATTCTCGACAGCATCGAGCGGCTGATCCGGCGCAACAAATTCGAACCTTCCAAGATCTTCAGTTTTGAACCGGGCGGCACGGTCTATTCGCGCGTCGAGGGTCTGGGCTCCGGCTCCGGCATGGTCGGCTTCGCCTGGAACGCGTTGCGCGAGGCATTCTTCGGCGACGAAGCCGACCGCATCATGCTGCTGACGTACGAAACGCTGACCAGCGACCCACAGCGTGCGCTGTCCGCGGTTTATGCGTTCATAGGAGAAGTATTGTTCGCGCATGATTTCAAGAATGTCGCGTATGATGCCACCGAATTCGATGCGCGGCTCGGCACGCCAGGGTTGCATAGCGTGGGGCGGATAGTCCGCGCCAATGAGCGCCGCACCATCCTGCCGCCCGATCTGTTCCGCCGCGTGGAGCAGGATTCGTTCTGGCGCGATCCGGCGGTGAATGTCCGGGGCGTGAAAATCGTATAAAATAGCGTGGGAATACTTAATTTAGGGTGCGGGAAATAATTTGATTGCCGTCCGACAGGCGGACCAATAAATTGCCCCGGCGGGAACAGTCGCTTCTTGGGGCGGCGACGATTGTTTGAGAGCGTTCGAGCATGCGGGTGCAGGCATGGCTCGGCGTCTGTCCGAAACCGTCCGGCGTGTGCGTTCTGCCATGCCGAAAATCGGCACGAGAGCGATAGGGACGGAAGAGCGGCGGCCCGATTTCGGGCGTCTGCCGTATATCCGACCGGGGAGTCAGGCAACGATGCTACGATACCGGAACAGATTGCGCGATCGAGGGGCGGCGCCGTGCCCAGCGCGAGCGACGGCCGGCAGTGGCGGTTCAGGCGGCGGTGTTCGACGCATCACGGCAAGGGGCCGCCCCCGCGCTTTCCCACCCGTTCATCTGCGGGCCGCGGTGGCCCACCTCACTGCGTTCGTTGGGCGCGGGGGGGACGATTGCATGGGGATGGCGAGCAGGTACGGCACCATTGGGCGAGCGAACAGGCGCGCCAACGGCGACCCAGCGGCGCAGGGAGCATAAGGCATGTCAGGCAGCACGCTCGTCTCAACCGGCGCCGAACTGTCCAACGCCATCTCGACCGCCGATAACGCGACGCCGTCGTCATCGACCACCTATACGATCGACCTTACCGGCAACATCACCCTCAGCACCGACCTCGACGCGATAAACCTGCATAACAACGAGACGCTGGTCATCAATGGCGGCGGCAACATCATCAACGGCGACGACCTCTATCGCGGACTTTTCGTTTACGGTGGCGACGTCATCGTCAACGGCCTGACGCTGCTCGACACGGCGGCGATCGGGGGCAAGGGCGGCGACGGCTCTAATGGCAGTGGCGGCGGTGGGGCAGGGCTCGGCGGCGGATTGTTCATCGGCCCTACCGGCACGGTGACGCTGAACCAGGTCTATTTCTCCGGCAACCAGGCCATCGGCGGCGCCGGCGGGATGTCGGCAGGTGAGGGCGGCGGGGGCGCCTACGGCGGTGGCGGAGGCTTGGGCGGCGCTGGCGGCGGGAGTGATAATCCATCGGCAGACGTCGATGGGGGCGGCGGGGGTATTGGCAATGGTGCTAACGGAGGGATTTCAACCAACAACTATTCCCCCGGGACCATCTTTGCTGGCGCAGGCATCCTTATCGGGGCGTCGGCAGGCGGTACTGGTGCGTCGGGGAAGGACGCCAGCGTCCCAACTTCCACCAATCCAGGCGGTAGCAACGGCGGCGGCGGCGGCTACGGCGTACAACAAACCGGCAGTGCGCCGGACTACGCCGGCGGCGGCGGCGGCGGCGGCATTGGTGGCTCCAGTGGCAGGGCGAACACCACCACGAAGGGCTACGGCTACGGCGGGGCAGGTGGTTGGGGTGGCGGTGGCGGCGGCGGCTACACAAAGGGTGCCAAAGGCGGTTTCGGCGGCGGCGGCGGCGGCGGATACAGCTACAGCGGCGTCGGCGGCTGGGGCGGCGGCGGGGCCGGTAGCGGATTCGGTTCCGGCAACACCGGTGGCGGCACCACGTTCGGCGGCGGTACCGGCGGCCCCAAAGCCTCGAATTATGGCGGAGCCGGCGGCGGCGGCCTCGGCGCCGGGGGCGATATCTTTGTTTACAAGGGCGGCAGCCTGATCATCGGTAGCGGCACGTTGTCCGGTGGCTCCGCAACCGGCGGCGCCGGCGGGACATCGACCCACGCGTCCAGCAGCGACGGCACGTCCGGCCAGGGAATCGGCAGCGGCATCTTCCTTTATGGCGCCAACCAGGCTGCCACGTTCAATCCGGTGCTGGGCAAGTCGGTGACGGTGGACGACGTCATCATCGACCAGAAGGGCGCCGGCAACGGCTCCAACACCGGCCGGGTCATCCTCAACGGCGCCGGCACGCTGGTCCTGGGCAACAGCAACACCTTCAGCGGCGGCACGACGCTGGAAGGCGGCGGCACGCTGGAACTCAACCACAGCGGCGCAGGCGGCAGCGGCGGGATCACGTTCGGCAGCGGTTCCAACCGGCTGTTGATCGGGTCGTCCAACCTTGGCAACGGCGGAACGTTCGCCAACACGATCAACAATTTCGTCCTGGGCGATGTCATCGAGCTGGCGGGATTGGGCTACGCCACCGGTGCCAGCCTGACGGTGAGCGGCTCCACCGTGAAGGTGAGCAGCGGCGGCGCGACGGATACCCTGACCGTGGCGTCCGCGCCCTCGCTGGAGGTCGTGAAGGATTCGAGCGGTGCCTCGGACATCATCGATCCCACCTTCACCATTACCAGTGCCACCGACCTGACGAACGACCTTGGGTCGGTCAATGTCGGCGGCAGCGACGCCTTTTCCAACGCGTCCTATGTCTTCGACTTCATCAACAACTTTTCGATCTCCTCAGCGCAAACCATCGACCTGACCAGCGGCGATACGGTCACGTTCAACGGTGGCCATTCCGCCAGCGGCGCCGGCTACGACATCGTCAGCGGCACCCTCGCCGCCGGCGACAATGGCGCATTCGGCAACGGCACGATCAACTTCTCCTCCGCCAGCGGAGCGCTGCGGATCGACACCGCGACCGCGCCGACCAATCTCATCACCCGCTTCGTGCAGGGCGACGAGATCGACCTGAACGGCATCGCCTACGCCTCCGGCGATACGCCGCACTACAACGCCGCCACCGGCGAGCTCGATATCGAAACCAGCGGCGGCGGCACTGTCGCATCCCTGTTCTTTGGCCAGAACAATGGCCTTCAGAATGCGGCGTTCACCGTGGCGCAGGAAACCGGCGGCGGGACCGGGATCGTTGTCACCGACAACGTGCCCTGCTTCCTGCGCGGCACGCAGATCCGCACGCCACGCGGCGAAGTGCTGGTGGAAACGTTGCGTGTCGGCGACCCTATTCTGACGCTGTCCGGCGCTGCCAAACCGATCGTCTGGATCGGCTCCGGCCGCGTCCTGGTCACGCGCGGCCGGCGCTGCGCCGCGACGCCGATCGTGGTGCGCAAGGGTGCACTGGCCGACAACGTGCCATACCACGACCTGCGCATCACCAAGGGACATTCTCTGTTCCTGGACGGCATCCTGATCCCGGCGGAATACCTGGTGAACCACCGGTCAATCGCATGGGACGACCGCGCTCGGGAAGTTGAATTCTATCACATCGAAACCGAGCAACATGACGTACTGGTCTCGAATGGCGCCCCGGCGGAGACATATCGCGACGACGGCAATCGTTGGTTGTTTCAGAATGGCAATAGCGGCTGGGACCTGCCGCCGAAGCCGGTGTGCGCGCCGGTGCTGACCGGCGGTCCGCTGGTTGATGCGATCTGGCGCCGCTTGCTCGACCGAACCGGTCCGCGCCCGGGCATACCGCTAACTGACGATCCCGACCTGCATCTTCTTGCAGACGGCAATCGCTGCGACGGCGTTCGGCGCGGCTGCTGGCAGGCATTCCTGGTGCCGCACCCGCCTGCCAGCTTGCGCATCGTCTCGCGCGCCGCATCGCCGGCCGAGCTTGGATTGGCACGCGACCCGCGCATGCTGGGAGTGGCGCTCAGGCAGATCGGAATCTGGGAGGGTGCGCGCTTCTGCGTGCTGCGAGCGGATGATGCATCGCTACGCGACGGTTTTCACGAATTCGAGCCGGATTGCGCGCACCGCTGGACGAATGGCGATGCCGCGATGCCAGCCGCATTCCTGGAAGGGCTCTCGGGACCTTGCGAGGTGCTGCTGGAGGTTGCCGCCACGGCGCGCTATCCCGACGAGGGTATCCGTCAGGTGGCATGACGCAGTGGTTTTATTGGAACATCAGTGGATGTCATTGCGCGGAGCGTAGCGATGAAGCAACCTCGTTGCGGAAGTTGCTCGAATTATTGGTGCCCTAAATGACCGGAATTGCGTCGTCGCTACGCTGGTCGCAATAACAACCGGTCTTGGATTCCACAACGTTACGGCGACCGGGCCGCTTGCGCGGCACCCCCACCCGCAAGACGCCCGAACACCACCCCGGCGACCAGCCCCGTACCCGAACCGTAATTGTGGTAATACAATCCGCCGACAATCTCCCCGGCCGCGAACAGACCGCTGATCGGGGCGCCTGACGCGTCCACCACCTCGGATCTGGCCGAGACTTTCAACCCGCCGAACGTGAAAGTAACCCCCGCGGTCACGCCATAGGCGTGGTAGGGCGGTGCATCCAGCTTGTTCGCCCAGTTCGTCTTGTCGATTGCCAACCCGTTGGTGCGCAGCCCGTCATGGACATTGGGATTGAACGGCACTTCGGGACGCGAGGCGGCATTGTACGCTTCTGCCGTGCGCAGGAAGCCGCGCGGATCGACGCCCGTCAGCTTGCCGGCGAGTTCCTCCAGCGTGTTGGCTTGTTCCTTGGTGATCCGCGCGATGCGATATTCGTCGCGAAGCAGATGCACGATCTTCTGGTCGAACACCTGCCAGGCGAACAATCCCGGCTGGCGCATCACCTCGTGGCCGTATTTCGCATAGGTGTAGCTGTGGAAATCCAGCCCCTCGTCGAGAAAACGCTCGCCGCGCGCGTTGACCAGGATGCCGAACGGGTAATTGTGTTTTTGAAAACGGTCGCCGATGGCGATGTCGCCGAATTCCGGCGCGTTCATGTCCCACTGCACCGCATGCGCGCCCGACCAATGGCCGGTCACTGCGGCGCCGATATCCATCGCCATGCGATGACCCCAGCCGGTATTGTACCGCGTGCCGCGCACCTTCGCGAGGTCCCAGTTCGGCCCCAGATACCGCGCACGCATCTCCGGATTGGACTCGAACCCGCCGCAGGCCAACACCACCGCCTTGGCACGCAGGTCATAACGGCGCCCGCCATGCACCACGCGAACCCCGCTCACCCGAGCATCATCCTGCAGCAATCCAACCGCCTGCGTGCGGTACAACACCGGGATGCCGGCGCGCGACAGCGCCTCGTGCAACGTTTGAGTCAGATGCAGGCCGCCGCCCAAAATGTGGCAGGCCAACCCGCCCCAGAACTTGAATCGCCCGTCAACCTTGAAGGCCTGACGCCCGAGCGCCGGTTGGAAACGCACGCCGTGCCGGCGCAGCCAGATCGCAGCGTCGGTGCTGCCGCTGATGAGAATGTCGGTCAGCTCCGGATCGCAGCGATATTCGGTCAGCCGCCCCATGTCGTCGAAATATTGCTCGCGGGTGTAGGTACCGAAATCGATCGTATCGAGGTCGAGGCTTTCGATGTCCGGTGCGATCCGGAGCAAGTCCTTGACGCCCTCGTGCACAAAGCGGAAGGCGCCGCCGGTGAACGCGGAATTGCCGGCGCGCGCGTCTTCGGGGGCCGCCTCGATCATGGCGACGCGCGCGCCTGTCTCATGCGCGGCGAGCGCGGCATTGGCCGCAGCATTCCCCGCACCCACCACGAGTATATCAGGCTGCGGCAATTCGGCTGGGGTCATGGACTGGTCTCCACGGGTATTAGGTCAGTGCGGCGTATCATGTCATTGCTCAGGAGCACAGCGACGAAGCAACCTCGTTCGGAGAATCGCCCGGATCATCCGTGCGCCCCGACGACCGAAGTTGCTTCGTCGCTACGCTCCTCGCAATGACATAGGGTCGGCTAGGTGTCCCGCGCCGCCCCTGGCGCAACGCCGCCCGCGAGAATGTCGGTCACCGCCGCAACGCGGGGCAGCGAATCGAACCGGCGCAGCAGGTCCAGCGCTTGCTCTGCGGCATCCGGGGTTACGCTGCGCTGGGCGCAATCGAGGAATTTGGCTTCGAGCTGAACCTGCGGCAACGGATTGACGGATGTGCGGCCCAGCGGCTGTTCCACCGAATGCGCGTAGCGGCTTCCATCCTTGGTGAATACCTCGACATCGGCGCCGAAATGCTTGCCGTCATCCGGGATGACGTCCGGCTGCGGATAGGCCTCGATGCGCGCCATCAGCGGCGCGATCCGCGGATCCTCGTGCGCCGTGCCTTCGAACTGCGACAGCACCACACGCCCATCCAGCAACGCCCGTGCCAGGCAGTATTGGACGCTGAACTTGGCGTCCAGGTTGCTGCGCAGGTGCGGGCGGTTGGTGTGGCGCAGCCGACGCTGGTGGGTGCGGGAAACGACACGCTCGACTTGGTCTGGCTTCAGGCCGTGCTGGCAGACCAGGTGCAGCATGGCATCGACCGCCGGATGCGTGCTGCCGCAGCAGGGATATTGCTTGATCGCGATACCCGGGGTGACGATGTCCAGCGGCGCCCCCCAGTCGCGCAGCACGGCGTCGGCGTCGAAATTGCCCTCGCCATTGAAGACGCGGAAGAAGCCTTGCGAATGCTCTATCGCGTCGAAACTGGCGGTGAAGTTTTCGCGTGCCAGCAGCGCCGCCACCAGCCCGTTGCGGCCGGACTGGCCGACATGCAGCGGCTTGGTCATAGTGCCGAAATTCGCCTTCAGACCGGACGAAAAAGACGCGGCAATCGCCAGCGCCGCCGCCGATTGCTCCGAAGTCAGTCGCAGCAGGGACGAACATGCCGCGGCAGCACCGAACACGCCGAGAGTCGCGGTCGGGTGCCAGCCTTTCTCGTAATGATAGAAATTCACCGCGCGGGCGATGCGGGTTTCGGTTTCGAAACCGGCAATGTAGGCGGTTATCACGTCGCGGCCGTTCAGCGACGTGCCGTCGGCCAGGGCGAACAAAGCCGGCAGAACAGGCGCCGAGGGATGGCCACCCAGCGTGTTGCTGCAATCGTCGAAATCCAGCGCATGCGAGGCCGTGCCATTGACCCAGGCCGCTTCGGCCGGGGCCGTGCGCGTGGCAGTGCCGAACAATAATGCGTCGCCTGGCGCAGGAGCGGAGACGCGGCGCGCCAGAGCAGCGCAGGGTTCCGTGGCGCCGGCCAGAGTCACGCCCACCGTGTCGATGATGCCGACGCGCGCCCAGTGCACGGCCGCCGACGGCAAGGAGTCGAAGGTCAGTTTGCAGATGCGGCTGGCCAGGTCGGTAGCGATGGTCATTGCGTTTCCTTCCTCTTCGTATGCAGCAGCAGCGCCCGCCGGAGATCACTCGTTCCTGTTTGAGATCGGCCTGGCCATCGTGATAGGCGACCTATAGTACGCGGAACTCAGACAAGCGCCGCACGGCCCACAGTATGTCATTGCGAAGAGCGTAGCGACGAAGCAACCTCGTTTCGGGGAGGTTTCCGGACCATCCGTACACCCACACGACCCGGGTTGCCTCGTCGCTTCGCTCCTCGCAATGACATGTTAGAACCTATACCCCCATCTCCTCCGCCGCCGGCACCTTCGTCACCTGATGCGCCTGCACGATCGGCAGCACGTCCCTCGCGAAACGCCTGATCTGCTCAAGGAACATCTCCTGCGGCATGGCGCCGCGGTTGAAGCCGATCTGCACCGTGTTCGCGCCGGTGTGGTTTCCCAACGCGATGATACGCTCGGCCACCTCCTGCGGCGTGCCCCAGGGCACGCGTTCGGCCAGGCGCGCCACACCCTCCATCGTCATGCCACGGAAATCCTCGCGCGCATGCTCTGCTGCGTGCAGGTTCTCCGGGCGCACGTAATCCAGCGACGCATCCGACGCATAGCCGGCCTGGCGCTGTAAACTCGTTTCGGTGAAGTTGCCGTGCGAGAACAGGGTGCGATTGAAATAGAGGAGGTAGGGGCCGCATTCCCGCACCGCTTGCGCCTTGCTGTCGGCCACATAGACCGAAAGCCCCAGCGACAGATGCTCCGGCGTTATCGTGTGGCCGTTGCGTGCGAGGCACGTCGCGTAATAGCGGATGATGTCGTCCTGCAAACCGCCGGGCGCGAGGCCCGGCGTGATGCGGATGTTATGGCGGGCGGCGAACTCGATCGATTCCTTGCTGCCGACGATCGGCATCCAGATTTCCGGGCCCGGACGCTGCACCGGGCGTGGCCACAGCGCCACGTCGCGATACGACCAGAAGCGGCCCTGGTAGCTGAACACGTCGTCGGTCCAGGCGCGGGTGATGATCTCGTAGGCTTCCTCGAACCGAGCGCGCGAGTCCGACAAGGCGATGTTGTGCACCTGGTATTCGCGCGGAATGCCGCGGGCGAAGCCGGAGATCAGCCGGCCCTGGCTGAGGCAGTCCAGCATCGCCAGTTCCTCGGCGAGTCGCAGCGGTTCGTGCAGGGGGAGCAGGTTGCCGTAGATCAGCAGGCGGACGCGCTTGGTGCGCTGGGCGGCGCTGGCGGCCATCAGGTTGGGGGAGTTCATCAGGCCGTAGGGCGAGCAATGGTGCTCGTTGAAGCCCAGGCCGTCGTAGCCCAGGCGGTCGATTTCTTCCCACGCGTCGAGGTGCTCTGCGTAGGTGCGGATTGCGATTTCGGGTTTGAAATGGCGCGACGAGAGGGGGTAGGGAAGTTCGTTGTTGACCTTCAGGTGGTCGAGATGCTCGCCGTAGGCGAGGAGGTCGAAGACGAAGACTTTCATTGGGGCCTCGGGGGTGGGGCAGCGGTTGGGCGTGGAGTGCGGAGTTGCATGGATGGTGCTGGATTCCTACCACGAGCAGCCGATGCCGGGCACCTCATGGCAAGACCAATAGGTGTAAGTATGCGAGGCAGTTGAATCGATCACATCTGCCGTAAGTGACAGTGGCGAGTGATCGTGAATAGACTTCATGGCTTCTTGAATGGGCATGAACGCGTCACTTTGCGGATCGATCCCATCCAGCACGACAACCTCGATGCTCCGATCTCTTGCCTGCGACGGCAGGGAGCAGCCGCCAATTTGGCAGTAATAGCAGCACCCGCGAATAAGATGCGTTTCGCTTTCATGGGTCGCATCAGCATCCATCCCCGGGCGCAGATAAATCGCCTGCGCCTACACCGTGGACGGTCCCCCGAGAATCACCGTCGCTTGTGCCGACAGCACGCCGCCATTGCCGTGCACCAAAGCGGCCTCCGCACCGGCCACCTGGCGCGGACCGCATTCGATACGCAACTGCCGCACCGCCTCGATCAGCAGGAACAAGCCGTACATGCCGGGATGGCAGTAGGAAAGCCCACCGCCGTTGGTGTTCACCGCGACGTCACCGGTTGGGCCGATGCGGCCGTTCTCCACGAAGCGGCCGCCTTCGCCTTTCGGGCAGAAGCCGAGGTCTTCCAGGAACAGGATCGTGTTGATGGTGAAGGCATCGTACAGCGCAATCACGTCGATATCGGCCGGCCGCATCCCCGCCATCGCATAAGCCGCGGCGCCGGACTGGATCGCACCCGTGTGCGTCAGGTCCGGCATGGAGGAAATCGTCGCATGCGTGATGCACTGCCCCCAGCCCAGCACGGGCACCGGCAGCTTGGCCATGCCGCGCGCGCGATCGATGCGGGTCATGACGATGGCACCGCCGCCATCGGTCACCAGGCAGCAGTCGCGCACGGTGAAGGGGTCGCTGACCGGGCGCGCGTTCAGCACATCGGCGATGGTGAGCGGCTTCTTCTCCCACGCCGCGGGATTCAGCAGCGCCCATTCGCGCGCCGCCACCGCGACTTCGGCCAATTGTTCGCGCGTGGTCCCGAATTCATGCATGTGGCGCGAGGCGGCGAGCGCGTAGGCGCTGGCAGGCAGGAACGGGCGGAACGGGGTTTCGTATGGATTGTATTCGCGCACGCTGGCGGCGCGGCGGCCGACTGTGCGCTGCGTGCTGCCATAGGCAACCACCGCGACATTGCACAGCCCGGCTTCCAACGCGGCATGGGCATGTGCCACGTGGATTTCGAAAGACGAGCCGCCAACAATGGTGGAATCGGTATAAGCGTCGGGCAGGCCAAGATACTCCACCAGGGACATTACGGAGGTGCGCGCCTGGGTGGTGGCGCAGAACACGCCGTCTACGTCCTGCAACGTCAGAGCGGCATCTTCCAACGCGCGATGGATGCCCTGCGCCATCAGGTCGATAGGGCTCATCAACGCCGCAACCGCCCCGAGATCGGATTCCGCCGCGCCAACAATGGCGACGCTGCCTCGCCGCAACATGTCAGACGCCCTCCGCCGGGGTGAAGACGGGGTACGGCGGTTCGTCGCCTTCCTTCGGATGCACGCGGAACTTCACCCGCATGCCGATCCTTACGGCCATGGGCGCGATGTCTTCGACGCGGCTCATCAGGCGGAAGCCTTCATCCATGTCGATCAGAGCGACGTTGTAGGACGCGCCTTGCTGCGGATGCACCACGGTGGTGGCATAGACCGTGCCCTGGCCTTGGCTGACGCGCCATTCCAGGTCGGCCGCGCCGGTCTTCGGCGCGATGACACGCGGATGGAACACCGCAGCATTGGCGGATGGGCTGAACTGATACGCCAGCTCACCGTTTTCGAGATATTCGATATAGGTCGCGAGCGGCGAGGTTGCGGCGTTCGGCATGATCAGATCACACCGCCTCCCGTCATCTGAGTTCGCGTGATATACATGCCACTATCCCTCCGCCAATACCCTGGCCCAACTGGCGCGAACGTTCCGCAGTCAGCGAACACGAAGCCAAATCCGGTGCTATCGGAACCCGACGAACCGGAACGCCGCGATCATCGCGGAACCGGTGGAAAGTATTGCGGCGCCTCCCGCCGGTCCGCAAGGCTGTAATCGCGAATCACTCGTACATGGCGATGGCGTAGCGGGCCGATACCTTCAGGCGATGCCGGCGGCTGCCATGCGCGCGCCGCATCCGCATCGCGCCAGGACACCAGCAGCAGGATCTTGCCGGGCTTGGTAATGCCCGAATACGCCTGGGTTGCCACAACGCCGGTGTGGCCAATTGCCGGCACACAAAGGCGCTGACGGATTGCGTTTGCATCGCGCACTCCCCCCTGCCCTGCCTCCGGCGGCTCCGCTTCCGATATCGTCACCGTCTTCGCAATCCCCACCACCGTTGTGTCGAACCGCTGCTTGGGCAGAGGAACGTCCGGCGCCGCGCTGCTATCGGCGGCGATCTCGCCCACCCGCAGATGATAGTCCTGAAACACTGCGAACCGGCCTTTCTCCTGCACCACATGATGGCCGGCATGGGTGCGCCACCGGACCAGCGCCTTCTCGTCCTGCCAGATCGAGAGCGACAGCACGCGGCCCTCGGTCTGCACGCTGCGGAACCGTTCGTTATCGATGAAGCCTTCCACTTGCAGCAACTCTGGCCGCAGTTCGGCGGCGAGATCCAGGTAGTCCTGCCAGCGGTCGGCCTTCGGCTGCACTTCGAAGATCACGGCAAACATCGGTGCCTCCTTAATGATGTTCGTTGGGCGGAGGATCGCGGCCTAGCAAGAACGTCTCGGTCTCGCGATACAAAGCGTAGCGGCTGGTTTCCAGGTGCATCAGATGCGTGGCACGCGCGATCTTCACGTCGCGCCGCAGCGACGATGACCGCAGCGCGCCCATCAGCCAGGCAGCGTCCGCGTCGGTGCACAAGCTGTCCCATTCGCCGCGGATGATCGCGACCGGTGCCCGCACCTGCTGTGGATCATAGGCGAGATCGCCGTGCAGCGCGCGGCCGATATCGTACCACGGGCCGCTTGGGGTACGCACGCCGGCTGGCTGCATGCGGCGGCCCTGCGGGTCGCTGTCGAGGTAGCGCTCGCTCCAGTCTTCGAAATGCCGGCGCGACAGCACCGGTGGTTCGCCCGGCGGCACCTCGGCGGTGAACCGTTCCCATTGCTCGCGTAACGTGACGGTGCGCCAGGCGGGGTAAGACGGCGGATCGGCGGCGGGTTCGCGCCGTGCGATGGCGCCGAAGAGCACCAGCCGATCGACCAGGCCGGGACAACGTGCCGCGAAACGGGCGGTCGCAATCGTGCCCCAGGAATGCGCGACGATCGAGATCCGCGGGGCGCCGTGCCGCTGGCAGATCGCGCGCACGGCTGCTTCGACCTGCCGGCTGGCATCTTCGGCCTGGCATAGCGGGGCGCTCCCGTCGGCGGGATGCTCCATCTGCGGATAGCGATCGGAGCAACCATAGCCGAGGAAATCCAGGCCCCAGACATGGAACCCGGCGGCACATAGATCGTCCCGCCAGGAGCGACCGTCGAAACGGTGGGCAATAGAGAGCGCGGATGGAAATGTCGCGCCGTGCACATACAGCACGACGCCGCGCTCTGTGGTGCCGGATCGCGGTGGCAGGTGGCGCAAGAACAAGGATAGTCCGAGGTGATGACTGGGGATACGGAGGTGTTGCTCGCTTGGGTCGAGTAAGCGCGGTTCGGGTAGGGTGGTGTCCGCTTGCATGACGAATGCTCCATTTCGGACGTGAGTGGATGGTCCGATATGGCGGTGGATGCACACGTGCCGCCAGCTTCGTCGCTTCGGCGAGTGCCGAAGGATTCACATGTCATTGCGGGTTGACCACCGGCCGGTGCGGCCGACCCGCGGCTGGATGAAAGTGCGGCGCGCCACACGTTTTTCGTCTTGGCCGGGCTTGGTCCGGCCATTTACGCATCATCGATTGGGACGCGTTCTGTGCGCGCCCGATCAGTTGAGGAAGATGGCCGGGTCAAGCCCGGCCATGACGGGACATGCCGTTCACGCAATCACAGCAATGGCATTCATCTCGATCAGATAGTCGGGATGCGTGAACCCGCTCACCTCCACCATCGTCGAAGCGGGCGGCGGATCGGGGAAATACTCACGCCGCACCTTATGAATTTTGTCGAAATCCAGCATGCTGCGGACATAGACATCGACGCGGCAGATATCCGCCATCGCGCCGCCGGCCGCTTCCACCGCCGCCTTCACGTTCTCGCACATCTGTCGCGTCTGCTCTTCGATATCGCCGACGCCGGCGATGCTGCCGTCGGCGCGCTTGCTGGTCATGCCGGAGATGAACACCAGCCGCCCGCTCGCCTCGGCCGCGATGGCCTGCGAGAAATGCCCGCTCGGCTTGCCAATACGGTCGGACGTGATCTGCTGGCGCGGCATGCGGCGTTCCTCCGTTTCCTTTGTTGTCCTGCGGTTTTGCGTATTGTGCGCGGTCGGTCTGCGGGCGCAAGCTGGCAGTGTGACCCGTCTCGCCGTGTTCCTGCTCTCGGTTGTGCTGTTGATCTGCCCAGCGATGGCCGCACCACACATCACCGACCCGTGGCCCGATCCGGCGAGCGTGGCAGACATCACGCCGCAAACCATATCGTTCCCCAGCGAAAGTCCGTTCACACCGGCCGACATCGCGCGCGATCCGCCACCAGCCAGCGTGCCGGCGCAGCTTTACCTGCCGCCGCACGCCCGCCCCGACCACAGCACGCCCGCGGTCGTCCTGCTCCATGGCGCCGCCGGCCTGGTCTATCAGCGCGGCAACGTCTACGGCCCGCAGCTTGCCGCGATGGGAGTCGCCGTGCTGGTGGTGGATACATTCGGCGCCCGCCGCAACCTCGCCGAAACCTTCATCGGCCGTGTGATCAACATCACCGAGACGATGTTCGTCGCCGACGCCTACGCGGCCCTGCGCTATCTCGCATCGCGGCCCGAGATCGACGCGCACCACGTGGCACTGGCGGGATTCTCCTGGGGCGGCATGGCGACCACCTACGCACTCTATGCGCAGCTTGCAGATGCGCTGGCGCCGCCGGGATTGCGCTTCGTCGGACACGTGGCGTTCTACGCGCCCTGCATCGCCCGATTCGCCAGCAGCCGCACCACCGGCGCCCCACTGTTGATGCTATACGGCGCAGACGACGAACTGATCCGCCCCAACCGCTGCGCGCAGATCGCCGACGATCTGCGAACCGGCGGCAGCAGCGTGCAGGTGATCGCCTATCCGGGCGCCGTGCACCAATGGGACGGGGCCATGCAACGCCGCATGATCGGCCGCAATATCTCCGCCTGCCGCTTCAACGTCGCGCGCGACGGCACCGTCCGGGACGCGCGCAGCTGGCTGCCGATGATCGGGCCGTACACCCGCGGCGCAATCCTGGCGCTGTGCGCGTCCGCCCGGCCCTACCCGATCGGCCGCGACGATGCCGTGCGTGCCCTTTCGAACCGCGATTTCGGCCGCTTCCTGCAACGCGTCTTGCAGTGACACCGGTCAGCGCGGCTCCACCAGCGCCTGCAGGTCTTCAGAGTGATGCAGGATGATGTAGCCGTTTTCGAAGGTCAGCACCCCGTTGTCGCGCCACTCGGCGAGTTGCTTGTTGACGCTCTCGCGCGACGCAGCAACCAGATTGGAAATATCCCTCTGCGACAGCTTCAGTTCGATTCGCGTGCCGTCTGTAGTGGGTTTCCCATAATCGCAAGCCAGTTTCAAAATCAGCCGCGCCAGCCGTGCTTCCAGATCGAACAACGCAATCTGCTCTAACGCGAGGCTGGTGCTGCGCAGGCGCTCACACAGCACCACAAGCATCCGGATGGTCAGGTTTTGGTTGCTTTCCAGGAACGGCATGAACTGGCGGCGTTCGATCACCAGCAGAGCGGTATCCTCGATCGCACCGGCATCCGCACTGCGCGGCTGGCCGTCGAGCAAGGCGATCTCGCCGAACACCTGGCCAGGGTTGATGACGTTGAGGGTAATCTCCTTGCCCTCGGCATTGACGGCGCTGATCCGCACACGGCCACTCAGCACGGCCATCATCGACGAACCGGTATCGCCCTTCTGGAACACCACCTGGCCGCGACGGACACGGCGTTCGGTGGCGAATTCGAGGATCGCGTCCAACTCCTCCGGCTGCATGGCCTGGAAGAGCGGGCTGGCGCGCAAGGCAGCGCGTCGCATGTCGCGTTGCGGCTGAGCCACCGGCGGCGATCCCCCTTTCTTGCCCCGGTTGCGAGTATGTACCGTTGACTGGCGATCGTATAGCGAAAGCTGGGCGCCGGCCCAACCGGCGGTGGCAAACCTCAATCCGCCATGAACTTTTGATACGTTTCCGCCATATCCTCCACCGCGGCCGCGTAGATGCGTTCGCCATGCTCCGGCGAGGACAGCGACGGGTCGGATCCGATACGCCCGTCCGGGAACCGGCGGCGGTAGTCGGCGCTGTCGTAGAAGGCCGGGCTGCGCGCTGCCACCTTCGGAGACATCTGCGCGTGCTTGATGTGCTGCGGCTGATAGTACTGCGCCAGCGAGACTTCGGATGCCGTGGCATGGCTGCCCTCGGCATCGCCGTACAGTTCCTTGGTAAGTTTGCGGGCGCGCGGGCCGTCGGCCCACATCACCATTTTGCAGCGCACCGGCCAGGAATTGGTTTCGTTGCGCAGCGATACGTCGGCATAGATCTCGGAAAACGCCGTATTTACCGGGGATATATTGCCGCCGTGGCCGTTAATGAACAGAAATCGCTCGAAGCCGTGGCGGATCAGGGAGGTGACGACGTCGTTGACCACCGCAATCAGCGTGGTCGGCCGCAGCGTGATCGTGCCGGTGAAGGCAAGGTGATGCTGTGACATGCCGATGGTCAGCGTCGGCGCCACCAGGCAGCCAAGACGGTCACCGACACCCTTGGACACGAACTCGGCGTCCAGGTGGTCGGTGCCTATCAGACCATTGGGCCCATGTTGCTCAGTCGAACCGATCGGGATGATGATGCCGCGGGACCCGCGCAGGTATTCTTCGACTTCATGCCAGGTGGCGAGCGCGAGCTGCATGCGAGGACTCCTTATCTGCGGTTGCGGGAAAGGAAGCTGCGGCGTCCGGGACGCACACGCAAGCCTTCGTCGACGACGATACGCAATCAACGTGCCGAAACGATGCCCGTCATGCCGCGCTACGGTCTGCTGACGGGACCGCCCAGCGGCGCAAATGCGATCAGTGGCAATTGCGCCACAAGGCGGCGCCGAGCGGCATCCGATCCGTCGTAGCGCCAGCCGACCAACCGGGTCAGCACCGCGCGTACAATCGTGGAGGCAAGGCGGTTCCGCCGCTCGTATGCGGCGACCACGGCCACGGCATCGATCTCGTCAAGAAATCTGAAGCCGGCGGCAAAGCGCTCTGTGCCAACGAGAACCTCGATGTCCCGATTGGCCTGGATGTTAAGCAACCAGTCGGCGTTGCGGCCAAATCCACTCATCACGATCAATTGGTAAGGTTGTTTGCAGCAGCGCATGACCTCCAGAACGGTTTCGCGTCGGCGGCCCGACCGGCGGCCGGTATGAACAAGCAGCAGGAACCGGTGGCCCAACAACCACCCGCATTTCCAGCGATAGAGATAGACGGGGCTACGGAACAAACCGCGCAACGCCAGGCTTTTCATCGCCATCCGCTACGCATCTCGGCCTCTGCGTTGCTGCAGGCCCCCCGTTCAGTACCCCAGCGCCAGCCCGTCCTTCCGAGGCTCCGACCCACCCACCAGGCAACCGCGGACGCGATCGATCCAGATCGCCTGGCCGCCGCCATGAGGACGCTCCACCAACTCCGGTTCGTGTCCCAGCTGTGTCAGCCGCGCGACCGCCTCCGCCGGAATGCCGCGCTCGATCTGCAGTTTCCCCAGCCGGGGCAGTAGCCGCGGCAGGTCGATCGCCTCCTGAATGTCCAGCCCGTATTCCAGCATGTTGGCCAGAAACCAGGAGTGGCCCATCGGCTGGTAGTGCCCGCCCATCACCCCGAACGGCATCACTGCCTTGCCGTCCTTCATCAGCATGCCGGGAATGATCGTGTGCATCGGCCGCTTCCGTGGGGCAATGCAGTTTGGATGCCCGCGTTCCACTCGGAACCCGAAGCCACGGTTCTGCAGCATCACCCCCGATCGATCGGCCAGGATCGCCGAGCCGAACCCCTCGAACAAGGAATTGATAAAGCTGCACGCATTGCCGTCGCGGTCGACGACGCAGAGGTAAATCGTATCCCGATGCGGTGGCATCAGCGCTTCGCCGGCCAGTGGCATGGCCGGCATCGCCACATCGTCGCGGATCAGCCTACGCAGCCCGGCCAGATAATCGGCGCTCAGCAACTTCGCGACAGGCACATCGACCTGCGACGGATCGGCGACGAACGCATCGCGATCGCGATAGGCCAACCGGCCGGCCTCGATGTGGCGGTGCATTCGCGACACGCCCAGCGGTCCGTCGGCTGCCGTCTGCATCCCGCCGAGAATCCCCAGGATGATCAGCGCAACGATCCCCTGCCCGTTCGGCGGGCATTCGAATACGTCGTAGCCGCGCCAGTTCAGGCTGATCGGCTCGACGAAATTCGCAACGTTCAGTCCGGCGGCGAAATCGGCTTCGGTGTGCAGGCCGCCCCGATCGCGCAGCGTCTTCACCATGTCGGCCGCGATCGGCCCCTCGTAGAACGCTTTCGGGCCATGGCGCGCGACGGCGTGCAGGGTTTCCGCCAGGGCCGGCTGCAAGAAGAGGTCGCCCGGTTCAGGCGCCTTGCCGCCAGGCAAGAAATGATGCGCCCCGTTCTTGCGCAGCTTCGCTTCCAGCCGCTTCCAATCCCAAGCCAGTTTCGGATGCACCGGCCAGCCTTCGGCGGCGAAGCGGATCGCCGGCTGGAGCAACTCGTCCAGCCCCTTGCGTCCATGTGCCTTCAGCAGCGTCTCCCACGCGCTGAGCGCACCCGGCACCGTCACGGCATGAGCCGACGTATTCTCGATCGCCGTGATCCCGGCTTGCTCATACCAGTCGATGGTCGCGGCGGCAGGAGCCCGCCCCGAGCCGTTCAACGCGACCACCTTGCCCGCGCCTTCAGGCGCATAGAGACAGAAGCAGTCGCCGCCGATGCCGGTGGACTGCGGCTCGATCACGCATAGCACGGCGCAGGCGGCCACCGCGGCGTCCAGCGCGTTGCCGCCCTGCCGCAGTACATCCAGCGCGGTCAGCGTGGCGGCAGGCATCGACGTCGCCGCCATGCCATGGGTGGCATAAACCGGACTGCGGCCCGGCAGGTGGTAGTCGCGCATACGGTCGGCTCGCCTATGGTTCCGTTCGCTCAAGTATGGCCTCGCCACTGACGGCTGGCCACCCGATGTGCCATGATGCCGACGCGCGGCAGGGAGGCCCGACATGGGGGAATCCATCACCTATGGCGACTTTGAGCGCGTGGACATCCGCGTCGGCACAATCGTGGACGCCCAGCCATTCCCGGAGGCACGCAAGCGGGCTGTCAAGCTGGTGATCGATTTCGGGCCTGATATCGGGACGAAACGATCCTCGGCACAGCTCACGGTGCATTACCGGCCGGACCAGCTCATCGGCCGCCAGGTCTGCGCGGTAACCAATTTTCCGCCGCGCCAGATCGGGCCGTTCATCAGCGAGGTACTGACGCTGGGGATGCCCGATGAAGACGGCGCCGTGGTGCTGATCAAGCCCGACTTCAAGGTGCCGAACGGGGGACGTTTGTTCTAAAGGGCTGACACCTGCTTCGTCCAGCAGCGCTCTCGCCACGCTCAGTGATTGTTCTGACGTCGTAATAAAAGATCCCCGAATGCGAGTTCGCCGCGCAGAGGCACCGGCGCAGGCGGCGACTGGACATAGAACTCCGGCGTATAGAGGTTGGCTATCTGGAAAGGGACGAATCCCGCCGTGGCGAACATTGCGCGAAGATCCTGGAACGAGGCGCCGAAAGCCGCCAGCGCCCGCGTGTTGACCTCCACCAGCAGTTCGGCATCGGGCCGCAGCGCCGGCAACAGCTCCCGCATGCCGTTCAGCACCAGCCATTCCGCACCTTCAACGTCGATCTTGATCAGCCTCGCCGCGCAGATTTCCTCGCGCGGCAAGATGTCGTGCAGCTGGCGCCCCTCCACCACTTGCTCTTGCATGGCATGGACCAATGCTGCTTCGGCCGCGACAATCGTGGTGCCGCCGAGGTTGCGTTCATCGTGCAGGAACACGGGGACAGGTCCGCTCCGATCACTGACCGCCACGTGGTAGGCACGGACATTCGTGGCGCCATTGCGCTGCAGGTTGCCGCACAGCCGGTTGAAGATGAAGGGGGAAGCCTCGATCGCGTGCACCCGGCCGAACGCGCCGACCAGGCGCGACGCCAGCAAGCTGTGGGTGCCGACATTGGCGCCGATGTCGATGAACACCTCGCCCGGCTTCAGCGCGGACCGCAGGTAGGCGGTAATCGCGGGTTCCCAGACGCCGAAGAAATAGAGAAAACTATGGATCGAATCAGGGAACGACCCGACAAACACCAGTCCATCCCGCGTGCGGGCGGAAATCTCCAGCGAGCGGCACGTGATGTATTTCCAGATGACCTTCCAGACCCAGACCTTGCCGAACCGCCACGGGCAGTTCTGGATATAACAGCGGATGGCGGCGGCAGCGGCACGCACCGCCGAGTCCTGCCATCCATCTGATCGTGCGGCCTGCGCCATGGTCATTTGTTGCCTGCAGTGCCATTGCGTGCTGCGCAGTGTTTCACCGGCCATCCCGGCGCGGGATTATCTGTTCTGCGCGTTAAGATTTCCCTACCAAGCTGTGCGGTGCGCCGCCCGCCAGGAGAGATGCCCGCATGGCAATCCACTACTACACCGTCACCTGGGACCAATTGCATCGCGATGCCCGGGCGCTCGCCTGGCGGCTGATCCAGACCGGCCCCTTCACCGGCATCGTCGCCATCACGCGCGGCGGCCTCATTCCAGCCGCGGTCATCGCCCGTGAGCTCGACCTACGAATTGTGGAGACGGTCTCGGTCGTCACCTACGCCGCCGGCACCGGCACACTGGCGGACGAAGAGCGGCGCGGCGAACCAACCGTGGCGAAGCCGCCCGCGGCGGCCGGTGATGGCACCGGCTTCCTGATCATCGACGACCTGGTGGATACCGGCGCTACCGCCCGCGTCGTCCGTAGCCTGCTGCCCCGCGCCCATTTCGCCTGCGTCTACGCCAAGCCGGCGGGGCGGGGCGTGGTGGATACTTTCATCACGGAGGTCTCGCAGGACACCTGGATCTTGTTTCCCTGGGACACCGAGCTGCAGTTTGCCGCCCCGCTGGCGCGCCGCGGCGCGGGTTGAGCAATTGCACCGCCTCGCCGGCGGCTGCTACCGCTGCTTGCGGCGCCCTCCACCCCTTCGCGGCGCCTTCGGTGCCCCACGAAACCCTGCTCCCTACTAAACGCCGCTTGACGCCGGCGCGTTTATTTGCGGTAAGCCGCGCGAAGACGTGAGATTTCGCTGGGAGACGCGGGCCGGGATCACTACATGTGCTCGCCGGCTGCTGCCGCCCGACAAATCTCAAACGGCCTGACTAAAACGCCAGCCCGGAAACGGGTGGCGGAGCGTCGGCTGTTCAAGCGGATTCTCTCGGGGGCGGATGCCGGTAGCGGCACCTGGGCGCGCCTGACAGCCGGATTGGCCGGCGAGGCAAGTGTGTGAATGCAGGACGAGTGATGGACAAGACGATTGAACTGGCCGCGCTGATCGATGAGGAGCCGGAGGCTGTCGTTGCCTTCGCGCAGGCTGCGGACACCCTGCTGGTCGAGGATGATGCGCCACTGGCGGACGAAGCGGAGAGCGCTGCCCCCCCCGTGGAGGAGGATGCCGGCGACCAGGCGGAAGACGATGCCGCGGAGCCGGACGAGGGCGAGCCGGCCGCGCTGGCGGAGCAAAACCAAGGCAACCTGGGTGCCGCCGGCGTCACCACGACGGACCCGGTACGCATGTTCCTGCGCGATATCGGCAACACCGAGTTGCTGACGCGTGAGCAAGAGATCGCGCTGGCGCAGCGGTTCGAGGCCGGGGAAGCGGCGACGCGGACCGCCCTCTGCGAGTGCCCCACCACGTTCGCCGCGATCGCCACCTGGCGCGACGCGTTGCAGGACGGTCGCCTGCCGCTGCGCGACCTGGTGGAGGTTGACACGGCGCCGGGCGCATCCCCGGCAACCGAGGACGCGGTGGTCGATACCGCCGCCGACGAAGGGCTGCGGCCGGAGACGCTGGCGCGGCTGGATGCTATCCTGGCCGCCAGCCGCGCTCTTGCGACGGCCCGACAGACGGGCGGAGAGACCTATCAGGGCAAGTTGCGGGCCATGGTCGCAGAGATGCAGCGGCTGGGCCTGCGCCGCAGCCGGATCGACCCGCTGATCGGCGAGCTGAAGGCCGCGGCCGGGCGCCTGGCGGCCCTCGACCGTACGGCGCTTGGCCTGGCGCACGGAATCGGCCTGGATCGCGCGGCATTCCTCAAGGCGTGGGACGGCAGCGCGGCTGGGGTGGCGAGGATCGAGCGGAAGGCAGCCGGAGCGGCCGCCGGCAAGCGCAAGGCGCTGAAGACCGGGCTGGCGGAAGTCCGCACCGAGATTGCGCAGCTTGAGCTGGAAGCCGGCCTGCCGATCCCCGAGTTGCGCCGGGTGCTGCACGACCTGAACCGCGGCGAGCGTGAGGCGCGGCATGCGCGCGACCAGATGATGCAGGCCAACCTGCGGCTGGTGGTGCACATCGCCAAGCGGTACCGCAACCGCGGCCTGATGTTCGGCGACCTGATCCAGGAGGGCAACCTGGGCCTGATGCGCGCGGTGGAAAAGTTCGACTGGCGCCGCGGGTTCAAGCTGTCCACCTACGCGAGCTGGTGGATCCGCCAGGCGATGACTCGTGCTATCGCGGATCAGGCACCGACCATCCGCGTGCCGGTGCACATGAAGGAGACGGCGGGGCAGGTGCTGCGCGCCGGCCGCCGGATTGCGCATCAGACCGGCCGCGAGCCGACCCTGGAAGAATTGGCTAATCGCCTGAACCTGCCGCTCGATAAGGTGAAGGCGGCGCGGGAGCTCGTGCGCGAGCCGGTCAGCCTGGAGACCCCGATCGGCGAGGACGGCGACGCGAGCCTGGGCGACCTGGTCGAGGACCGCAACGCGGTATTGCCGTTCGAGGCGGCGGCTAAGACCGTGCTACGCGAGCGGGCGGCGCAATTG
>DATKPQ010000142.1:0-25179 GCA_035523995.1 Acetobacteraceae bacterium | reverse complement strand
CTGCGCCTTCAGCCATGCGTACCCGGTCTCCTGCACGATCAAGTCACGTGCGAACCGGCTGGCGTTCTCTACCAGAATGATGCGCGCACCATTACCCTGCATGTACCCGACCATCTCGGCGAAGCCTTCCCGCGCGTCTATCCGGTCTGCGCCACTGACTGCTGCATCATAGAACTCTCGCACGATTTCCAGCCCACGCGCCGTGGCGTAGGCCGCTACAGCGGCTTGCTGGCGTGTCAGTGAGTCCTTGTCCTGGCCAACGTTGCTGGCGCTGCTGGTACGGTAGTAGGCGACGGCGGTATGGTGCATCTGGGTTACTCCGGTATCTGGGCACCCTTATACCCAATTCCTGAGTAATAAGCAAGTCCGTTCGCTAGGAATAAAGACTTCTTGCGCTTCAGCCCATTGCAGGTTGCGAACCCGCAATGCGAACTCGCGGATTACGAGTATGCGGATTGACGGATGCGCGGATTATCGGATTGGCATTAGGGATGCAACCGGCGGTAGGTGGGGCAGCGATCCTGCCATGTTTTGGGGCTTTGGGCGGCCACTGCTCCCGAAAATTTTGAAATTGGAATAAGTGATGTCCTACTTGTCAGACGTTGCGATACCGGGTCTAATATGCTATATGGCGGCCAAGAAAGGATAGAGACTTAACCTTTCTCCCAACCAACCAAGAATCGGCACGTCCGGTCACGAGAGATACACAATGCTAGATGACACTGGCGCCCCCATGGGCGCACTGCGGCGGGAAATCATGGATGCGATCAATGCCGATACCGAGATGCGGCTGATCGGCACGCGGCGCAGAAAGCCCAGCCTATCGACGTACAGCGTGATGGGCGTAAACAACGACCCGTATCGGCTGGAGACGGCAGCCAACATCGCGGCGGCCCAATGGTTCGCTGAGCAGGTCGCGCGGTTCCTGCCCTACGGCACGATCCACTTGCGTGGTCTGTATTATCGCATAGTCGCGGTTGGCGACGTGCTGAAACCGGATGGCGCAACTTTTGTCAACGATGATGAATGTTGGACCTGGTACGCCGAGCACGCATCCAGCGCTGGCCGATGGCTGGGTTACGTACCGTTCGAGCGAATAGTAGACGAGCGCAACGCGGCGCCGGAATGCTATACCCCCGACACGGACGCCGAGGCGCCGGGCGTGTCCATCGCATACGGGCGGCAATGCTTTCTGCCCAGCCTGCATGAATTGTTGCCGTCGCTGGTACCGGATGGTTTCACGGCGCGCCAGCCCTACCGGATCATATTTGTGGGGGAGAAGACGTCTCTGGGTAGCATCCTGCGCCCGATCGCCCAGCAAGTTCACGGAGAGCTGTTACTGCCAAGCGGAGAGATGTCGGATACGATGGTCTATGATGCTGCCAAACGGGCCACTGCTGACGGACGCCCTGCCGTGGTGCTCTATTTCAGCGACTTTGACCCGAGCGGCCACACGATGCCGGTGTCTGTCGCACGAAAGCTGCAAGCGTCGAAGACGCTCTATTTTCCGGACCTCGACGTACGTGTCTATCCGGTTGGACTGACGTCCGACCAAGTGAAGCAATTCGACCTGCCGTCCACGCCGTTAAAGGAGACAGAGCGGCGCGCGGATAAATGGCGCGAGGCGATGGGGCACGAGCAGACCGAAATCGACGCCATGATCGCGCTACACCCGGAGGAGCTGCGCCAGATAGCATGGGCCGCCGTGCGCCCTTTCTACGATGACAGTCTGGCCGAGCGAGTAGCGCAGGCGAAAGCTGAATGGCTGGCGGAGGCCGGGAGTCTGGTCGCAGACGATCCGCAATGGCGCTTCTGCCGAGATGAGGTACAGACGCTCCGTGACCGAGCTGCCGTTGTGCTGAGGAGCCTTGAAACGGCCCAGCGGCACGTGGTGGAGACGTTGCGGGATATCGACACGCCGGACGTATACGTGCCCGAGGCCGAGATCACAGCCGAAGCGCCGGAACCGATCTACTCAAGCCGCATGGACTTCGTGACGGCATCCCTGCGTCTGAAGGCGCACAAGGCATTCGAGGAGCCGGAATAGCCGGCAGGAACACACCAAGAACGTGCCCCCCTGCCCATGCCGCCATTTTCCAACACTACAGCCGTTTGTCGCGCTGGACGCCTAGAGAAAGGCCGGCTTAACCTTATCTGTTGGAAGGTGAAGAAGCTGATCGCCAACGGCAGGAAGATGCCGAGGGCGGGGGCGTCCGGGGCCGCGATATGCAGCAGGAAATCGGCGTATTTGAAGACGGCAAGCAAGGTCAGGTTGGCGGCAATGCCGGCGGTCAGCCAGCCGCGTGCGGCGTGGCGGCGGTTGGCGCGCGAGAGGTGCAGGAGGTGCTGGCCCAGCACATAATTGCCGGCGGTGGAGCCAAGCAGAAGCAAGAGGAAGGGCGGGTTCCACCAGCCGTAGAAGAACAAACTGGCGAGCAGGAGCCAGGCGAGCGTGGCGGTGCGGCCGGCGAAACGGCCGAGCAAGAAGCAGCCTGCGAGGCAGGCGGGAAGGAAGCCCAGGACGAACGGTTGCGAATGGAACAACATGGCGCGCGATAGCGCCGAGTGTCGCGGAGATGGGTTAACAAAACCTCTCCCGCCTCAGAAACCTCTGCCGCGAAGCGGGAGAGGTCGAAGGCGCCGGCAGGCGCGGAGCGTGAGGGTGATCGGGAGGGTAGGGAGTGGTTTTGGTGCCCTCCCGATCACCCTCAGCCGGCGAGCTGCGCTCGCCGACCTCTCCCGCCGGTGGCGGGAGAGGTCTCTATGGTCCGCGTCTCGGGCACCACGCCGAAGCGCAGCATGTACTCACGGAACTTCTTCCGCTCGGCCGCGGGGTCCAGGCCGTGATCCTCGAACCGGTAGGAGTGCGCGCCGTAGCCGCCGTTCGGTTGCGCTGCGACCAGTCGCTCCATCCGCCGCATCGCCGCCGAGGGCAGTGCCAACCCGAAATGCCCGTAGACCTGCTCTACCGTAGCGACCGGATCGGATACCAGGTCCAGGTAATGCACGTGGCACACCGGCTCCGGCAGCCTCGCCTCATCGCCGACAGCGATCATCCGGCGCGTGCCTTCCAGCCAGCGCAGGCTCTCCTCGCGGCCGATTTCCTTGGGGTCCAGGCACCGCGTGAATGGCCGGCGCAGCACCTCGGTCAGGTGCGCGACCGAGAGCAAGACCTTTACCGGATCGCGATGCACGAACACCAGACCGGCATCAGGATAGACCGCCCGGATCGCCTCCAGGGCGAACAGATGGTCCGGGCATTTCAGGACCCAGCGCGGACGCGGTTGCGGCGCGGGATCATACTGTAAGTGTTGCAGGAATCGCCGGTGGAAGCGGTACGCGGGCAGATGCCCGCTGGGATCGGCATCCAGCCAGCTTCGATAGGAGGGAATCCGGTAATTGCTGTCGAAGCGCAGGCTGCGGAATACATGAGCGGTGATTTCGGAGCATTCCTGGGGAGAGGTCGCCTCCAGCGGATGCAGGCCGCGGAATTCCGGCGCCAGCGCCTCGAACGCGTGCAGCTTGCCGGCGACTCGCGCGGCGCGCCGGTCGCGCTGGCCGGGCCGTGGGGCGCAGGGATAGATCGTCTCGTACACCAGGGGCGCGCGGTTGGCCGTGTCCTCCAGCATCATCCGGTGCAGGAAGGTGGTGCCGCTGCGGGGCAGGCCGGTGATGAAGATCGGCTGGCCGATTGGCTCGGCGAGGATCTCCGGCCGGGCATGCTCTGCCGCTCGAAGCTCCAGAAGGTTGGCCAGGAACCGCACGACGTCCCATCGCGTCGCGAAGCGGCCGACCAGGCTCAGCCGCGCCTCATCGGCGCAGGCGCCCAGGAAACGGTGGAGCGGTTCCGTCACGTCCACGTCGCCGAAATCCTCGAACCCGGCGCGGCGGCGCGCGACCCTGATCAGGGGGTCGATGGATAACCGGCGGTCCAGCAGGCCGCATCTATCGGCCAGGGCGTCGGCGACCCTCAGAACCTGCGTCGGCACCGTCAAAGCGGATACTCCTTTCGCGACCCCAGCGAATCATTCATGCGGACCATGACGTTGCGCCACCCGGACTCCTAGCCGTTGCCACGCAGACGTGATCCTTATCTTCAGCATGTCAACGGCAGGGCGCTGTACGGTACCCATGTGTCGCTATTGTTTCGACCATCTGGCGGAGTTGACCCCCTGGCGCCACGGCCCTAACTCCAGGTGACTCAGAGGGAAATGCGCCGGCGGAGCGTCTTCGCCGCGAGGGGAATTGGCGGATGACGCGAACGGCCATCCATCGCCGCATGCTGCTGGGCGCGAGCGCGGCGTTGCTTGCCGCAGCCGGGTCACCGGTGGGGGCAACGGCGGACGACACGGCGGCCGCGGTGGCGCCGATCCAGCAACTTTGCAACATGCTCATGGCCATCATGCGCGCCGGGCAATCGGTGCCCTTCGCGCAGCGGTTCGACCAGCTTGCTCCCGTGGTGGCCAAGTCCTTCAACCTGGACACCATTCTGCAAGTGTCGGTGGGGCCGACCTGGCCCACGCTGCCACCGGACCAGCAGGCGATGCTGAAGGCCGCATTCCGCCGCTATACCGTCGCCTCCTATGTCAGCAATTTCGACGAGTATTCGGGCCAACGCTTCGAGATCTCTCCAACGGTGCGCGCTTTGGCGAACGGCGAGCAAGTCGTGGCTACGCGGATCATCCCGCGGGACCCGTCGGGCGAGACGCATGTGCTGGACTATGTCATGCGGCAGGGGCCACAGGGGTGGCAGGCGGTGGACGTGCTGATGGACGGCACGATCAGCCGCGTTGCAGTGCAGCGGTCGGATTTCCGAGATCTGTTGGCCCGTGGCGGCGCCACGGCACTGGCGAAGAGCCTGCAAGAAAAGACCGCCAATTTGTCCGGTGGCTCGGCGTAGCTGACCGACTCGCGGCGATCCGAGGGTTTCTTCGTCGCGCGCTTGTGGTCCTGGTCTGATCTACCCCAAGCACCTGCGCCCGCGGCACCTTTATCCTGCATCTGGTATTATTAAAAGACAGCAGCCTGGCGCTACTGCTCTCGGGCGTTCCGACCGATCATGCAACTGTCGGCAGTCCAGAGTGCCTTGCGTCGCGCAAGCTGGGCGGTCCGGCTGTGCGCGGGTCGTGGATACGGCCCCGAGGAGAGACTGCCGCATGCCGAAGTCCGTGCCCCGCCCTCCCGCCGCCCCGGCCAGCTGGCGTGCCATCCCATCCCTCCGCCGCGGGCAACGATACGGCGACAGGTCCGATCGCGTAATTTGCGCCAAACGTGAGGAGCCGTCTGGACCTGCATTGCCGACGCCAGCGCGCCGGCGCGCCTAACCCCTGCCAAAAAGGAAACTCACGATGAAGCGCATGATGCTCGCCGTCCTGGTGGTCGGGTCGCTTGGCCTTGCCGGCACCGCACAGGCGGCGGGAGATGCTGCAGCGGGCCAGGCGAAAGCCGCGAGCTGCGGCATGTGCCATGGGCCGAACGGCCAGGGCACCTCGATGGGTCCGAAGCTGGCGGGCGAAGACCCGGCCAGGTTCATCCAGGCCATGGACGGCTACAAGTCCGGCAAGCGCGACAACGCCATGATGAAAGCGCAGGCCGGCTCGCTCAGCGACGCTGACATTGCCAACCTGGCTGCGTACTATGCGTCTCTGAAATGATTGTCCGGCGCGCACGGCCGGCCGGGGGGCTGGCCGCGATTGCCGGAGATTTGGAACAAGGGGGATCGTATGAAGCGTGCGTTGCTGATCGCGTTGGTTGCCGGATTGGTGGGCGTCTCCGGCACCGCCTGGGCGGCGGGCGATGCTGCCGCCGGCAAGGACAAGTCCACTGCCTGCGCCATGTGCCACGGACCGGACGGGCAGGGGACGCAAATGGCGCCCAAGATCGCCGGCATGGACCCTGCCAAATTCGTGCAGGCTCTGGAGGACTACAAATCCGGCAAGCGCGACAACGCGATGATGAAGGCTCAGGCCGCCGGCCTCAGTGCCAACGATGAGGCAAATCTGGCCGCTTATTACGCATCGCTGAAATAGGGGAGCCGATCGGAAACAGGAACCGCCCGCACGTGCTGGCCGGACAGGGGCGCCGGCGCCGCGGCGTATGCCGTTCAAGAAGGACGCTACTATGACAAACCGTTATGCTGCCGCCTTGTCCATCGCACTTGCCGCGGGGGCACTGGCCGGCTTCGGGCTGCTGGCGCCGGTGCACCCCGCCCGCGCCGACGAGCAAATGAGCTTCAAGGACGACGTGCAGCCGATCTTCAAGCTGTACTGCGTGTCCTGCCATAGCGCGCCGAACGGCGAGGGCTACAAGGTGAGCGGTCTGAGCCTGACGACGTACCAGGGCGTGATGAAGGGTACCAAGTACGGGCCGATGATCGTGCCCGGCAATGCGGACTACAGCAACCTGATGTGGCTGCTGGATTGGAAGGCAAGCCCGCAGCTTCGCATGCCGCACGGCAAGAAGCAGTTGCCGGTGGGCGAGCGCAATATCATCCGCGCGTGGATCAACCAGGGCGCCAAGGATAATTGATGCGCGTTCGCCGAAGCAGCAGGATGGCGTTGCGCCGCCCGGCGGCTTCGGCCTCACGCGTACTGCAGGGCGCGTCGCGCGCCGCGGCAAGCTTCGCATCGAGACCGTCTTTAACACCCCGGTTGCCCGAGCTATGGCGCCAGAGATCTGCGCCCCGGTGAGCGAGGCAGAAACCTCCGCTTGGCTTGCTGTACGTGGATTGCTTCGCGTATTGCTTGCAGTGCTCGCGCTGCCAGTGGTGGGCGCGATCTGGCAGGCCGCCGATGCCCAGGCGCCGGCGGCCGCCGCGGCAACGACGCCGGTTGCCTCTGCCGCATCTTCGTCGCTTGCCGCAGCAGCGGCACCAGCCGTATCGCCCACCGCAACTCCGGCGAAAATCCCGAGCGCGACGTGCCTGATGTGCCATGGCATCGCCGGCTTCGGTGTCAAGCAGGCCAACGGGCAGATGCGCTCGTTGAGCGTGGAGCCCGGCAAGTTCGAACACAGCGTGCATGGCAGTCTTCAGTGCGTCGATTGCCATACCAATATCCGCCAGGTTCCCCATCCCCCGACGCCGATCGTGGTCAACTGCATCAGTTGCCACGAGAACCGCTGGGCGGCTGCACAACAGGCCGGCAGGACACAGCAGTTTGCGACGTTGGGCATGGTCGTGTCGATGATCCACAAGTACATGGAGTCGATCCACGCGCGGCCATCGCCGGCCAATCCGGCGGTTGTCAGTGCGACCTGCTATAATTGCCACGATGCGCACTATGTTTACGCGCCGGGCACGCCCGTGTGGTCGGCGTGGCGGCTGAACCTGCCCAATACCTGCGGCAAATGCCACACGCAGGAACTGGCAGCCTATGCGACGTCGATCCACGGCCGGCTGGTTCTGCAAGCGCACGTTCCGGGCGTCGCGACCTGCGCTGACTGCCATACCAGCCATGACATCGCCAATCCGCGGCTGACATCCACGCGGCTGGTCATCACGCAGAACTGCGGCAACTGCCACCAAACGGAGTTGCAGACCTACCTGGCGACCTATCACGGGCAGGTGGAAAATCTTGGTTACGGCTACACCGCGAAGTGCTTCGACTGCCACGGCTATCATACAGTTCAGTTGGTCAGCGACCCGACCTCCACGGTGTATCCGGCCAACCGGCTCGCCACGTGCCGGAAGTGCCATGCGGACGCGACTCCCGGGTTCATCACGTTCGAGCCGCACGGCAATGCGCACGATTTCCGTCGCTTTCCGCTGCTGTGGATCACGCAGCACTTCATGACCGCGCTGCTGATCGGTGTATTCGCGTTTTTCTGGACCCACTCGGCGCTGTGGTTCTACCGGTCCTGGAAAGAGCGGAAGGCGCGCGCCGAGCAACAGGAGAAGGAGGTCTATTACGACATCTGGTCGTTCAAACCGCAGCCGCACGTGGACCATCACGGCGACCAGCCCTGGTTCCAGCGCTTTCCAGCGGTTTGGCGCGCGGCGCACCTGATCTTCTTGCTCACCACGATGACGCTGGTGCTGACCGGCATGACCGTGTTGTACAGCGGCAGCTTCTGGGCGCCCACGGTCGCGCACCTGTTCGGAGGACCGCAGGTGCTGGCGACAATCCATCACACCTGCGCTGCGATCTTCCTGACAGTGTTCGCCATTCACGTGGTGACGATGGTGGTGAAGCTGGCACGTGAGAAAAAACCGTTCCAGTGGTTCGGGCCGGATTCGCTCGTCGTGCGCTGGCAGGATTTCTTCGACATCCTGGCCATGTTCCGCTGGTTCTTCGGCCTTGGCCCAAGGCCGCAGTTCGATCGGTGGACGTACTGGGAAAAATTCGACTACTGGGCGGTGTTCTGGGGCGTGACGGTGATCGGCGGCAGCGGCGCGCTGCTGTATTTCCGCGTTCCGGTGGCGCGCGTGTTGCCCGGCTACGTTTTCAACGTCGCCACCATCTTCCACGGCGAAGAAGCCATTCTGGCAGCGGTATTTCTGTTCACGGTGCACTTCTTTAACAATCATTTCCGGCCGGATAAGTTCCCGCTGGATACGGTGATGTTCACCGGCGCTGTGACATTGGAAGAACTCAAGCGCGAGCATGCGGCACAATATGAACGCCTGGTGGAAAGCGGCGAACTGGAGATCTACCGCGTGCGCCCGCCGTCACCGGCGATGGCCCGCGGGTCCAGGATCCTGGGTTTCACGCTGATCACGATCGGGCTGATCCTGCTGACGCTGGTGATCACGGGTTTCATCGGGCACTTGTTCGAGTAACTTCTCCGATTACTGCGGGACAGGCCAACCGAAGCGACTCTGAGATGTGGCAAATTAGCCCCTGTCCTGGCTGACCCCTCGTACCGTCCGCGCAAGGGCACAGAGCAGAATCACCACAAGGCGCAAAAGCGCGAACACTGACCAAAGTCGGACCTGCCACCCGGCGTTCCACGGGTGCAAAGCGTACGCGTATTCCCTAGTACTTTGTGTATTCCCCAATACATGGAATCAGACAAGCGCGATACAACCTCGCGCCATGTCATGGCGAGGCGCGAAGCGACGAGGCAATCTCGGTGCTGCGGGCGCACGAACCGTGCGTGCGCTTTCCCGCAGGAAATTGCTTCGTCGCTTCGCGCCAACCCGAGCGCGGTCAGGCCCGGAAGACCCTTGATAACCGCCTTGTCGGCCCCTCACGCGGCTCCGCCGCTTTGCGGGAACGCCCGCATGCTCCACACTGCCGCATCCATCGTAAGGGGAGTTTCAGCATGGAAGTCCGTCTCGACGGCCGCACGGCCGTCATCACAGGCGCGAGCAAGGGGCTCGGCCTTGCCATGGCGAAGGAATTCGCCGCATCCGGCGCCAACGTCGCCATGCTGGCTCGCCGGCCAGAGGTGCTCGAGGAGGCGAAAGCCTCAGTGTCGCAAGGCGCCAGCGGACGCGTCGCGACCTTCGCCTGCGATGTTTCCCACAAGGACCAGATCGAACGTACGTTCGCCGGCGTACTCGAGACGTTCGGCAAGGTGGACATCCTGATCAACAACGCGGGCCAGTCGCGCGCCATGCCGGCCGAGCAAATCACCGACGAACTCTGGCACGAGGACCTGGAACTGAAACTGTTTGCCGCGATCCGCCTGACGCGTCTGGCGTGGCCGGGGATGAAGGAACGCAAGTGGGGGAGGATCATCAACGTATTGAACCTGGGCGCGAAGGCGCCGCGTGCCGGGGGCGCTCCCACTGCCGTATCGCGCGCCGCAGGGATGGCATTCATGAAAGTGCTGGCCGGCGAGGGCGCCCCACATGGCATTTTGGTGAACGGCCTGCTGGTGGGGCTGATCGATTCGGATCAGCATGTTCGCCGCCATCAGCGCGAAGGCACCAACGTGCCGTATGAGGAGTTCCGCTCGAAAATGGGCGCCAATATTCCGCTGGGGCGGATCGGCAAGGCAGAAGAGTTCGCGGCGATGGCCTGCTTCCTTTGCTCCGATCTCGCCGGTTTCACGACCGGTACCGCGATCAACATGGATGGCGGGGCGAGTCCGGTTGTGTGAACTGTTTCCCTTCTCCAGGGCAAGGAACGGTGCGGTGATGCGGGTTGAGGTGCACCATTTGTGCAGCCGGTAGGGGAGAGGGGTATTGCGTACGGCACGCGGCACCCTAACCCTCTCCCGCAAATGGGAGAGCGGAAGGAGAAAGTCATGGCGAAGATCATACCGGTCGCAACCTTCGATTGCGTGGTGTTCGGCGCTACCGGCGACCTGACGCTGCGCAAGCTTTTGCCCGCGCTGTATTACCGGTGCCGTGACCGTCAGCTTACGCCAGAGTCCCGGATCATCGGTGCGGCCCGATCGGAGCTCGGGGATGACGGTTTCCGCCGCCGTGCTGCCGAGGCGCTGAAGGACCATGTCGCGCCGGCCGATCTCGATCCCGCGTCGGTGGATCGCTTCTGTGCCAGGCTGCACTATGTGCGTCTCGATGCGACTCAGCCCGACGCCGATTGGGACGGATTGCGGCGATTGCTGCACCCCGATCGGGTGCGTGTGTTCTACCTGGCGACGTCGCCCGACCTGTACGGTCCAATCTGCCGCAACATCAGCCTGGCCGAGCTGGTGACAGCGGAGTCACGTGTGGTGCTGGAAAAGCCGATTGGCCACGACCTGCCCTCGGCGCGCGCGGTCAATGATCACGTGGGCGAGGTATTCCAGGAACCGCAGATCTTCCGCATCGATCACTATCTGGGCAAGGAAACTGTTCAGAACTTGCTCGCCTTGCGATTCGCCAATTCGATTTTCGAGCGCCTGTGGAACACCGACGTTATCGACCACGTGCAGATCACCGTGGCCGAAACGGTCGGGCTGGAAGGCCGCGCCGGCTATTTCGACAGGGCCGGCGTGTTGCGCGACATGGTGCAGAACCACCTGTTGCAGCTTCTGTGTTTGATCGCGATGGAGCCGCCAGTATCGCTGGAAGCTGATCGGGTGCGCGACGAAAAGCTGAAGGTGCTGCGCGCATTGCGTCCGTTCGAGCCGCATGATGCAGCGACGTTGACCGTGCGGGGGCAGTACACGCAGGGCGCGATCGATGGAAAGCCGGTGCCCGGCTATTTGGCGGATCTCGGCACCGACGAACCCAGCACCACGGAGACATTCGTCGCGCTGAAGGCGGAAGTGCGCACCTGGCGCTGGGCGAACGTTCCGTTCTATTTGCGCACCGGCAAGCGGCTGCCGAAGAAGGTTTCGGAGATCGTCGTGCAGTTCCGCGCCCTGCCGTTCTCCATCTTTCCTGAGGATTCGGCGGAGTGGCAGCCGAACCGGCTGATCATCCGGCTTCAGCCGGAAGAAGGCATTCGGCTGGACGTGATGACGAAGGATCCCGGCCCGGGCGGATTGCGGCTGTCGCCGACGGGCTTGGATATCCGCTTCGCGACGGCGTTCAACACGCGCTTCCCTGATGCCTATGAACGCCTGCTGATGGATACCGTCCGTGGCAATCCCACTTTGTTTATGCGCCGCGACGAAGTGGAGGCGGCATGGGCCTGGGTTGAACCAATTCTGGAAGCCTGGGCTGGCCGCCCGGATCATCCGCGCAGTTATCCGGCGGGCACCTGGGGTCCGACGGCATCCATCGCGCTGATCGAACGCGATGGTCGCACGTGGCATGAGGATGTCGTGTAGGCAGGCCGCGCAGTCATCCGCGGGTCATTGCACCATATGCAATTACGAGTAGCGTAGCGACGAAGCCAACTCCGTCACTCGGATAATTCGTGACGCGTTTCCGACCGGGGTTGCTTCGTCGTTTCGTTGCTCGCAATGACATAGCTTTACATCAGTTCGATCGGCTCGTGGTGCCCAGGGGCGGGTTTGTCGATCTGTTCGGGACGGCGGAACCAGGAGAAGATCGCCGCCAGCAGCGCAACGGCGGCCAGCGAGATCATCACCCCGTGCAGTCCGTCAATGAATGCCGGCTTGCTGAGAAAGGCGAGCGCCCGGCTCGCGTTATGATGCGTCGTGACGCTGCCCGCCTCCAGTTGCGTGATCGAGATAAACAACATGCCTGAGATGTCGATGCCGAAGATCAGGCCAAGCGAGCGCATCATGTTGAGCAATCCGCCCATCACGCCGAGCTTGTCGCGCGGTGTGGCCGCCATGGTGGCGCGGTTGTTTGCAGGGGTGAAGATGCCGAGGCCGGCGCCCAGGATCACCATCGCGACGATCAGCAGCGCCGGATGGCGCACCGTTGACGTAAAGAACAGTACGAAGGTGCCGGCCATCAGCATCAGCGAGCCGGCCAGCGTCAGGTTGCGCGCGCCGAAGCGGTCGCATGCGGTACCGGCGAACGGGGCGAGTATTGCCATTGATGCGGGCACGGGCATGAGCAATACGCCCGAGAGCAAGGTGCTGTAGCCGAGCACTTGTTCAAAGTAGAACGGCAGCAGGAACAGAATCGAGAACAGAGCGTAATAGGCGAGGAAAGCCGTCACGTTGCCCGCCACCAGGCGGTAGTGGCGAAACAATCCAAGGTCGATCGTCGGGCTTTTGATCCCGTGTTCGACCACGGCGAACAAGCCAAGGCAGATCAGGCCGACCATCAGTTCCGCCAGCACCGCGAACGAGTACCAGCCTTGCGTCTCGGCGCGGTTCACGCCCACGGACAGGCCCAGCAGCGCCAGGGTGAACAGTACGATGCCGAGATAGTCGATTTTGGCGCGGCCGACGGGGGCATGATAACGGGGCAGAACGAAATGGGCCACAACACCCCCTGCGACGCCGATCGGTACATTCACATAGAAGATTGCCCTCCAGCCTACCCAGGCGACCAGCGTGGCGCCGATGAATGGTCCGAGGGCCATCGCCGTGGCTTGTGTCGCGGCCTGGATACCCAGCGCTCGGCCGAGTTCTCTGCTGCGAAATACCTGCGTGATCAACGCGACGGAATTGGCTTGCAGCAAACCGGCGCCGATCGCCTGCAACGCGCGGGCGATGATAAGGAACAGTGCGTCGGGCGCGAGTCCACACAAGGCGGAGCCGATAACGAAGATGCCGAAGCCGATATTGTACAGCAGGCTGCGGCCATAGATGTCGGCAAGGCGGCCGACAATGGGCAGTGAGATCGCCAGCACAATCATGTACGCGATCGATACCCATTCGACCAGCGACAGGCGAACGTCGAACTCATCCTTGATGGTTGGCAAAGCAATGTTGACAATACTGATGTCGAGCGCCGACATGGTGGCGCCAATCAGCACGATGCCGAGCACGGCCCACTGCCATCGCTGGCGCGCAATCAAGCCTTCTCCGGCAGGATGATGCCGAAAGTGGGGAAAGGTGAGTGGATTGTTCATGATGCGGAACGGTCTCTGCAGGCTGGGCGTTAGGCGAGTCGGCACGCGCCGGCACGGTTTGTGCCGGCGGCCCGTGATCCATCCGGTCGGCCCTTGTGTGGCCTCGCGTTGTGGCAAAAAGGCGTCGGAATACGCGCAGTCAACCAACCTGACAAAAATGACATGATCGGGTGAATGTCTGCAAAAGAGTTTCGCGGAGAAACATCCTGGCACGGTGCCGCGCGGTTTCGCCGCCCGCTGCGCACCCGCATCCCTTGAGGCTGCCTTAGGGGCGTCGCACACTCGGCATGTCAGCGGGAGGAGGAAACGCGCATGAAGATCGGCTTCATCGGGATCGGCATGATGGGCGCCGGCATGGCCAGCAATCTGCAGAAGGCGGGCCACGACCTTGTGGTGCACGATCTGTCGCGGCAGGCGGCATCGCGGCACCTGACCAATGGTGCCGTGTGGGCGGACAGCCCGCGCGCGGTCGCCGAGGCCGTGGACCTGGTATTCACTTCGCTGCCGACTCCGGCCGATGTGGAAGCGGTGGGTACCGGTGAGAACGGGTTGATCGAAGGTTTCCGCAAGGGAGCGGCCTGGTTCGATCTTTCCACCAATGCGGTGAATGTCGTGCGCGCGCTGCATCCAACGTTTGCAGAGCATGGCGTGGCGTTCCTCGATGCGCCGGTCAGCGGCGGGCCGAGCGGAGCCAATAGCGGACGCCTGGCGATCTGGGTCGGCGGCGACAAGGCGGTGTTCGACCAGTACAAGGTGGTGCTGGACGCGATGGGCGACGCCGCACGCTATATCGGGCCGATCGGCGCGGGCACGATTGCCAAGCTGGTGCACAACGCCGCGGGCGCCGCGGTCAGCACGGTTCTGGCGGAAGTGTTCACCATGGGGGTGAAGGCCGGCGTCGAGCCGCTGCCGTTGTGGGAGGCGATCCGGCAGGGCGCGGGGGGCCGCGCGCGATTGTTCGACCGCATGTCCCGCGGCTTCCTGACCGGCACGTACGATCCGCCGGATTTCGCACTGCGGCTGCTGCACAAGGACGTGTCGCTGGCCTGCCAGTTGGCGCGCGATGTCAGCGTGCCGATGCGGCTAACCACCCTGGCGCATCAGGAACTAACCGAAGCGCTGAACCGCGGCTGGGGGCAGCGGGATTCGCGCATCACCATGCTGTTGCAGCAGGAACGAGCGGGGATCGAAAAGATCGCGGTTGCGCCGGACCGGCTGAAGGCGGTGCTCGACTCTGACAAGTAGACTCTCGTCACGGCCCAGCCACGAGGGGCATCATAAAGGCGGGCATCATAAAGGAGGCCACATTATGCAGCTTGGTGCACTGGTTCCACTCGGCGACATCGGCGGCGATCCGTCGGTCGTGCGCGACTTTGCCCAGGGCGTTGAAGCCATGGGCTACGATTTCCTGGAAGCGCCCGACCACGTGCTGGGCGTGAACGCCACCTCCCGCCCCGGCTGGGACCGAAACGACAACGACGACCTGTTCCATGACCCGTTCGTGTTGTTCGGCTTCCTCGCCGGCTGCACGACAAAGCTGGGATTTTCCACCGGCGTGCTGATCCTGCCGCAGCGGCAGACGGCGCTGGTGGCAAAGCAGGCGGCGTGCCTGGATGTGCTGTGCGGCGGGCGGTTTCGCCTGGGCGTCGGCGTCGGCTGGAACGAGGTCGAGTTCGTTGGCCTGAACGAGAATTTCAAAAACCGCGGCCGGCGGTCGGAAGAGCAGGTGCAGGTGATGCAGGCCCTGTGGGCGAACCAGCACGTCACGTTCAGCGGCAAGTACCACACGATCGAGGATGCCGGCATCAACCCGCGCCCGGCCTCCGGCCGCGTGCCCGTTTGGTACGGCGGCCATCACGACCTGACGTTGCCGCGCATTGCCAAATGGGGTGACGGCTGGATGCCGAATGCCTATGCACCGGGCGACGAGGCGCTGGCGATCTTCGACAGGCTGCGCAGCCTGACGCGTGACGCGGGGCGGGATCCGTCCGCTGTCGGGATCGAGGTGTGGACGTCGTGCGGCTCGGGTACGCCCGCGGACTGGAAGCGGGACGCTGCATTCTGGAAGAAGGCGGGCGCGTCGCATCTGTGCCTGACGACGACGTTCAATCGCCGCTCGCATCGGCGCCTCGCGGGGCGCACGATGACCGATCATCTGAATGCGCTGCGGGAGTACCGCGACGCCATTGGTGAGGTGCTGTAGGGGTGAGCGTGGCGTCGTTGCGCGTTGACCACCGGCCCGCGCGACGGACCCGTGACTGGACGAAGACTGCGCGCAACTGAGGGGTTCCCTGGACCCTCTCTCCCCATCCCCCTCCCATAAGGGGACGGGGAGTCTCGGGATTGCAATGCTGCATTGCAAAATATCGCTTGCAGACGAATGACCGAATGCGTAGATTGTGCGTCGCAGCAATGCGGCCTTTGGCCGCGCTGTCTGCTTTCTTGGACGTTTCCTCCCTAAACTTGGCGGCCCCACAAGGGTCGCCATCTTTTTTTCGCGCCTGCGTTGCCGCCGGCGGCGACCAGGGATCAGCGCGAGAGAAGTCGGGACGCGGCGGCGGCCACCGCCTCGATCAGCGCCGTCATGTCCTGCTGGACGGCGGCGAACCGCGGCAGGCGCTCGATCCGGGACTCGTCCATGTATAGTTCGCGCGCGATCTCGATCTGGAGCACGTGCACATGCTCGCGCGGACGGCCGTAGTGGCGGGTGATGTAGCCGCCGGCATACGGGTCATTGCGGCGGACGATGTAGCCGAGAGCGCTGAGCCGTTGCTCGATGAACTGCGTCACCATGGGATTACAGGCGGTGCCGTGGGCGTCGCCCAGCACGAAATCGGCGCGGCCCATGGTGCGGCCGCCGCCATGCGAGGGCATGGAGTGGCAATCCACCAGCAGGCAGGCGCCGAACATGGCGCGGGTGCCGGAGATCAGCGCTTCCAACGTCTCGTGGTACGGCTGCCAGAACAAGCGGATGCGGCGTTCGGCCTCGGAGAAGGGGAGCTTGCCGCGATAGATCGTCTCGCCTGAGGCCACGATGCGGGCGATGGTGCCCAGGCCGGCGCCGACCCGGGCGCTTGTCGTGTTGACCCAGGCTGGCAGCGGTTCGGCGAACATGGCCGGGTCGAGTTCCCATGGCTCGCGATTCGCATCGCAGAAGGCGCGGGGGAAGGTAGCCGCGAGGAGCGGGGCGCCGTAGTCCGGGGCGGCAGAGAACAAGTTGTCGACGAAACTGTCCTCGCTGCGGCGCAGGGCCAGCGGGTCCAGCCTGGCGGCGGCGAGGAAATCCGCGGGATAGGTGCGGCCGGAATGGGGGGAGGCGAAGATCACCGGCACCGTCTGCCGCGCCGGACGCAGCACCGCGAGGGGGGCGGTGTCCAGCGGGGGCGCGGGGGCGACTGGCAGGTCCATTTCCCTATTCAAGCGGGGGCGGAGGGTTGTGTCACGCGGCAAAGCTGGTTGGTCGATTTGACGGGACAGATGTGAGCGATCCTGGGTGTCGCAAGCGGGTGCGCGTGGCGGCCCTTGCGGAAGCGGCGCGATGCCGTCCTGGTGGTCTCGGCCGGGTTGCGATCGACCGTGACGACGTCGATCCCGGCGCGATACACCAGCAGGTCGAGTTCGCGTTCCCCGGCCTCCCCCTTGAGCGCCTCGATGACGATCGATGTTTCCAGAAGGTTTGCTGCGGACAGCAAACGCAGCGGGCAAGTCTCAATTGCGGTGGCGATACGTGGGCCAGCGGTTTTGCCCTGCAGAATCGCGACCACGGCCGATCTGTCGATGACCCATCAGGCTGGCACGCCATGCTCGTCGTAACCCAGGATCTCGTTCGGCGTGCGCTGGTCGATGGCGGGCAGCGCGGCGCACCGCTGGCCGATGGCCAGGAGTTCAGCGGCGAGGCTTCCGGCTGCCGGGCCTCGGCGACCGCGCTGGAACCGCTCTTCCGCGGCGCGCCGCGCGGCCGTTGTGACGGTTCGCTGGTGAGCGCGGCGGGTTCGCGGACCGCTTGCTGGGAGGCCCGATCCTTGATGTAAAGTGGCATGGCTGCGAAGCTCGGGCAGACTTTATCTGCATTTAAAGATAGAGGCGGCCGCCCAGGGCTTGGTGCGACCACCGCGATGGTGGGTGGATGCGCAGCGCTGGTTGGCTTAAGTGGTTGGCTTAACTTGCGGCGGTAGCGAGTGGGGGGTAGAAACCGCGCCAGTCGCGGCGGATGGGCGCGTAGCTCAGCGGGAGAGCACTGCCTTGACATGGCAGGGGCCACAGGTTCAATCCCTGTCGCGCCCACCATCCTGACGGCGATAGCGGTCACGTCACGGTTCCCAGCCGAATTTCGGGAACATCCAGCCCAGCTCTTGCAGGATCAGTTCGTTCATCTCCTGCGTCAGGGTGGATCGCCAGTCTCCTGCGACCCCCTTGCGGAAAAACGGCCGATCCTGTGTTCCGTCGATGGGACGGCTGCGCGATAGCGTCGCGAAACTGGTTTGGTCGACGCTGGCGGCGACCAGCTCGTCCTGGTCGGACACGCCCAGGAAACGAAACAGCCGGCCGGCGATCGCCACCGGTGCCCGCAGCATTTGCTCGTAGGTTACCACGCGGCAGTCGGATTTATAACGCTCCAGTAACGCCAGCGTTTCCCGGGCGCCGGCGTCCAGCGACGGTAGTGCGAGGCGGATGAAGGCCAGCTTCGCTTCGCGCTCATCATGTCCCGGCTTCGGTGTCTGGAAGAAGTGCCAGGCTGACGTGATCAGGTCGCGGGGATCCCGCGCGATGCCGACGAACTTCGCGTTTGGGAACAGCCGCTTCAGGCGGGAAAACAGGAAGACGTTTTCCGGGGTCTTTTCGCCGATTGCGCGAAAGGTCTTTCCTGCGCATTGCTGGTCAAGTGCTAACAGGATCGCGGTGCCGAGCAGATGGTCGGTGTCTTCCTCGGTCGGCAGCGCGAATCCGGTGGTATGCCGGAACACGGTCTGGTTCTTGGCTTCCAGCGCCTGTCGCCGTTCCTGCATGGCTTTTTGCAGCGGTTCGGCGAGGTGCTTCATGAACAGACCCTCGCCGCCGCAGCAGATGTCCGGGTGACTGTCGAGCAAGTATTGCAGCCAGGTAGTGCCGGACCGCGGGGCGCCGCCGACGAAGAAGAGCTGGCGGCTCGCCAGGCTTTGCAGCCTTGCCTGATGTTCGGTCCAGGATGGCAACGCAGTGTCTCCGCGGTGGGCGATCGCGCCGGGATGGAGCGAATACCGGATTGTTATAGCAACCGGCTGCGCCGAATATGCAAGCTGTCCGCGGCCGTGATCGGCATCCGGGGCGGTGTCAGCGGCGATGTGTTGGTGTCGTTGCGCTAACCCGAAGCTTGTCCTGGGTGCACATAAAAGGTGACGGGTTATGATTGTATTCGCAGGTGGGAGAATCAGACGAAAGCAGTTTGGGTGATATGACCTACACCGGCAAGATCGATGCGCATCCCATCCGGCAGGGTAAACAATATTCCCCCGGCGCCATCGGAAGTTTGGTCTTGCAGTGCCAGCGTAACGGGATCGGTCGTGTAGCCCTCAAGCTGGAGATGGTCGATACCTACACGAAAATCCTTGATGAGATCGAGACCGTTCGTAGAACCGGCCTGGATGGTGATCAGGTCCGAAACGCCGCCGGCGACAATCGTCTCCTGGTCCGTCCCGGTGCTTTGCACGGACACCGCAGTGCTGCTGTACCCGCCCTGGATCAGGATAGATCCCGTGCTTATCTCTATCAGGCTGGCTCCACTGCCGTTAATGAAAGTCAGATTCGCGCTTCCCGCGCTGATGGTGTCGCCATTGATACCGACGTCCTTGACAGCGACATTGGCCAACCCGGCGTTAATTGTGTCGCCACCGCCGGAGGTGATTGTCACAGTCGAGGCCCCCAGGCTGGACAGCGTGATAGTACTGCCGCCTTTGCCGGTGTTGATCGTGGTGGTACCAAGGCCGGCATTGATCACGTCATTGCATACTCCAGTAATGACGGTGGTTCCATCGCCGCCGCTGAGCTCGCTTCCGCCGCTGGTCAGGCCGGTCAGGGTCACGCTGCCGGTCGAGCCATCGGCGTTGGCATTGCGCAGACCCGATGCGACAGTGACTGCAATGCCGTCGATCATACCGGCGCCGCCGTTCAAGTTGATCGTGGTCGTGCCAGGTAGAGCGATCAAGTCGATCGTATGGGCATTGCTGCCCTGGACGGATACCACAGTCCGGGCCGGGTCAGCCCCGGCAAGTTCCGCGAACTCAGGCGTGTAGACCAGCGGCGGCGTGACAGTGCTGGCGTCGTCGCCCCAGACTGTCAGGCTCCAGTTTGTGATCTTTGCAACGACCTTGCCGCTCGAATCATCTACTGCCTCCAACGTCCACACCCCTGGCGAGTCCTCACCCCAGAATGCATTGGAGGTGATGACGCAGCCATCCAGATCGAGGCCATCCGTGTTGTCGGTTGATCCGACCTGGCCAGGATCATCCAAGAGGACCGATTGGGTGCCCGCAGGGGATGCCAGGACAAGGCTGGTATCGGCGGCGAGCAAGTCATCGTCGTTGATGGTCACCTGCACATGTTGAATGCGGAGATCCGCCGTGAACGACAGATAGCTGTTTGTCTTGGTATCACTGGGCGTAGTGAAGGCGGCCACGTAGCTTGACGTACCGACGATCAGGTTGGCGCTGGTCGATTGCTCGTTCCAGGTACGCGCCAGGTTGACCGCGACGTTTGCGTCCACCACGCCGAATCCGAAATTGTCCGAGAAGTGCATGCCGCCGCCGTTCCACGTCGGAGCATGGTTGGTGGTAAAGCCGGCACTGGAGGCCGCAGGCGCGTAGGCGGAATCCGCGAGAATTTCCTGCACGTCACGCCATCCCAAATCAGGATTCGCGGCGAGCATCAGGCTGACGATCCCGGAGACCAGGGGTGCAGCGTAGGACGTGCCACTAGCGTAGGTGGTGCCGACACCGCTGCTCGCCGGGACCAGCGCATTGTTGCCGAGCGCAGCGACGAGCAATCCTGCGCCCGGGTCCGAGTATGAGGCTATGTTGCCGTATATGTCACTTGCGGCAACCGCAATGACGCGCGGATCGGAGACAGTCGGCTGAAGTCCGATGTCATCGCCTTCAGCGCGGTCATTGCCGGAGGCGAAAACGATGACGGTCCCCAGCCCCGAGCGTTCCGTCTGAACCGCGTTGGCCACTGCGTTGTACCAACTAACGAAACCGTCGTCCTCCGGCTCGCCAATCCCAAAGCCACAATATCCCCATGAATTATTCACGACATCAGAGACCATTGAAGCATAAGTGAGTGCCGATGACATTTCGAGAGGGGAGCAGATAGTGAAACTAACCTTTACGCCAATGATGGCGGCCTTTGGAGCGATGCCAACCGGTTGGTCGCTGGTGCCGGAGCCGCCGATTTCGGCTGCTGTGGTCGTACCATGAACGTCACCGGAAGGCTCACCGATATTGTTAGCGCCGCCGCTGCCGAAATTGATCGACTGGCTGGCGTCGAAATTCGTGAACTGTGCCGTTACGGTGGGATTGAAACCATCGTCGATCAACGACACCGTCGTGCCGCTACCGGTACCGTACCGCCAGGCAGTAACAACATTGTCCCCACAAAGCGAGTTCACCGCATAGCTATAGCTTTGCAATTGCGGCTCGATCGAACTGCTGGGCGGGTTGGTAGTGCTGTATGACGTGACCGACTGAGGCGCCGGCACATCAACCCTGGGGTTCTGCGGATTTGTCTGACTTCCTGTGGCAGTGCTGCCAGCATTGAGCGGTACGCTGCACAGCGTTGCGATATGGTCATAGTCCGCGTTCAGGTTTGAAGAGACCCCAGTAGCGGCGGGGGAACTTTCAAGCGAGCTCGGATCTATCGGAACAAAGCGAAACGCAGACCGGGAACGATACATGCTAGCCTCCACTCAAACTTTGAGTGTGGCCCATGGTGTAATCGACAAAGATTGAAATTTCGTAAAACGGCTTTCAGCACACGTGCACGCATATGCACTCAAAACCCGAACGCAGAAACTTTTGCAACAATCGCCTATTCGTCTGGCGCTGTCACAGGAGGTTCCGAGGCTTGCTCGAGAAGCAGGATTGACAGAATCGTCTCGGCCAGACGCGTGGGCGAAAACTGTGCCATCGCCTGACGGTGGCCGCACGCGGCAATGGCTGCAAGCCGCGGAAAGTCCGAGACAATCTGGCCAAGTTGGTCAACAAGGTGCTGTTGCGTTTGAAACATCAGCGATCCGCGCTGGTGACCGAAGGTTCCCTGAAGCAGGTGATTGGGTGAACTCAGAACCAGGCAACCGGCGGTGAATGCGGCCATCGCCACGTCGTCGTATCCGGTAATCGGGCTGGTGAGGGTGACGACGCATTTCGCATTGCGCATTTGCTCCAACAAATCAGACCGGTGAGCCGGCAGAATTTTAGTTATGCATGATCCTGAGGGCAGATCATCAAAAGATGCAGAAGATGCCAGCGTAACCGGCAAATGCGCGATGGCATGCAGCAGCGTGCGTTGTCGTCCCGTCTCGACGCAGTCCACAACGGTGGTCAGCAGGAACCGCGAATCGGGATCCGAGGGATCGAACAGCAGTCCCGCTTCCCGGCAGGCGCTGCACAACTCTTGCAGCGGATCAAGCCGTAGGTTGGCCGTCGCGGCGATAACGACAGCGTCGAAGATGTCCCGGTAGACCCGGGCGCGGTAGCTTACGTCTGTATGTCGTTCGCGGCTGCGCTCCGGTGTTCCGGCGGTAACAGGCACCAGTACGTCGATGCTGCGCTCCGCCAGCGGTTTCAAGGGGCTGCAAACCGCCGCAGGATAGGTGATGGAAGGGACAAATCGGGCGTTTCGTTGCCCCATTGCCTGTGCCATCGCCACATAGTCGTAGTTGGGGATTAGCAGGAAGCGGTGGCGAAAGCGTGCATCGACCTGGTGGCCCATGATCTCATGGGCAGGGCAGTCATGCATGATATCGAACAGTGGCTTGCCGAAGTATTCGAATGCCGAGCGGAATCCGCCCGGTTTGCGGGTCGCCACCAGAAGCTCGGCACCGAAGCCATCGAAACATATACAGAACAGATTGGCCGGGTCCTTCAGCGCGGTCATCGCGTCGCGTGGGTGACGCCGGTAATCGAGGATTCGCAGCGACACGCCCAACCGGGCGAATGCCGGGACCAATTCCTCGGCGATCAGGCTATTACGTTGCGAGGGGTCCGCCTCCGCGCAGACGAAGGCGACGGCGGCGCCTGCTTCCAGGCCTGCCCGGCGCAGCCAGTCCCTCACGTCGAATGCGGCGCAACGAGGCGGAGGCATGCTCTTAGCCGCCCCGGGAGGGAACGCTGCCTGGCCGCTTCCGCCGCGGCGATGCGTTCAGCCTCCTGCCGGGCATGCTCTGTTATCAGCGTCGTCTTCTCCGCGTGCAGCGTGGCGACCTCTTGCGCCAGCCGGGCCTTGTCCTCGGCCAGGCTCGCATGCCAGGTCATAAGCTGGTCATGCCGCGCTTGCAGACCTTGGTACTCCTGGATCAGCCCCTGGTGGCGGCGCTCTACATCCTGGTACTCTTGGATCAGCCCCTGATGGCGGCGCTCCACGTCACTCAAGGCCGACGCGTGACTGCGGACTTGTTCCCGCCAGAATGCAACATTGTTGTCGATCATGCCGTCCAACCGGCTGGCGCGCGCCGGCGGCGGTATGATCAGTGCCTCGGGCCGCATCAGTTCATGTGCGATCAGCTGGGTGCGCGCCCACAACTGCCTGTCTATATTAAAGACGTCGCGGAATGCCCGCCAGTTGGCTTCGGCAAGCGTGTATAGCCGCTCCGGGTCGGAGAACAACGCCTCCAGCGTCGCGATGGTATGCAACGGTTCCAGGTCGAGCAAGACGATGTTTTCGCCATGACGGAAGGCAAAATTCATTCCCAACGGATCGTTGATGCAGTTCAGCACGCCGCGGAAGCCGGCCTCGATACAAGCGCCGGTGGGAAAGCCGTCAAACGCGCCCGGCTCCTGCGATGAGGGGCGATTGACCGACAGGATGGCATCCATCTTCGGGTAGAAGGTCCGGAAGAAGGTCCCCGGCTGGCGGCCATAGAACGTAACCCGGTCCAGCGCCTCGCCCAGCGGAAGATCGTCGGGCCGGTAATCCCCCACCACATGAAAGCGCAGCCTTGGGTCGTGCGCCGCCAGGTGCCGCAGCACGGCGACGAAATGGTCGTACCCCTTGGCGGAAATGCTGTTGTTGTAGCGGTGGGCCACGAAGCAGAGGTCCAGGGTACCCTTGTCCCGGCCGAAACGCTGCTTGTCGCGGAAAAAATCGAAATCGACCCGGCTGTCGAACACGCCGCCATAGATGAATTCCACCTTGTCGGGATCGCAGCCGATGCGCTCGGTCACGTAGCGCTGGCTGAGCGTCTGCGTCACGATCACCTTGCGGCACAGCGGCGAGTGCAGAATCGTCCGCAGCCGTTCATCCGTTTCCGTCTGCTCCAGGTTGAAGCGTCCGCCTGGATAGAGCTGCACAATGAACGGCAGGCCTCGCGTCTCCAGGTAGGGAAACAGGCGGGCCGCGTTCTCCAGGAATGTGACGTAGGCAAGGCGGGCGCCCATGCCGGCAGCGTCACGGAATCGGCGGATGCGCGGTTTCAGGGACTCGGCGATCGGCAGCCGAACCACCGCGCCGTCGAAACTCTCGTTGGTGATGGCAAGGTGCCAATCTTCCAGCGTCAGCAGCGCTGCGTCGAAAAACTCAAGGTAATGGCCGTATTCCAGTGTCCTGAATGGCGAAAAATCGGTCGGCAGGACATCATCCACCAGCATCAGGTCGGCGAACGGAAGCGCAGCGTCAGTCATTGGCCCCCATCATTGGGCTCCCAGCGGGTGCGTGGCTTGCTTGTGGGCGGGGGTGTCTTCGGCGTCAAGTCGGGCCGCGGAGCAGCGGCGGGTTCAGTTCGTGGCCCGGCTCAACAAATTGGTTGCTCAAGGAAACGAAGAACGTTTTGTGACTGCGACATTTCTGCAACACAAACCTTCATTGCCCGAACTATTTTCGAGTGGCGAGCGCAGAACGATACGATCGCCGTTGCGTCGAGTATGGGGAATGCTGTATGCCCTCTGGCGACGCCCGGGTGACGCCAAGTCCACTGAGTGCCCCGGGGAGGAACAGTAACAGGCCCGATAAGAAAGGGGACCCAGCCCGTGTCAGACGTCACCTCCAATCAGGTAGCGGCGGACTATCAGACCATCCTGCAGGTTGCGCCGTCGAGCGCCTACGCGACGTCCGTTGCTGCGCAGATCGACGCGGGTGCTCTAACAGAGGCGCAGTTGGAAGCGTCCCTGCTTGGTAGCCAGCAGGCGATGTACTCGTCTCTGCCGGCGCTGATCGAGATCGACGCGTTCTACGGCGTCACGCCGACGACCGCCAGTCTCACGATGGTCTCCAACTACGCCACCGGGCTGTTCAACGCGGGCGAGTCGGTCGCGAACATCTGGAGCATTCTGGGCCTTGAATTCGCCCACAACTCAACTTTCGAGAATCTGTATTCGGGCGTAAGCGACCTGACGTTCACGCAAGACGTCTATCAGTTGGTGTTCGGCGCGGCCCCGACTGCCGCCATTGCCAACCTCCTGGCCAGCGAAATTCCCGCCTTGGCGACTGATTTCCCGCAGTTCAGTACCGATGATATGGGCGGCCGGGGCGCATTGTACGGTGCGTTGCTGTACTACGCCGAAACCAACCAGATGGGGAAATTCTACAGCGCCGCCAACACCTACCTGACCGATCAGGCCGAGATCGCCTTCCAGACAGGCGTCGCCGCCGACAACGC
>DATKPQ010000141.1:0-47894 GCA_035523995.1 Acetobacteraceae bacterium | reverse complement strand
CGCCTTGCGAGCCATCCGGGCGCGCGTGTTGCTGATGCCGGGCGAGACCGACCTGTATTTCCGCGTTGCCGACAACGCAGCCGAGCTGCCGCTTCTCGCACACGCCGAATTGCGGCCGATTCCCAGCATCTGGGGCCATCGTGCCGGCAACCCGGTGGCGAATCCGGCGGATGCGCACTTTATCAAGCAGGCCGTGCGGGACTGGCTCGCGCGGTGACCGATCCAGGGGGGACGACCATGGCGACGATCACCAGCAGCAATCCGCCAACCGTGCGGGCGCCGACCGGCTATTCGCACGGGATGATCGTGGAGGGCGCCGAGCGGCGGTTGATCGTCTCCGGCCAGGTCGGCATGGCAGCCGACGGCAGCGTGCCGACCACCGGCGAGGGCCAGATCGCGCAGGCCTTCGCCAATCTGCGTGCCGTGCTGGATGCCAACGATATGGGCATCGGCAATGTGGTGAAGACGACGACGTTTTTGACCGACCGGGCGCTGCTCGCGGCATTCCGGACCGCGCGTGGCGCGGTGTTCGGCGACCATGCTCCGGCGTCCACGCTATTGTTCATTTCCGGGCTGGCGGACCCGCGGTTCATGGTGGAGATCGAGGCGGAGGCGGTGGCATAACGCGCGGCACATCCGGCAGGAAGGGGACGCCAATGTTGCTGTACAATTCGATCGGCCCGAACCCGCGTGTTGTGCGCATCTTCATGGCCGAACGCGGCATCGAATTGCCAAAGGTGGAGGTTGATATCCGCGGCAGCGAGAACCGCCAGCCGCCGTATTTGTCGAAGAACCCGATCGGCACCTGTCCGGCTCTGGAACTCGATGATGGCACGGTCATCGCCGAGATCACCGCGATCTGCGAATACCTCGACGAGGTGACGCCCGGTCCGTCGCTGATCGGCGGCACGCCGCAAGAACGCGCCGAGACGCGCATGTGGACACGGCGCATCGACCTCTACATCCTCGAGCCGATGACCAATGGCTTCCGCTATACTGATGGACTACGGATGTTTCAGAACCGCATCCATTGCATTCCGGCAGCCGGCGATGATCTGAAGCAGATCGCGCAGGAGAAGCTGACCTGGCTGAATGGCCGGATCGCCGGCCGCGAATTCATCTGCGGCAGCCGGTTGTCGCTGGCGGATATCCTGTTGTTCGGGTTCCTGGACTTCTTCAATGGCCTGAAACAGCCGATCAATCCGGAGAACCAGAACATCGTGGCATGGCACGCGCGGATGAAGTCCCGGCCAAGCGCGGAGGCTTAGCGTGCAAACGCTGCTGTTTGCAGCAGAGGTCGGTCGGGTCGCCGACCGGGCTTGACCCGGCCATCCGCGCGCGGAAGGTCCGGTGCGTAGATGGCCGGGTCGAGCCCGGCCATGGCGGAAACGTCGAACTAAACCGCGTTCGCGCGCACCAGTTTGCCCGGCGTGGCGCCGGTGTACTCGCCGTTCTCGAAGGTCGGCACGCCGGAGACGAAGGTCGCGCGGTAGCCGTCCACCCGCTGCACGAGGCGGCGGCCGTTCTTTGGCAGGTCGTAGCGGACCTCCGGCACGTGCAGGCGCAACGCGTCGTAGTCGATGATGTTCATGTCGGCCTTCTTGCCCTCGGCCAACACGCCGCGATCATGGAAGCCGAAGAAACCGGCGGTCTCGCTGGTCTGGCGCTTCACCACCATTTCCAGCGGCAGTTTTTCTCCGCGCGTGCGGTCGCGGGTCCAATGGATCAGCATCCAACTCGGCACGCTCGCATCGACGATCGAGGAACAATGCGCACCGCCGTCGGACAGGCCGAGCACTGTCGCGTCATCCGTCAGCATGGTGCGGATGATGTCGTGGTTGTCCTCGTTGTAGCCGACGATGGGAAAGAACAAGAATTTTTCCGCGCCGGCGGCAAGGTAGTCATAGGCGATCTCGTCCGGCGTGTGGTTGCTGCGGGCGGCGATCGCGGCAATGCTTTCATCCGCGCGCGGTTCGTAGTTCGGCGGATCGCCCATCGGGAACATGCGGTGCCAGCTCGTGGTGATGCGCTGGCGGAACTGCGACAGGCGGTGGATCAGCTCCGGCGATGGCGCCTCGGCGAGGATCTGCGAACGCAGGGCCGGATCCTGCAAACGGCGGATGCGTTCCTCCGCCGGCAGCGACAGCAGCGCCTGGTAGCTGGGGCGGATGGAGAACGGGTTCAGCGCGGTATCGATGCCCAGCAGCACGCCAACGGGACGGCCGGCGACCTGCGCCGTGACCATTGCACCTTGCGCACGCGCCTTGTGCACGCCGTCCATCAGGCGGCGCCAGCGCGCGGGATCGGTCGGGCGGTCGGTGAGCAGGAACCAGACGGGACGGCCGGTTTCCTGGCCCAGCTTCGTCATCCATTCGAGTTCTGTCGTCTCGATATCGAAGTCGCTGTTGACGCCGAACGCGCCGTAGCCCAGGCCCTTGAATGCGGCGCCGATGCCCAGCAATTCCTGCACTTCGGAATAACGGCCGGGGACCATCTCGCCGGTGGGGGTCTTGTGCGAGTTGGTGCGCGAGGTGGTGAAGCCGAAGGCGCCGGCGCGGAGGCCTTGCTCGGTCATGCGGCGCATCGCTTCGATGTCGTCGGCGGTGGCTTTTTCGCGGTTCACCGCGCGCTCGCCCATCACGTAGACGCGCAGGGGATGGTGGGGAATCTGCGCGCCGATGTCGATGGCGCGCGGCATCTGGTCCAGCGCGTCGAGATATTCCGGGAAGGTTTCCCAGTTCCATTTCAAGCCGTCGGCGAGCGCGATGCCGGGGATTTCCTCGACCGCTTCCATCAGGCCGATCAGGGATTCGTGGTCCTGCTTGCGCACGGGGGCGAAACCGACGCCGCAGTTGCCGAACAGAATGGTGGTGACGCCATGCCAAGAGGATGGAGCGAGTTCGGAATCCCAGGTGGCCTGGCCGTCGTAATGCGTGTGCGCGTCGACCCAGCCGGGAGTCACCAGCAGGCCGTTGGCGTCGATCTCACGCCTGCCGGGGCCGGCCTTGCCGCCGACCTGGGCGATGCGGTCGCCGTCGATCGCGATGTCGCCGGTGAAACGCCGCTGGCCGGTGCCATCGACGATGGTTCCGCCACGGATGACCGTGTCGTGCATGATGGATCGCTCCCTTGGTATGTTGGGTGAAATGGACGGCGGATTGCCGGCGGGGTCAAGCGTGAGGGGATGCAGGACCTGGGCCAGAGGCCAGGTGCGAGACATGTCGTGGTGGAGGTTTTTGGTCCGGCAGTCTCTTCCGATGCCCTGGCCTGACCTTTGTGCCATGTGCCTAGGTATGCTCGATCTCTCCTGGGAAACCGAAGCTTAAGACAGCGCCTATGCGGGGAACCCCTTCGGTCCGCTGCGGTTGCATCCGGTCGCGCGCCGGCCGCTGGGCAATTCGCGATGACAGCAGATGCGATCCGTCGGAATTCACGACGCAGGCCGGCTACGTGCGGATCAATTTTATCTGCCGACGTTCCGCCCCGAGAGCGATGCGGCCTTGCTTCAGCGCCAGCGCGTCTTCGCCGAACACCTCTCGCCGCCAGCCATGCAGGGCGGGGATTGCGGGTTCATCTTCCTGTGCCAGCCGTTCGAGATCGTCGCTGCTGGCGACGAGCCGCGGTGCAACATGGTGATACTCGCACTTGGCAGACAGCAGCACCTTCAGCAATGCAACCAAGGCAGGCGAGGCGCGCAGTGAATCGCGCGGTGGCGGCGCGGGCGGCAGCGCGCTGTCGGGCAGCGAGATGGTGGCGGCGAGCGCTTCCAGCAGCGCTTCCCCCATCGGGCCCTCGGCGAAGCCGCGGCTGATGCTGCGGGTGCGCGCCAGTGAGTTGATATCGGTGGGAACGGTGGCGGCGATTTCCATCAGCGCCTCGTCCTTCAGCAGGCGCTGGCGGGGGATGTTGATGCGCTGTGCCTCGCGTTCGCGCCAGGCGGCGACGGCCTGCACACGGCCGAGGAAGCGCCGGTTACCGCTGCGCGGGCGCAGGCGTTCCCACACGGTTTCCGGGTCGGCGCGGTACAGCGCCGGGTCGGTAAGCGCCGCCATCTCCTCGGCGACCCATTCGAGCCGGCCGTCTTCCTCCAGGCGGGCGCGCAGCTTGCGGTAGACGTCGCGCAGATGCGTCACGTCGGCGGCGGCGTAGGCGATCTGCGCAGGGGAAAGCGGGCGGGCGGACCAGTCGGAGAAGCGGTGCGCCTTGTCGATCGAGCCGCCGGTGAGACCGGAGACCAGCGCTTCGTAACCGACCTGGTCGCCGAAGCCCGCGACCATGGCCGCGATCTGGGTATCGAACAGTGGCGTGGGAACGGCGTTGAAGCGGAGGACGAAGATCTCGACGTCCTGGCGCGCGGCGTGAAAGACTTTCAGAACGGTGGGGTTGGCAAGGAGATCGCCAAGCGGGGTGAGATCGAGATCCTCGGCCTGGGCGTCGATCACGGCGGTTTCGTGATCGCCGGCGAGTTGCACGACGCAGAGTTCAGGCCAGTAGGTCCGTTCCCGCATGAACTCGGTATCGACGGTGACGAACGCTTCGGCGGCGAGCCGATGGCAGAAGGCTTCGAGCGCTTCGGTGGTAGCGATCAGGGTCGGCGGCGGGACAGCGGCAGAGCGGTGCGGGCGGTGCATGGGTTCGGTTGTAAACCGGAGGCGGGCGAAGGCCAAAGCATTGGATTGAAATCGGCGCCGGGGATGTGACGTCCGTTATGGCGCGACGGCATCAGGTGGCCGACTTGCCGCCATCGACCGAGAGCACCTGGCCGGTGATGAATCTTGCTTTATCGGAACAAAAGAACAGAATGGCTTGGACGATCTCGTCGGGCCGGCCGGCGCGCTTCATTGGTACGCCGGCAACCAGGCTGGATTTCCGTTCGGGGTCGAGCCTGGCCATGACGGTGGGGCCTTACTTCACCACAATATACCGGTATGGAAAGAAATCATCCGCCGGCTGCGCCACAGTGACATTGTTCTTTGCTGCCCACACGATCACCTGCTGGTGCAGCGGGATCACCGGCAGATCGTGCTGGATGATTAGCGCCGCATCATCGATCAGGCTGTCGCGCCTGGTCTGGTCCGCCTCCTCGCCGATCTTCGTGATCAGGTTGTCCAGTGCCGGGTTGGAATAGCCGCTGACATTCACCTCGCCGCGCCCGCCTGTGTTGGTGCCGAGCAAGCTGTACAGCACGTTGTGTGCGTCGTAGGTCGCCGGGGTCCAGCCGAGCATGTAGAAGTCGGTGTCGTATTTCGGTGCGAGAATCTTGGCGAAGTATTTGGCCTTGGTCTGAGCGATCAGATCCACCTTCACCCCGATCCGCGCCAGCATTGCACTGATTGCGGTGCAGATTTGTTCGTCCATCACGTAGCGATCGTTGGGGCAATCGAGGGATACGCGGAAGCCGTTCGGATAGCCGGCCGCAGCCATCAGCGCCTTTGCCTTCGCCAGGTCCGGTTTCGGCCGCACGTCCAGCTTCGCATCATAGCCGTTCACTCCGGGTCCCCACATCATGAAGGTAGGATGTGCCAGACCAAGCATCACTTTCGAGGCGATCAGGTTCTCATCGATTGCCAGGCTGAACGCCTGACGTACGCGCAGATCCTTGAAGGGATTCTTGCCTTTGATGTCGGAGCTCGGCAGTTCGGGGCGCGAGACATCAAAGCCGAGATAGATCGTGCGCAGCTCGGGATGCTGGATCAGGTGCAGACCGGGCGTATGTGCGATCCGCGCCATGTCCTGCGGCGGGACGTCGTAGATCATGTCCTCCTCGCCCGACAGCAGCGCGGCGACGCGGGTTGAAGCGCTGTGGATCACGTCGAATTCCACGTGGTCGACATTGCCGGGGATCTTGTCCCACCAGCCGGGGTTTTTCTCGACAACCGTGCGCCGGTCGGGCTCGCGGGACACCAGCTTGTAGGGTCCGGTGCCCATCGCGTTGTGCACGGAAAAGCTGTCCACCTTGCCGCCCAGGCTTACTGGCTCGGTGGCGTTGTGCGCCTCGCACCAGGCTTTCGACATGATCAGGAAGTTGGTGACTTCCTGGGGCAGGATCGGATCCGGATGGTAGGTTTCCATGTCCACGGTCAGGTCATCGACCTTGCGCGCTTGTTTCACCATCGACATCGGCGCGCGCATGGCGGAGGTCTGCGCCTGGATGCGCTTTAGTGAAAACAACACATCATCGGCGGTGAATGGCGTGCCGTCGGTGAACTTCACATTCGGCCGCAAATGAAACCGCCACACGGTGGGGCTTATCTGCTCCCATTTCGTCGCCAGCGCCGGTTGCAGATTCAGGTTCTCGTCACGCCGAACCAGCGGTTCGTAAATGTTGGCGAGGAACGACAACTGCACGGTCTCTTGCAGCATGTCGGGATCCATGGTGGCCACGTCACCGTCATTGGCCCAGCGGAAGCTGGCGGCCGAGGCGGGCTGCGACAGCGCGGCGGCCAGGAGCAAACACGGCAGTGACAAGCGACCCAATTTCATTGTGTGGTCTCCGGACGAGGCGTACCCTGTGGGCATGGCAATTGTCATACTGTTTCAGTGACCGGATGACCAGGGAGGCTTGAGATGCGGATCGATCCGGAAACGGATATTCTGGCGATGGTCGATGTACAGCCGACATTCATGCCGGGCGGCGAATTGCCGGTCGCCGACGGCGATGCGGTGGTGCCTGCGATCAATCGGTTGCTTGCGCGGTTCTCGCATGCCTTTGCAACGCAGGACTGGCATCCGCCGGGCCATTCGTCATTTGCCAGCGCGCATCCGGGCCGACAGGCGTTCACGGAAATCGATATGGCGTACGGGCGGCAGGTGTTATGGCCAGACCATGCGTTGCAGGGCAGTGGCAACGCGGCGCTGCATCGCGATCTCGATCTGCGGCGGGTGGAGCTGATCATCCGCAAGGGATTCCGGCCGGAGCTCGACAGCTATTCCGCGTTTTTCGAGAATGACCACAAGACGCCCACGGGACTGGATGGCTGGCTGCGCCAGCGGGGGTTCAAGCGGCTGTTTCTCGCTGGTTTGGCGACGGATTTCTGCGTTGCGTGGTCGGCGGAAGATGCTGCGCGGCTGGGATACGACGTGACGGTGATCGAGGATGCGTGCCGGGGGATTGGGATTCCACTGGGGCAGAGCCGTACAACGTTGGATGAGGCGCGGGAGCGGGCGGCGGGATTGGGGGTGCGGTTTGCGGGCAGTGACGTGGTCGGGCGAGAGTGAACCTCTCCCGCCCGCGGCGGGATAGTTTATTCGGAGACCGCAATGCACATGAAAGCCGCTGTCCTGCGCGCGCAGGGCCTGCCCCGCCCTTACGCCGCCAGCCAGCCGATGACGATCGAAACAGTGCAGCTCGATCCGCCCGGCCCTGGCGAGGTGCTGTACGAAATTGTCGGGGCAGGCCTCTGCCATTCCGATCTCTCCACCATCGAGGGCCTGCGGCCGCGCAAGCTGCCTTCCATTCCGGGCCACGAAGCCGCTGGCATCGTGCGCGAGGTCGGACCGGAGGTGCACGGCCTCAAGGCCGGCGACCACGTCGTCAGCGTGTTCGTTACGAGCTGTGGCGACTGCCGCTACTGCAACGGCGGCCGGCCCAATCTGTGCGAAAGCTCTTTCGCCGCGCGGGCCAATGGCACGCTGGTCACCGGCGCCCGCCGCCTCAGCCTGAACGGCGAGCCGCTCTACCATTACAGCGGCCTCTCGGTGTTCGCGCAATATTCGGTGGTGGCACAGAATGCGCTGATAAAGATCCCCGACGACGTGCCGCTGGAAGATGCCGCGATCTTCGGCTGTGCTGTCGTCACCGGTGTTGGCGCGGTGCTGAACACGGCGCAGGTTCCGTCAGGCGGGCAGATGGCGGTGGTCGGATTGGGCGGCGTGGGGATGAACGCGTTGATGGGCGGTGTGGTGGCGGGCGCGGAACGAATCGTCGCGGTCGATCTCAGTGCGGACAAGCTGCGCATTGCGAAGGAGCTGGGGGCGACGGACACGTTCCTGGCCGGCAACGCTGATGTGGTGACGGAGATCAAGGCAGCGACCGGCGGCGGGCTGGACTACGTGATCGAAACGGCCGGCGCGATCGAGGCGATGACTCTCGCCTATGCCATCACCGCGCGCGGCGGCATGGTGGTTAGTGCCGGCCTGCCGGCAGTGGACCGGGTGTTTTCGTATCCGCATGCGGCGCTGGTTTCGGATGAGAAGTCGATCCGCGGCAGCTACATGGGAAGCTGCGTGCCGAAGCGGGACATTCCCCGGTTTATTGCGCTATATCAGCGCGGCAAGCTGCCGGTGCAGAGGCTGCGTAGCGGGTTCATCGGATTCGAGGAGATCAATGCGGGATTCGACCGGCTGGCGGAGGGTGCGGTGCTGCGCCAGGTGCTGCGGCCCAACTAACGTTTCCTGTCCGTGCCGTTTGTGCTTGCCGGGGTGGAAGCGGACCAGCGCGAGGACCGGTTGGCACGGCTTCAGAGCGTGCCGACCCGATCACCCTCACCCTCGAACCCTCGGGCGTCTCGACCTCTCCCGCTACGCGGGAGAGGTTCAGTGAAATTTCTTGTCACTGGCGGCGCCGGGTTTATCGGTTCGCATCTCTGCGACGCGCTGATCGCGCGCGGAGACAGCGTGCGCGTGCTGGACGATCTGTCCACCGGCTCGCGCGCCAATCTCCCGTCTGGCGTGCCACTGATCGAGGCCGATGTTGCCGACCCGGACGCGACCCAGACCGCTATCGAGGGCGTTGATGGGATCTTCCATCTCGCTGCCATCGCGTCGGTCCAACGTGGCGTCACCGACTGGCTCGGCACGCACCGTGCCAACCTGACCGGTACTATCACCTTACTCGATGCCATCCGCCACACCGGCAGGCCGATCCCGATGGTTTATGCCTCGAGTGCCGCGGTCTATGGCGATTGCCCCACCATCCCGATCACCGAGGACGTCGCGTGCCGCCCGCTCTCCGCGTACGGCGCCGATAAATATGCCTGCGAACTGCACGCGCGGGTCGCCGGGCACGTGCATGGCATCCCCACGACAGGCCTGCGTTTCTTCAACGTCTACGGGCCGCGCCAGGATCCGGCTTCGCCTTATTCCGGCGTTATTTCCATCTTCTGCCGCCATGCCGCGCAGGGCACTCCGATCGATATCTTCGGCGACGGCGCGCAGACCCGCGACTTCATCTTCGTTGCCGATATCGTCGCGGCGTTGCTGGCGGCGATGCGCCAGCCTTCCACCGTTGCGCCGGTGTTCAACGTTTGTACCGGCACGCCAACGACGGTGCTGGCTCTGGCGCGCACCATCATGGATCTCGCCGGCAAAGCGCCTGACATCCGCCATCGTCCGCCGCGCCCCGGCGATATCCGGCATTCGATCGGCAGCGCGGACCGTGCGCGCGCGATGCTCGGACTGGGGACGCCGGTGCCGTTACGCAGCGGACTCGGAAAGGTGCTGGACTGGCTGGCGGCAGACCGCTAACACCGAAACGTGTGGTGGCTGAAGTCCTTCCTGGCTTTCCTGGTGCTGCCCCCGGTCAATCTCGTGCTCGCACTCGTGGTGGGCCTGATATTGCTGCGGCGAGCACCGCGTTTCGCGCACGGGCTCATCGGCACTGCCACCGGATTGCTCGTGGCACTCAGCCTGCCGGCGGTCGCGAGTGCCCTGATGTATCCGCTCGAACTCGGCCTGCCCTTGACCCCGCCGCCCGACAAGCCGCCCGGCGCCATCGTGATCCTGGGCGGCGACATCTCGCGGCTCTCGCATGGGGTCGTCACCCCGGGGGCGTTGAGCCTGGAGCGGGTGATGATCGGCGCAGAACTGCAACATAAGACACAGTTGCCGGTTCTGATCACCGGCGGCTGGATCGGCAACAAACCCCCGTCGGTCGCGGCCGTGATGCGCAACACCATGGTGCAGGATTTCAAAACGCCGGTGCGATGGGTCGAGGACCGCTCCCGCGACACCTGGCAGAACGCTCGCGACAGCGCCGCGATCCTGCGCGCCAACGGAATCGATTCGATCTATCTGGTTACGCAGCCTTGGCACGAGCGGCGCGCGCTGCTGGCCTTTGCCGATACCGGCATCACGGTGACCGCGGCGCCAGGCTCGCTGAACAGGCGACCCCGATTCGAAGCGCGGGATTTCGTGCCGAATGTCACGGCCTGGGAGACCACGTTCTACGCGGCGCACGAATGGATCGGCTACATCTGGTACTCGATGCCATGACGGTACGGTTGGAGGCATTCGCCTCGCTGGATGCCTTGCCGGCCGACGCGGATGCCTTGTTTGCTGCCTCACCCGAACTGTTTGCCAGCCGAGCCTGGTGGCGCACGGTCCTGTCGTTCGGCATGCCGCCGGCCACGCAGCCTTGCTTTCTGCTTGCCCGCATGGATGATCGCCCGGCCGCGCTGCTGCCATTGCGCCAGGAAGATTCGAATGGAACTCTGAGCAGCCTGACGACGCCTTACACGTGCGTTTATGCGCCGCTGGTGGCGCCGGATGTGCCGGTTTCGGATTTGGTCGCGCTCTTTACCGGGGTTGCCCGCTTTTGCCGCGGCCATGCGGTCACGCGCCTGGACGCACTGCCCCAGGAATGGCCCGCGCTGTCCGCCTTCGAACAAGGCGCACGCGCGGCCGGACTGTCGGCGGTGCGCTTTGCGCATTTCGGCAACTGGCACGAAACGGTCAACGGCATGGGCTGGAGCACTTATCTCGCCGGCCGGCCGGGCGCGTTGCGCGAGACGATTCGTCGCAAGCTGCGCCGCGCGGACCAGCGGACCGATGGCAGCTTCGTTGTGGTCACGAGACCGCCGGAGCTGGAAGCGGGCATCGATGCGTTCGAGCAAGTCTATGCACGAAGCTGGAAGGAGCCGGAACCGTTTCCGCTGTTCAATGCGGCGCTGATGCGGGAAACCGGCGCGGCTGGACTGCTGCGCCTGGGCCTCTGGCGCATCGGCGGCGTGGCTGTGGCGGTGCAGTTCTGGATCGTGGAGGCGGGCACAGCAACCGTGTTGAAGCTGGCGCATGATGAGGCGTTTCACTCGGATTCGCCTGGCACGGTACTGACGGCGCTGATGCTGCGGCGGTTCCTCGACGAGGAGCATGTCGCCGCGATCGATTTCGGCCGTGGCGATGATGCGTACAAGCGGGGCTGGGCAAGAGAGCGGCGACAGCGGATCGGGGTGGTCTTGGTCAATCCGCGCCGGCCGGCTGGGCTTGCGTTCCTGGCGCGCCATGCGCTGGGGCGCATCAGGATGTCATTGCGGTCGCCGTCGCTGCGGTGACACAGCGTGAGCAGCCAGGCTGACGACGCGGCACGGCGGGCGCGGATCGGCACTCCCTGGAGTGTGCGCCCCACCCCGTTTGCAATCACGCCCGCCGGATCAGCGAGGTCGGGTCTTTAGAGCCAAATGCGCCGAGTGCCGTTACCCGCCGCCAATCTTAGGAATCAGTACAACTTCGCTCTCCGGCCCGAACTGCGCCGAATACGCGTCCTGAAATATCTCGCCGTCGATCGCGACCGCCATGCCTTCCTCGACTTGCTCGCCAAGGCCGGGGAAGCGGTCCTCCAGTTCCAGCACCAGGCGCCGGAACGTTGTTGCCGCTACCTCAAGTTCCGTCTTGCCGCCGGTGAATTTTTGGCACGAGGAACCCGAGATCAGCACTTTCGGCATGCGGCACCCTCACGCCCGGCGCTGCGCGCCTTGACCTCTCCCGCCGGAGGCGGGAGAGGTTTTTTGTTCGACTCACTCGGCCGCCATCGCAGGCGCGGCCGCATCCAGCGCCGCCCGCACCTTCGGCGGCGACATCGGCAGGTCGTGCATCCGCACGCCTGTCGCGCCGCAGATTGCGTTGCCGACCGCCGCCATCGGCGGAATGATCGGCACCTCGCCCACGCCGCGCGCACCGAACGGATGCCGCGGGTTCGGCACTTCCACCATGACAGCCTCGATCATCGGCACGTCGGAGGCCACCGGCACGCGGTAATCGAGGAAGCCGGAATTATCCATCTTCCCTTTGGCGTCGTAGATGTATTCCTCATTCAACGCCCAGCCGATGCCCTGCGTCGCACCGCCCTGAATCTGGCCTTCAACGTACGAAGGATGGATCGCCTTGCCGACATCCTGGATTGCCGTGTAGCGCAGGATCTTCACCGCACCGGTCTCGTGGTCCACTTCGACGTCGCAGATATGCGCACCGAAGCCTGGCCCGGCGCCCTGGGCGTTCACCGACACTTCGGCGCCGATCGGGCCACCGGTGCGCCCGGCCTTCAGTGCCAGAGTGGCGAGATCCAGCGGTTCGAACGCACCGGCGTTGGAACCTGCCGGGTACGCCTTGCCGTCCTTCCACTCCACCGCCTCGACCGGGATCTCCCAGATCTGCGCCGCGCGGCGCTTCAGGTCTTCCACCACGCGCTCGGCCGCCTGCGTTGCCGCCATGCCGGTGGCGAACGTCACGCGCGAACCGCCGGTGAGGAAGCTGAACCCGATCGACGACGTGTCGGGGATGATGGTGCGCACACGTTCCGCCGGCACGCCCAGCACTTCCGCCACCATCATGCCGATCGATGCACGCGAACCGCCGATATCCGGATTGCCCGACGTGGCAACCACGGTGCCATCCTCGGCGATATGGCAGCCGGCGGACGATTCGCCACCGATATTGAACCAGAAGCCGCAGGCAATGCCGCGGCCCTGGCCCGGCTTCAGCGGCGCCTTCCAGTGCGGATGGTTCTTCGCCGCCTTCAACGTTTCCAGGAAGCCGATATTCTGGTGCGTCGGCCCATAATGCGTCTTGGTGCCGTTGCGGGCGCCGTTCTGCTCGCGCAACTCGATGGGGTCCTTGCCGAGCTTGCGCGCCAGGTCGTCCATCGCGCATTCCACCGCCCAGGACGAGATCGGCGCGCCCGGGGCGCGATAGGCGGCGACCTTCGGGCGATTGCTCACCACGTCGTAACCGACGACATCGACGTTCGGGATGTCGTACATCGCAAAGCCGCACATGCAGCCGGGACCGATCGGCGAGCCGGGGAACGCACCGGCCTGGTACTTCAGCACCTGCTTCGCGGCGACGATGCTGCCGTCTTTCTTCGCGCCCAGCTTCACTTCGACGGTGGCGCCGGAGGTCGGGCCGGAGGCGCGGAACACTTCGTCTCGCGTCATCTGCATCTTCACCGGACGGCCGGCCTTCTTGGAAAGCGCGATCGCCACCGGTTCCAGATACACCAGCGTCTTGCCGCCGAAGCCGCCACCGATTTCCAGCGGCACGGCACGGATGTTGGCGAGGTCGATGCCGAGCAGCTTGCTGCAATAGGCGCGGACCATGAAATGGCCCTGGCTGCTGCTGTAGATCATCACCTGGCCGTCGGCATTGTAGCTGCACAGGCAGGCATGCGGCTCGATATAGGCCTGGTGCACGGCCTTCGTGGTGTAGCGGCCTTCCACCACCACGTCGGCATCCTTGAAGCCCGCTTCGGCATCGCCCTTCCTGAAGGTGACGACCTTGGCAATGTTCGACGGCTTCGCCGGCTTCGGCTCGACGCCGGCCGTGAACAGATCTTCGTGGAGTACGGCGGCGTCGTCGGCCATCGCGTCTTCGACGTCGATGCTGTGGGGCAGCACGTCGTATTTCACGTCGATCAATTCTATCGCCGCATCGGCGATCGACTGCGAAGTGGCGGCGACGGCGGCCACCGCGTGGCCTTCGTAGAGTGCCTTGTCCCACGCGAGGCAGTTGCGCGACAGGTCGCGGAAATTCATCGGGCCTTCACCGACGAACGCTTCCTCGTTGGCGATGTGCGGAAGATCCTTCGATGTCACCACGGCTTTCACGCCGGGCAATTTTTCTGCCTTGCTGGTGTCGATCGACAGAATCCTCGCATGCGCATGCGGCGAGCGCAGCACCTTGCCCCACAACATCCCGGCCATGCGCATATCGGCGCCGAACTGGGCGCGGCCGGTGACTTTCTCGACGCCGTCCGGACGGATCGGACGGCTGCCAACGACCTTCAGGTCGGATGTGATGTAGTTCATGCAGCCTTCTCCCCTCGCATGACGGCGGCGGCATCCATGACGGCGCGGATCACCTTGTCGTAGCCGGTGCAGCGGCACAGGTTGCCGGCGAGCCAGTAACGCGCTTCCTCTTCTGTCGGGTTGGGGTTCTCATCGAGCAATGCCTTCGAGGCCACGATGAGACCCGGCGTGCAGAACCCGCATTGCAGCGCCGCATGCTCCAGGAACTTCTGCTGCACCGGGTGCAGGTGATCGCCCTGGGCGATGCCTTCGATGGTGGTGATGGTGGTGCCTTCCGCCTCGCAACCCAGCATCAGGCAGGAGCAAACCAGGCTGCCATCGACGATCACGCTGCAGGCGCCGCAGTCACCGGAGGCGCAGCCTTCTTTGCTGCCGGTCAGGCCAAGTTCGTCGCGCAAGACATCGAGCATTGTCTGCTGGGTTTCACAGAGGAATTCAGTGGGCTCGCCGTTGATGACGGCGGAAACATGATGCTTTGCCATGGTACGACTATCCCCGATGTCAGTGCGTGGTGGCGCCGGCCTTGCCCAGCGCGCGGTCGAAAGCGATGGCGGCAACGCGGCGTGCCAGCACACCAGCCACCTTGGTGCGGTATTCGATGGTGCCGCGCTTGTCGTTGATCGGCTTGCACGCTGCTTGGGCGGCGGCGTCAAGGGCCTTCAGCGTGGCGTCATCCAGTTTGTGGCCGATCAGTGCTTTGGCGGCGGCATCGACCAGGAGGACGGTCGGCGCCACTGCGCCTACCGCGACGCGCGCGGCGGTGCAGGTGCCGTTGGCGTCCAGCGTCACGTTGATGCCGCAGCCCACCACCGCGATGTCCATTTCCGTGCGCGGGATGAAACGCAGATAGGCGTCGCCGGAATGCGCGGGACGCGGCGGCAGTTTGAACTCCAGGATGAACTCGCCTTTTGCCAGTGATGTGCGGCCGGGCGCTGTCGGTACTTGCTCCACCGGCACTTCGCGCTTGCCATTGGGACCGACGATCACCGCGACGGCGGCGGCGGCGAACAATGCCGGCACGCTGTCCGCTGCGGGCGAGGCGTTGCAGAGATTGCCGGCCAGCGAAGCGCGGCCCTGGATCTGCGTGGACCCGATCAGGTCCATCGCTTCCACCACGCCAGGCCATGCTTTCTTCAAAGCTTCATGGGCTTCGAGCACTGCGCCGGGCGTCGCGGCGCCGATCGTGAAGCCGGCGCTTGCGCTGCCGCTGACGCCGCTGATGCCGGGGATCTTCTTGGTATCCACGATCAGGTCGGGCCGCATCCGGCCGGAACGCAGCTGCACCAGCAGGTCGGTACCGCCTGAGAGAACCTTGGCAAGGCCGGAGGCTCCGGCAAGCAATTTGACCGCCTCATCCACGGTCGTCGGTGCTGCGTAATTGAGACTTGGCATAAACTGCTCCCGATTTCAGCGTTCACGTTTCCCCGGCCCGCGGCTGGGCCGCGGGAGGCCTGGACGAAGGTTATGCGATCGGGGGCAAGCGGTCGAGGGGTAGGGCGGGGTGGGGGCGCGTTGGGGCGCGTGAGCAAGGGGTTGCCCACTGGCCTGCAAGCACATCATCATCTGCGGCGATCGTGTCATGTCCTGCGGCAGGACACGCGCGGCAGAACCAACGATCAGGAGCGACCATGCCGAAAATCCTTATCATCCATGGCGCCGGCATGAACATGCGCGGCAAGGTGCAGACCGAGATCTTCGGCCCGATGACCTTGCCGCAGTACGACGAACGCATCCGCGGCTATGCCGCCGAGCTCGGCGTGGAGATCGAGATCTTCCATTCCAACATCGAAGGTGAGGTCATCAACAAGCTCTACGAAGCGAATGACCGTGGTTTCGATGCCGCGTTGTTCAATCCCGCCGGATTCTCGCGTGGCTATCCGGCGTTGGTTGCCGCGATCAACCAGGTGAAGTTCCCGACGATCGAGGTGCATATCTCCAACCCCGTGCGCCGCGGCCCGGTTTCGGATACCGCGACCGTCAGCCAGGGCACGGTCACCGGCTTTGGCGTGGCGGGCTATTACCTCGCGTTGCGCGGGTTGCGCGATACGCTGGCGAAATAGGGGCCGGCTCGTCATCGCGGGAGGCCCACGTCGAAGCAATCCCGTTCGGGCGGGCGCTCGGGCATTCCTGCGCCACACGACCGAGGTTGCTTCGCCGCTGCGCGCCTCGCGATGACATATGGGCCGCGCGACCCATGGCCTGCATATGAGCTGGGTGGCTCACGCCCTACACATGGGCGGGGCGATCCACGCCCTACAAATCGGCGGCGTGACTGACGCTCTTCACAGGTGCGGCCGCTCTTCACAGGTGCGGCGCGACTCATGCTCTACTCGACAGCGCGTACCTGGCCGCCCCACTTCCAGTTCAAAACCTCCGGCATATCGATGCCATACTGATCAACGTAGCGGCGATGCTCGATCAGGTTGTCGCGCAGCATCTGCTTTACGTATGCCGCGGTGCCGCCGAGGCCCGGTATGCGGTCGATGGCGGCGCGTGCGAGGTGGTAGCGGTCCAGGTGATTCAGCACCGCCATGTCGAATGGCGTGGTGGTGGTGCCTTCCTCGCCGAAGCCGTGAACGTGGAAATTGTCGTGGTTGGCGCGGCGATAGGTCAGACGGTGGATCAGCCAGGGATAGCCGTGATAGGCGAAGATCACCGGCCGATCGGTTGTGAACAACGCGTCGAAATCCGCGTCACGCAGGCCGTGCGGATGTTGTTCCGGAGGCATCAACGTGGCGATGTCCACGACGTTCACGACCCGGACTCGCAGCTTGGGAATGTGCGTGCGCAGCAGGTCCGCGGCGGCGAGCGTCTCCAATGTCGGCACATCGCCAGCGCAGGCCAGCACGACGTCCGGCTCGCTGCCGACATCGGTGCTGGCCCATTCCCAAATGCCCAGGCCCGCCGTGCAGTGGCGGATTGCTTCTTCCATCGTCAACCATTGCGGGGCCGGCTGCTTGCCGGCGACGATGACGTTGATGCGGTTCCAGGTGCGCAGGCAATGGTCGGTCACCCACAGCAGGGTGTTGGCGTCGGGCGGCAGATAGACGCGCACCGTGGCGGGCTTCTTGTTCAGGACGTGGTCGATGAAGCCGGGGTCCTGGTGGCTGAACCCATTATGTTCCTGGCGCCAGACATGCGAGGTGAGCAAATAGTTCAATGATGCGACCGGACGGCGCCACGGCACCGCTGCGGCGCTTTTCAGCCATTTGGCGTGCTGGTTGAACATCGAATCGACGATGTGGATGAACGCCTCGTAGCAATTGAACAAGCCGTGGCGGCCGGTCAGCAGGTAGCCTTCCAGCCAGCCCTGGCAGGTATGCTCGGACAGGATTTCCATCACGCGGCCGTCCGGCGACAGGTGGTCGTCGCCCTGAATGCGGTGCGCAAGCCAGGTGCGGTCGGTCACGTCGAATACGCCCTGCAAGCGGTTGGATGCGGTTTCGTCTGGCCCGAACAGGCGGAAGTTGCGTGTGTCGCGGTTGGTCTGCATGACGTCGCGCAGGAATTCGCCCATCACGCGGGTTCCTTCGCCATCTACCGCGCCTGGGGCCGGCACGGGGACGGCATGGGCGGTATAGTCCGGCAGGCATAGCGGCCGCATCAATCCGCCATTGGCATGGGGATTGGCGCCCATTCTGCGCGGACCTTCGGGTGCCAGGCTGGTGATTTCGGGAATCGGCCGGCCGGCGGAGTCGAACAATTCGTCCGGCCGGTAGGAGCGCAGCCAGTGGTCGAGCAATGCGAGATGCTCCGGCTTGCTCGTGTCAGGGATCGGCACCTGGTGCGCGCGCCATGTGCCTTCCAGTTGCAACCCATCCACTTCTTTCGGGCAGGTCCAGCCTTTCGGCGAGCGCAGCACGATCATCGGCCAGCGCGGACGTTGCGCTGCGCCGCCGCTGCGGGCGCGCTGTTGGATGGCGGCAATTGCGTCCGCGGCTTCGTCCAGGGCCGATGCCATCCGCCGGTGCATCGGCGCCGGGTCATCGCCTTCCACGTAGATCGGCGCCCAGCCACAGCCGTGCAGGAAGTTGTCCAGCTCCTGCGGTTCGATGCGCGCGAGGATCGTGGGGTTGGCGATCTTGTAGCCGTTGAGGTGCAGGATCGGCAGCACCGCACCGTCGGTCGCCGGGTTCAGGAACTTGTTGGCCTGCCAGGATGTGGCAAGAGGTCCGGTCTCCGCCTCGCCGTCGCCCACGACGCAGGCGACGAGCAGGTCCGGATTGTCGAGCGCGGCGCCGAACGCGTGCGAGAGCGAGTAGCCGAGTTCGCCGCCTTCATGGATGGACCCGGGCGTCTCCGGCGCGGCATGGCTCGGCACGCCGCCGGGGAAGGAGAACTGGCGGAACAAATGGGCCATGCCGAGGGCATCGCGCGGCACTTCGGGGTAGAGTTCGCTGTAGCTGCCTTCCAGCCAGGTGCTGGCGAGCAAGCCCGGCGCACCGTGGCCCGGGCCGGCGATGTAGATCACGTTCAGGTCGCGGGCGCGGATCAGGCGGTTCAGGTGCACCCAGATGAAATTCAAGCCTGGCGTGGTGCCGAAATGCCCGAGTAAGCGCTTCTTGACGTGGTCGTGTGTCAACTTTTCGCGCAGCAGCGGGTTGTCCAGCAGATAAATCTGGCCGACGGAGAGGTAGTTGGCGGCGCGCCACCAAAGGTCCATTCTGTGCAGCAACGCATCATCCAGCGGTGCGGCGGGCGGCTGCGGGTTGGTTTGGTCCATGGTTGCCCCTCCTTGCGACATGCGGCGAACGTCCGCCCCGGGCGGTTGCGTTCCTCGTCTTAGCTGGGGCGTTGGCGTTGCGGAGCAAAGCTCAGATATAATGTATTCACGGGCGCCGGGCCGAACCGGAAAACAGGGCGGAACGGGGCAGGACTTAAGCCGAATGCAGGGAAGACGCCGCGGCATGAAAAAAGAGGACTGGGAGATTCCGGCCAATCTGCAGCCCGATCCGGACGATTACTCGTTCGACCTCGAGCGTGCGCTGAACGCGGTGGTCAGCCTGAAGACCTACGTCCCTCCGGACGCGTTCACCGCCGGCACGCTCGGTACCGAGCGGAGCGGGTCCGGGGTGGTGATCAGCGACAAGGGCCTGATCGCGACCATCGGGTACCTGATCACCGAGGCGGAGACGATCTGGATCACCTCCAACAGCAAGCGGGCGGTGGCCGGGCACGCCCTGGCCTATGACCAGGAGAGCGGCTTCGGGCTGGTGCAGGCGTTGGGGCGGCTGGACCTGCCGGTGCTGGAACTGGGCAATTCCGACGCGTTGAAGCTGGGCGACACGCTGGTATTCGCGGCCGGGGGCGGGCGGCACCACGCGATCGAGACGCGGCTGGTGGCTCGGCAGGAATTCGCCGGTTACTGGGAATACGTGCTGGACGATGCGTTTTTCACCGCGCCGGCGCATCCGTTCTGGGGCGGCGGGGGGCTGATCGGGAAGGACGGCAAGCTGATGGGAATTGGGTCCCTGATCATGCAACAGGGGGATCGGAAGGGCCGGCGGCTGGATATGAACATGGTCGTGCCGATCGGGTTGCTGGCGCCGATCATGAAGGACCTGACGACCTATGGCCGGGTGAACCGGCCGGCGCGGCCATGGTTGGGCATGTATGCGACCGAACTGGAGGCCGGCGAGGCGCTGGTGGTCGGTGGGCTGGCGGATAACGGGCCGGCGGAGCAAGCGGGGGTGCGGGCAGGCGACCGGATTCTGGCGGTGAATGACGAGGAAGTGCCGGATCTGGCGGGGCTGTGGCGCCGAGTGTGGGCGTCCGGTAGCGCGGGCGCGGAGGTCCGGCTGCGCGTGCTGCGGGAAGATGGGCAGATGGGGATTACCGTGCGATCGGGCGATCGGGCGCGATACCTGAAGGCGCCGAGCCTGCACTAGCGCCCAGAGTCAGGGAAGCGCGGCATGGAGCATCGCGTGTCATTCTGCGGCATGGAGCATCGCGTATCATTCCGGTGAGAGGCGCGGCGGCTGACGGGGCTGGGGCGGATAGGCAGTTTTTTGACCGAGGTTGCTTCGTCCCGCCACGCTTCGCTTGCGGTTCTCGCATGACATTGGATTGGGTGCGTGTGATCGCCTGCATCGGGCGGGCGCAATAGCGCAGGGGAACGCTGTGACATGGCCAATCCGGATCTGCCGACTGCTTTCCGCGCCGCTGATGTTGCGCCGCGTGCCCGTGCGACCGGTTATCCGGCCGATCTGGCAGCGCGCGTTGCGGGGCGCGAGAAGCGGCAACTGGGCGACGTGTTTGGCCTGAGTATTTTCGGCGTGAACCTGACCCGGCTGGCACCTGGGGCGTGGTCGGCGCTGCATCACCGGCATGCCAAACAGGACGAGTTCGTCTATGTGCTGGAGGGCAGGCCGGTGCTGGTCACCGATGCCGGCGAGACGCAGCTTGCGCCGGGCATGTGCGCGGGATTTCCGGCCGGCGGTTCGCCGCACCATCTGGAGAATCGCGGCGATACGGACGTGCTGATTTTGGAAGTGGGCGACCGCAGCGCGGGCGATGCGGTGTTCTATCCCGACGATGACCTGGCAGCGGCCATGGGGCCGGACGGGAAATGGCGCTACATGCGCAAAGACGGGACGCCGCTTTAGGGATTTGCCTGCAATCATCGATCATCGGCAATTCCCGTCGCCGTAAGAACGCCGCGACCTTCAAAACATCTGGTTTCAGCTCGCACGCGAGAGCAGAAGTGAAACGATTACAGCCGGGGCGATCTGCGCCTGCTGTTCTCGCACGAAACAAGGGGAAGCGGTTCGGTTGGGATTTGTCAGCGAACCAATCGGGGCCTGCGTGGGCCTCCTTTGGGATCGTAATGGGGCTTGTACTGGGGCCAGCCGGGATCGTACTCGGGTCAGCGCGGTCGGCGGTTTGTTGAAGACCGGCGTGCCGACCCGATCACCCTCACCCGGCGCGGCGCGCCTGTCCTCTCCCGCCGCGCGGGAGAGGATCTGTGATTACCGCTCGGTTTCGTCCGAATCGGGTTCCACTTCGATATCCTCGCTGATCGTGTCGGCATCGTCCTCGAGGTCGCCGGCGTCCTCCATCACGTCCTCGTCTTCGACCTCCTCCACGCCTTCCACTTCGATGTCGGCCTCGTCCGCGCCTGGGGCGGGGACCGGCTTCTTCGGCCGCCGATCCTCGACCACGTTGCCGCCGCCGCTGCGCCGGGGGCGGGGTTGCTCCATCGGTTGCTCGGTGCCGCATTTCGGGCAGATCGCGGGCTGCTTCAACAGGTCGTAGAAACGAGCGCCGCAGGCGACGCAAACGCGCTTGGTGCCGAGTTCTGGCTTCACCATCGGGTCGTAGCCTTGTCAATCGGGTCCGGGAAAGCGCGGCGCCATGCCACCCCGGCGCGCGACTGTCAAATCGTGGCGCCGCGTGCTACCCGGCCGGGATGCGCACGCCGAAACCGTTGTGCCGACCCGGGAAAACGCCGCATGGATGCCACCATGGATGCCGTTGGCCGCAAGCTGATCTCCCGCCGCGCCGTCGCGCCGCTGACCGGAACGGTGACCGTTCCGGGTGACAAGTCGATCAGCCACCGCGCGCTGATGTTCGGTGCGCTGGCGGTGGGGGAGACTCGCATTACCGGCTTGCTCACCGGCGAGGACGTACTGCGCACCGCCGCCGCCATGCGCGCGCTGGGCGCCGAGGTGGCGCATGACCCTGACGGGACCTGGCGCGTGGCTGGCCGCGGCATCGGGGGGCTGGTCGAGCCGGACGACGTGCTGGACATGGGCAATTCCGGCACCGCGGCGCGGCTGCTGTGCGGGATTCTGGCCAGCCATCCGATCTTCGCCGTGATGACCGGCGATGCGAGCCTGCGTCGCCGTCCGATGCGCCGGGTGATCGATCCGTTGACGGCCTGCGGCGCCCGGTTCGCCGCGCGTGAGGGCGGGCGCTTGCCGCTGGCCGTGGAGGGCGCGCGCGACGCGCTGCCGCTGGAATATCGGGTGCCGGTACCGTCAGCGCAGGTGAAGTCGGCGGTGCTGCTGTGCGGGCTGAACGCGCCCGGCATTACTCGTGTCGAGGAGCCGGAAGCCACGCGCGACCACTCCGAGAACATGCTGCGGCACTTCGGCGCGACGGTGCAGGTGACGGCGGACGGGCGGGCGAGGGTGATCGAACTGTCCGGCCAGCCGGAATTGCGCGCCGCCGATGTGGTGGTGCCGGGCGATCCGTCCTCGGCGGCGTTCCTGGTGGCGGCGGCGCTGCTGGTGCCCGGGTCTCGGCTGACGCTGACCGGCATCGGGATGAACGAGACCCGCTGCGGCTTCTATGCCACCCTGGCGGAGATGGGTGCCGATATCGCCACGACGAACCCTCGGGTCGAGGGCGGGGAGCCGGTCGGGGACCTGGTCGTGTCACACGGACCGCTGCGCGGCGTCGACGTGCCGTGGGAGCGCGCGCCCTGGATGATCGATGAGTATCCGGTCCTGGCAGTGATTGCTGCTTATGCCGACGGCACCACGCGGATGCGCGGGTTGAAGGAACTGCGGGTGAAGGAAAGCGACCGGCTTGCGGCGACCGCGGCCTTGCTGGCGGTGAATGGCGCGCGCGCCGAGGTGCAAGGTGACGACCTGATCGTGCATGGCAACGGCCGGCCGTCGCAAGGCGGCGGGCTGGTGGCGACGCATATGGACCACCGCATCGCCATGGCCGCATTGGTGCTGGGCGTTGCGACGGCCGAGCCGGTAACCGTGGACGATGCCGGGTTCATCGATACCAGCTTCCCGGGGTTCGTCGCCTTGATGAACCAGGTCGGCGCGGGGTTGGCGCTGGCGTGAACGTGCGGCCGATCATTGCCATCGACGGGCCGGCGGCCGCCGGCAAGGGGACGTTGGCGCGGCGGATCGCTGCGACGCTGGGGCTGCCGTACCTGGACACCGGGTTGCTGTATCGCGCGGTGGGCCGGCGCGTGTTGGATGTTGGTGGCGACCCGGGCGATCCGGCGACCGCCGAGGCGGTCGCGCGCACCCTGGCAGCCGCGGACCTTGAACGCGATGACCTGCGCGGGCCGCAAGCTGACGCCGCCGCCGCGGCGGTTGCTGCGATCCCAGGCGTGCGTGCGGCGCTGCTGGCATTTCAAAGGGGCTTCGGTGCCGCACATGGGGCGGTGCTGGATGGCCGGGACATCGGCACGGTCATCTTCCCGGATGCCCCGGTGAAATTGTTCGTCACCGCCAGCCTGGAGGAACGGGCACGGCGGCGGTGGCTGGAGTTGGCGGCCAAGGGCGTCAGCGCTGAACTGGAGTCGGTGGCGGCGGACATGCGCCTGCGCGATGCGCAGGACGCGGCGCGTGTGGCGGCGCCGCTGCGGTCGGCGGACGATGCGGTGTTGTTGGATACGACGGATCTGGATGCGGATGCCGCGTTCGACGTTGCGATGCGGGCGGTGCGGGAGAAGCTGCCAGCGAATTCTTAGAGATCCCAGCAGCAGCCGTTCTGGGCAGGGCAGAAAGCTGCTTTGTCAGGCGGGCTGGGTGATACGGGTTCGAAGTTTTCGATTGTTTATGCTGGTAGGGCCTATAGCGCGGCCAGGGGCCCTGTTGCCTATGCTTCTTGTGGCGTTTGCCTTCATCTTTCTATTCACGAACGCCGTGCTCTACGGCGCGCTCGTCGCGTGCGCCGTTGCCTTCGTCGCCGGTTTGAGGTTCTTGTTCGATCTGCATTGGCGACTCTGGCCCTGCGTGACACTTGTATCTGCGATCACGGTTGCCGCGACGATTCTGCTGCCGATCGCCATCAACAAGGTTCGGCATCATCGCCGCGCCGCGCTTGTTGCCGAGGATGTGCCGCTGCTGCTGCGTTATGCGCAGGCGACGTTCGGTGTTGCGGGCCGGCCGGATTTGAAGCTGACGATGCTGGTGGATGAAGTGCGGGAGCCACGCACGGAGGCCGGCTGAGGTGCGGGCATGGATTGGACGGCGCGTGCTATTGCGCAGCGGTCCAAGCCGGGCGTGTCTGGAGCGGCTATGAGCAGTCGGCACAAGCGGAGAGGGTGTGTCATGCCGCCATCGGTCGGGGCCGAAGTCGATACCACGCCGCGTCCCTTGCCGGCGCGGGTGCCAATCCAGGGCCGCTACGTCGTGCTGGAGCCGCTGCATGTGCGGCATTCCGAGGACCTGTGGGACGCGGCTCAGGGGGCCGACGACAGTTGGGCTTATCTTGGTTGCGGGCCGTTTTCTTCAGCGCAGGCGATGGCGCGGTACGTGGGCGATTTCGCGGTGGAGCAAGATCGCGTGGCGTGGGCGGTGCGGCCGGTTGATAGTGGACGGGTTTCGGGTTGGCTGTCGTTGCTGGACATCCAGCCGAAGAATGCGTCGATCGAACTTGGCAGTATCTGGTTCTCGCCGCGCATGCAGCGTACGCGTGCGGCAACCGAGGCGATGTTCCTGCCGTTGCGGCTTGCGGCGGACGAGCTGGGATATCGGCGTCTGGTGTGGAAGTGCAACGCGCTGAACGCGCCTTCGAAGCGCGCCGCGGAGCGGCTGGGGTTCGTGTATGAAGGGCGGCACCGGATGCACATGGTCAGCAAGGGCCGGCAACGGGATACGGATTGGTACAGCATCGTTGGCGATGAATGGCCGCATTGCCGCGATGGGTTGATAGCGTGGCTGGATCCGGCGAATTTCGCGGCTGATGGGGGGGCGCGGAAGAGGCTGGGGGAGCTGCGGCGCTTGTAGGAGCTGCGGTGCTTGTAAGTAACAACCTATCTGCCAGGCATTGCTGTGCGTCGGCGGTTGCGAAAAATGAAACCGCAGATGAACGAAAAAAACGCAGATGGATCGCGACGCACGGGTCCATTTGCGTTTTCAGTGTTTATTGCGGTTCCAATTCCTTGGCGCCAACGGGACGAACTTCACATATCCACAACCGATCCATCTTCATGCGGCCGCATCCGGATGGGCCGCGGTCGATAGGGAAATTTCCGCTCCACATCTGTGACCAATTCCACCCCGATGCCGGGCCCATCCGGGATCGCGATGAATCCGCCCACCTGCTCCGCCAGGCCGGTCGCCAGGCCGGCGCCGAGCAAATCCGTGCTGCCGTCCAGTTCCGGCGTGCGTGACGGATATTCCTGAATTGCGAAATTGGGAATGCAGGCAGCGATCTGCAGGCATGCCGCGGTGGAGACCGGCGACAGGGGATTGTGCGGCACGATCCAGGCGTCGTGCGCTTCGGCGATGGCGGCGATCTTCTTGGCGCCGGTGATGCCGCCGCACAGGCATACGTCGGGCCGGAGATACTGCACCGCGTTGCGCGTGAGCAGCGTCTGGAACTGGAACAGGCTGGTGAAGCGCTCGCCGGTGGCGATCGGGATATGGATATGCCGTGCCACGTCTGCCATTGCATCGAAACTGTTCGGGCGCAGCGGGTCTTCGAAGAACATCGGCGTGTATTTTTCGATGCCGCGGCCGAGCGCGATCGCTTCCGGCGGGGTCAGCCGGCGGTGGATTTCGATGCACAGATCGACCTTCGGGCCGACTGCTTCTCGCAGGCGGCGGACGTTGTCGATGGCTTCCTGGATGCGGGCGGCGTGCGGTTTGTAGAAGGGCGTGGATTCGTCTTCATCGAGCAGGGGATTGAGATGGCCGAGCGCGGTGAAGCCGGATTCCTTCAGGCGTACTGCCTCGTCCAGCAGCGTATCGATCGTGCGGCCTTTCACGTGGCCATACAGCCTCGCCTTGTGCCGCATGCGGCCACCGAGCAATTCATAGACCGGCACGTTGAACGCCTTGCCCTTGATGTCCCACAACGCGATGTCCAGCGCCGAGACCGCGCCGGTGATGGCGCCGCCGGTGAAATGGTTGGCACGCAGCATGACATTCCAGTGGTGCTCTATGGCGAACGGGTCCTTGCCGACCAGGTACTCGCCGTATTTCGCGATCGATGCGGCGGAGGCTTCGAGCTGGCCCCAGGTGCCGGATTCCCCCAGGCCGGTGATGCCCACGTCGGTGTGGACGCGGACGTAGAGGAAGCGGTCCAGTAGCAGGGGCTCGACCTTGGTGACTTTCATGGCGTCTCCTCCGTGATGTTCGTTGCCGTGGCGGTCATCGCTCTCGACACGTCATTGCGCGGAGCGTAGCGACGTAGCAACCCCGGTCGAGTGGGGCTCGAGCCGTTCATGGGTCACTTGACCGAGATTGCTTCGTCGCTGCGCTCCTCGCAATGACATATAGGCTGAACTCGTAATGACATATAGGTCGTGCACGCAATGACATTCAGGCTGACCTCGTGGTGACACATATGTTGAATTAGCAATGACATATCGGCTGAATCCGCAATGACATGTGGCGGATCCTCGCAATGACGGCACCCGGCACTTGGACGCCCGGGGCAGGATGCGGTTAATCTCACGGCATCAGAAACCTGCCATCCCGATGCATCCAGAGGAGAAGCGTCATGCCCGGTGAATACCCGTTGCCGTCCAGCGATCTTGCCAGCCTCGGCTTTGCGGCGAAGCCGATCGACCATCTGGACCAGCTCATCAAGCAGCATATCGAGGAAGGCCGCTATCCCGGTGCGCAGATCGCCCTGGCCCGGCATGGGCAGCTCGCCTTGTTTCGCACCTATGGCAATGCCAGGACCGAGCCTGCCAAGCTTCCCGCCGCCAACGACACATTGTTCCTGCTGTTCTCGCAGACGAAAGTGCTGACCAGCTCCGCGGTTTGGACGCTGGTGGAGGAGGGAAAACTCTCCTTCATGGACAAGGTCTCCGACCACCTGCCGGAATTCGCTGCCCGCGGCAAAGGCGATATCACGCTGGAGCAGGTGATGACGCACCAGGGCGGGTTTCCGAACAATAATGTGAGCAAGGCGACGTGGACGGACCATGCGCGGATGCGGGCGGAAGTGTGCGATTTCTCGTTGGACTGGACGCCGGGTTCGAAGCTGCAATACCACGGCCAGGCGGCGCATCTGGTGCAGGCGATGGTGATCGAGGCGGTCACCGGGCAGGACTATCGCGACGTGATCCGCCAACGGGTGATCGAGCCGTTCGGCCTGGGGAACGATATCTTCGTGGGCGTGCCGACGCAGGTGCAGGTGCGTTGCGCCGATACCTATGGGCCGGAGCCACGCGACAATTCTCCGGAGTTCCGTGCCGCCGGTTTGCCCAGCGGCGGCGGGTTCGCGACGGCGCGCGGCATGGCGGCGTTTTATCAGATGCTGGGTCATGGCGGGAGGCTGGGCAATGTGCGGCTGTTCTCGCCGCGGCTGATTGCTTACGTGTCGCGCAGCCATACCGGCGAGCGTCCGGACATGCAGATGGATGGCATTCCGATGCATCGCGGGCTGGGGCCGCATGTGCGCGGCGATAGCGATCGCATTCGTGGGTTGGGAACGATCGGGGCGCCGGTTACGTTTGGGCACGGCGGAGTCGGGTCGTCGTATTCGTGGGCCGATCCGAGCAGTGGCGTTTCGTTCACGTATTTGACGAATTACGTTTATCCCGATCCGTGGCATTCACTGCGGCTGGATCGGGTGGCGAATCTGGTGCACGCAGCGATCGACTGAGCCGGGAGACGGGGCGAACCGCGACATTCCACGGTGTTCGCCCCGCTTCCGTTTCCCTCCCCCGTCTTTGGTCTGCTTCGCGGTCCAAACCCGCAGGGGGAGGGGATTTTTGTGCGTCGTTCCTAACTCAAACTGCCGGGACAGTCCTGCCAAATGCTGGGTTCGAGTTTCAGGTGCGTCTCGGGCGGATACGTTTCACGCCAATAGGAGGTGCACGTCACGCCGGTTGGGTTCCATAGTCCTGGCATATTGCGCAGGTAGCCGAGGAAATCGTCCAATCCCTGCAGCCGGTCGCACCAGCCGATGCCCTGCGGATGCAGCGTCATGAGGAACAGGCGGCCGCGCTGATATTGCGCGTCGAATTCGCCTTTCCAGTTGCGCAGAAGCATGTCGATGTTTTCCAGGCCGGTGCCCTTGCGCGGGAACAGCAGGAAGAACTGGTCGTCGAAATGGTAGTAATAGGGCAGGGTCAACATCGCGCGGCGGGTGGTGAAATCGCTGACCCAGTAATGCGGAATGTCGTCGGCGAGCCCGTTGCCGAAATAGGCATAGCCGGCCTCGATCAGCAGATCGATCGTATGCGGGCTGATGGTACCTCCGGCAAACGGGTCTTCCTGCCTGGGCAGGGAAAACCAGCCGGCGGGCTGCTGCCCCACAATGTCCGTCAGGATCTGCGTCGTCTGTTGCAGGCGTATCTGTTCTTCTTGACGTGACAGTGTGCTGACGTCCTCGTGCCGCAGGCCTTCCGCGGCAATTTCGTGGCCGTCCTCCAAGAGTGAACGGAGGTGGGCGCCGTAGACCGGCGCCATTGCCGCCGGCACGGCGAAGGTCGCGTGCAGCGTATGGCGTCGGAGGACGGCGAGAAGCTGCGTCAGGCCGTCATGCCGCGCGAACGTCGCGGCCGGACTTGCGATGTCTTGTTCCGTGATGCCGGCGGGTCCCGTCGCCACGCTGAGGTCCACGGTGATCAGGACGCAGCAGCGATTGCCGTCGGGCCAATGCAGATCGGCGTCTTTCAAGCCGATTTCGTCGGAGATCGTATAACCTTGCTTCCAGGGCATCGCATACTCTTCCCTTCAACCGAGCCTGGGTGGGGCGATTGCGAGGCAATGGCGCGCGACTTCCTCGCAGGTTGCGAACCACACGCCGGGCAGCGTTTTCATCCTGGCAATCAGCCGATCCATCATCGCAATGCGCAGCGCGCGTCCGGAGACGAACGGGTGCATTACCACGTTGAGGTATCCGCCGGCGTTATATTGCTGGCGGAATGCCGCCCACCACATGTCGCACACGCGCTCGGGATCGCTGATGCGCTGTGCCGCATTGCCGCTGCCCAGCCAGGCGAAGCTGTAGAACATGGCGTCGTCGATGGCGTAGTGGAACGGCAGGTTCAGCATCGTGGTGGCGGGGGTGTTGTCGTCGCAGATGTAGTAGGGAAGCTGTGAGGCGGAATCCTCGGACGTGTAGAGGAAGCCTTCGCGCTTCAGCAGGGCGCGTGTGTGACTGCTGCGCGTGCCGACCGGACGCCGCCCGGCGATCTTCTCCAGCGCCGCGGCTGTCTTCAACAGATGGTCCTGCTCCAGGTCAGGCTCTTTGGGAACGTGGTGTTCCCACATGTGGTCGGCGATTTCGTGGCCGGCGCAGGCGACGGCGTGCATCGCCTGCGGATACAGCTCGCAGATACGGCCGGGCGTGAAGATCGTGGCGTTCACGCTGTGAGATCGGAAAAGCTCGAGCAAGCGCCAGATGCCGACACGGCCGCCAAATTCGCCCTTGGCGAGTTGCATCGGCGGCTCGTTGAGCAAGCGGCGCAGCAGCATGGCGTCGAAATCGACGGTGAGGTTCACCGCGATACGAGCGTCGTTGGGCCACGGGATGCTGGTCACGAACTGGTGGCGGGCATCGTGGCGCTGGGCGATTTCGGCAAGTTCCATGGGTCTGACCTCTCCCGCGCGTGGCGCGTGCGAGGTTATTGGCGCCCGGGCGCCAAATCCAGACGCACGATCTCCGGGTTGCCGCCCAGGGGCGGAAAGCGCTTCAGGATCAGCGGATCGTGGCCCGGGATCACATGATCCGGCCCATCCGCGAGACCGTTCAGAATATCGAACCCGCGCAGCATGCGCGCCACATCCACCACCACGGGGAACGGATTGCGTTGCCGGATGTTGCGCCACAGATGCGTCGCATCGCCCGCCAGTACCACCCAGCCGCGTTCGGTTGGTACCCGGATCGACTGAATCCCGCCCGAGTGCCCGCCGATCAAATGCAGCGTGATGCCGGGCGCGATTTCCACTGTCCCGGTGTGGACCCGCATCCGGTCGGCATACAGTGCGCGTACGGCGCTCTGGACGTCATCCACGTCGAACGGACGGCGCAGGAACGGTTGGCACATGCACGGGCCGGTGCAGTAGGCCATCTCCTCCGCCTGGATGTGGAACGTTGCCTGCGGGAAATACTCCATGCCGCCGGCGTGGTCCCAGTGCATATGGGTCAGCACCACGTCCCTCACGCCGGCTGGCTCGATGCCGGCGTTGCGCAGCGCGACATCCGGTGTGCACAGCATCTCTCGTCCGCGCCGCTTGGCGCTGACCGGATTGAAGCCGGTGTCCATCACGATCGTGCGGCCCTCGCCACGAATGGCGAAGACAAAGAAATCGAGCGGGTCGGCCGCGGCGTGATCGTCGGGGATGATGAAGTTCTGATACTGCATCCGCCCGTCGAAAATGCCGTAGCGCAGCGCCAGCACTTCGTAGGTGATGCCGGGTTGCGATGCCATGATGTTTCCTCCTGCCATGATGCACGGGCCGCAGCTTATCGCAGGTTTGCGGGTGAGCGGAATGAACCGGTGGCGCGCGGCCCGCTGAATTCCGGCCGCCGCGGTGGCGTGTCCGCGGTGGCGTTGCGTCGCGGGGTACTGAATGGTAGACACCACGAACCGGCCGGAGCGTAGCGCAGCCTGGTAGCGCATCAGTCTGGGGGACTGGGGGTCGTGGGTTCAAATCCCGCCGCTCCGACCATGAAATCAAGCACTTAGGGATGCGTCTGCTACCCCGGATCGTGCTGGGGTAGCACCAGGGTAGCAAGGGGTGCCATTTCGGCGCTTGGGGCAGCACACGCCGAACGCAGAAGCGCCACCCCAGTGGATGCCAGGGTGGCGCCTGTCGGCCCGACGCGCAGATCAGTTGATGGTAGGCCAGGGTGCTTCCACGCCCGCCAGCGCCGCAGCTTGTTCCGCCGTAGCCCCGTCGTGCAGCATCGTGTCTGCCTTGCATACGAGTCCGAACGCGTAGGCGATCTCGCGCACCATACGATCCGCGGCGATCGGCCCGGCGCTGTCCAGCAGTGCGTCGCGCCGGTTGAACATGTCCGCAGCAAGTGCCATCGCTCCAGTTCGGGACAGCGTGCGTGGCACGCCGGCCAGCGTGACAGAGACGCACTCACCGGGCGCCAGATCGGCAGCGCGCATGCCAAGAACCGCACCTGCGATGCTGTGGTTGGCAATCTCAAGCATCAGGTCGATGTCATCCATGACGGTGTTCCCCGTGTCGTGGTGGTTGTAACCCATGCGGCCGTCAGGCATTGCCGCCAGCCGGTTCGGCCAGATCGGCGAGTAGATCGCGCAGCCGCGTCGCGCGATCCTGTCCGGTTTCGTCAAGCAGGTGGTTGATCCGCGCCGTCATGGCGCTGCGCGCCTGCGACGTGCCCCCCCGTCGCCGCGTGGTGGCGACAAGCAGCCGCAGCAATTCGCGGTCGTGTGACGGGTCCGTGGCGTGTGCGATCTGCGCCAAGACGAACGCGGCGAAGGTGGGGAAGCGACGCGGCCTACCAGGGCCGGACGCTTGCGCCCCATAGATCGCCGCAGCCTCCCGCGCGTCACGCAAGCCCTGCAACACGTCGTCAAGTAGATCGCCCAGCACGCGACGCGGCGTGTTGTCCACGCGGCGCCGCGGTGCGCCGATGCACACGACGGTAGTGAGTGAGTTGGCAGGCAGCCACATATAAACCTCCGCACTGGGTTGGCCTATAAGGGTTGGATTGCTACAAATCCGTAACCAATTACTACAGTGGTAGCGGCACCCGGGGAGGGGTGCTGGCCAGGCGGGTGGGTGCCGTGCCGCCGTTAACCTAAGTCGCTCAGATGGGGATCAAATCTGGGGGTTTCGTTCGCCTGTCCCGTTTAGTTTTCGCATTACCTGCTGAAATTCATAACGGGCCTCTCTATAGTAGCGTCGGTTGATGGAGGAGGCGCGAATGGGGATAATTTCTAAGCGAGTGTTGGCGATACATGAAGCGGCTCACGCTGTGGCGAGCCTGGCAGTTGATGAGACGCAACCGATACCGGGGCCGTGCATTGAATAAAGCCTGTGGCCGGCACTCAAATCTTTAATCGTCGCCGAGTGGAGAGGCATCGAGGCAGTTGGCGCCATACTCGTGGAAGCCGGCACCATGGACGGTAACGAATTCGAGAAAGCCTGGCGCCGCGTTCGCCCGGCACGAGCGGCATCAAAGGCGCTAGCGTGGCGAGCACATCTTCGGCGACTCGGGGGATGCAACCACTAGCAGTTGCCGGTCCAGGCGCATCCGACAGGCATGCCCCGATGTTCGGGCACATAGATCACGTTGGGCTGCGGCCGGGCACCTACGTTCTGTGATGCAGTGGGAAAGGGCATGACGTATGTGGGGGGCGTCGGAGGCACGTACTGGGGTTGGGGTGGGGCTATAGGCGCCCGGTACTGTAATCCGCCTTGCATCGGATTGTCGTACTGCGCCGGGTAGTACTGGGCGAAACTCGCCGCCGGCACCGCTGTCGCCGAAACAATGAACGCAAGCGCCGCCGCCCAGCCGGTGATCCGCATCGCCACCCCCTGTTACTACATCGGGAAATAGTAGCAGGCCGCCGGTATCAGCACGGTTTCGTCCATCATGCCTTGCGCACGCTTTGCCAGCATGCATCTGCACGATATCGCCTCGCCGCCGCGCCGACACGCCGAAGGCCCGCACCAGAGTCTAACCTATTGATCCGACTCAAACATCATCGCACCGATCCACGCGACCTCGGAATGTCGAAAACTTGCCGCGCGGTTCAATGCGTGCACCTGGGATGCGGTCGCCCCAGCTTTCGTGCTATCCGTGCAATTGTGAAAACGCCGCTGAAATGAGGATTTTCGACGTGAGCACCGGCCGCCCCTGCGTTATCTGTAGCGATGCAGAAAAAACCAAGTTGGTCGCCACCATGATCGCCGAAGGCGCCACCGACGCGGCCATCGTCGCTCGCCTGGGCGGCGGTCTGCACCGTATGGCCGTGTCACGCCACCGTCGGAACCACGTCGAAGCGCCCGCCAAGGCCATCGCCGCCGCGGCAGCCAAGGGTCGCGACGTTGTTGAACAGCGCGCGCAGACGCTGGCCGCGGCCGAAGCGGGCGATCCCATGGCGTACGTCGGCCTGGCGGCCATCGTGGGCGACCTACAGCGCGCGGCCGATCGCCTGGAACGCACGGCCGCAGCCGCCGAGCACGACAACCAGCGCCTCGCCGTGGCGTCGCTGGCTGGTCAGCAGCTTCGCGCTGCCGAGGTGCGGGCAAAGCTGGGAGGCGTTGGGGGCTACGCAGCGTCGAAGGCAGCCGGCGCGGGTAGCGAGGCTGGTGCGTCGTTCGTGGTGAACTTCCACTTCGGCGATAAGGTCCAGACGATCGAGGCAACACCTATCCACGCGGCAGCCGGCGCGACGATGGATGTGGCACCAGAGGCAGACGATACGGTTTTCGGCAATCCCAGCCCGGTTGAGGGGGCACCGCGGATGCCTGTGCCGGAGCACGGTGCACCAGCACCGCGGGTCATCCCCACCGGCTTCGCCGCGGCGTTGCGCAGCATGGCAACACGGCGGCCGGCGGAGTAGGGGTCAGTTACCAGAGGGGTAAATGCTCGATACCAAGGCCGCAGCGAAGGAGATCGCTGCCGAGTCCGATCCAGACCGCATGCCGCTATGGGCACTCGACCGCGGCACCCGCAAAGGGTCTGTGCGCTTCGACGTGCCGCTACGGCAATCGTCCGAGGTGCTGCATATCCTACGGTGGATGGCGCGTGAACTGCCGGAAATCGCGGATCGCATTGAACGCGAACGTGACGAAGGTCGGCGGTTGTTTGTCGCCCAGTACGAATTGCGTGCGATCGGCGAGAAGGTAGCGCGTCGCCGATCGCGCCGCTGACGGCACTACACCGCCGGCCCAGTACCTACTGCCTGCACCTCAATGCGCGGCCCGTCCACGGCTTCGCTCCACCAATCGAGTGCGATCTGCATCCGCCCCAGGTCGTAGCCGCAATCCATTACTGCCACCACGGCTGCTTCTGTGGTTTGGCATGCCGCCTTGACCGCGCCGCGTTCATAGTCATCGCCGGCATCACGACACGCAGCCGTCAGGTCGTCCAGGCAGGCTTCCAAGCGATCCAGCGCGGCATCCATAGCCGGTTGATTTTCTGGCGGCACGCCTGCTTGACCTGGCGCAGGCAGCCGCCGCGTCACCCAGCGCATAAAATCAAGCAGCAACCGCTCGCCGGCTGCTTTTACGGCATCGGCTACATCGAACTGTGCAGCATAGCCGCACACTGCCGAGTCGATCGCGCGCATGTTCTCGATCGCGCTGGCACCGCGCTGCCAAGCCACGAGGAAGGTGCGCAACTCGCCGCTGTAGTGGCGCTGGATCATCTGCATGCGCGCGGCGGGACTCATGTCCTGCCCCCGATCATCTGCCTCCCAGCGTCGCCGTAGCATCCCGCGATAGGCGTCACACAAGGTGATCGTGGCGCACGCCAGATCGATGCGTGCTGCCAACTGTGCCACCGCGTCACCAGCTACCGTGTCAGCCATCTTGTTGACTCCATAAGATGTTGGCGGAGGATTAACTGTCCGTTCGGGACACTTATATCGTTTGGTCTTCGACGTGGCGTCGCGCAGCGGGTAGATCGGAAAATACCAAGCGTTTCCCGTCTGCATCAAGGACCTCGCCGCCACTGTTCGGCCGCCGATGACTACCACGCCATAGGGTCACGCCTTCGGCTCCCACAGCCGCCGTAACCACGCTGCCCCGGATTTGCCGGTACACCCGAATTTCGTTTTCATCCCAATCCGGATCATTGACGTGAAACGTCCATAGGCCGCTGAGATGCCCGTCGCTGCCAGCAATCGCCGGGCTCCATTGCCAGCCCCAGGGATCGCCCGCGATCTCGTTAAGAAATCTGCATGCTCGCTCGCCGCCCCTGAAATCTATTGGTCGGCCGTCCAGATCGACAAGTTGGTGCAAGGCCGGCTTACCGCTGGGGTTGCGGCGAAGCAGACGGCCGACCCAGCGTATATCAACGCCGTTCACCTCACCCGCAATTAGGCGACCACAACCTGGCACACTACGAGCGTATCCCAGCCTTTCCTCCTGTTTATAGTGGGCAATGCGCGGATCAACGTAGCCGACAGTGGCGTGTGCCCACCCAGCGGGTGCATCAATGGGAGCGGGTGCCTCAATAAAATCACGCCGTAGTACTTCGAGTTCCAATTCATCTGCATCCAGAGGAACCATGGGTAATATTTCGGCGTGGGGGATGCCGTGCCGGGGGCCAGCCCTCGCCGCCCGCGCATGCGCAGCCCTGAGAGTCCGGGGGTTATGCAGGCGAAGCCGGACGCGCCTCGACATGGTGAAGCTTGGCTTGTCGCCGTCGTCCTTGGCGCTCATCCGATTTCCCCTACTATAGTAAAGGATACGCAGCTTGAATTGCGATCGGGGGGTATACCCTTCCGGGAAAGCGTCACAACCGTCACACCCGGCACACGCGGCACGTACTCCCGGCCGCCCGTGACGGTTCGATCGTGCCAGAAAACGAGGGGCGCGACGCAAACCGTCACAGCGCAAGCCCTTGGTGCGACTCGCTTTTCCGGCGCCTGTGACGGTTGTGACGGTTTGCGGGGGGATATACCCCCCACTATGCGAAACCGGCCGGCTGGCACTGCGCCCATTTTCCACTGCGTTGTATTTTTCATCACAGGCATCTCTTCCACGCCGCCCGCAGGTCCGCGATGGCATAGGTCCGCGCCATCGGCAGCTTTGACCGCGCCGGGGCGCCCTGCGCCAGCGGCGCGGGTTCGCCGTTCACGTCGAAACCCCAAGGCAGCACGCGCCCGCGGTCCGGTGCCACGCCAAGACCGCGCAGCCTGTCGGCAAGCCATCGCTCTGTGATTGGTCGGCCGCGGTTTGCCTCTTGCCAGGGGCGGTGCGTCATTTCCAGCAGCCGTTGCATCAGATCGCACGTGCGGATCACTGCCGGCCATTGCTGCTGTGTAGCCCGACCCGGCCACGGTTGCTTGCTGCCTTGAGCAATCCACTCGCGCCACTGATTGAGCGCGTGCCGGCGCGGCGCTTCGACGATCTCCCGGATGTCCTGCAACAGCTTTTCCACCAGGCCGTGCGGTTCGTCCGTTGTGCCGGAAAGGATCGCGGCAGCCTGCATCGCACGTGCCGGCCACATGCCGGCCGCTAGTTCCGCCACGGCAAGCAACGCATCCCAGTTGTCAAGCGCGCGATCATTCAAGCCGTTCGGTAGGTTTACGGCACCTGTCTCGATTGCCGCCGTGATTGCGTCTGCGTGCGCAAGCAGATGCGGAACCACTGCGACACGATACCGCACCAACTCGCGCAATCGCAGGTGCCGTTGTCGTGACGTGTCTGCCCGCGGTGCGCGCTGCAACCGGATCACGATGCTGCGGTCGATGACGGTATCAGGCAAGCCGCCAATGCCCGCGATTACGACCGGGGCGAAGCATGGGAAATTCGTAACGACGTAGCTCTTGCCGTCTGGCGTCGGTTCCACACGCTTGACCGCGCCATTTCTCGCATACCCCGCGTTCAGGATATTACGAAGGCCGCTATCCTCTTTTCCAAACGAGTCTAATTCGTCAATCAACAACGTCATTGATTTCGCCGCGATCATGCGGAACATGGCCGCGGGGCTGATGTTATCTGCCATCTCGGAGTCGAAAGCGAGGTGCGCAATCGTGCCAAGCAACGTGCTTTTGCCGCAGCGGCGCATTTCCGACGTTATAGCAAGCCTCGGAAATACGTCGGCAGCATTGTATCCGTACGTTCCCGCGATCCACAGCACGATCGCGTCCGCCGCTGCATCGCTGCACCACACTTGCCGACGCACCACCAACTTGATTGCATCGAGTGCGGTAGCAAGCGGCTTCGGCTTCACGGCCGCCGTCAGCGCCGTTTCGCCGTCCCCGCTGCCACTATCGTCAGCCGCAGCCTGATACGTTCCACGCGCCTTCGTCATTCGCTTATAGAGTGCGTCCTTATCCAAATCCGTCGTCTTCGCGATTGCTGCGGCAAGCGGTTTGAACGTCGTCTCTGACACGGCTGAAGCCGCAATGTCGGCAGTCAGCGCATCAGCAGCCCCGACCGAACCGACAGGTAGTGCAGCAGCGCGAGCACGAAACCCGCGATACAGTGCGTCCGGATCGTCAGATACGGCCGCTACTACTGTAGTGTCGCTCATGCTGCACCTCGCGCACGTGCTGCCTTGGCGAAGACTTGGGAAAGCGGGCTTGCAGGCATTGCAGCAATGGCCGCGCTCTCTTGCTCACGTGTCCATGCGATGATGTTTTCGAGCCGTGCACTGCGATCCTCGCCGCCCCATTCGCCGTTGACGATCGGGAGCACCAGCGCGCGGATATCTGCATCAGGCCATCCGGCCTGCATGGTGCGCGCAACCGCGGCAACCATAGACGCGTGTCGATTGCCCGGCCGGCCGTCAGTCGGTGCCATCGCTTCGCGCAGCAGCATCCGCACGGCTGGCGTTATCAGCCCGCCGTGCTTGTCCAGCAGCACCCGAAGGCGCGCAGTCGGTTCCGCGCTGATGCCGCTGTGTCCTGGATGGTTTGCCGTCGATCGGCTGCCGCGCGGTGCCTTGTTCTTGAAATCGACAATCTGCGGCTCGGCTTTGGTGCGTGTGACGAACTCGCCGAACTCATACTCGATGCCAGGATTGATCTCAACGATGCGCGTCTGCCGTGGTTCGCGCTTCAGATGCCAGAAGCCCGCGAGACGCATCACGCGGCCGGGGTCTGCTACCGCCGGATCAGTACCGGCGCGAGACGCGAGCAACCGCTGTGCGTCCATGGATTGAGCGACGGGGCAGCCCTTGATCCGCCAGTACGCATGCAGCTTGTCCGTGCCGTCATGCACGCCGCCGCTTGCGACAAGCACCGTGGGAGTTAGCCTCGTTCGTTCTATAAACCTGAAAAGATGCTCCGTTGCAGGACGATCGTCTGCGTCTGCAAACAAGGCGCGGATCGCGGTCACGTTCGCCTTGCGCTGTCCCTGGCCGTCCAGCGCGTTCACGGTAACGAACACGCCAGCGCCACGGGGCTGCATGAAACGCAATAGACTTGCCGGCCGACACGGCTTGCCATGCTTCGCCGGGTCTTTGCTTTGCCGCACGCCAGAGTCCAGCGTGCCGTACGCGCGCACTGCCAGGCGCAGATCGTCACCGCGGTCGTCGCAGGTGCGAAAACCCCACGTTGCAGCAGGATCAGGGTCGAGTGTGGCGAGGTGTAGCCTTGCCTGATCCATATCGGGGATCAGTTGGCCGGCGGGATTTGGTTGAACCGACCCGGTGGGCGTCGTATGTATCATGAGTGCAAACTTTCATGGCGGCGTTCCTCCCCACGTCGCGGTTGCGTGTCGAGGCGCTGGCGGATTTGGTCGATCCGCTGGCGCCTCACTGTTTTAGGCAGCAGCTTTCGCCACCTCGCCGACGCGGCGCGCGGCAAGGAAAGCTCGCACGTCGCGGCGAACATAGCCGACGCGGTTTGCGCTCAGGCGCACGAACGGCAGGCCGCCGGCATCAGCCAACTTGCGCATCCGCAGCAATGTGATTTCGTGTACGCCCAGCTTGCGCGCCACCTCCGCGGGAGGCAGCACGTCGTCTTCGTCGTCGGCTATCGTGGTGTTGCATCTAGTCATGTCCGCACTCCGGTATGTCTACGGACACCGTAAATATCAATGTCGATCTGCCGCTCGCAACCCCACCCAAATTGCAGGCTGGCCTAATAATAGCCCCGCCCCGGTCAGTCGCTCTTTTGCACCGCACGTCGCACCCGCGCCCGCGCTGCCTTGGTGCTGACGTTGCTTGTATCCTCAATAAACTCGGCAACAGTCCGGACCGCGGCATCCTGATCTACGTCGAATGCTGCCGTGACACCGTGAACGCCGCGCGCCAGCGGGGCATCATCGTTGACGGGATGCCCCACGGGTTTGCCTGTCGCGCGATGCTTGCGGCGCTGCCGACTTGGCGCAGCAGTGACGAACGTCACGGCTGGAAACGGCAGCGGGTCAGGTGGCTTCGGGTGCCCTGCCAGGTATTCATCAGGGGCAGCGGCATGCCGTACGTTCAACTCGGCTTTAAGCCATTCCGCACGGGCGCGTCGTTCCCGGGCGCGTTCCGTGTCCCGCTTCGTTGCCATCAGCCGGCCAGCCGCAGAGGCACCACGTTGGCCGCAGCGGCAGCACCCTGGTTTGCCGGTGCTGGCTTCACCAGCTTCGCCACGTGATCGCACCACAGCACCAGTGCCGCGCGCTTCGGCGTCGCGTAGGTCGATCGGTTGTAGATGCCCGCTACGCCCGCCTTGGCGCTGCCGCTGGCGTGGTTGACGAGCGCTTCAATCACGTGCGGTTCCACGCCCATGTCGTTCAGCCGCGTGACGAACGTCCGGCGTAGATCATGCAGCACCCATGGCGGGATCGCGTTGCCGCCATTCGCCTTGGCAATGCGGCCGTCCAGCCGTTCCTTGCAGCGCGACCATCCGGAGAACGGCCCGTCACCTTCGCCAAACAGCAGCGCCCGCGGCTGCCCTTCGTCATTCTGGCGCAGCGCGGGCAACAGATCGGCAGCCATGCGCGGTAGCACCAATTCATGCGGCAGGTGGTTCTTGCTGCGCTCCGAAGGGAGGATCCAGGTTGCCGTGCCGTCCTGGTGCCGAGCCACCTCGCTATCTGCGATGCCTGCGATTTCCTCGCGCCGCGATCCTGTCAACAGCAGCAGCCGCACGATGCGGTCATAATCGGCTTCGGTGCCGGTGCAGCGCCAGATCAGTGCCAACTCGCCATCCGTCAACACTCGCTCGCGCGGCCTCTCCTCTGTCGGCTTGAACGTCGCCGCTACCGGGTTTGCGCTGACAAGTCCGGCCTTCATACCCCACGCAAACATTGCCGACAGGCTGGCGCGCACGCGGTTTGCTGTGACCGGGCCGCCGGCAGGCCGCCGGCGTTTCGCCTTCGCTGGCGCAGCCTTGGCGTCGGGCGCGGTGCTGACGGCATGAGGTCGCGCCGCTGGTGCGGCTGCCGGTGCCGGCTTCGCCAAGCCCTGCAATAGCTCCACAACGTCACGCTGCGACACGCTGCCGGCTTTGCGGGCATGCAGCGGCTTCAGATGCTTTTGCACGTGCCGGTCTAACTCGACATAGCTGCGCGGCTTCATGCGCGGCTTCTGGTGCGCGAGGTAGCTTGTCACCAGATCGGCGATCTGGATTGCGCCGCGCGCCCGCTTCGCCTCCGCGCCCGGGTCGTTGCCTAGCTTCACGGCCGCCAGCAAACGCGCCGCTTCCTTGTGCGCCTTGGCGAACGGCACGGTTTGCGGATTGCCCAGCGTGTGCTTGCGCATCTCGCCTACCTTCGTGCGGTACTGGACGCACCACGTGCGCACGCCACTGTCACGGCAGCGAAGGCCGAAGCCTGGTAATTCATCCGACCAATAGACGATTTCCTTGGCGCCGGGCGGGCACGCGAGGCCGGGCGCGGTGCGGCCGTTCAATTCGACAGCGGGCATGGTCTCTCCGGGGCAGGGGTAGCACGGGGGTAGCGGCGGGGTAGCAATCCGGTGCTACCCCGCGATAATGCCGGATAGACGGATACTGAAGGTATGGTGCCGCGAGTGCCCGGTTTCAACGGGTTTATGCGATCCGCTGTAATCGCGTGCTACCCCAGGTTAGAAACCCGTTTCGGCCCCGGCGCAGCCTGGGGGACTGGGGGTCGTGGGTTCAAATCCCGCCGCTCCGACCATGAATCCAAATGAGGTGCGGGTTCCTTTTATTGGTCGGTTTCGAGGGCACGAGGCACCCGCTATCGATAAACCGACAAGCTTGATACTGCCTGGCGGGGTCACTGCTGTTGCCAAAACGAAGCCGGCAGACGGTCGAGCTGGGGCCAGGTATGACTGCCGCCATGGTGCCAGCGACCCCCGCAGGATCGCGATAACCCCGGCTGGCGCGGCTGTTGTCGCGCCAGCTGGCCGTTGGCGCCCTATTGCGCCCCTGCGGCGGATAGCAAGCGCTGCTTCACCGCCGGATTCGCCTGCGCGATCTGCATCACCTGGTCATATTGCTGTACCGATAGCCCCTGGGCCTCCACGGCCTGGATCTGCTGTCCCTTCGCTTCGTTGACCAGTTGTTGGCGTGTCCCGGGATCCTGCACGGACTGAAGCCGCTGCGAATAATCCATCTTGATTTGCGCGACATTGCGCAATGCACGCCCTGCCTTCTGGATGGTCACATCGGAAAGTTGAGAAGTAGCCACCCCGGGCGGCATTCCGTCAGGCACTGTCGTCTGCGCGGTGGCCAAGGGACAGCCGAGCAATACGGCCGCCAGGGCGATTGATTTCCACATAGCTATTGCTCCCCCGCTCAGTGGATGACCGGACGTAGAACGACGCGGCGGCGGATAGGTTCAACGAAATGTGGGACAGGGACTGACGATCCGCGATGACACACGATCATGTGCGGGTCTGAGGCAAGTATGTGGGACTGTGGCAAGCGAACCTTGAATTGCGCGCGCGCCATGTGCTCGCATGGGGGAGATTGTTCGCCGCCGCAACGCCTAACAAGAGGCAGCGCCGCGCCTCCCCCTAACCTTGGTCCGCTTCGCGGCCCAAACCCACGGGGGAGGGGGAACCCCTTCGGTCCGCTGCGATTTCATCCAGTTGCGGGTCGGCCGCGCCGGCCGGTGGGCTCGCTCGCAATGACCCCGCTCGCAATGACATGGCATGTTCGTCTGCCATCGGGACGTCCAAATCTCTGCCGCGACGCACAAGCCCCTCGACTCCCGCCCCGCTTTCGGCTACCTGCCCGCGCTTCGCGTGGAGCGGAGGCTCCGCGCGAACGGTAATTCCGCATACGCCAGTCCGGCCGCATCGCCGGGCGGGCGGGCAGGGGGGTCATCCTCGGGTCAGCCCGGGGGAAAACCTTCCCGAACCTGTCCGAGACCGTTCGTGCCCCGCGGGCTCTTGTCCAAGGGGCTTAATTGGCCGCAAGGCCCGCGCACGGGAGACGGGGAAGCCAGCAACCAGGCCCGATCAGCCTGGCGATTGGTGGTTCCTGCTGTGACAGGCGAACCGGACCCTAGCCCTCGGGCCTGGCCCGAGGCTCCACCTTTGCCGGTGGGGGTCCATGGGCAACCCGGCCCGGCGCCGTTGAGCGCCCGGCCAACTGGAGACGAGACTTGGACCGTACGGAGAAGCGGCAGTTCGTCACCGGGCTGCATGAGGCGCTGACCGGCACCTCGATGATCGTCGTGACCCGCAACCAGGGTCTCACGGTCGCCGAGGCCACCGATCTGCGCCGGAAAATGCGTGCCGCGGGGGCGACCTTCAAAGTCGCGAAGAACCGGCTCGCCAACCTCGCCCTGGATGGGACCCGATTCGACGGCATCAAGCCCCTGCTGAAGGGACCGACCGCGCTCGCCTGGGCGCAGGACCCGGTGGCAGTGGCCAAGGCGGCCGTCGAGTTCGCCAAGACCAACGAGAAGTTCGTGCTGATCGGCGGTGCCCTCGGCGCCCAGACGCTGAATGCGGATGGGGTCCGGGCTCTTGCCGAGCTACCGGGCATCGACACGCTACGCGCCAGGATCGTGGGGATGATCGCCACCCCCGCGACTCGCGTCGCCGGCGTGTTGCAAGGCCCGGGCGGACAACTCGCGCGTGTCTTCGGGGCCTTCGCCAAGAGGGACGAGGCGGGCGCGGCCGCCGCCTAGCGGGCATACCCCCGGGCTTGCTGGCCGGATCAGGTCCGGCCACGACGGGTGAAGGCCGGGCTTGCGCCCGGACCCACTCATCGACCCGGGGATCACGTGACCGTGACCGCATGGCTCGCCTGCGCGCAAGCGTGAAGATGGCCGGGGTACCCGGCTTGCATGGAACCAACCAACGTCTAGATTAGGGATACACGATCATGGCCGATCTGCAAAAGCTGGTGGATGAGCTGTCCAGCCTTACGGTACTGGAGGCTGCCGAGCTCTCGAAGCTCCTGGAAGACAAGTGGGGCGTGTCTGCCGCTGCGCCCGTCGCGGTGGCGGCAGCGCCGGCGGCTGGCGGCGGGGCCGCCGCAGCTGCCGCCCCCGCCGAGGAGCAAACCGAGTTCACCGTCGTCCTGGCCAAGGCCGGAGACAAGAAGATCAATGTGATCAAGGAGATCCGGACCATCACGGGCCTCGGGCTGAAGGAAGCCAAGGATCTGGTGGAAGGCGCGCCCAAGACCGTGAAAGAGGGCGTGAACAAGGACGAAGCGGCGAAGCTGCGCAAAATGCTCGAGGATCAGGGCGCTACCGTGGAGGTCAAGTAGCACGCCGGAGCGAATTTTCCCGGGTGGCGCCGCACCGTCGGGTGGTGCCGCCCTCCATAGGCTGGAACCGGGCGGGAATCAGACCGATTCCCGTCCCGGTTGTGTTTTTCTATGCCTTGTCGGGGGTGACCCCCGACAAATGCCCAGGCGGCCGGGGATTAACGGGTCGTACGTGAAGACAGCAGGGCAGGTCAATCGATGAACGCGATCAGCAGGTCTTTTGTCGGGCGCAAGCGGATTCGTCGCAGTTTCGGGCGCATACCCGAAGTGGCCCCGATGCCGAACCTGATCGATGTGCAGCGCGCCAGCTACGAGGCGTTCCTGCAGATGAACGTCAATCCGGACAACCGGACGCATACCGGCCTGCAAGAGGTCTTCAAGTCGGTCTTCCCGATCGACGACTTCGCCGGCCGTGGCCGGCTGGAGTTCGTCTATTACGAACTGGAAGAGCCGAAATACGATGTGGAGGAATGCATCCAGCGGGGCATGACCTATGCCGCGCCGCTGAAGGTCGTGCTGCGCCTGATCGTTTGGGACGTGGACGAGGACACAGGTGCGCGCTCGATCCGCGATATCAAAGAGCAACCGGTGTATATGGGCGATATGCCGCTGATGACGGACAACGGGACGTTCATCATCAACGGCACCGAGCGGGTGATCGTGTCGCAGATGCACCGCTCGCCAGGCGTGTTCTTCGACCACGACAAGGGCAAGACCCACAGCAGCGGCAAGTATCTGTTTGCCGCGCGGGTGATTCCGTATCGCGGTTCCTGGCTGGATTTCGAATTCGACAGCAAGGACCTGGTTTACGTCCGCATCGACCGCAAGCGGAAGCTGCCGGTTACCACGCTGTTGTACGCTCTGGACGGCAAGGCCACCGAAGCGCTGCGCGCCGCGCGTAACGCGAAGGGTGAGGCGCTGGAGCCCGGCGAAGTCCGCGGCATGGACCAGGAAGAAATCCTGAATTTCTTCTACAATCAGGTGGTGTTCGACCGCACCCCGAAGGGCTGGGCGCGGCCGTTCGAGCCGGATGCGTTCCGCGGCCTGAAGTTGCTGGAGCCGCTGGTCGATGCCGCCACCGGCGAAGTGGTCGCGGATGCCGAAGCCAAGCTGACGGCCCGCCAGGCGCGCAAGATCGCCGAGACCACCAAGGAAGTGCTGATCGGGCGCGCCGACCTGCTGGGCCGTTTTGTCGCCGAGGACCTGGTGAACCTGGAATCCGGCGAGATCTATGCCGAGGCCGGCGAGGAACTTACCGAGCCCAAGCTGACCGCGCTGGAAGATGCCGGCGTCACCAAGTTGCCGACGCTGGCCATCGACCAGGCAAACGGCCCGTGGATGCGCAACACGCTCGCGGTAGACAAGAACACCAACCGCGACGATGCGTTGATCGACATCTATCGTGTCATGCGTCCCGGCGAGCCGCCCACTGCGGAGACCGCCGAGGCCCTGTTCCGCGGTTTGTTCTTTGACGCCGACCGTTACGATCTGTCCGCGGTGGGTCGCGTGAAGATGAATATGCGGCTTGGCATCTCCAGCGACGAGGTCCCCGATTCCGTCCGCGTCCTGCGCAAGAACGACCTGCTGCGTACCGTGAAGACGCTGGTCGAATTGAAGGACGGGCGCGGCCAGATCGACGACATCGACAACCTTGGCAACCGGCGCGTCCGGTCCGTTGGCGAGCTGATGGAAAATCAGTATCGTGTCGGCCTGCTGCGGATGGAGCGTGCGATCCGCGAGCGCATGGGATCGGTCGATATCGACACGGTGATGCCGCACGACCTGATCAATGCCAAGCCGGCCGCGGCGGCTGTTCGGGAATTCTTCGGGTCCAGCCAGCTCAGCCAGTTCATGGACCAGACCAATCCGCTGTCCGAGGTGACGCACAAGCGCCGCCTCTCCGCGCTTGGTCCTGGCGGCCTGACGCGCGAGCGCGCCGGCTTCGAAGTGCGCGACGTGCACCCGACGCATTACGGCCGCATCTGCCCGATCGAGACGCCGGAAGGACCGAATATCGGCCTGATCAACTCGCTGGCCACCTATGCCAAGGTGAACAAGTACGGCTTCATCGAGACGCCGTACCGCATGGTGGAGGACGGCCAGGTCACCGACGAATGGCGTTACCTCTCCGCGATGGAGGAGGAGAAGCTGGTCGTCGCCCAGGCCGACGCGCCGAAGGATGCCGAGGGGCGCTTCACCGAGGACCTGATCTCGGTGCGCAGGCAGGGCGATTTCCGGCTGGTGAAGCCGACCGATGTTACCGCGGTGGACGTCTCGCCGCGGCAGTTGGTGTCGGTCGCGGCGGCGCTGATCCCGTTCCTGGAGAACGACGACGCCAACCGCGCTCTGATGGGCTCCAACATGCAGCGCCAGGCGGTGCCACTGATCCGGGCGGATGCGCCGCTGGTAGGCACCGGCATGGAACTGGCGGTGGCGCGCGATTCCGGCGCGACCATCGTGGCGCGGCGGCCCGGCATCGTCGACCAGATCGACGGCGCCCGTATCGTCGTGCGTGCGACCAATGAGGACGGCACGACGAAGGGCGTCGATATCTATCGGCTGCGCAAGTTCCAGCGGAGCAATCAGAGCACGTGCATCAACCAGCGTCCGCTGGTGAAGGTGGGCGACCGCGTTGGCGAGGGCGAGATCATCGCCGACGGGCCTTCCACCGAACTGGGCGAGCTGGCGCTGGGACGGAACGTGCTGGTCGCATTCATGCCGTGGAACGGCTACAATTTCGAAGACTCCATCCTGATCAGCGAGCGTATCGCCCGCGACGACGTGTTCACGTCCATTCACATCGAGGAATTCGAGGTGATGGCGCGGGATACCAAGCTGGGCCAGGAGGAAATCACGCGCGACATCCCGAATGTGGGAGAAGAGGCGCTGAAGAACCTCGACGAGGCCGGCATCGTCTATATCGGTGCGGAGGTGAATCCGGGCGACATCCTGGTGGGCAAGGTCACGCCGAAGGGCGAAAGCCCGATGACGCCGGAAGAAAAACTGCTGCGCGCGATCTTCGGTGAGAAGGCGTCGGACGTGCGCGATACGTCGCTGAAGCTGCCGCCGGGGGTCACCGGCACGGTGGTGGATGTGCGCGTGTTCAGTCGGCGTGGCGTGGACAAGGACGAACGCGCCATGGCGATCGAGCGTGCCGAGATCGAACGCCTGGCCAAGGACCGCGACGACGAGAAGGCGATCCAGGAGCGTTCGTTCCTCAACCGGCTGCGTGAGAAGTTGCTCGGGCGCAAGGCGTCCGGCGGGTTCAAGGGCATCAAGGCCGGCACGGCCATCACCGACGAAGTGCTGAACGAGAATCCGCGCGGGTCGTGGCGCCATATCGGCGTGCAGGACGATGCCGTCATGGCGGAGATCGAGACGCTGAAGCGGGAATTCGACGCCGCCGTCGGCCGGTTGCAGGCGCGGTTCGATTCGAAAGTTGAGAAGCTGCAGCGCGGCGATGAGCTGCCGCCCGGCGTGATGAAAATGGTAAAAGTTTTCATCGCGGTGAAGCGCAAGCTGCAGCCCGGCGACAAGATGGCCGGCCGCCACGGCAACAAGGGCGTGGTGTCGCGCGTGGTGCCGGTGGAGGATATTCCGTTCCTTGAGGACGGGACGCCGGTCGATCTGGTGCTGAACCCGCTGGGTGTGCCGTCGCGCATGAACGTGGGGCAGATCCTGGAGACCCATCTGGGCTGGGCCTGCGCTGCCCTGGGGCGGCAGATCGGTGATCTGGTGGAGCAATACCGCCGCACCGGAGCGCAGCGCGAGGCGTTGCTGGAGAAGCTGCGCGACGTCTACGGCGAGGAGGTTTACGGTCAGCAGATCGCCAACCTGGACACGGACCAGCTGATCGAGCTGTGCCAGAACCTGATGAAGGGCGTGCCGATCGCCACCCCGGTGTTCGATGGCGCTCGGATGTCGGACATCGAGGGCATGCTGCAAAAGGCGGGGCTGGATACGTCGGGCCAGGTGACGCTGGTTGATGGCCGCACCGGCGAGCCGTTCGAGCGTAAGGTGACGGTGGGCTATATCTACATGCTGAAGCTGCACCACCTGGTGGACGACAAGATCCACGCGCGTTCGATCGGGCCATACTCGCTGGTGACGCAGCAGCCGCTGGGCGGCAAGGCGCAGTTCGGCGGCCAGCGCTTCGGCGAGATGGAGGTGTGGGCGCTGGAAGCCTACGGCGCCGCTTACACCTTGCAGGAGATGCTGACCGTGAAGTCGGACGACGTGTCCGGCCGCACCAAGGTCTACGAAGCGATCGTGCGCGAGCAAGATAATTTCGAGGCGGGGGTGCCGGAGAGCTTCAACGTGCTGGTGAAGGAACTGAAGTCGCTTGGCCTGAACGTCGATCTGGATACGCGCAACGCGGCCTGACAAACCATGACTCGCCCTCCCCTTAGCGGGAGGGGGTTGGGGGGAGGGCGAAACGTGACTCGCGTCGCGGCGCCTCCCCCCAGCCCCCTCCCAGAAGGGGAGGGGGAGGCGATGCTTCCCTTACAAAGGGTACAAAACGCATGAACGAACTGATGAAGATCCTCGGTCAGACCGGTCAGTCCCTGACCTTCGACCAGATTCGCATCAACATCGCCAGCCCGGAGCAAATCCGCTCCTGGTCCTATGGCGAGATCAAGAAGCCCGAGACCATCAACTACCGCACCTTCAAGCCGGAGCGGGACGGG
>DATKPQ010000140.1:0-61352 GCA_035523995.1 Acetobacteraceae bacterium | reverse complement strand
TTCATCTATGGACACTTCCATCCACCACGCCATCGAATGGATGCCGACCGCTACCGCACCTCACGTGCCATGGCATTCAGGGTTTGGCAGCAGGAGACGTGTGCCAAAATGGCGGCCTAATCACATCGACGATTCTCCTCTTCAGTTCAAGATCGACGACGACTGCTTAAGTTGACAATGCCGCCCGGCTCGCTAAGGACCTCCAGCACTGCGTGGCTCATTCCGCCGGGACCGCGACGCGTTGCTCCGCTTTGCCGCGCGACAGCAGATGCGAGAGCTTGTCCATGTAGATGTAGACGACCGGCGTCGTGAACAATGTCAGCACTTGTGACACGACCAGCCCGCCGGCCATGGCGTAACCCAGCGGCTGACGCAGTTCCGAGCCGGTGCCATTGCTCAGCATCAGCGGCAGGCTGCCGAGCAACGCGCACATCGTCGTCATCAGGATCGGGCGGAACCGCAGGCGGCACGCTTGGTAGATGGATTGCTCTGGCGTCGCGCCATGCAGCCGCTCCTCCTCCAGCGCGAAATCCACCAGCATGATGCCGTTCTTTTTCACGATGCCGATCAGCAGGATGATGGCCAGCATGCCGATCACATCCAGGTCGAAGCCGCACAGCAGCAACGTGACCAGCGCGCCGGCTCCCGCCGCCGGCAGCGTGGAGATGATGGTCAACGGATGGATCGTGTTCTCGTACAGCATCCCCAGGATGATGTAGACCGCCACCAATGCGGCCAGGATCAGGATCGGTGTACTGCTGAGCGACTTCTGGAACGCCTGGGCATTGCCCTGGAAGCTGGCGCTGATCGTCGGCGGAACATGCAGGCGCGCCATCTCCTTTTGGATGGCGGAGACGGCCGTGCCCAGCGGCATGTTCGGCTTGAGGTTGAAGCTGATCGTAACGGACGGGAACTGGCCCTGATGATTCACCGACAGCGGCGCGACCGTGGTATGTGGGGTGACCAGCTCGCTCAGCGGCACCATGCCGTTGGTCTGCGACCGCACATAGATCCGTTGCAGCGCGTCGGGACCAAGCTGCAGTTTCGGGTTCACCTCCATAATGACGTAATATTGGTTCAGGCTGGTATAAAGCTGTGCAATCGGACGCTGGCCGAAGGCGTCGTACAGCACCGAGTCGATCTGCGACGCGGTGATGCCCAGCCGTGATGCCACATCCCGGTTGATCGTCAGCGTCAGCTGGGGCGCGGAGGATTGCTGGTCGCTGGTCACGTCGGCGAGCTGCGGCAGTTTCGCCAGCGCATTTTCAATGATCGGCCCCCACTTGTTCAGCTCGCTCAGGTCCACGTCGGTCAGCGTGTATTGGTACTCGGTTGCCGTCAGCCGGCCGCCGATATTGATGTCCTGTACCGCCTGCATGTACAGGTGGATGCCGGCGATATCATGTGTCTCGCGATCGAGCCGCGCCATCACCTGGTCGATCGGCGGGCGCTGGGATTTCGGCTTCAGCGCGATGAAGATGCGGCCCTGGTTCTCGGTCGAGGTGGCGCCGCCCGCGCCGATATAGCCGCCGACCGATTCCACCGCCGGGTCGGCTTTCACCGCTGCCAACACGCGCGATTGCAACGCCGCCATGCCGCCGGGGGAAATATCCTGCGCCGCATCGGTGACGCCCAGGATCAGGCCGGTGTCTTCCTGTGGGAAAAACCCCTTGGGGATGATGATAAACAGCCAGGCGGTGACAGCGATGGTGGCCAGCATCGCCATCAGCGTGATGAAGCGATGCCGCAGCGCGACGACCAGAGCACGGTCGTAGACCGCCAGCAGGCCATCGAACCCACGCTCCAGCGCGCGCGAGACCCAGCCGACCTGGTCCGGATGCTCTGCTTGCAGCAGGCGGGCGCCCATCATCGGCGTCAAGGTCAGCGAGACCAGCAGCGACACGCCAATGGCGACGGTGACGGTGACGCCGAATTCCTCGAACATGCGGCCGACCATGCCGCTCATCAGCAGCAGCGGGATGAACACGGCGACCAGCGAAATGGAGATCGACAGGATGGTGAAGCCGATCTCGCCCGCACCATCCAACGCCGCCTGCATCGGGGTTTTGCCCATCTCGATGTGGCGGGCGATGTTCTCCACCATCACGATGGCGTCATCCACTACAAAGCCGACCGCGATCGACAGCCCCATCAGCGACAGGTTATCGAGGCTGTAACCCAGTTCATACATCACACCGAAAGTGCCGATGATGGAGACCGGCACAGCCACCGCCGGTATCAGCGTCGCCCGCACGCTGCGGAGGAACAAGAAGATGACGCCAACGACCAGGCCGATGGTGATGAGCAAGTCGGTTTGCACGTCGGCAACCGCGGCGCGGATGGTGATGGTACGGTCGGAGAGGATCGAAATCTTGATCGCCGGCGGGATGGACGTCTGGATGCGGTGCAGCGCCGCTTTCACCGCCTGCACCGTGCTGATGACGTTGGCGCCCGGCAGCCGCTGGATTGCCAGGACAATGCCGCGGTGCAGGTTGACCCAGCCGCGCAACGTGATGTCCTGCGGTCCGACGACAGCCTTGCCGACATCCCGCACGCGGATCGGCCCGCCATCCCGATAGGCAATGATCTGATTGTCCCAACCCTTGGTCGTCAGGATCTGGTCGTTGGTCTGCAGCGTAACGGCACGTTGGGCGCCGTACAGATTGCCCTTTGGCTGGTCGACGCTGACATTGGTCAACGCGTTTCGTACATCTTCCAGATCCAAACCGTATTTGGCGAGTTGCGCCGGATTGAACTCGATGCGAATCGCAGGATGTTGCTCGCCGCCGATGTTCACCAGACCGACGCCGGCCACCTGAGACAGTTTTTGCGCAATGATGCTCTCGGCATAGTCGTCGACCGTGGTGATCGGCAGCGTTTTGGACGTCAGCCCCAGCACCAGGATGGGTGCATCGGCCGGATTGGTCTCGTGATAGGTCGGCGGCGACGGCATATCCTTCGGCAACTGCCCCGCGGCGGCGTTGATCGCCGTCTGCACGAGTTGTGCGGCGGCATTGATATTGTCGCTGAGGGCGAACTGCAGGACGATCGACGTGTAGCCGGTGGAGCTCGTCGAAGTCATCTGCGTCAGATAGGGAATCTCGCCGAACTGCTTTTCCAGCGGCGTCGCCACAGAGGACGCCATCGTCTGCGGATCAGCGCCGGGCAGTTCTGCCGTCACCGAAATGGTCGGAAAGGCCACGTTCGGCAGCGCGGCGACCGGCAGCATTGTGTACGCCACCGAACCAAGCAAGACGATTGCCACGATCAGCAGAGAGGTGGCGATCGGCCGTTTGATGAAACCTGATGAGAGGCTCATTCGAGCATTCCCTGGCTTGCTGGCGTGGAGTTCTGCACATGCGGATCGCCGGCAGGCACCCGCACCACCTTGGTGCCATCGGTCAGGTCGTATTGACCTTCTGTCACCACGGTATCACCCGGTTGCAGGCCCTTCTCGATGACGGCGCTTCCGTCCAACGTTTCGCCCACCGTCACCGCTCGCTCCTGCGCCGTGCCGTTATGCGTCACGACGTAAACCAGCGCGCCATGCTGGGCCTGCTCCAGCGCAGCTATCGGCACAGAGACGGCATGCGACAGTTGGCCGATGACCAGGCGCACATTGACGAATTCGCCGGGCCACAAGGTTCGCTTGGGGTTGGGAAACGTGGCCTTGAGCTGGATGGTGCCGGAACCTGAACTGACCATGTTGTTGACCAGTAGCAGCGTGCCCTCGTCCAGTTTGGTGTGGCCGTCCTGGCCATAGGCGATCACGTGCAACGGACCGCGGGCCATCGCCGCCTGTACGCGCGGCAGGTCGCTTTGCGGCAGAGTGAACACCACGGAAATCGGCTGGATCTGAGTGATGGTGACGATTGGCGTGGCGGTGCTGGGCTGCACGATGTTGCCGATATCGACGTACTGGATACCGGTGACGCCGTTAATCGGCGAGGTAATCGTGGTGTAGCCAAGCTGCGTCTCGGCGTTGAAGATCGCCGCCTTGTCGCTGGCGATCGCGGCCTCGTACTGGTTGACCTGTGAGGACTGGTCGTCGACCTGCTGCGCCGTGGCGTAGCCTTGCTTCAGCAGCGGAGTGTAACGGGCCAGATTGGCGCGCGCATTGGCCAGATGCGCGGTGTCGCGTGCCAGCGCGGCTTCGGCCTGCTGCAACGCCGCCTGGAACGGCCGTGGATCGAGCTGCGCGATCAGGCTGCCCGGATGCACCGTTTGTCCTTCGACGAAGCCGATCTTGTCGATGGTTCCGGTCACCTGGGCATGGACGTTGACCACATTATAAGCGGTCACTGTTCCGATCCCCGTCAGCACGATCGGAATGCCGGAGACCCGCACCTTCTGTGCGACCACCGGCACGGGCGGAGGCGCCGCCGGCTCCGGCGCGCTGTGCGCGGGGTGCGCGTACCAGGCGGCAGCGCCGCCCAGCACGGCCGCCACGCTCACTCCAGCGATCATGAGACGACGTTTCACCGCTTGCCCTCCATCCCTGGCCCTGCTGCGTGCCGAATGTCGGGGCGTGACCTTGGGGAAGCGAATGACGTGTGGCCACGCGGCGATGAACGGCGTGCATGAGATGGGCGTGGAGCGTCAGAACGATAGCCCTGGCGCCAGCGCGATGTTTCGCGGCATGGGCTGACAGGTCGCTAGGTCAGCGCGTGTGAGGGCCGCGACGTGGACGCTGGCGGCGCCGCGCGCACCTTTCGACCGGATTACGGCAGTTCAACCCGGAGTAGTGTGGCCCAGGCTGACATCTGGCCGGCGAGCTCGGGAACAGCCGTCTGACCCTGGTCCGTGGGCAGGGCGAATTCGAAAACGGCGCCACGCGGCCGATTTGCGCTCGCCCGCACGCGTCCTCCGTGATCCTCGATGATCGAACGGCAAATCGCGAGGCCCATTCCCATGCCGTCGGGCTTGGTCGTGTAGAATGCCTCGAACAGCCGGTGCAATGCCTCCGGGTCAAGGCCCGGACCCGTATCTTGCACCGCGACGATCACGCCAGCCGGTTCGGCCTTCCCGGTGCAAATCAGCAACTCACGCGTCCCGTCCCTGACACCGCCCATGGCCTGGATGGCATTGAGAATCAGGTTGAGCATTACCTGTTGCAATTGCACTCGATCGCCCTGAACCAGCGGCAGGTCCGGCGCAAGCTTGATCTGCAGGGATACGCCATTCCTTTGCATTTCGGTACGCGTCACGGAGATGACGTCGCTGATCGTATTGTTGATATCGAGCCGGTCTTTCCGCGGCGGCGCCTTCGCAATCAGTGCCCTGATGCGGCCAATGACGTCACCCGCCTGTGTTCCGACCTTTACGATGCGGCCGAAAATCGCCCGAATTTCTTCCAGGTCCGGCGGTTGCTTGTCCAGCCAGCGCAAACCGGAGTCACCGTCTATCACCATCGCGGCGATCGGCTGATTGATCTCATGGGCGATCGAGGCCGTGAGCTGCCCCATGGTCGTGATGCGATTCGCGTGCGCCAGAGCCTGCCGCTCGTCCTCGGCACGCCGGCGCTCGGTCACATCCATGACGGTCCCGGCGAATTCGACCAGATTGCCGGATTCGTCGAAAACGGGATGACCCACGACATGTACGCTCTTGAGTCTTTCCCCGGGCATCAAGAGCCGGTACTCAAAATCGAGATCTGCCTTTTCTTGCACTGCGCAATCGATTGTCTGCTGAACCCGCACCCTGTCTTGCGGATGAATCTTCCGGAACAGTACTGCTACGGTCAGTGGATCCGCCGGGTCGCATTCAAAGATACGATAAGTTTCCGCCGACCAGAAGAGTTTGCCACTGCAAACATCCCAGCCGAAGCTGCCGACGTGGCTCAGCCTCTGGGCTTCGGCCAAATAAGCTTCGCTGCGCTGCAACTCGGCAGTCCGTTCCGCCACTTTCGTCTCGAGTTCGTCACGGGCTTTCCGCAGCTCCTGCTCGCTCTCGCGCAACGCTGCTTCGGCGCGCCGATGACCATCGACGAGGCGGGCCATCCGAAATGCCGTTGCGGCATGATTCGCTGCGACGGACAGCAGCAGTCCATCAATTTCGCTGGGAAAATCGGGGCGGCTGCTCGCCGCCGCTACAAGACCGCCCTCGGCGTCGATGCCGATGGGGATGACGATGCCACAACTTCCCTGCATACCGTCGTCAATTGTCCGAACAATTTCCCGCTGGGACAATCGGCCGTTGACCTCAAGGTATTGCTGCAGCCATTGCGGAAACGCATGCCAGGCGTTTCCCCGCCTGACCTCTACCGCAGCGCCTCCGTTGGGGCTGCACAGACGCACGAAGGCGAAGTCAAGATGCAATGAGTCGACCAACATGTCGACAAACTCGGCCCCGACAGTCCCGGGTGCTTTCCCGACCCACACGGCGGGAATGCTAGAGAGTGCCACCAGGTCTCTGAGCGCCAACCGTAGTCGCGAGGCGTCGGTATCGAGAGCCATCGGATCGCAATCATTGCGCAATTAGTGTGTTCGCGTGGACCGGCGCCGTTCCTGAAGTTCGAGCAGGAACTGGTCGGGAGGCACGAAGAACGGATTCTCCTGCAATATCCCGCCGATAATAACGAGCGGATGCGTCCGCATGATATCCATCACAACGCTGGCGTTGAACTTCGAAAGATCATACGTGCAAATCACCGGGTCGTTATACTTTGCGAGCACGTAGTTCAGGCGCGTCTCGTATTCAACCAGATCTTCCACGCCTGGCTTGTCGAGCATTGCCCATGCGGTGCCCCCCACCAATCGGGTCAGCGAATACCCTGAAGCCGCCGCCGTTTGCAGAACTTCTTCGATCAGGGCCAGCATCGCTTCCTGGTCAAATCGGTTCCCGCGCAGGTAGGCATCCTCCCACCGTCGTACCTCGAGCTGGCCGGTGCCCACCGCCTTCCCGACATCGATGCCGGCCTCGGCCAGCCGTTGGAAATGATCCTCCCAGCGATCGGGGTCCACGATATGAAACGCCTTATCTCCCCGCTCGAACCCTTCCCTGTAGAACGACTGGAGTACTTTGTGTTCCTCCTCGAAGCTGTTGAAGAATGCGCAAACGTGGCGATGCTGGCCAAGGATGCCGCCGGCACATTGAACGGAATCGGTGTTCGTTTCCATTGTTCACCTCTCGTTGCCAAGGGTGGATCCCGGAACCGCGGGAAGCGACCGTCCGCCTCAAAGGGCCTGACCGGGCAACCAGGGCGGAGAATATGCTCCCGGCATCTCGCCGTACGCCGTATCTTGAGCGCGTCGATACGCTTCCCGGAAGCGGTCGGCCAGGGCCGCGCCAGATCACGTTCAAGCGATCACGCTCGCCTATCGCGCAATAACCTGTGCGCGATCTCGCGCCGGACCCGCCGAATATATCGCCCGACCCACGACGTAGACGCTCTTGCCGCTCCGCCTGTCGCTATCACGATAGGGCGATATGGCAAGGGCACGTTCCGGCAGGCCTCTCCCATGCAAACGGCGCATGGGAGAGGCTGCCCTGATCAAACGTTCGCGCCTTCGATCAGGCCGCCGAAGCGGACCCAGTTCTTGCCATCCCAGCGCTGGAGCTGCATCGCCTTCATCGGGCGATGGTCAGTCGGGCTGGTGTTCAGCTTGATCCCAGGCAACAGCACAGGAATCTCCAGGTTGTGCAGATTCTCCGCCTGCCGCATGACGCTGGCGCGCGAGAAGTTGCCTTTGCACTGCTTCAGCACCTGCGTCATGGTCATGGCGCAGCCATACGCGAATACCAGGGCCGCGTCCTTCTGGTCGCCGCTCGGGTTGTACTTGTTCATGAACGCGCGCCAGGTCTTCAGCGCCGGATCGTTGTCCCACTCGGGATCGGTCGGATCCTTGAGGTATTGCGTACTGATCATGCCAATCGATTTCTCCGGCCCCGCCGGCTCCATCACCGTGCCGACCGAAATGGAGACGTTGGTCATGAAGAACATCGGCTTCCAGTTCAGGGCGTAGACCTTGCGGATCGACTGCGCGGCGAATTTGGGAATGCCCGCCATCAGGAACACGTTGCAGCCGGCGCCCTGCAATTCGGCGATCTGCGAATCGATGGTGGCGTCCGTTGTTTCGTAGCTCAGGTTTTTCAGGACGATCTGGTCCCACTTCGCGCCCAGGATGTCGCGCACGCCGGTGGGGTAGTCCTTGCCGAAGTCGTCGTTCTGGTAAACGATGCCCATCTTCGGGTCTTTGACCTGGGCCAGCATGTACTTGGTGTAGATCTGCGCTTCCGTGCGGTAGTTCGGCTGGAAGCCCATCGTCCACGGATATTTCTTGTAGTCGCTCCACTTGCTGGCGCCGGAGCCGACAAAGAGCTGCGGCACCTTTTTGTGGTTCAGGTACTGGGCGATCGCCGAGTTGGGCGGCGTGCCGATGTCGTTGAACAGAAAATTGACGTCGTCTTCTTCGACGAGCTGACGGGCGTCCTCCACTGTTTTGGGCGGACTGTAGCCGTCGTCGAGCGAGATCCAGTCGATCATGTGGCCGTCAACGCCGCCCTGATCGTTGATCATCTTGAAATAGGCGCCCTCGGTGCGAGGGATCACGCTGTAGGTGGAGGCGGGTCCGCTGTACGGCCCGGTGTTGCCAATCTTGATTTCCTTTGCGTTGTCCGCGGCGCGGGCACTGGTAAGCCGGCCTGCCACGGCGGATGCAAGTCCGGCGGCCAAGGCGGTACGGCGGGTAATCATTCTTTGTTCTCCCGATGTGACGGATCGTCTCCCTTGCAGCCGGCGCAGCGAAGCGTCGGCTGGCCGCACAATGTGACAGGGATGACCTGTCGGGCAATCGGGAAAATTTGCTCGATCGGAGCGGCCCGGCCCGACAGCACTGGGCCAGGCTTCTACGCAGCGCCGGCCAGGCCGCCAGTCCCGTGGCGGTACCCGATCGTCGTGGGAAGATCGCCGGGTCAAGCCCCATAGACGCGAACTTAAGCTGGGCGCTTGGCCATTCTCGTCATGGCCGGCCTTGAGCAGGCTATCTGCGCACCCCGGATCGGGCGCTTTTGGCGCACAAATATGCCCGATCCGCAGGGGTCGTTGGCCGGGTCAAGGCCCGGCCATGACACGAAGGTGCGGCACGGGGCCCTAATGTTAGCGCCTATGGGGTCAGATCCCGCCATGACGGGAACCTGCGGAACGGGCGGTCTAAAATCCGAACATATGGTCGAGCGAAAAGCCGCCGGCGTCGTCCATCAACCCGTGGTAACCGAACAGACGGCAGGTGGGATCGCGCACCAGCACGTAGCCGTCGGGTCCGGCCTGGCGAATCGCCGCGGCGCCGAACGTCTCATGCGGCCAGACCATGGCCGAGCCGGAGCAAACGATGGCCAGTTTCTCCTCGGCAATTTGCTGGCCGGTGCTGTCGTGCAGTTGCAGCAGCGTCGATGACGCAGGGTGCCACGGCGCGGAGGCAGGATAGATCAGCACGGCAAAACTGCGCCGCCGTGCGTCGCCAAGTTTCAAGAACAGACGCGTGGAAAGACCGGGCGGTGGACCGGAATAGGATTGGGGCTCGTCGCGCCAGGTCATCGCGGAGTTGAAAATGTGGGCGCCGAAGCTGGATTCGGCGGCATGGCCGGAACGGCGGTCTTCGTAACGGAACAGGGCATGCAGCCAGCCATCGGCGCCGCCGCCATCGCGGAAATCGTAGACCAGTTCGGCGTGCCCGCTTTCCACATCGAAGTCGGCGCAATCCACGGCCAGGGCGTGGTCGCGCGGCAGGCGGCCCAGGAAGCGGCTTGCCGCCTTGCGTCCGGCGGGATCGAACACGTCCAGGCGAACGGGCAGATCTGCCTGGGTCTCCGCCATTGGGGTGGGCAGGACGATGCTGCAGAAGCGCTCGCGGGGCAGGATCGGGAAGGGCAGCAGAAAGCCGCGGCCCAGATCGGGGGATAACGCGGGGATCGCCGGATCGGGGCGCAGGTCGGCGCGCTCCACATTTACATGCGCTATGCGGGTACGGCCTTCGCGGATCACCTCGTAGCGCGGTCGGACCATGTGGCGTCCGGCGCGCAACTCGATCTGAGCAGGCCAGCGCAGGTCGGGCAGCAGATCCGCCACATCAAGCGCAAGCGTCGCGAATGGGCCGATGGAGCGGTCAAGCGGCACCGGGCGTTCCGCGCCCATGCGGTCCAGCGCGACCGCGCCAGCCGGGATCGGCGCGGCGTGACTGTTCTGGAGCCACAGGATGACATGCTCGTCTTCGCGCGGGGCGGGAAGGCCGGCGTAGCGGTCAGACGGCCAGGCGTTGGCGTCGTGCGTGCAGGAGAGGGACGCGCCGTTGTCGGACGCATAGGTGTCCAGCGCGTATTTCACCACGTCATGGCCGGTGGCGCCGATCGCATGGATGAAAAGCTGGCCGGTGAACTCCGGCAAGTTGAAGCGTTGCCGCACCGCCCGGCTGTCGATCGAGAAGCCGCTCGGCCCCGATGGCACCTCTTGCTCCCATGTTGCGAGGGCGGCGCCTTGGGTATCGAACAAACGCAGCCAGAGCCGGATGCCCCGCGCGCCGTAGCCGGCCCAGTAATTGGCCGACACCAGGCGGGTGGACAGGCCGCCGGCATCGCGGAAGAACACGAAATTCGTGGCGTAGTTCAGCTTGTCGAGCGTGCGTGCCGGGTTGGTCAGCAGCGCTTCCGGCAGCCGCGCGGCATCCAGCGTGTGCACCGAGGCGCCCTGCGGCAGCATGTGCGCGATCCGCGCCGCGATACGACCGGCGTCGAAGGCGGCAACCAGCACGCTCCGTGCGGGGCACCCGGGTAGGTCGGTCAGCTTGCGGGCGATCAGGCCGGCACGGCGTTGGCCCACCTGCGCAACGTCGTGCACGAACAGAGAGTCAAGCCCGGGCAGGCCGGGGTAAAGCGCGAGCAAGGGCTCGGCGATACCGTCCGGGTCGTAGAGCGCGACGGGCGGGTCGAGGCGGGCATAGAGCGCGGCGATGCCCTCGGCGGCCAGCGGGTGCGCCAGCGCCTTGTAGATGACGTTGCCGCCAGAGCGGTTGTCGAAAGTCTGGATATTCAGCATGGGGATAAGTCCGGCGCTGCGCTCGCCATGGCATTCACAGGGCCAGCCGCCGGTGCAGTTCGGCGGCGGCGAGCGGCGTATCGTCCAACGGCGCAACCTTCCAGGTGGCGAAGCGGCCCTGGAACCAGCGCACCCGATCCTCGGCCAGCAGGCCTTCCAGGAACATGGCCTGGCGATGGGACCGGCCCGGCAGCGCGGCGATCATGACAGGCGAGATGGTGGCGGCGGCTTCCGAGATCATCGACACACTGTCCTGCGTCACGACGATCCCGTCCGCCAGGCCCAGCATCCCGAAATACGGATTCTCTCCGGCGCCGTCCCAGAGCCAGGCTCCAAGCGGTTCCAATGTCTGCCGCAGGACATGTACCGCTGCCGGATCGGTGCGGCGGGAAGGGGTGACGGCCAGCCCAACCCGGTCGCGCCGCATCATCTCCGCGAGGCCACCGGCAAGCTGCGCGGCGACGGCTGCGTCCAGACGATAGCGGCCGTTGCTGCCACCGATCAGTGCCACAACCAGCGGACGGGACAGGTGAGCGAGGCGGTCCCGCCAGAATGTGGCAGCTTCGGCCAGGCGTTCCGGACTGGCACGGTGTAGGGCCGTGCGCGTGACCACGACGTTTGGGCCGGTAAGGCCGTCGTGCCGGTTCACCACGACCAGGTCGAAGCGTCTGGGGTCCAGGCGGGGGTGCTGCACCTGAACGACGCGCCGGCCGCCCCGTCGAAGAGCGGCGGCGACGGCGGCGCCCATCCCGCCGCAGGCAATCACGAGGTCGGGCAGAGGCCCGCGCAGCGACTCGGCCACCGCCGTGAGCGGCCGGGGCCACAGTTTAGCGGCCACCCATTTCCAGGGCGCGTGCGGGGTCAGGGCGCGCAGGTCATGAGGCAGGCGTGCGGCTTCCGCCAGGCCGATCGCCTGCGCTTGCAGGCCGGCGAGAGGCTCGCTCAGAATCAGGGTGGCGGCATCAGACATGCCGGCTCATTTCGGCGCGGCGGGGGAAAAGGTCAATTGCGACGAAGCCGTGACCGTCGCGAGATCGCCCTGGGTCTTCCCTTGCACCCGCGCGCCGCCAGGGAGTTCACTTGGCTCCATCCAATGCCGTTGGGAGGGTTACGATGCCGGATGCCGCCACGCCACTGACCGCGCGCCATGCCTGGCCAGCGGGCCTGACGCGGGTACCGTTCTGGGTCTATCAGGACCCTGAGGTCCTGCGCCAAGAGCAAGAGGCGGTGTTCGAAGGGCCGGTGTGGAACTATCTGTGCCTGGAGGTCGAGATTCCCAATCCAGGCGACTGGCGCGCCACCTGGGTGGGCGAGATGCCGGTCGTGGTGGCCCGGGATACCGAGGGCCGGATCAGCGCGTTCGAAAACCGCTGCGCTCACCGTGGCGCTCTGATCTGCTTCGAGGACGGCGGCAGCGGCGCCAAGGACTTCACCTGTCCTTATCACGCCTGGCGTTACGATTTGCGTGGCACGCTGCAGTCAGTCGCTTTCCAGCGCGGGGTGAACGGCAAGGGAGGCATGCCCGACGCGTTCCGCATCGGCGAGCATGGGCCGCGCAAGCTGCGCGTGACCGTGTGGCAGGGTCTGGTTTTTGGCACGTTCAATTCGGATACACCTGAGTTCGAATCTTTCATCGGTCCGCAGGTTGCCGTTCGGCTGCGTGTTGCGACCAGCCGCAAGCTGGAAATCATCGGCCGCTATGTCGAGGCGTTGCCAAACAACTGGAAGCTGTACGCCGAGAATGTCCGCGATACCTACCACGCCAGCCTGCTTCACCTGTTCTTTGCCACGTTCAAGATCAACCGGTTGAGCCAGGGCGGCGGGGTGGAAATCAACGAGACCGGAAGCTGCCATGTCTCCACGACGCTGGCACCGGAGAGCGCAGTGGACAATGCGTATGCAGGGATGCGGTCGGTGGACGACGATTTCAAACTGCGCGATCCGGCGCTGGTCGATGTGGTGGAAGAGCATGGCGACCGGGTGCGTCAGCAGATCATGTCGGTGTTCCCGACCTTCGTGATGCAGCGCACGCAGAACATCATGGCGATCCGGCAGTTCGTGCCGCGCGGGGTGGGCGGGTGCGACTTGCACTGGATCTATCTGGGCTATGCGGACGACACCCCGGAGATGCGGGCGCGGCGGCTGCGGCAGTTGAATTTGGCCGGGCCGGCGGGTTTTGTTTCGATGGAGGACGGCTGCATCGGTGGGTTCGTTGAGCGAGGGGCGGCGACGGCGCCTCGGGCGATGTCCGTGGTGGAGATGGGCGGCGCCGGGGTCGAGGCACAGGACACGCGGGCGACGGAGGTCGCGATTCGGGGGTTCTGGCGAATGTGGCGGGGGTTGGTGGGACTGTAACGATAGATCCCACGATCAGCCTTCCTGTGCGAGATATCGGTATTGGTCTGCGCCATTGTCCCATGACGCGGGGTCCCACATGTCTTTTGTGGCGCCGACGGGCGGTCAACCACGTGCCGCGTGCAGCACCTCCTGCCGGGCCGCCGCCAGGCGCGCCGCTACTACCGGTACGTCGAACAGCCGGGCCCGTTCCCGCCCCGCCTGCGCCAGGGCCGCTCGATGGGCTGGGTCGTTGGCCAAGGCGAGGATCGCCGCGGCAAGGCCCGTCGGGTCGTCCGGATTGGCGTAGACCGCCTCTTCGCCACCCACCTCGCGCAGTCCGCCGCGATCGGAGCAAACCAGAGCTGCGCCGCACCCAAGTGCTTCCAGCGCAACCAAGCCGAACGGTTCCTGCCAGCGGCTCGGCACAACGACGATCGCGGCGGAGGCCATGGCTTGCAGCACCGCCTCATGGTCGCGGTAGCCCAATGCCTTGACGCCGGCGCGTTCGGCGGCACTGCGGACGGTGCGCGCAAAGTCCGTGTCGGGGGTGTCAGGACCGAACCGGTCTGCACCGATCATCTCGGCGCGCCAGCCCGGGAGCTGCGGCAGCGCCTCGGCGCAGGCGGCAACGAAGCTGTCGGGTGCCTTGTCACGCACGATACGGCCGGCGAACAGAATCAGCGGTTCGCGGGGACGGGGCGCAGGCAGGGCATTCATGTCGATGGTATTGTGGACCACGACCGGCGCAAGGCGCGGCGGTGCACCGATGCCCTCCATCAGCCGGCCGCGCAGGAAGTCCGAGGCGCAGATCACACGGGCAAGCCGGTGCAGCAGCCGCGCGCGCTGGCCCGGCGTGCGGGCATTGCGCATGCCCTGCGGGTCGTTTTGCAGGTTGAGGCAGATGGGAATGCGCGGCAGCAGCCGTGCCAGCGCCAGGGCGATGTCCGGCCGGTTATAGACCTCCACCAGATCGGGCAGCAGCGTACGCAGCCAACGTGCCACGGCGAAGGCGTACCGGAGATTGGCGTTCAGCGGCAGGAAGCGAGCGGGAGGGATGGATTCGAATGTCACATCGCAAAACGGATCTCCGGTTTGCGGGCCGCCGATCACGGTGGTGATGCCATCGGCGATCGCGAGACGGCGGACCAGCAGGCCCACGGCGCCGGCCCGATCTGGCCCGAAGCCTTCGCGGGGCGGCAGGATGGCCGCGACGCGTTTGACCTCTCCTGCGAAGCGGGGTTGGGCCGCAATGCGGACCGACGCGCGGCGCTTGGCGATGCGGGTGAGGGTGATCGGGACGGCAGCCAGGATCTTCCTGTCCTCCCGATCAGCTTCACCCTCGGTGCTGTCGCGCCTCGACCTCTCCCGCGCGTAGCGCAGGGGAGATTTCATTGTCCCGCCTTTCGCAGCACGAACAACCCTTGCTCGCCGAACAGGTTGGCGAGCCAGGGGAAGCGCCGCCAAGGTGCACGGCGTCCGGCATCGTCGGCGGCCAGCCATTGCTCCACCGCGTAGCCCTCGTGCGTGCACAGGTCGAAGAAGTCGTGGATGGTGCAGGGGTGGATATTGGGCGTTTCGTACCAGGGCCGGTCCCAGGTGGGGGTCATCGGCATGCGGCCACGGCTGAACAATTGCCAGCGCACCAGCCAGTGGCCGAAATTGGGAAAGCTCACCACCGCGCGGGTGCCGATGCGCAGCATCTGGCCCAGCACGACTCGCGGGCGCTCCACAGCCTGCAAGGTGCGCGACAGCACCACATAGTCGAACGCACCATCCGGATAATGCAACAGGTCGACATCGGCGTCACCGTGCATCACCGGCAGGCCGTGCGCGACGGCACGGGTGACTTCCGCCATGTTGATCTCGATGCCGCGTGCGTCGCAGCCCTTGGTCTGGAACAGGTGATCGATCAGCGCGCCGTCGCCGCAGCCGATATCCAGCACGCGCGCGCCGGGCGCGATCATCTCCGCGATCAGGTGGAGATCGACCCGCATGTTCTTGGCGACGAAGCGGACGGGATCGTGGGTGGTCATGACGGTTGCTGTCGCGGGAGGGGACGGGGGTTCTGTCCGACCCGGGACGTCAATGCAACCTGCGAGGGGCGGCGCATAGGGCCGCAACCGCCATTCCCAGGCGACACCGCACGAGGGTACGTGTCCTACCGACACGCTGCTGCCAGCCAAATCCGCGGACAAGCGCCGCGTGAGCCGGACAACCATCGCTGATCGTCCTCGCGGTGATCGCCGCGATGCTGGCCGCGCCTCGCATGCGGCGGAGCGCCGTTGGCGAATTTCTTCAAGGCAAGTGCGATACGCCGCCGCAACCGCCGGAATGCTTCCCCAGGTGCCCCGAGCGTAGGCGCGTTGCTACACCGCCTCGGCGGCGAACCGGCGCGGGGCGGCGCAGCAGGCGCAGCCACCAGGATGCATACGCGGGCGTGGTGCCGACGTATCCTGCGGCGCGGACGCTCCGCCGAGGGCCGGCGCGCTCAACACCACGCGCGGCGCCAGATCGCCGCAGGTGGGGCAAGGCTGGGGCAGGGCGAATTCCGCCATCGGGCGGCTTTCGCTGAACGGGCCGCAGGTTTCGCAGCCATAGTCGTAGGTGGGCATCGATACCTCGATATGGGGATCGGTTTGGCGGCTATGATGCCACCCTGGGCCGCGGCTGGTCCAGGGTCGGGATCGCTCGTCCCGGGACAATCGCATCTGAGGTCGGGTCGGGTAGCGGTACTCGGCTCAGCGCGCCATGCCTGCGCCGCTTGCTGCAAAGTAAAGTCAGTTCACCACAGAATTCGCAGAGCAAGCCGGCCATCAGTGTGGCCTCTGCCGCCATGTCCCTCTGATCCGCCGCGACGCAGATCATGGCCTAGCGGCGGAGCAATAGCGTGTCCTCGGCTGCCTCGGTGCGAAGTGCGCGGTATCGGGCGGATTGCATCACCGTCGCGGCCTGCGGCGGCAGCGCGGTCAGGTCCCAGGCCGCGGCGTGCCATTCGCCTCAGCCTTGGACCCAGTCGCGCAAGGTAGACCGCACCGGCTCTCCGGGGCGCATGCTCATGTCCGGCGCAATGTCAGGCGGGCGGGGCGCATGGAAAGGCAACCGGGCCGGGCCGCCGCATACGGCGAAGCATGACTCCGAGGCCCGCTCATGCCGCCATTTCTATCCGAATGCCATCACGCAAACGCTGCATCGCTCGCTCCATGCGATCCGCCGACTGGGCGAAGCAGACCCGCAGGAAACCTTCCCCGGCCTCACCAAACGCCATGCCGGGTGCCACCGCGACCCGGTGATTGGCGACGAGTTTCAGCGCCAGGTCCATGCTGTCGGTCAGTCCTTCCACGCCCACGAAGGCATAGAACGCGCCATCGGGCGCCGCGTAGCGGATGCCATTGCTGCCATCCAGCGCCTGGCTCGCCAGCGCCCGCCCAGTGGCGCAATGCTCGCGGAAGCGCTCCACGCCGTCCGTGTCGTGCAGGGCGGCAATGCCGGCCTGCTGGATGAAGGGGGCGACGCCGGAATGCGTGACCTCGACGATTTCGACGACAGCATCGCCGGCGCCCTGCGGCAGCACGAGCCAGCCGAGCCGCCACCCGGTCATCACCCAGGCCTTGGAAAAGCTGTTGCAAACCATCACCCGGTCGTCCGGCTCCGCCACGTCGAGCAAGGAAGGGGCCGCGGGCGCGCCGGTATAGATCAGGCGGGAATAGACCTCGTCCGAGATCAGCCAGACGTGACGGCGGCGGGCGATGTCGAGGATTGCCTGAAGTTCCTCGCGCGTTGCGGTCCAGCCGGTGGGGTTGTTGGGGGAGTTCAGGATGAAGGCGCGGGCGCCCCCCAGCATTGCGTCCAGCCGGTCCAGGTCCAGGCGAAAACGTCCGTCTTGCTCCGCGATCAGGTCGAGCGCATCCACTTGTCCCCCGCGCAGCCGCACGGCGTTCGCGATGTTGGGCCAGATCGGGTAGTGCATCACCACCCGATCGCCCGGCCGGAGGATGGCAGCCAGGGCGATCGAAACCGCAGCCATGCCGGACGCGGTGACCTGGATGCGGTCCTCGGTCACCGGCTTGGCGTGAAGGCCGGTGAGGTAGGTTGCGATGGCCTGGCGCAAGGCCGGCACACCACGAACGTCCGGATAGCGGGTGAAGCCCGCGTCCAGCGCGGCCACCGCCGCGTCGCGGACGGGCTGCGGCGTGGCTTGGTCGGATTCGCCGAAGCAGAGGAACTCGACGTCGGGAGTGGTGAAAGCGCGCCGTGCGACGGCGACGATTCCAGAACCGGGAAGCCTGTTGATGTCCATGACGGGTATTTGGGGGTTTCGTTGCGCGCTTGCGAGCCGTTTTGCCCAGGAGGTGATCGGGTCGTTACGTGAACCCGGCCGGGCGATCATTGCCGAGGCGACCGCGGCCCGCGGGCCAGCGTCTGCACAACGCGCTGGAGCGGACCTGATCTGGCGGCGCGATTTCGCCTGCTGATCGCAGTGCTGCGCAAGATACCTGGCGTCGGCGGGCTGGCCGCGCATCCGGCAGAAATCGGCATTGACATGAGCCGGTTTGCCACCGCCGGCCTGTTCGTCGCTACGCTCTAACAAGAAACCAGATCTCCCCTCCCCTTGTGGGCTTGGTCCTCTTCTCGGCCAAGGCCAGCAAGAGGAGGGGGAACCCTTCTGCCGAGCGGAATTTCGTCCGAGGCGGGTCGGCCGCCTCGGCCGGTGGTCAACGCGCACTGACGGGCGAGACGCCGCATTCAATCGGGCAGGTCGAACAACCGGCACCATCCGGTCGGGCTGATCTCGCCCGCGACCACCTGACATGATCGCGGGCGACGGAAGAAGGTGCAGCCCACGCAACTCAGGCCGCCGCGCGGATGGTCCTGATAGCTGGCAGCGGCTTGCGATATCTGCTTCGGCGCGTCCGCATAAGCATCCGCCACGCCAGCGCCAAACAAGGCCCAACCCAGCAACTGCCGCCGCAACAACCAACCGCCCCGGCAGCCTGCGCCGATCTCAGGCCGGCTTGCTGACATATCCATAACGTAGGTTGCTGCGTCCCGGTCCGTCACGCAGGTACTCATCCTTCAGCGCCGCGAACCGATCGCTTCTCACCACCTCCGCATGTTGCTCCAACCCATAAAGTCGCGCGCTATTCCCACTGAAAATTGCGGTCTTCACCGGTCCCGTCGCCGATCCCAGCGGCTTGAAACTATATTTCTTCTGCATGTCCTCGGGAATTTCCAACCGCCGCAGACCTTCGATCTGCCATTGCGGCGCACCGGTCCACACCGCGTCGGTGCCCCATACCACGCGATCAACGCCCAGCCCCTGGATCAGCATGCCCATCAGCGCCGCCGCCAGCCGAGGTTCGGCCACCGCGGTCCAGGCGAACAACTGCCCCAGATCGCCATAGACGTTGTTCACTCCATATTTCTCGGGGATTTCCGCCAGATCGCTGGTCCAGGAACTGCGGCCGGTGCGGTCGAACTCCGCCATGCCGTCGGCCGGATTGCTGCCCACCCAGCGATATCCCGAGTGATAGACAAGGAAATTCAGTTGCGGCCAATCCCTCGCGGCGCGGCCGATATCGCTGACATCCGCATAGGGCCGCAGGCGCGGGAACTGCTTCTCCACCGCCGGCGCGAACAATCCCTTATGGATGCAGACATTGCGAATATTGGTCTTGGCGATCCGTTCATAGAACGGATACATCAGCTTCTCATCATCGGCATGCCAGGGATGCGCCGCCAGTTCCTTATGCGTGTTGTCGCCAATGGTATAGCCCTTCCAGGAATCCGGCTGGTATTTCTCGATCCCCACATCCACTTGCTCCAACCAGCCCGGCTGGCCCGGCGTGATGGTGAAATGCGCCAGCATCCGCCGCGACCCGGCTTGCTGGTTCACCATCGCCCGCGTCTTGAACACTTGCTCCTGCGGGATGAACCAATCCTGCGGCAGATCGGATGGAGAATTGGACAGCAGCGCCACCTTGGTATCGCTGTCCATATAAATCTCCTTCACATAATTCCCATATTTCAAATCATCGATCGTCTGCACTTTGCCGCTGAGTTCCTTGTTCCAGCCCCATTGCCCCACGGCCTCGCGCGCCTTCACGAAGCCCATCAGCCGCGTATCGTCGCGCAGGAAATGCGTGTGGCCGTCGATGACCATCTGGCCCGACAGCGCATTGGCGCGCGCATCCGCCATATCAGGCGTCGCCGCCTCGGCCTCGCTGACATCGAACAACGGCCCGAACACCTGGTTGAGCGCAACGAACGACGCCGCCATACCCGCGGCGGTCTGGAAAAACCGCCGCCGCGAAACCCCCTGGCGCCGCGCCAACCGGTCGCTCATCGCGATCAGCCGCGCCTCTACCTCGCGTTGCTTCTCTGTCTGCGGCACCGGCAGGTATTCGTCACTGGATACGATCTGCGTCGGCACCGGCGAGGGAAACGAATCAAGCTCCGCCGGCAGCAGGCCGCTGATCATCTCATCGGTCAGGAATTTCATGGCGTTCCTCCGAAGGGCGCACGGGCCAAGCCTATGCGGCTTCGCGTGGTCGCGCCACACACCTGGCGCGCCACCAACGCCTCAAGCCGATGACGCGCAGTTCAGTTGACCGCCAGAAACTGGAAAGGCACCTCCGCCCACATGGTGCGAGGCGCGGCGATATCGCCTCGATCAGAACTCCACGTCCAGTTCCTCGATTTGCTCCGGCTCGCGCAGCGCCGCCGCGATCCATTCCTGCATCGCCGGCCAGCCCATGATGTGGTCGCCATAGGCATCGCACGCGGCGTCCACCTCCACGTCGTAACTGCGAAACCGGGTCACGACAGGCGCATACATCGCATCCGCCACGCTCGGCGTGCGACCGAACAACCACGGCCCGCCCCAGGTGCCCAGGCAATCGTGCCAGATTTCCGTGACGCGCGCGATGTCGGCCCGCACCGCGGACCACAGCGGCACGCCCGACCGGTGCAACCGCAGGTTCATCGGCAACGACGACCGCAGGGCCGAGAACCCCGAATGCATCTCGCCCGAAATCGACCGGCAGCGGGCGCGGGTCGTCCGTTCATGCGGATACATTCCCGCGCGCGGGAACCTCTCGTGCAGGTATTCGGCGATGGCCAGCGTATCCCACACGGTCACGCCATCGTGGACCAGACAGGGCACGCGGATGGAAGATGCCTTCAACAGCAGTTCAGCCCTGTTGTCGGGATCGTCAAAATCCACACTCTTTTCCTCGAACTCGAGCCGCGCCAAATGACACAGCAGGAAGCCGCGCAGCGACCACGAGGAGTAGTTCTTGCTGCTGATCAGGAGTGTCGCTGCCATGTTGCCTCCCCGCATCCGTTGCGCCATGCTGCGGCGCAATAATAGGCATGGCGTTGCCGGCGGGGACAAGACCACATAACCCGATGCTCTACGATCTCTACCAGGCTCAGGCGGATTTCCTGATGCCCTTCCGCGAGGCCGCGCGTTTTGGCGCCGGCGTCGCCCGACTTTGGGAAACCGGCTGCTGCGCCCGGCCCCCGCTGCTGCGCCACCTGCGCGCAAGCTGGAGTCTGTTCGCCGAGACCGGGCTGACACACCGTCGTCCGTCCTTCGGCGTCGATTCGGTCGATCTCGGCAACCGCAAAGTGGCCGTGGCGCAAGAGGCGGCGGATGACACGCCCTTCGGCACCCTCCTGCATTTCCGCAAGGACGCGGTGGCGGAGCAACCGCGGGTGTTGCTGGTGGCGCCGATGTCGGGGCATTTCGCCACGCTACTGCGCAACACCGTCGAGGTGATGCTGCCAGAGCATGATGTCTACATCACCGATTGGAAGAACGCGCGCGACATCCCGCTGAACGCGGGCGCGTTCGGTCTGGACGAGTTCGTCAGTCACCTGATCCGGTTTCTCGAAGTCATCGGCCCGGGTGCGCACATTGTCGCAGTGTGTCAGCCGGCGGTGCCGGCGCTCGCCGCGGTGGCGCTGATGGCGGAGGCCGCCAATCCGGCGCAGCCGCGGAGCATGACCCTGATGGCCGGCCCGATCGACACGCGGATGAACCCGACCAAGGTGAACGAACTGGCCATGTCGCGGCCTATCGCCTGGTTCGAGAAGAACCTGATCAGTGCGGTGCCCTGGGGATTTCCAGGTGCGCGGCGGCGAGTCTATCCGGGGTTCCTGCAGCTCGCAGCGTTCATCAGCATGAACCTGGACCGGCACCTGACCGCTCACATAACGCAGTTCCGCAACCTGGTCGGGGGCGATCAAAGCAGTGCCGAGGCACACCGCAAGTTCTATGGCGAATACGGCGCTGTGATGGACCTGCCGGCGGAGTTCTACCTGGAAACGGTGCAGCGCGTGTTTCAGGAGCATCATCTGCCGCGGGGCGTGCTGACCTGGCGCGGCCAGCCGGTACGCCCGGAAGCGATCCGCCGCACCGGACTGCTGACGGTGGAAGGCGAGCGCGACGATATTTGTGCGATCGGCCAGACCGTGGCAGCGCTGGATTTATGTTCAGGGATCCGGGTGAATTTGAAGCAGAACCATTTGCAGAGCGGTGTCGGGCACTACGGCGTATTCGCCGGCAAGCGCTGGGCGCGGGAAGTCTATCCCCGCGTGAGAGAGATGATCCAGGTGATGAACTGACCAGGAAACCTCCCCCGCGCGCGGAAAATCGCGCGCGGGAGAGGTTATCAGGGCAGCATCCTCCCGAGCGGCCGGCCGCCGAACAAGTGCACGTGCAAATGTGCTACTTCCTGCCCGCTATGCGCGCCCATGTTGAACAACAGCCGGTAGCCGGGTACCTCCAGTCCCAAATCCTTCGCGATCTTCCCAACCGCCCGCATGAACCCGGCGATCTCCGCGTCGCTCGCGCTCGCGCTGAAATCGGCGAACGAGCAATACTGCCCCTTCGGCACGACCAGCACATGCACCGGCGCCTGCGGGTTGATGTCGTGGAACGCCAGCGCCCACTCGTCCTCATAGACCTTCTTGCACGGAATCTCCCCGCGCAGGATCTTCGCAAAGATGTTGGCGTCGTCGTACGGCGGCAGTCCGCTGACCGGCATGACAGAACACTCCCAAACCACAAGGCTCAGGGGATTTTCGTCGTCTCCAGCCCCAACGCAACCGGCAGCGTCTTTACCCGTGACGCCTTCTCTGCGATGCCGCTGATACCTTCTCGGCGCCTCAGTTCTTCCCAGACCTCATTCGGCGATACGCCGGACGAGACCCACAAAACGATCAGGTGGTAGAGAACGTCGGCACTTTCGGCAACAACGGCGTCGCGGTTGCCGGCGACGGCCTCGATCAGGCACTCCACCGCTTCTTCGCCGAATTTCTGCGCCACCTTGGCTGGGCCGCGCGACAGCAGCCGCGCCGAGTGGCTCACCGCCGGATCAGCCACCCGTCTACTCATTACGGTATCGTATAGACGATCCAGCACGACCGAGGCCGGCGCCAAAGCCAGTGGCGGCGGGGGATCCGGCTCCACCGGCAACGCAGACCTTGCATGGCCCAGCTCGCCGCGCCGCTTCCCCTTCAGTCGCTTCTCGGGTTTCCGCATATCCTTGGCGCGCGCAATCAACGGGTCGCGAATCGCCTGCCGCTTCTTTTTCATGGACTTCGCCATGAGGTGCTTCAGGCCGCCTGCCGCGGCAGACGCACCGGCAAACCCGCGTCCGCCAGCGCCGTTTTCACCTCGGCGATGGTGAAAGTGCCGAAATGGAACACGCTGGCCGCCAGCAGACCAGTGGCGCCGGCGCGAGCACCTGCGACAAAATGGGCCAGCGTGCCGACGCCACCCGACGCGACCACCGGCACCCGCACGGCATCGCACACGGCGCGCAGCAGCGGCAGATCGAAGCCGAGACCTGTGCCATCCCGATCCATGCTGGTCAGCAGGATCTCACCCGCCCCGAGTTCCACCACACGGCGGCACCAGTCCACCGCGTCGATGCTAGTGGGACGGCGGCCGCCATGGGTGAACACCTCCCACCGGTCCGGGCCGGACTGCTTCGCGTCCACCGCCACGACGATGCACTGGCTGCCGAACTTGGTGGCCGCCTCACGCACCAGCTCAGGCCGCGCCACGGCGGCGGAATTGATGCTGCACTTGTCGGTCCCGGCCAGCAGCAGGCGGCGCATGTCCTCGGTGGAGCGGATGCCGCCGCCCACCGTCAGCGGCAGGAATACCCGCGCCGCCGTGCGCGAAACCACGTCGAGGATCGTGTCGCGGTTCTCGTGGCTGGCGGTGATGTCCAGGAAACACAGCTCGTCCGCACCCGCTGCGTCGTAGACCGCCGCTTGCTCTACCGGATCGCCGGCATCGCGCAGCGAGACGAAGTTCACGCCTTTGACAACGCGGCCGTCCTTGACGTCAAGGCAGGGGATGACTCGGAGTTTCAGCATCGGTCCATCACATAGACGGCCTCGCCGCGACGATGGCAAGCGTTTATCGTGGAAAGTTCTGAGACGTTTGCCTGCCGGACAGATGATCCGACGAAGTTGTCCGGATATGCCGGATCAATCAGGCAGAACAAACCGCCAGCGCAGCGGAAGGATCGATTCTCCCGTCATACAGCGCACGGCCCACCACCACGCCGGCGACACCTGTTCCGGCGCCGGCTTGTTTCAGTGCAACAAGATCGTCCAGCCCGCCGACCCCGCCCGATGCGATCACCGGGGCGGTCAGGTGCCGGGCCAGTGCCACGGTCTGCGCAACGTTCAAGCCGCTCAGCATGCCGTCCCGGCTGATGTCGGTATAAATGATGGCGGCAACGCCGGCATTCTCGAAGCGAAGCGCAAGCTCGTGGGCGGTGAGGCTTGAGGTTTCCGCCCATCCCTCGGTGGCGACGCGCCCATCGCGTGCATCGATACCCACGGCGATGCGGCCGGGGAAGGCGCGGCAGGCTTCGTGGACCAACGCCGGATGCTTGGCTGCGGCGCTCCCAAGAATGACGCGGCTGATGCCGGCGGCGAGCCACGTCTCGATCCCGTCCATGTCGCGGATGCCGCCGCCGAGTTGCACCGGAACGCGGACAGCGGCAATGATGGCACGAACAGCATCACCGTTGATCGAGCGTCCAGCGAAGGCCCCATTCAGGTCCACCACGTGCAACCAGGCAAAACCCGCGTCCTGCCAGGCGCGCGCCTGGGCGGCAGGGTCTTCGGCATAGACCGTCGCGTGCTCCATCTCGCCGCGCTGGAGCCGCACGCATTTGCCATCCTTCAGGTCGATGGCGGGGTAGAGGGTCAGAGCCATCGCATTGCCCGTCTCACGGCCTGTGCGTCGCCAACCACCTGGCATTGCGAGGAGCGAAGCGACGAAGCAATCCCATCGTTGCGACGCGTGCCGCGTCAGCCCGAACGAGATTGCTTGGTGGCTTCGCTCCTCGCAATGACATGCTGGGCGATGAGCTCACGCCGTCCGCCCCCGCCGCGTCCGCAGGCGTTTGTAGTAATAAAATCCCCGAACGATCTGCCCACGCACCAGCGCGTATTCGGGATGCACGCCCCATCTGATGTAGCCGAGCGACTCGTATAACCGGATCGCCGCTTCCTGCGTCTCGCGCACGTCCAGGTTCAATATGTGGTAGCCAAGTTCCCGCGCGCGATCCTCCACCCCCAGCGTCAGCATGCGCGCCAGGCCGTGCCCGCGGGCATAGGGCGCGATGTAGGAATGCATGACGTGCGCTGCGAACGACTGCGCTTCGTTATTGCGCGGCGGCCGGACCAGATGTGCGGACCCCACCACGGTGCCGTCCAGCCGAGCCACGAACAACTCTCGTTCCGGCACCAGCAGCACGCCCCGGAAATAGCTCTCCAGGGCGCGGCGACCCGGCGGGCTCACCCAGCCGAACCCACCACCGTCAATGATGGCAGCGTGGGTCGCCTCGCACAGCGCATGCAGGTCATCGTCGGTGAACTCAGCAATCCGCTCCACGAAAAGCTGTGGCTCGGCGAGAGGCTGCGGTTCCGGAATGCCGGACATCGGGTCAGGGCGCCCAGCGCAGGAAATTGGCCAGGATACGCAAGCCCACCTCCTGGCTCTTTTCGACATGGAACTGCGTGCCCGCACGATTCCCGGCGGCGACCATCGCGACGACCCGCCCGCCGTACTCCGTGGTGGCAATGACCTGGCGCGGATCGCCCCCTACCAACGCATAACTGTGCACGAAATACGCGTGGTCGCCCGGCACCATCCCGTCCAACAGAGGATGCGCGCCGGGGGAAAAATCCAGGGCGTTCCAGCCCATTTGCGGCAGGCGCAGACCCGGAGCGGGCATTTCCGCAATATCGCCGGGAATCCAGCCGAAGCCGGGAGTGACAAAATGCTCCAGCCCGCGCTCTGCCATCAATTGCATGCCGACGCAGATGCCCAGGAACGGATTGCCGCGTCCGGTCGCCGTTTCGATTGCCTCGCGCATGCCTGTGACTGCTTGCAGCCCGTGCATACAGTCGGCGAAGGCGCCCTGACCCGGCAATACCACGCGATCGGCGCAGGCAACATAATCGGGATCGGCGGTTACGGTAACTTCGGCCATCAGCCCGCAGCGCTCGGCGGCCAGCATCAGCCCGCGCGACGCCGAGGCGAGGTTGCCGCTGCCATAATCCACCACCGCGACTTTCATCGCAGCACCCCCGGCGGCAGGAACCGTGAGGTCAGGTCTGGCCGCCGTTCGAGCATCACCCCGAGCGCCTCGGTTGCATTGCGTGCGCTGACGACCTCCTGCAAGACGAACCCCCGCAGCCGCAGCGACCAGCGGCGCAGGTCGTTGCCCGTGAAGCCAAGCCACAAGACCAGCGCCAGCAGCAGTGCGGATTGGGTGGGCCCGGATGTCAGCGCGCCAATCAGGATGCTGGCGGCCAGGACCAGCGCGGCCGGCACCCAGGCGTTATGCACCGCCAGCCAGATCGGCCCGAAGATGAGCGCGCCCCAGGAGAACCCTTCGCGCACCAGCACCGGCGCTGAACCGTCGCGCACAAAGCAGGTCCAGAACTTCACAGGGCACCCTTGGTCGAGGGGATCGCATCCGCCGCCCGCGGATCGATCGCGGCGGCCATGCGCAGCGCCCGCGCCGCCGCCTTGAAGCAAGCCTCCGCGACGTGGTGCGCGTTGTGCCCCGCTCGCTGGTTCAGGTGCAGCGTCACCGCCGCGTTGGTGGCGAGCGCGCGGAAGAATTCCTCGAACAATTCGGTGTCCATCTCCCCTATCTTGGGGCGTTCGAAGGTCACATTCCAGACCAGGAACGGGCGTCCGGAGATATCTACCACGGCTTCCGCCAGTGCCTCGTCCATCGGCACCAGCGCGTGGCCGAACCGGGTGATGCCGCGCTTGTCGCCGATCGCCTGCGCGAAGGCGTGGCCGAGCACGATGCCGACATCCTCGGTGGTGTGGTGGAAGTCGATATGCAGGTCGCCCGTGGCGCGGACCGTCAGGTTGAACAATCCGTGGCGGGCAAAAGCGGTCAGCATGTGGTCAAGGAAGCCGATGCCGGTGGCAATGTCCGCCTGCCCCTCGCCGTCGATGTCGAGCGTGAGGGTGATGTCGGTTTCCGAGGTCCGGCGGCTCAGAGTCGCGGTGCGGGCCATGATGCGCGAAGCACTAGCCCGGCAGTGGGCTGCGGTCCAGCGGTGGGAGAGGCCGTGGAAGCGGGCGCAAGCATGCGGAACCCGCCGTAACTGCGATGGCCGATCAGGCCGGCATTCCCCGGTCAAACCTTCCGCAGGCTGTCGGCAATCGCACCACGATAGAGGCCGATGTTGCAGGCAACGCATGCTTGCTCCAGGTGAACCTTGATCTCGCGAGCGAATCTCTCTCCGTAATCCGTGGCCAGATACACCTCCTTGTCGAGGTTCCGTTTGAAGTCCGGATTCATGATGTTCTTGCGCCAGGCATCCATATATTTTTCTTCCGCCGCGTCGCTCGGAAACATGATCCGCTTGGCCTTGCTGTCCAAACTCAGCTTGATTTTCTCGAACACCGCGACCGTGTCGAAATGCGAGACACCTCTCATATACACCATCGCATATAGTTCGCTGGTATGCACAACAACGAAGCTGACAAAGATATCTTTGGCGAATCCCTCCTGATTCTGCATCCCCATGAGGTCTTCGAGCGATGGCGGCTGATACCCGCACTGCGCCTGGTTCCGGCCGCCCGGAGTCGACGGATGGGTATGAAAGTCCCCAACGGCGCCACGGTTCCGCCGAGGGGGAATGGAGACAGAGTTCCCCTCCGTCCCCAAGGTGATGTCTTCAGGCTTGACGACGGTCCAGATCGAGGTGTGGCGCGGAGCAGCCCCCGGGGTTCGGGTCCGGGTGAAACTGGTAGGGTCGGACCCGCGCTGGCGCGTCGACACTGACCGGAGATCGCTGATAGACCGCGACCGCACCCGTCCGCGTTCGACCTCCGCGGTCACCACGGGTTCATCGTCGGCGACCCAGATCAGGTTCCCGCCGATCTCCTCGTGTTTGGCGTACTCGCTGTCCATCCACAGCTTTCCCAGATACAGATGCAATTCGTCCGGCAATTCGATCGTCTGAGGGAAATAGGTCCCCAGGGTAGCAGGAAACACGCCAGGGTTGCTCATGAATGGAGCAATCAGGTCTTCGAGCGTCATGTTCGTTCTCCATGCAACGGATCGTGGTCCCTTGGCTCGAGCGGATTGCGATGCCCGAAGGGTATTCGCCAATGCCGGGATTTGACAACATTGGGCGGCCGCCCGGCTGATGCGACAATCCTTTCAACCGTCGAGTGTTCTTCCAACGGCAGGTTCAGCAACAAGCTGCCAACGCTCTCGCTTGCACGACGGCCGAGCCCGCTTGCGTCAGCCCATTGCCTCAGCTTCTTGAAAGCGCAATCCTGATCGCCACCCGATGAAACCTCGCATTTTCGCGCCGGAACAGGAGCCCGCCCGATGGCAACCATCAAGCTCTACGCCCTTACGTGCGGCACGGTGACCGGCGAGTTCGGGCGACTGATGGAGGGTGGCGAAGGTGACATTACCGTCCCCATCCCCGTGTTCCTGATAGAGCATGCAAAGGGTCTGGCCTTGTTCGACACCGGCATGCATCCCGATTGCCAGCACAACCCCGAAGCGCGACTGGGCGCGCGCATGGCGCGTCTGTTCCGGATCGCATTTCAGCCCGGCGAAGAGGTGAGCGCACAAGTCGAAAAATTCGGCTATGACGCCAGGAATATCGATGTTGTCATCAACTCGCACTTCCACTTCGACCACGTCGGCGGCAACGCCTTGATCCCCAACGCAACGATATTGGTTCAGCGCGCCGAATGGGAGGCCGGCATGGATGCCGACCTTGCCGCGGGCCATGGCTACAACAGGCGCGATTTCGACCTCGGTCACAAGGTCTGCCTTCTCAATGGCGAGCATGATGTGTTCGGCGATGGCTCGGTGACGTGCCTGCCGACGCCTGGCCACACCGCGGGGCATCAATCGCTGCGGCTGAGGTTGGACAGCGGCGATGTCGTGCTGGCGGCCGATGCGTGTTATTTCTGCCAGACGCTGCGCCAGCGCCGGCTGCCGCGATACGTGCATGACCGCGGCGCCATGCTCGCGTCGCTCGACCGGCTCGAAGCACTGGAACAGGCGGGAGCCCGCATCTTCTTCGGCCATGACCCCGCCTTTTGGACCACGGTGCCGAAAGCGCCCGGCACGGTCGTATAAGGTTGGCAAGGCCGCTTTCCGTTTTCGTCCCATCCGGCCTACCGTCCGCGCAGCGACCCGGAGCCACCCCGCCACAGGTTATGGGAAAAAGGAGCCGCATTTCATGAAACCCATGAACGACAAGCATTTCGCAATCCTCCGCCGTCACATGATCGAGATGATCGGCATCCACATCGATCTGATGAGCGACGAACTGGGCAACTCCGCGTTCGATCCCCGCGTACTCGCCGCGATGCAGAAGGTGCCGCGCCATCTGTTCGTGCCGCAGCCGCTCATGCAGGTGGCCTACGAGGATGCGCCGCTGCCGATCGGTTTCAACAAGACTATCTCGCAACCGTTCATCGCCGCTCTGATGACGGACCTTCTGGAACCGGAGCCGCATGAGACAGTGCTCGAGGTCGGCACCGGCCTTGGGTACCACGCGGCGGTTCTGGCGGAGCTGGCAAACCGGATCTACAGCGTCGAAATCGTCGAGGAATTCGCCGGCGAAGCCGAAGCGCGATTGCAGCAGATGGGTTATTCCAACATCGAAATTCGTGTCGGCGACGGCTCACGCGGTTGGGCCGACCACGCCCCCTATGACAAGATCCTGGTGACCGCTGCGGCCGACAAACCCCCGCCGGCACTGCTGCAACAGCTCAAGCTGGGCGGCCGGATGGTGCTGCCGATGGGCGGCGATGACGCGCAGGTCCTCGCGACCGTGCAAAAGGATGACAGCGGAAGGCTGGAAATACAGGAATCCATCCCTGTGCGTTTTACACGCCTCGAAACGGTTATCTGAACCCACATTGTCATGGCCAGATCAAGCCCGGCCAAGACGACCAAGCTGGAGGCCGGATCACCACTCCAGTGTTGTAGCTCTGATCGATCGCGCCTGCTGTCATTACGAGCAAAGCAAAGCAATCCCTACTGAGCGAACGTGCGATCGCCGGTTGGGAATTGCTTCGCTTCGCTCGCGATGACATGTGGAGCGGCCACCATCCGTCAGGTTCACAACACCAGATCCTTCAACTCACCCAACCACGGCTCATACAACCGCCACTTTCCCACCGAACGTTGGTGTACTGCGTCGCGCGCCTGATAGACGCTGGCCGTATACACCGGCCGCGCATTCGCTTCCGGGCGCAGGCATGCATCGTCCCAAGCCAGGTCACAGAATGCCACAAGCCGCCGCGCCGCAATGTCAGGTGCAGCGACGACCCTTTCGTAGTCGACCTCGAAGAAACGTTCCGCCGGCAGCACCGTGCGCCAATGCCGCATCAGCCGCTGGTATTCGCGATAATAGGCCGCCAGCCTCGCGCGGCTCGCGGCCCAGGCGTCGCCACCGCTGAACAGGGTCATATAGGCCGAGAGGCAGACATCGCACGGATCCCGCCGGCAGTGGATGATATAAGCGCCCGGCAATGCGCGCCGGATCAGCCCGAGCCAGGCGAAGTTGAATGGGTTCTTGTCGGTTATCCGCGCGGCGACAGTACTGACGTCGTCCATCGCCCGCGCATGCGCGTCGCGAACCCCCGCCAGACTCGCCCCACCCTGCCGCAGCCACGCCACGCCCGCGCCACCCCAGAACTGCATCTCCCCGCCTGCCGCCACCTGGCTGTGGCTCGACAGGATCTGCTCCACCAGCGTGGTCCCCGACCGCGGCATCCCGACGATGAACACCGCCCTGCTGCTCTCCGGCTGACAGGGCAACGGGTCGGGAAACGCCGCTATAAGGCGATCCACGTCGCGCGCCATCGCGGCCGTATCGAACGGCGCCGCCTGCGCCCGCACGGCATTCGCCAGATCGAACGCCCGCATCGCATCCTCCGGCCGGCCAAGGTCGTCGTACGCTTTGCCCAGCGCGAACCCCAGCAGCATCCGCCGCCGCGTCGACCCCGTCTCCCGCGCCAATGCAGCCTCGACCTGCGCCGGCAGCCAGCCATCCGCCTTGGTCACCCGACCTGACCGAGCCAGGTCGAGCAAGGCCGACGCATCGTTCGGCCGCAGGGCGACCGCGTGGCGCAGGGCATCGCGCGCGCCCGCCATATCACCCGAAGCGGCCAGCGTGTTCCCCAGCAACCGCCATGCCTCGGCATGCTCCGGTTGCCGTGCCAACACTGCGCGCACCTCGCCGGCGGCTTCGGCGTGCCCGTCCATCATGCCCAGACCCTGCGCGCGGCAGAGATGGGCGGAGACCGGATCGGCATCCGCCACCGCGGTCGCAGCCGCCATCATCACGTTCGCGGCAGCGCGCCGGTCACCGCGACGCAGCAGAATGCCCGCCGCTTGTGCCGCCGGTTCCGTCCGGAGCGGCGCAAGCTGCAACGCGCAAAGCAGCTCGGCCAGCGCCGCATCCGCCTGCCCGGCGCGGTCCAGTGCCATGCCTAGCAGGTGATGCGCGCCGGCATGGTCCGGCGCATCGGCAACGGCGCGGCGCAACAGAGCGACCGCCTGCGCGACCCGGTCAGCCTTCAGCGCCGCATGGCCCGCCGCGAGCAAGCCGGCAGATTCCTGTCCCGGCGAAGAGGTCACCCTGGCCCAACATTCCCCTGCGCAAATCGCGTGCAAGACAATCGCATATGCCGTCCTCCTGGGCTTGTCACATCAGCGCGCGGCAGGTAAAGGCGGGCCGCTCCGCCGGCGGTTCCTCCGGCCGGTGCATCCCACGCCGACCTGCCCGCTTCAATTGCGATACCTCCGCGTAACGCACCTCTAGCCATGGCCTGGAAGCTGGCCTAAAACGCCGCCCAACCCGACAAACCAAAAGGAAACGCCCATGTCTGACGCGCTGCGGATCGAGGGTGAGGACGCTTGCAGCCTGGCGGCTGAATTGGTCTCAATGACGGGTGAAAGTTTGGAGTGGGTGGTCCTGACCGCCCTGCAGGAGCGTTTCGAGCGCGAGCGTGCCCGGCGTGCCTGGCAGGATCGGGTCATGGCCATCACGCGCGAGGTTGCCACCAGCCTCCGCGATCCCGCCGCCAACGATCGCGGAAGCTACGGCCGTCGCGCCGCGGCGGGGTAGAAGGTCACAAAAGGATGCGGCATGCCGGAGTTCTTTCTCGAACTTTTTTCTGAGGAAATTCCGGCCCGAATGCAGGCCCGTGCGGCCGAGGACCTCGCCCGGCTGATTGCCGATGCGCTGGCCCCGCTGGCACCCGCCGATCCCATCACGTGGTACGGCCCGCGCCGCATCGCTCTCGCCGCACAGGTCGTGCCGGAGGTCGCTGCGAGCGAGACCATCGAACGCGGCCCCCGCAAAAGCGCACCGCCCCAGGCTCTGGACGGCTTCCTCCGCAAGCACAGCGCCACGCGCGAGCACCTCCGGCAGGAGGGCGACTACTGGGTGCTGCGGAAGGCGACTGCCGGCATTTCTGCCGCGGCACTGGTCGCCGCTGCCATCCCCTCGCTACTGCGCCGCTTCCCTTGGCCCAAGTCGATGCGCTGGGGCGCCGGCAGCGAATTCACCTGGGTGCGCCCGCTCCGTCGTATCGTCTGCATGCTGGACGGCGCGGTGGTATTGTTCGACCTGCGGGACGGCGATGACGATGGTCACGAACTGGTCGCTGCCAACCTGACCGAGGGTCACCGCTTCCACGCCCTCGGCCCAATTCCGGTCGCGGGCGCCGAGGACTGGGCGCAAAAACTGCGCGAGCGCCAGGTGCTGGTGGACGCCGCGGAACGCAAGCGATTGATCGCGGACGGGATCCGAGACCTCGCCGCCGAGCGCCAACTCAGCGTGGTGGACGATCCCGGGCTGCTGGACGAAGTCGCCGGCCTGGTGGAATGGCCCGTCCCCTTGCTCGGGCGCATCGCCGACGAGTACATGGACCTGCCGCCGGAGGTCATGCAGGTCTCCATGCGCATCAACCAGCGCTACTTCGCGCTGCGCACGCCGGACGGCCGCGCCGCCCCCTGGTTCGGCTTCGTCGCTAACGTGGCGGCCACCGACAACGGCGCCAAGATCGTCGCCGGCAACGAACGCGTCTTGCGCGCCCGCTTCGCCGATGCGCGCCATTTCTGGGACCTGGACCGCAAGACGCAACTCGAGTCGCGAGTGCCGCTGCTGGAGCATGTGACATTCCACGCCAGGCTGGGCAGCCAGGGCGACCGGGTGCGGCGCCTGAAGCACCTGGCAGAGCATATCGCACCGCTGGTGAATGCGGCCCCCGCCCTGGCCGAACGCGGTGCCGAGCTGGCCAAGGCCGACCTCGTGTCCGGCATGGTTGGTGAATTCCCCGAACTCCAGGGCATCATGGGCCGCTACTACGCCCTGCATGACGGCGAGGACCAGCTTGTCGCCGACGCGATCCGCGACCATTACGCACCGAAAGGCCCGTCGGATGCGGTGCCTGCCAACCCGGTCTCGATCGCCGTCGCCCTGGCCGACAAGCTGGACCTGCTTGTCGGCTTCTTCGCCATCGGCGAGCGACCCACCGGGGGCGGCGACCCGTATGCGTTGCGCCGCGCCGCGCTGGGGATCATTCGCATCATCCGCGAGAACCGGCTTCGTCTGTCATTGCTGCCATTGATCGAGGGCGCAGTAATGCAGGTATACTCAAGCGAACGCGAATGCCATGTGCGCGAGAGACGTGGGTCATATGCCCGTCTCACCGGAAGACGTGAGATACCCGGAACATCACTGTCATTCGACACGACAACGCTCGAGGTGATGGAGTTTTTGGTAGAACGCCTGCGGATCCAGCTCCGCGCCGAGGGCGCGCGCCACGACGTACTCTCGGCCGTTTTCGCGGCCAGCCTGGAGCATGGACCGGACGACGACCTGACGCGCCTGCTGGCCCGCGCCGACGCCGTGACCGGACTGCTGGGTTCTCCGGAAGGCGCAGACTTGCTGACGGCGTATCGCCGCGCCGCCAATATCCTGCGCATCGAGGAGCGCAAGGATGGCCCCCATCGCGGACCGCCCGACCCATCGCTTCTCTGTGAGCAAGCCGAGGTTGATCTGGATCATGCGCTCAAGGCCACGGATGCGGTAGGGACGCTGCTGGCCCAGGAGAAGTACGGATCGGTGATGACGGAACTGGCGCGGCTGCGGGCTCCCGTGGATGCCTTCTTCGATCGCGTCACTGTCAACGCGCCGGAGCCAGAATTGCGTCGTAATCGTTTGCGAATGCTCAACCTTCTCAGGGCAACGATGGACAGGGTCGCCGACTTTTCCCGGATCGAAGGCTGAAGAGGGGTCGCCATGAGCAAGTGGGTGTACAGTTTTGGTGCCGGCCACAACGAGGGCCGCTCGGACATGAAGAATCTGCTCGGCGGCAAGGGCGCGAACCTGGCCGAGATGGCCTCGATCGGCCTGCCGGTGCCAGCCGGCTTCACCATCACCACCGAAGTCTGTACCGCCTTCTACGAGAACAACCGGCAATACCCGGCAGACCTGCAGGACGAGGTGTTCACCGCGCTGGGCCGCGTAGAGCATGCGGTCGGCCGCAAGTTCGGCGATAGAAACGACCCGCTACTGGTATCGGTGCGATCCGGCGCGCGCGTGTCCATGCCGGGCATGATGGACACCGTACTGAACCTCGGACTGAACGACGTCACCGTGGAAGGCTTGGCGGCGGCGGCTGATGATTCTCGGTTCGCTTGGGATTCCTATCGCCGGTTCATCCAGATGTACGGCTCGGTCGTGCTCGGCGTGGACCATCATCGGTTCGAAGAGATCATCGAGCATGCGAAGCTGTCGTCCGGGGTCACCGAGGACACCGCGCTGACGGCGCAGGATTGGAAGCACGTCGCCGACGCCTACAAGGACATGGTGGCGCAGGAGACCGGCAAACCGTTCCCACAGGACCCGCAGGAGCAATTGTGGGGCGCCATCGGCGCGGTGTTCGGAAGCTGGATGAACCCGCGCGCCATTACCTATCGCCGGCTGCACGACATCCCCGCCGCGTGGGGCACGGCGGTCAACGTCCAGGCCATGGTGTTCGGCAACATGGGCAACGACTGCGCTACCGGCGTCTGCTTCACACGCGATCCTTCCACCGGTGAGAACGCGTTCTATGGCGAATACCTGGTAAACGCGCAGGGCGAGGACGTAGTCGCGGGCATCCGTACGCCGCAGCCGGTGTCCAAGGCCAACGCCAAGCCGGGCGAGACGCCGATGGAAGAGGTGATGCCGGGAGCCTATGCCGAGCTGCTAAAGGTGCGCGAGACACTGGAGAAACACTACCGCGACATGCAGGACCTGGAGTTCACGGTCCAGAAGCACAAGCTCTACATGCTGCAAACGAGAAACGGCAAACGCACCACCGCGGCCAGCCTGAGAATGGCGGTGGACATGGCGCGCGAGGGCCTGATCGACCAGGACGAAGCTGTGCGCCGCGTGAATCCTTCCTCGCTGGATCAGTTGCTGCACCCAACGCTGGATCCGAAGGCACCGCGCACGCTACTGGCGAAGGGATTGCCCGCCAGCCCCGGCGCAGCATCCGGCGCAGTCGTGTTCAGCGCGGATGAAGCCGAAAGCCGCGCCCAGAAGGGCGAGGCGATCATCTTGGTTCGCATCGAAACCAGCCCCGAGGACATCCACGGCATGCACGCTGCCCGCGGCATCCTGACCACGCGTGGTGGCATGACCAGCCACGCAGCCGTGGTGGCGCGCGGCATGGGCCGCCCCTGCGTCGCTGGCGCCGGCGGTATTGCGGTGGATTACAACGCGCAGACTCTGTCGGCAGCAGGCAAGACGGTGCGCGCCGGCGAGACGGTCACGCTGGACGGCGCAACGGGAGAAGTATTCGTCGGCACCGTGGCAATGATCGAGCCGGCGATGTCCGGCGATTTCGCCACGCTGATGGCATGGGCCGACAAGGCGCGCCGCCTGGGCGTGCGCGCCAACGCCGAAACGCCGCTGGATGCGGAAACCGCACGGAAATTCGGCGCCGAAGGCATCGGCCTGTCGCGCACCGAGCATATGTTCTTCGATCCGAAGCGCATCGGCGCGGTGCGGCAGATGATCATGGCGAGCGACGAAGCCGGCCGCCGTGCCGCGTTGGCCCGCCTCCTGCCCTTCCAGCGCGAAGATTTTCGCGAATTGTTTTCCATCATGGCCGGGCTGCCGGTGACGATCCGATTGCTCGACCCGCCATTGCATGAGTTCCTGCCGCATACCGATGCCGAAATGCAGGAAGTGGCCGAAGGCCTGGGCACGGACCTGGCCACGATGCGCCGCCGCGCCGCAGAACTGGCCGAGGCGAACCCAATGCTCGGCCATCGCGGCTGCCGGCTGGGCATCTCCTACCCCGAGATTTATGAAATGCAGGCGCGCGCGATCTTCGAGGGCGCTCTGGCCGTGGCGAAAGACACGGGCAAGCCGCCGCATCCGGAGATCATGATCCCGCTGGTCGCCACCCGCCGCGAGTTGGAGATCACCCGTGCGCAGGTGGACAAGATGGCGGAGGAAGTGTTCGCCGAAGCCGGGCAGAAGATCGAATACAGCGTCGGCACCATGATTGAACTGCCGCGTGCCGCACTGGTGGCGGACAAGATCGCCGAGATCGCCGACTTCTTCAGTTTCGGCACCAACGACCTGACGCAGACCGTGTTCGGCCTGTCGCGCGATGACGCCGGAAAATTCCTGCCGAGATATGTCGAGGCGGGGATTTTGCCGAAGGATCCGTTCGTGTCGATGGATCCGGAAGGCGTGGGCGAGATGGTGCGCCTCGGCTCGGAGAAGGGCCGGTCGGTGAAGAACCACCTGAAGCTGGGCATCTGCGGCGAGCATGGCGGCGACCCGGCCTCCATCGCGCTGTGCGAGAAGATCGGGCTGGATTACGTGTCGTGCAGTCCGTACCGCGTGCCGGTGGCGCGGCTGGCGGCAGCCCAGGCGGCGCTGGGGGTGGAGGCAGACCGGACAGCGTAAATACCGCGCAAGTCCTGGCGCCCATATGTCATTGCGAGGAGCAAAGCGACGAAGCAACCGCGGTCGTGTGGGCGCACGCACGATCCGGACGCTTCCCGGACGAAGTCGCTTCGCCGTTACGCTTCCCGCAACGCACGCGATGCGCGCTGTGTGGCGCGTGTGTGAGCCTGGATGCCAGACCCTGTCGACAAACCTTTGGATGATGGCCGCAGAAAAGTTCCCCGACCGTCGATCTGCATCCTCCTTATAACGCCACAGCTTGATAGATCTGATGTGCTGGCGGCTGGTAAACTCATCACTGAGGCAGATGAGCCGCAGAGCAGGTAGAGAAGGTATCATTGATCTCACGAGCGGCAGATCTGCCGTACTCGAGCAAAAGGGTGCCGCGGCGATCTCAGTCGCCCAGGGCGCAAGCCACTGAAACTGCTTTTGATGCTTCTCTGCATGCTCTGTGGCTCATCTGTCTCTGCGATAAATTTGCCGGCAACGAGAGGCTCCTACCGGGCCTGTTATGGCGAATGGTTTGTCCACCTCCTGCTTGGCAGGCTCGTGCGTTAAAGATCTGTTTTTAATTGGTCCGTTGGACGAAGGGACGCCTGCCCCGGCGAAGGCAGGGCGGAAACCGGTGACCCGCGATCCGCAACTCGAGGCATTACGGGTTCCCTAACCGTGGATGGTGGGCCTGCACGCACCGCGGCACAGGACACAATCCCATAATGGAACTGGAGCGCCAATCGGCGACAACGTCGACCCGCCTCAATGCACGCTTCTGCTACCGGGAACGCGATGCGCCTCACCCGCGCTCATCCGCTCTTCCCAGAAGCGCCGCAGTCCGACAACGCAGCCCGGCAACACGTCCGGCGCTTGCTCCAGAAGCTCGTCGAGAAATCCGTCCGGAAACGAACCGGTCTCCACCGTCACCTCCGGCTCCGCGACGCCGGCGATGATACCGATCGGGATCAGCAGGATCGCAGTTTCGTCGTCGCGCAAAACCTCTTCCCATGTGTCTGGCCGCAGCGCGACCGCCTGCATGAACCCGACTGCCCAGTCTTCGGTGATGCTGTTGCCCGCCTGGTCCTGCCAGAACAAAGGCGCATAGTGCGGGGGCGAAGCTGCCAGCCCGTCGGCGAGTTCATTGTAGCGCCCCAGAATCGACCCAAGTACCGTTTCCGCCTCTTTCGTGTCGGCGAATTCCGGCTCATCGCCGCCCCAGATCACGGGCAGGAATTCGCTTGGCGCAATCATATCAGGACCGATGACGACTCCGGCCAGAAAGCCGTCGAGTTGGGAAATGTCCATGCAATCGGCTGGCGCGCGATCGGACCGCAGGTAAGCGTCCAACGCGTCGAGGTCCATCGGACCGGGCGAAGAGAGGGGTGGCAGCATGCTGCGATACCTCCTGGGCTGACGCGCACAGCGCGCACATCGGAACACCTAACACGGCACTCCCGGCTCCGATAGCTACGCCGGGCCCCTCATTGCGGTTCCCGGTCCGCGCGATGCCGTGCCCCGCGATGCCGTGCCTTGGCCGCGCGGGAACCTGTGTCTACAACCGCCATATGCCTCCCGATCCCACCCGCCGCATCACCATCGCCCCCAGCTTGCTCGCAGCCGATTTCGCACGGCTGCGTGAGGAAGTGGCGGCCGTCGAAGCCGCCGGCGCCGATTGGCTGCACCTGGACGTGATGGACGGTCATTTCGTTCCCAATATAAGCTTCGGGCCGCTGGTGCTGAAAGCACTGCGACCGCATACGCGCCTGCCGTTCGACGTGCATTTGATGATCGCGCCAGTGGATCCCTACGTGCCCGCGTTCGCCGAGGCCGGCGCCAACCATATGCTGGTGCACCCCGAAGCGGGGCCGCATCTGCATCGTTCGTTGCAGCTTATCCGCTCGCATGGCTGCAAGGCGGGCGTGGTGCTGAACCCTGCGTCTCCGATTGAATCCGTTGCATGGGCGCTCGATCTGGTTGACATCATTCTTGTCATGTCAGTGAACCCCGGATTCGGCGGCCAGCAGTTCCTCCCGTCGCAACTGCCGAAGATTGCGGCTTTGCGGCGGATGATCGACGGCGCCGACCACGCGATCGCGCTCTCGGTCGATGGCGGGATCGCGCCCGCCACCGCGCCTCAAGCGGTGGCGGCGGGCGCGGATACGCTGGTGGCCGGCACGGCCGTGTTCGGTGCGCAGGATTACGCTGCCGCGATCACCGCGTTGCGCGGCGGGACGGGCAGCGGATGAGCGGGGCAACGCCACGCCGCTGGCTGCGCGATGCGCGCCGCGCGCTGGCCCGTTTGCCCTCCCTGCGGATCAGCCGAGTGCCCGATGCACCAGCCCTGCCAGTGCGAGACCCCTGGCCAGGCGATCCCGGGCGCGGCGCCCGATTGCTGAAGGGCGAACTGGAACTCCGCGGTGCCGTACGTGCGTTGCGGCCCGGCGGGTGGAACGAGACTGGTGGCCAGGCCGTGCTGCGCGTCGCGGCCCACAGCTTCGGTTGGCTGCGCGACCTGCGCGCGTTGGGCACCGACGCGGCGAGGCTGCGCGCCCGTGCGCTGGTCTCGGAGTGGATCAACACGCCGCCACCGGATCCGCTGGCCTATCGCCCCGACGTGGTGGGCGCGCGTATTGCCGCTTGGCTCGGCCACTACGATTTCTTCGCCGCCACCGCCGATGACGCATTCCGCCAGCGCCTGATGGCACGGCTGGTGTCGGATGCGCGCGGCCTCTCGGCTGCTTTGCCCTCGGAGGAACTGGACGCCCGCGCGTTGACCGCGCTGAAGGGCCTGATCTCGGCTGCCGTGGCGCTGCCGGACCATGCCGGCTTCCTCGCCCGGGCGCTGAAATTCCTGCCGCAGGAGATCGGGCGGCAGGTGCTGGCCGACGGCTGCCACGTGGAACGCAGTCCCACCGCACAGCTTGCCGCCTTGCAGGACCTGACCGAGATCCGCGCGCTGCTGCAAGCAGCGCAGAACCAACCGCCGGCGTCGTTGACCAACGCGATCGAGAAAATGGCTCCGGCGCTGCGGGTGATGCGCCACGGGGATGGTGGGCTGGCCTTGTTCAACGGCAGCAAGGAAGAAACGCCGGCTCTGATCGACCTGGTGCTGACCCAGGCTGGGCGGGGCGGACGCGGGCCATCCGCGCTGACGGAGGGCGGATTCCAGCGGCTCCAGGCCGGGCGCAGCGTGCTGCTGGTGGATTGCGGCGCGCCGCCGCCGACTGGCCTGGATCGCCATGCGCATGCCGGGACGCTGTCGATGGAGCTTTCTGTCGGCCGCGACCGGCTGATCGTGAATTGCGGCGCCTTTCCTGGCGGGCCACCGGAATGGCGCGACGCGACGCGGGCGACCGCAGCGCATTCGACCCTCGTGATCGCGGACATTTCGAGCAGCGAGCTGAAGCCGGAAGGGCTTGGGCGGCGGCCGATGACGGTGGAGGCGCAACGGCAGGAGGCGAACGGCGCTCACTGGCTGGAGGCCAGCCATGACGGCTGGAAGCAGGTGTTCGGCGCAGTCCACCGCCGCCGGCTCTACATGGCGGAAAGCGGCGACGACATCCGCGGCGAGGATGCGGTGGAGGCGCCCACCCCGCAGCCTTACACGGTGCGGTTCCATTTGCACCCGGACGTGAACGCCTCGGTGCAACATGATGGTGAGGCGGTGCTGTTGCGGCTGCGATCCGGAGGCTGGCGGCTGCGAGCCGATGGGGCTCGCATAACGCTGGAGGAGAGTGTCTATCTCGGCGGCTCCGAGCCGCGGCGGTCCGAACAAGTGGTGCTGACCGGTTACGCCGACGGCCCCCAGCATGTGAAATGGGCGATCAGCAAGGTGGGCTGACTTCTCTCCCTCCCCCGCGCCGTGCGCAGGAGAGGTGTCGGGTGAGAGTGATCGGGTCGGTACGCTGCCCCCTCACCCCGCCCTCTCCCGCTACCGCCGAAGCGGGACTCCTGGGATGAAAATCATCGAGCTTACCAACGTCGACTTCTCCCTGCGGCATTTCCTGTTGCCGCTGATGGGCGCGTTGCGTGCCCGCGGCCATGAGGTGGTGGGCGTGTGCGCCGAAGGTCCGCTGCTGAACGATGTCCGTGCGGACGGCTTCCGCATCATTCCCGCCCCTTTTGCCCGCCGCGTCTCCCCGCTCGCCCATGTCCGCGCCTTTTTCGCCCTGGTCGAGTTGTTCCGTGCTGAAGCACCGGACATGGTACACGCGCACATGCCGATCAGTGGGTTCCTCGCCCGCCTGGCGGCGCGTTGGGCCGGCGTGCCGCGCGTCGCCTTCACCTGCCACGGTTTTCTGTTCAATCACGCCGAGGGCGGGTGGCCGCAGCGCGCCCTGAGCCTCGGCATGGAATTTTTGGGCGGCAAGGCGACCGACGTTTTCCTGACGGTCTCGACCGAGGAGGCCCAGGACGCCCGCCGCTTGCGCATCGCCCGGAACCCCGTGCCTGTCGGCAACGGACGCAACCCGGCGCTATTTCGTCCCGATCCGGCGGTGCGCGCCCGGCTGCGCGGCGCGCTGGGGACCCCTCCCGAGCGGGTGGTGGTCCTGGCCGTGTCGCGTCTCGTGGCCCGCAAGGGCTATCGCGAACTGGCCGCCGCCATGCAGGAGGTGCCGGATGCCGAACTCTGGGTGGTGGGCGACCGCCTGGAGTCCGATCGCGGCGAGGACATGGTTGCGATGCTGCGTTCCGCGCGCCTGGGCGAGCGGCTGCATCTGCTGGGCTATCGCAGTGACGTGGCGGCGGTGATGGCGGCGGCCGATATCTTTGCGCTGCCCAGTTATTTCGAAGGGCTGCCGATGTCGGTGATCGAGGCGATGCTGACCGGCCTGCCCGTCGTCGCCACCAACATCCGTGGTCCGCGCGAGCAAGTGGTGCCCGATGTGACGGGACTGCTGGTGAAGCCGCGCGATTCGGCTGGCCTGGCGGTGGCGCTGCGGCGGCTGGCCGCGGATACGGCATTGCGGGCGGCGATGGGCGAGGCCGGCCGAGCGCGGGCGTTGGAATTGTACGATGAGGCGAAAGTGCTGGAACGCACGATCGAGGCACTGGGGGTGTAGTGCAAGCACTCGGCATGGCCGACACGTTGGATCGCCGGTGCGAGCGCACCGAGCAAATTCACCACAAGGACACGAACACGATACAGCAATGGCACCAGGCATTCGGCGTCCCATAGGGCCAAAGCGTATAGGTATTTTCTGACACCGACGGATCGCGTCCACTGTCATTGCGAGCGAAGCTAAGCAATCCCGCGCGAGAGGACGTCTCCTCGCCCGTAGGAGATTGCTTCGCTTCGCTCGCAATGACAATTGCAGCGGGCACCATCCATCAGGATCGGAACACGCGCTTAGTTTCTTTTGTCTTGATAGTGAATCTTTAGCGCCGAAGCGAGCAACACCAGCATCGCGACAATTGTGATCAGCGGTGCCAGGTAAGAGGTATGCACTCATCTGTCGTGACGCGCTCGTCTGTCCGTCGGTCAAGGATTATGCTGTCTGGTATAGAACGCCTGGTCGCGGGCCTCTGCGGTCGCGCTCCGACGTTAGAAATTCGTGCCTCGTAGCGAATCCCTTATCTCTTCAATATTCGAACTGATAGGTCAGCCCCACGCTCGCCGCCTGTCCGGTCGGCGTCACTCCGGTGGTGGACTGTGTCGGGGAGCCCGCGGTGGTGACCAGTTTCAGCCGCTTGGTAAGATTGATCTGCACAGTCGCCTGGGTGGAGTTGGAGCCGGCACCCTGCTGTGCGCCCAGATAGACGCCTTTGGCCAGGTAGCGCCCGGCCTGCAGCGTCGGATTACCTGCGGCATTGCTGCCGACCGATAGTTGATCCAGACCCAGCGAGCTGCGCAGCTTGGCAAGCGGATCAAGGCCCGACGTGGTGCCGGAAAGCTGGGCGAGTCCAGCGGCGATCTCGGCGACCTGGAACGGAGACAGCGAGCCCTCACCCTGATGGAACAGGAGCTGCGCCAGGATCTGGTCTTGTGGCAGTTGCGGGACGCTGGAGAGCGCGATCTTCGGGTCTTTGGCAGTGCCGCTGACGGTCAGGGTTGCGGTCATCGCCGGGGTGGTGGAGGTGGCGACCAGGTGAATGCCAGGGTCGGTGATGCCGTTGCCGACGAAGTCGATGCTGCCGGAGGTAAAGGTCAGCGTCTGCCCGACCAGGCTCAGCGAGCCGCGGAGCAAGTCGAGCCCACCGCTGGGCAACGGTTGCGCCGCGGTGCCACGGACATGCACGGAGCCTCCCAGTTCCACGTCCAGCCCACGGCCACGGATGAACACCCGCCGTGGCGCATCGAGGGTGATGTTCAAGGCGATGGTGCGAACCACTGCGGGTGCCGCGGTTGCCGGCTGCTTTGGCGTCGGCACCGGCTTCACGGGGGCGCCGGCAACGCGCACCGGGATTACGGCGACGCTGGACGGCAGCTTGTCCGGTATCTGCACATTGACCTCCCGGACTTGCAGCGTGCCGCCGACAGCGAGCGCGCCGTCCACATTCCCATGCACCGTCATGTGCGAGTCGAGAGTCGCGGTGATGAGCGGGCTGGCGAGCAAGGTCGCGTCGTTGGCGGTGAAGGTCAGGTTGACCGGCATTGGGGCCGTCAGGCTGATTGTGCCATCGCCCCCCAGCGTGCCGTGGCCGGCCCGGGCGCTGAGCCGGACCAGATCGATGCGGTCGCCTTCGGCGCGAACCAGTGCGCTGATGTCGGTGATGTGGACGCCCTGCGGGTAGTCCTGCGCGTCGCCACCGGTCAGGCGAGCCGTGCCGGTGATGCGCGGCGCTGCGACGGTGCCGCCGATCGTGGCGTCGGCCGCAAGCTCGCCGCGCACGCGCTGCCCTTGGACGGTGAGGATCGGGTTGAGCAAGCCGAGGTCCAGGGCGGAGACGGCGTGCAGGTTCACGGGGCCGGCGGTGTTCAGCGGGGCAGTGCCGGTCAGAGTCACCTTTGACGCGCCAGCGGTCAGGTGCACGTCCAGTTGGGCTGCGGTGCCTTGTAGCGTGGCGTTGGCGATCATATTGGCGGGAGGCAGGGACGCAGCCGGGCCGGAGCGGTCGCGCAAGCCGGTCGCGGTGAGGCGCACCCTGCCCTGGGGGCGTGCCAGCGAGCCGGTCAGCCGCGCCTCGGCGCCGATGGTACCGGCGGCCGCAATGGAGGGTGCCGCGACAGAGGCCAGGTCGGCGGGCAGGTCGCGCAGGCTGGCGGTGAGGTCCAGCGTCGGGCTGATGCGGCCGTTCACGGCCAGGACCGCCTGGCGCAACCCCAGCCGCAGATGGTCGATGGCGGTGCCGTTGGCGAGGCTCAGCGTGGCCGGTGCGAGCAAGCGCAGGGTTTGCTGCCGCCACGCTGCCTGGAACGAGGACATCGCCATCGATTGGGCTGGTGCGTTTACCGTGGCGGCGGCGGTCAGTCGCGCAGCGCTGCCGGACACGTCAGGCGCATCGGCGGTGAGCGTGATTGCCAACGCGTTCTGCGGCCCGCGCACTTGCATCCTGGCACTGGCATTGGCGACGGAACCGGCGGTGACGCCGTCCACGGCCAGGCTGGCCTGCACTGCGGGATTCGATTGAGGGTTCGTCACCGTCGCGTCCAGCGTCGCACGCCGCACCGCCGCTGTGCCCGGCATGGCAAGATTCTGCGCCGTCAGAGTCAGCTTTGCCGTGGACTGGGTGGCGTTCAGGGCGGCGTCGATACTGCCGGCCAGGGAGCGATGCAGCAACGGCGCGAGGTCGGCCAGGCTCGACATGCGCAGGTGCAGCTTGCCTTGCGGGATCCTGGCGCCGGGCGGCAGGGTCAGTGCGCCGCCCGCCTGCAAACTCTTCCACGACGCGCGCTGAATGCTGACGTTGATGGCACCGGCCTGCCTGCTGACATCGGCTGCCAGTTCGATGGGCGCGTTCAGGAATGCACCCTGTGCGGCGATCGTACCGCTGGGATGATTGGGTAGCCCTTGCGCGGCGATCCGCACCGTCAGGGGGCCGGATTCAACCCCCTTCGCCCCGACACTCCCCCGCAGATCCACCGTAGCCGCCAGATCTCGCTCCGGTCCACTGACATGGCCGGAGGCGTCGAGCGTGCCGGTCAGTATAGGGTCCAGTGCTGCCAGGCTGGTGATCGCGGCCGACCAATCGAGCTCGGCGACCGAGTTCTCCAGGCTGCCATGGGCAGACACGTCCACCCCGCGGCCGGTGACGTGCAGGCGCGTCAGCCGCACATTGTGGCCGGTGAGCCTGGCGGCAAGGTCCAGGTGCGCCTCGTTGCCCAGCAGCGCCTGCGCCTGTTGCTGGCCACCGGTGATGCCGAGCGTACCCAGCAAGGCGACCGACGTGGTGGCGTTCTGTTTCGCCACGTCCAACGTCAGCTTCGTATGGCCCTGCACCTGCTGGCCCGCCGCGGCGGCGACGGGCGCCAGTTCGGGCAGGGTGATCACGGCGTGCGCCGACAGCGCGCCGGACGTGTGGACCGTGCCTTCCACCTGCACCAGCGGATGCTGGAGCGTGAACGTTACCGGCCGTCCCGGTGCGGCAAGCTGCGCCGTGGCGTCCAGCATGACCGGGGCGGCGGAGAGCAGAGCGGGGGGCTGGCCGGGCAGGGTCAGCCTGTCGAAAGCGGCTTGCAGATGCGCGGTGCCCCGGTTGCCGGAGAGGTTTGCGGTCAGGCGGGAAACACCGGCGCCGACGGCCTTCAGCGCATCGATCGCGACTTGCCCGGTCAGTTCAGGACGTTTGAACGGGCCTTTGACGTGTGCGGCGACGTTGACCTTCTGCCAGGAGATGTCGGGGCTCGGCGTCATCGCCGGGGCGGTGGCGGCGAGGGTCAGGTTTGCCGCCTGATGCACGAGGTCCACCGTGCCAGCGGCCTGGGCACGGAGGGGGCCGGCACTGGCGGTAAGCTGCGTGGCGATCGAGTCGCGCGGGCCATCCAGGGTGGCGTTGATGGCAATCGGGCCGATATCGGGCAGGCCGGCCAGGCCGGAAATCAGCCCATGGGCTTGCTCGTTTGCAGTGAGAGTGGCTTGGAGGCGGGCGGCCTTGATGCTGCCGGAGACCGTGTAGCGGCCGGAGCCGCCGATCTGCTGCACGGTCAGGTTGCCGCTGCCGGCGGTCTCCGATTGCAGCGCGGCCGCACCGCTGACCGCGAGGATATAGCGCTTGCCGGCGACCGGCGCGCCGATGGTCAGGTGGTCCACCCGGAACTGGTGCAGCGTCACCTTGACCGGCAGGCCACCGGAACTTTTGCCTCCGCCGCTGGGCTGCGGCATGCGGGCGAAATCAACGGCGGCGGCGTCCAGGCGACCGATGTCCAGCGTGGCATGCACAAGCTGGAGGGGGGACCAGTCGAAGACGACGCCGTGGACGGTCAGATAGGGGCCGGCCTTGTCGTCGATGGTCAGCGTGGTGGCGCGCAGCCGGTCAGGAAAACGGCCTGACAGGCCGGCGATGTGGATTTCGCCCCCGGTCAGCCCGGGCGTCAGATGCGCAATCCAGCGCCGGCCGGGAGCGCTGTTGCCGACAATCAGCAGCAATGCGATCAGCAGCAGCGGCACGCCGAGGATGACGGCGGCGGTCCAAGTGAGAATCTTGCCAATGCGGCGCATGCTGTACGTGGCCCCTTGGTGTCACCTCATGCCCGGAACGGGGCAGGATTGCGGCGGTTGCCGCGCCGCTTGCTGAGGTACCGCGACGCGGCGTGGCGGCGGCCGGCCGCGGCGTTGTGCTCAGCGCGCCCAGCGCAGCACCAGCGGATCGAGCCGCCGTGCCGTCGCCAGCAGCCCGGCTCGCGTCGCTGGAGAGAGCGCCGCGAGCGGCGCGCGTACCGCATCGGACGCGATGATCCCGCCTTCCTTCATCAGCGCCTTGCAGGCGGCAAGGCCGCATTGGCGATTTTCGTAATTGATCAGCGGCAGCCATTTTGCGTAGGCAAGCGCCGCTTCCTCGTGGCGGCCGGCCGCGAAGGCGTCGGTGATCCGGCGGATTCCGTCGGGATAGCCACCGCCGGTCATGGCGCCGGTCGCGCCGGCCTCCAGATCGGCGAGGAGGGTAATACCTTCCTCGCCGTCCCAGGGGCCGAGAACGGCGTCACCGCCGAGTTCGATCAGCGCGCGCAGCTTGGCGGCGGTGCCGGGCATTTCGATCTTGAAATACGCGACATTGGCGATCTCGCGGGCCATGCGCGCGAGGAAGGCGGCGGAGAGCGGGGTGCCGGAGACCGGGGCGTCCTGGATCATGATGGGGATGTCGATCGCGTCGGACACGGCCTGGAAGAAGGTGAAGATGCCATGGTCCGGCACGCGGATCGTGGCGCCATGATACGGCGGCATGGCCATGACCATGGCGGCGCCGGCTTGCTGGGCGCGGCGGCTGCGTTCGGCACAGATGCGGGTGGTGAAGTGGGTCGTGGTAACAATCACCGGGACGCGGCCGGCGACGTGGCGGAGCATCGTATCGGTGAGGATGTCGCGTTCAGCGTCGGTGAGCGCGAATTGCTCGGAGAAGTTGGCGAGGATGCAGACGCCCTGGGACCCGGCGTCGATCATGAAATCCAGTGCCCGGTGCTGGCCGGCGAGGTCGAGCTCGCCATTGTCATGAAAAATGGTGGGTACAACCGGGAAGACGCCGCGATAGGGGGTGGTGGGCATGGGCGGGGGCCTTGTGGGTGTGGTTCGTGTGGGTTGGCGGGTGCAGCGCGGTGGGTCAAGCGGGTAGCGAAGGCGGATGGCGGGGCGATTCTCTAATCGTCGCAGTCCACGCAGATTTTTGTGTCAGCCTTGAGATAACCCGAAAGATGCCAAACAGCGGCGGATCCCCCGAGCGCGCAATCACACCGTGGATCGCCGGTCTCCGCATCGATAACGGCTGACTTGCTAACTACATCACAATATCGGTCCTACCGATGCCCGCACCCAGACCGTTGGTGTCACCCTCGCCGCGATCTATGCCGACCTTGGCATCGTCGCCGCCCTGTGCATGCCGTGTTCTGGAGGGAACTCAAACGATGCGTCTCCGAATCCGGCGGACCGCTCGACCACCTGCTGCGGAATGAATACCAGCGAGGCGGCAGCTATCAGCAGCAGCAGCAACCGCGCGTGTGGCAGGTGGGAAGAAATAGACGAATTCGGGCGCCACATAGGCGCTCTCGGCATGGCAGGCGTAGTTCGGCACGCGCTTCGATTCCAAATCGGCGACGCCCCGGCTGAACCGGCTGTGTTCTTGCCGATGCCGAATGAGCGCACAGCCGGCAACCCAACCGGTCCTCCGCAGTGACAACGCACCGCGCCGAAGCTGCTCTAACAGACCGGGCCTGGACGCCGCCGGCCCCATTCGCGCGCCGTCAATGCAACAAGTGGTCCGCGACGATGCGACGTTACCCCTCTTCCTCCAACCCGATCGCCCGCAACCGCGCCTTCTCCTCGTCCCACCCCGCGCGCTGCTTCACGTTCAAGAACAGATGCACTTTGCGTTCCAGCAATGCGGCAAGTTCCTCGCGCGCACGTGCCCCGATCGCCTTGATGCGCGCGCCATGCTCGCCGATCAGGATCGCCTTATGGCCCGCACGCAACACATAGATCGTCGCCTCGATCCGCACCGAGCCATCCTTGCGTTCCTGCCAGTTTTCCGTCTCCACCGTGGCGGCGTACGGCACCTCCTCATGCGTCTGCAGGAAGATTTGCTCGCGCACGATTTCCGCCGCGAGCAATCGGTCCGGCAGGTCGGTCAGGTCGTCATCCGGATAGAGGTGCGGACCGTCGGGCATCGCCAGTGCCAGAGCATCCGCCAGCGCGTCCAGCCCATCCCCGGTGGTGGCGCTGACCATGTAGGTGGCCTCGAACGGCGCCGCCACGGCAAGCGTCGCGGTCAAAGGCAGCAGCGACGGCGCCGCCACCACGTCGATCTTGTTCAGCACCAGCCAGCAGCGCCGCCTGGCCTCGGCCAGACGCCCGGCGATGGCGCGCACCTCGTCGGTGGCACCGGCTTTGGCGTCCACCAGCAGCAGAGCGAGGTCGGCGTCATGCGCCCCGGTCCAGGCGGCGGCGACCATGGCGCGGTCCAGCCGGCGGCGCGGCTTGAAGATCCCGGGCGTATCCACCAGCAGCACCTGGCTCTCGCCGCGCATCAGGATGCCCAGCACGCGGAACCGCGTCGTCTGCGCCTTCGGCGAAACGATGGAGACCTTCGCCCCGGTCAGCCGATTGAGCAGGGTAGACTTCCCCGCATTCGGCGCCCCAACAATGGCGACAAACCCGCAGCGCACCTAGCCTCTCCCGCGCTGCGTTTTTCGCGCAGCGCCCGAGAGGCCGAGACGCCGAGGGTGAGGGTGATCGGATCGGTGCATTGCTATGCTTCCTGCCGACCCGATCACCCTCGCCCTCGGCGCTTCGCGCCCTGACCTCTCCCGCTCCCGAGGGCGAGGTTTCTGTAATCCCATCACCCAGCCGGCCCCGAGTGCAGCCCCGCCGTCCCGGGTTCCGCCCCAGCCACGGGTTCTGCCCCAGCCACGGGTTCTGCCCCAGCCACGGCTGCGGCACTGCCCGCTACCGGCCGCCCCATCGCCCGCAGCAAGTCCGCCGCCGCCGCTTGCTCGGCCAGCCGCTTGCTACCCGCGGTGCCCGTGCCCTGCACACCTCCCACCAGCACCTCCACGACGAACTCCGGCGCATGCGGCGGCCCGGAGCGCTTCGCCACCCGGTACACCGGCAGATCCCGCGTATGCTTCTGTGCCCATTCCTGCAGCGTGGTCTTGGCGTCCTTTGGCGGCTCCGCCTGCGCTGCCATCGTGTTCTCCCATGCCCGGCGCACCACGCCCCGCGCACCCTCCAGGCCGGCATCGTAATAAACTGCCCCCAGCGCTGCCTCCAGCGCATCCGCCAGCACCGTGGCGCGGCGCTTTACCCCGGCCTTCGCCTCCCCCGGCGCCACCGAGATCACACTCGCCAGCCCAATTTGCTCCGCCACCGCAGCCAGCACCGGCTGCGACACCAGATACGCCAGCCGCCGCCCCAGATCCCCCTCTTGCTCCCGAGGGAACCGCTCCGCCAGCCATTCCGCCATCACCAACCCCAACACGCGGTCGCCGACGAATTCCAGCCGCTCATTGGACCCGCGCGCCCGCCCGCTGCCTTGCAACGCAGACCGGTGCGTCAGAGCTTCACGCAGCAGGTCGGGGCGGGCGAAGTGGTGGCCGAGGACCGTCTCGATCGCACTGCCCGACACCGGTCGCCCTCCCTCCTAGTGAATCACCGTCATCAGACGGTCCCAGCGGATCTCGAACGGCCACTCCCAGAATTCCCACCAGGGATCCTTGCCGTTGACCGAGAAGAAGATCAGCTCCGCCTTCCCAACCAGATTCTGCATCGGCACGTAGCCGACACCGTTCAGGAACCGGCTATCTGCGGAGTCGTCGCGGTTGTCGCCCATGGCGAACACGTGACCCGGCGGCACCGTGTAGACCGGGGTATTGTTCACCCAGCCTTCATCGGTGGTCTTCAGTTCCAGGTGCTTCACCCCGTCCGGCAGCGTTTCGATGTACTCGCGGTATACCGTGCGCACGCCGTCCTCCGTGGCGCTATAATCTCCCACCGGCTGGCGCGGGCAGACCTCGCCATTGATGTAAAGCAGGCCGGCCTTCATTTGAATGGTGTCGCCCGGCAGGCCGACGATGCGCTTGATGTAGTCGATGGATGGATCGGGCGGGTACTTGAATACAGCCACGTCACCACGGTGCGGCGGGCTGCCGAAGATCCGGCCCGAGAACGGCGGCCACCCGAACGGAAAGGAATAGCGCGAGTAGCCGTAACTGTACTTCGCGACAAACAGATAGTCGCCGATATCCAGCGTCGGCAGCATACTCCCGGACGGGATATTGAACGGCTCGAACAGGAAGGTCCGCACGACCAGGGCGATCAGCCCAGCGTAGACGATGGTCTTGATGTTGTCGACCAGGGCGCTGGATTTGCGCTTGGCCAGAGGCTTCTTGGTCGCCATGAAACGCTGCATCACCCGCCCTGCAAGTCGCGCGGGATCAAGCCCGGGCGCCCAAGCGCTGTCAAGGAACCGTGCACGATCAACCGCTCCCGTGCAGCGGGAGCGATCAAGGCGCGTCAGCGACGACGGTGAGGCCTGCCCCGAACCCGATCCAGGTCTGATCGGGCGGGCACAAGGTTGAGCCGAGCATCAACCCCGTCCCCCTCCCCCTCGCTGCTTCGCAGCCCTCGCCCATATCGTGGGAAAGGGTTCCCTGGTGGCATTACACTCGCGCCACGACGCGTGTCGAAGCGATCTCGACCGTTGCCCTCGGCGCCCAGGTTCCCCACCTTCGCTGACATGACAGGATCGTGTTTGGGGAGCACTGTCCGCCGCCCGAAAGTCGCCCTGGCCTTGCAGGGCGGCGGGGCTCATGGCGCCTTCACCTGGGGTGTGCTCGACCGCCTGCTCGAGGATAATATTCCTATCGGTGCCATCTGCGGCGTATCTTCCGGCGCCATTCTCGGTACCCTCCTTGTCCAGGGCCTTGTCCGCTCCGGCACCAGCGGTGCACGCCAGGAGATGCGTGGGCTGTGGCGACGCGTCGCCGAGGCGCACAATCTCAGCCCGTTCCAGGGCGGCCCCCTCGACCGCTGGCTGTTCGGCTGGGACCTCTCCAATTCCATCATGTGGCGCGGCTGGGAAATGGCCATGCGCCTGTTCTCCCCCGCCCAGCTCAACCCCTTCGGCCACAATCCCCTGCGCCGGTTGCTTGCCGACCTGCTGCAACCAGCCTTGCTCACCCATCCTTCCGCGCCGCGCCTCACCGTCGCCGCAACCGACGTAGAAACCGGCCAGGCCGTACTGTTCTCGAACGCCGATATCACCGTCGAGGTCTTGCTCGCCTCCGCCTGCCTGCCTTTCGTCTTTCCCGCCGTGCGCATCGGCAACCGAGCCTTCTGGGACGGCGGCTACGCCGGCAACCCGCCCCTCGGCCCATTGCTAACGCCGCCCCTGCCGGAGGAACTGATCCTCATCCGCGCCCAACCAGCGCGCCGCCCCGGCGTGCCGGCCACGCCCATGGAAATCACCAACCGCCTCAACGAGATTGCCTGCCACAATGTACTGGCGGCCGAACTGGCCACGCTTCCCGCTTCGGTCCGGCTCACCATCTACGACGCCGACAGCGCGTTGCTGGACCTGCCGATCTCCTCCAAATTCAATGGTGAGGCCGAATTCCTGTCCGAATTGTTCGACGCCGGCCGCGCCGCCACCCCGACCAGCTCCGGCGGCCTGGCCGCTGCCGCCGACTGAGCCCCATGCCCGACACCCCCGCCCCGTTGCGCAACAGCCTCTCGGCGCGCCTGTTCCGGCTCACGATCGGGATCGTTCTGGCGGTGGAAGTCCTGATGTTCGTCCCGCAACTCGCCCATGAACGATTGCTGTGGCTTAACGAACGTCTGGAGGACGCCCGCATCGCCGCTCTGGCGGCAAGCAGCGACCCGAGCCGCGCAATCTCCCCTGCTACCACCGCCCAATTGCTCCGCCTGTCTGACACCATCCGCATCAGAATGCAGCAGCCTGGCCGCCCGCCAGTGACCCTCGCCGGCCCGGACACGCCGGTGCCCGCCGCGACGATCGTGCTATCCCGGGAAGGCTGGATGATGCGCACGGTCCATGCGTTGCGCGCACTGATACAGGACCGGCACGATGCGACGCGGGTCCTCGCGACGTCGGCGCCGCCGCGCGGCACGCATATCGAGTTCGTCTACCGCGCGCATCAGGAAACCAAAGAGCTGCGCCACTTCGCGCGCGACTTCGTCTGGGTATCGCTGATCACCGCGTGCCTGACGGGCGCCACCGTCTACGTGGTCGTCTGGCTGCTGATGGTGCGGCCGATGCGGCGGATTATCGCCAGCATCGCCGCCTTCCGCGCCGCGCCGGAGCATAGCAGACCACTGGACCCGCCACGCAGCGGCGTACTTGCCAACGACGAAATGGCCGTGGCTGCCCGGGAACTCTCCGCCATGCAGAACGAGTTGCGCAACGCGCTGTGGCGCAACGCGCGGCTGGCTGCGCTGGGTAACGCTGTCGCGCGCATCAGCCATGATTTGCGCGGCGTCTTGGCCCCCGCGCTGCTGATGGCCGAGCGCCTGCAGAACCATTCGGACGAAACGGTGCAAAGGGCCGGCGATATGCTCCTGCGCACCGTGGATCGCGCCACCGACCTCGTGCGGCGGACGCTGGATTTTGCCCGCGAGGGTCCACCGCCGCTGAAACTGGAGCCGGTCGCTCTCGCGGTGCTGATTGATGAGGCAAGCCTGACCGCTCGCCGCCCCGGGCGTGGTTTCGCGGTGCAAAATCATGTGCCGCCCGACCTGCTGGTGCATGCAGACCGGAATCAGTTCTTCCGCGTTCTCGCGAACCTGCTGCGCAACGCCGCCGACGCCGGCGCGACATGTGCGCGCGTCTCGGCCGGCGCAGAGCATGGCATGGCCACGATCGATGTCGCCGACAATGGACCGGGCCTGCCCGACCCGGTGCGTGCCACCTTATTCCATCCCTTTACCCGCAGCACGCGCCACGAGGGCGCCGGCCTCGGGCTTGCCATCGCACGCGACCTGACCCTGGCGCATGGGGGCGAGATCGCTCTGGCCGACACCGGCCCGCAAGGCACCGTCTTCCGCCTGACCTTGCGCACCATGCCCCTGGCAACCGGCAATGGGGAAAATTCTAAGGGTTGCGGCAGCGATACTGTCGGGATTGCGCCGCCCGCGAAGGCCGACGTATAGGACGCTGCACGGTGATGCGGGAAACGGTCAATGGATATGGAACTGAGTGAGTGGGCGTTGCTGTTTGGGCTGACGCTCGTCGCGATCTTCGCCCTGGTGTTCGCATCGTTCGGAGCCGGCAGCACGCAAGCCACGATCGGTCTGTTGATCGCCGCGGTCGCCGTCGCTGTCATCTTCTACCGCGTCAAGCAGTATTTCGACCGGGTTGACGCGAGCCGCCACCACTGAGATGGCAATCGCCGCCGCAAGCTGGGACCCTGCCCAATATCTTCGGTTTTCCGATGAACGCCTGCGCCCGGCGCTGGACCTTTTGGCTCAGGTGCCGCTGGATGCGCCGCGTCGGGTTGTGGACCTTGGCTGCGGCGCCGGCAATGTCACCGCGATCCTGGGCCGGCGTTTCCCGGAAGCGGACGTGCTGGGCGTCGACGGCTCCGCCGCCATGCTGGCAAAGGCGCGCAACGCTGCTCCAGATTGCCGGTTCGAGCAGGGGGACTTCGCGACATGGGCTCCGGCTGAGGGCGAAGCCGCGCCGGACCTGATCTATTCTAACGCCGCATTGCACTGGGTCGGCGGCCACGAGGTATTGTTCCCGCGGCTGGCGGGATTGCTCGCGCCGGGCGGCGTCCTGGCCGTGCAGATGCCGGCGATGCACGACGCGCCGCTGCGCCGGCTGCAAAACGAGGTGGCCACGTTCGGCCCCTGGGCAGAGCATTTGCGCGATGCCGGGTTTGCCCGCGCAATCCTGACGGCGCCGGCTTACTACGATGTGCTGCGCCCCTGCGTCGCGTCGCTGGACCTTTGGGAAACGACGTACCTGCACGTGCTGCACGGCGAAGACGCCGTGGTGGAGTGGGCCGCCGGCAGTAGCCTGCGCCCTTTCCTGGACAAGCTGCCGCCCGATCTGCGCGCCGGCTATCGCGCCGCCTACGCCGCCGCGCTGCGTCCGCACTACCCACGACGCCCGGACGGGGCGACATTGCTGCCGTTCCAGCGCTTGTTCATCCTGGCGCGGCGGGCCTAGCCGGGAGCGCCCAATGGTGGTGCGGGCTGCGCACACGAACGCCGCCGACGATATGCACAATCGATGGAGCATTTGTCGGGCGGTGCTTGTGTCAGCGGGAGGCTTCCAGTGTCATTGCGAGGCGCGCAGCGACAAAGCAAGCTCCCTCGGATGGACCCAGGCCCCAACCTGCGGAGGACCGCGTCATGCTGACACTGTATTTCTCGCCCGGTGCAAGCTCGATGGCCCCGCACATCGCGTTGTACGAAGTTGGCGTGCCGTTCGACACGGTGCCGCTGTCATTGCGCAAGCACGAGAATCGCACGCCGGCCTATCTTGCCCTGAATCCCGAAGGCAAGGTACCCACGTTGTTGATCGACGGTCGGCCCCTCAACGAAGTCGCAGCGATTCTCTACTACCTTGCACGACGTTACCCGGAGGCAGGCTTGCTGCCCTGGGGCGACCCGGAAGCCGAGGCACGCGTCATATCGTGGATGTCGTTCATCGCTGCCACGATCCATCCGGCGCGGCGGCAAGGCATGCAGCGTTGGCACGAAGTATTCGGCATCGCGGAGCAACGCTTGGGGCGCGGCGAATGGGCCTTGGACCGATACACCATCGCCGACATTCACCTGTTCCGGCTGTTCTGGCGATACTTCAACGCGGTGCACCCCGCGCCGGGAACCTTTCCCAATCTCGAAGCGCACTATCAGCGCATGATGGCACGCCCCGCAGTGCTGCGGACCTGCGAGGCGGAAGCAGCGATCGGCTACGACCTGCCGGTGTGATCAACTGACGTCATCGCGAATCAACCACCGACCGGCGCGGCCGATCCGCGACCGAAGGGCTCCCCTGCCCTTGTGAGGGGGATAGCAGGAGAGGCAAAGTTCCTTCCTGTAAGATGCGCCGCGGCGACGCAACCTCGGTCACGGATGCGTAGTCACGACGCCGACTGCTTCGTCGCATTACGCCTCTCAATGGCACTATTCCGCGCCTCGACAGACGCTAATCCGCCGCGTGCCGTTCCCTGGCTTCGGTACGGAACTTCGTACGCAGCGCGTCCCATTCGCGCGCTCCGACGCGGTTGAAACCATCGCGCACGGTCATGTCGACAGGCGGCACCGGATGACGGTGCGTGGCCTTGAGTTGCCCCAACATTGCATCGCACGCACCGATTACCGCCTTGAGCAACAACCCGGGGACGATCGCCAGCCTGTAGCCAAGTTTCTCCGCCTCGCGCAGGTCGAGTTCCGGTGTCTTGCCGCCACGCACCACGTTCAGCAGGCATGGTCCGCGAACTTGCTTGGGAACCGCGGCGACTTCCTCCAGGGTCTGCGGTGCCTCGACGAACGCCATGTCGGCACCGGCCGCCAGCGCGGCGTTGGCGCGGGCAATCGCTTCATCGAAGCCGGCCACCGCACGCGCATCGGTGCGCGCGATCACCAGGAAATCGGCATCCTTCCGTGCAAACGCTGCGGCACAGATTTTCGCCAGCCAGTCCGCGCGAGGCACGATCTCCTTGTCGTCGAGATGACCGCAGCGTTTGGGCGACACCTGATCCTCAATATGAATGCCCGCTACGCCGGCGCGTTCATACTCCTGCACCGTGCGCACCACGTTCAGTTCGTTGCCGTAGCCGGTATCCGCATCTGCCACCAGCGGGATGTCGACGGCGCGCGTCATGCGCGCGGCATTGGCGACCATTTCCGAGCCGGTCAACAAGCCGAAATCGGGGTAGCCGTGCGAAACGGAGGTGCCGGCGCCCGTCATGTACACCGCCGGGAAGCCCGCCTGTGCCACCAGCATCGCGGTGAGCGGATCATACGCGCCGGGTGCGATGATCATGTCGGGTCCGCGCAACAAGGCACGAAGATCGCCGGCCTGGGTCATGGCGTTTCCTTTCCGCAAGTCCCGTCATCCTAGGTCGGTTGCGGTTTGAAAGCCAATCACCGGCACCGCAAATTCGCGCTCTGCCCAGGCCAGGACTGCGTCTGGTCGCCTGGTCCGCTTGGCAGCGACGAAATGATTTATCCCGATGGAATTCGGCAAGCGCCATTAATGGAAATGGCATAATCTGGCTTGCCGGCGAGCAAAGTGTAAAGACCGAAAGTCGCGGTTCCACGACGAGACATTACGAAGGCCACGCATAGCAATGCCCTGAAATCCCTTGCGGGCACTATTTGGACACATACCCGGGTATAGGTCCAATCATACGTTTCGAGAAGTTGCGCCCGGGTCAGGCGCGCAACATGCTCGCGCTGTGCCTCGTGCTGTCATTCGACACCGGCGCACCATTGGTATCGTCGTGGAGACGACGCGATGGTTTTTTCCGCCACCGCTCTGGGTGTCGCCTTGGCCCTGCGGCGAATCCTCTCGCTGCGCGTATTTCACGAGACATCCGGAGTGGTAATATCGCCGGCGCGTGTCAGGGCCCCCCGTATCATGCTCACACCACCTGGATGAACCCCATTCCGTCCGTTTCGAACCATCCAGCGGTCCGAAGGAAGACCGTTTGGAGGACGGTTCTCGCAATTTATGCGCTGCTCATGGAGAATGCATCGGCCGCGCTCGAGGTTATCACACGGCTCGGGCGCGGCGCGGCTATCGTCGGCAACGTCGTCCAGGCCTGCCTGCTGCTGACCGCGCGGATCTGGTTGAGCCAGGCAACAGTCGTCCACCAGGTCATGATGATGATGCGCGCCCATGTGTCGATGGAAGTGCTACCTGTGGGCGCAACGCTGCTGCAAAGCGTGGCACCGCTGCTGCTCGCCACAGGACTGTTGACCCGTCCGGTCGCCCTCTGCCTGGGACTGGGAGTCGGCCTCCAAGGTGCCGCGCCACACTGGAACAATCCCCGGACAATCCTGCTGATATGGCTGCTGCTGCAAGGCGCCGGCCCGCTTTCGATCGATTTCCTGCTCCGAGGCGGTGTTGCAAGAATGCCGATCCTGGCAGTGAGGGCGATCGGCCGTCTCTACGCGCGCATCGACCGGCTGGCTGAAGTCGCCCTCCCATTTGGAACGCGCGTCTATCTTGCGCTCGCAATTGCCGCGGGAACCGGCTTTGCCATGTGGCGGCAGCCGATCACGGGCGAGCTTCTGACCGCGCCCTGGTGGATGCTTCTGCTCTGCTGGGCGCTCGTGTTAGGCATGGCGACGCGGTTTGTGGCGCTTCTCCTTTGCATTCTGGCGCCTCCTATGGTCCTGCACGGCGCCATGTCGGACCGCTTCGAGGTCGCGCTGCTGTTGTTGTTCCTGGCGGCAAAGGGTGCGGGGAAACTGTCGCTCGATGGATTGGTTGGCCTTGTTGCAGAGCCGTGCGTTCCCTTGCGAAGACCGGCGGGCGAGGCAATCCCGCACGTCGTCGTGGTAGGCGGAGGCTTCGGTGGGATCGCGACCGTACGCGCGCTGCGAAGCACCGCTTGTCGCGTCACGCTCGTGGACCGGCGCAATCACTATCTGTTCCAACCGCTTCTGTATCAGGTGGCAACCGCGGCCTTGTCGCCGGCCGATATAGCGATCCCTATCCGCAGCGTGGTGCGGGGGCAGCAAAACGCCACTGTCCGCCTCGGGGAAGTGGTCGGTGTGGACGGTGCTTCGCGGCAAGTCGTCCTGGCCGACGGCCGCATCCCGTTCGACTATCTGGTCATCGCGACCGGTGCGCAGCACAGTTACTTCGGGCGGGACGAGTGGTCTTCCCATGCCCCAGGTTTGAAGAGCATCGAGGATGCGACTGCAATCCGAAGCCGGATGCTGCACGCCTTCGAAAGAGCAGAGAGCGAGCAGGACCCGACCGAACGCAACGCCTGGCTTTCCTTTGTTGTGGTTGGAGGCGGTCCGACCGGCGTGGAACTGGCGGGTGCGCTCGCCGAACTCGCACGCACCGGATTCGATCAGGAGTACCAGGCGATCGATCCGAGTACGACGCGGGTTATCCTGGTGCAATCCGCGCCTCGCGTGCTGCCGACGTTTTCCTCCTATCTTTCGGTTCAGGCCGAACGGTCGCTGCGGGACCTCGGCGTCGAGGTCCGCACGAGCGCAAAGGTCACTCACATCGACCGAGACGGCGTCGAAGTCGACGGAGATCGAGTCCCTGCCAGGACGGTGCTGTGGGCGGCCGGCGTCGCAGCCTCGCCCGCTGCGAAATGGCTCGGTCAGACGAGCGACAGGTCCGGCCGGGTCATTGTGGACGGGGATCTTTCGGTGCCCGGCTTGCCCGGCGTCTTTGCCATCGGTGACACGGCCGCCTCGAACGGATGGGCCGGCGCCGCGGTACCCGGCCTCGCACCGGCAGCCAAGCAGCAAGGACGGCACGTCGCGCGCGTGATCCAGGCGACGATCAAGGGCCGCCCTACGCCAGCGGCTTTCCGATACACGCATTACGGCAACCTCGCAACGATCGGGCGTCTGGCGGCGGTGGTGGAAGTGCGCCGATTTCGCTTATGGGGCGCGCCGGCCTGGTGGTTCTGGGGCATGGCCCATGTGCTGCTTCTTGCCGGCGGACGGAATCGTGCCGCTGTGGTCCTGAACTGGCTCTGGGCCTATCTGACCTATCGTCGGGGTTCGCGGCTCATCACTGGCAGCGTCCTTGAATCCTAGAAATTAGCAGCGCATCGCAGCGTTGCATATCATTGCGAGTTGACCGCCGGCCGACGCGGCCGACCCGCGGTTGGATGAAAGTGCGGCCCGCCACGCTTTTTCGTCATGGCCGGGCTTGCCCGGCCATCCATGCAACATCGATCAGGACGCGTTCTGTGCGCGCCCGATCAGTTGGGGAAGATGGCCGGATCAAGCCCGGCCATCATGGGAACTGCGGGCGCACGCATCGTCCGGAGGCTTCCTGGAACGAGATTTGTCGCCGCTCTCCCAACAAGAATAACCCGTCAGGCACGGCCGGGCCGGCCCGATCCATATGAGGATGATGAGGGTCGCGCCGGCTTGCCCATTGCAGCCGCTTTGCCCATTGCAGCCGGCTTGCCCATTGCATCGGAAAAGCTCTGGAAAAAAGCTTTGCATTTCCAAAAAGCGCAAATGTGTGGTTGTGAATATCGCAGCGACATACAATTCGTGATGACAATCAAATGCTGCTTCTGTCATTCGCCCTGCTGCTGCTGACCGCATTGCTCGGCACGGTGCTCGCCACGCTGCATTTGCAAGCGGGGCGGATGCGGCCGCTGCGCTGGCCAGTGTGGGGACTGCACGGCCTGCTTGGGCTCGCCGGTTTCATCCTCCTGTTACTCAGCCTGGGCGGGCCGCCACGCGGGGCAGCGATGGGCCTCGCCAATTTCGGCCTCTTCTCGGCGGTTCTGCTCGCGGTGGCCTTGTTGGCCGGCCTCGAAATGCTGTTCGAGCGCCTGCGCTACCACCGCCTGCCCATCCTGGTCGTCGGCCTGCACGCGACACTGGCCATCGGCGCCGTCATCATTCTCGCGGCCTACACCATGATGGGCTGATCGCCCCCTTCTACGGCTCCGGCCCAACGCCGTTATGCGGATTTCGGCGTCGCCGGCGGGTCACCGCCGCCAAAGCCCGACCGTACGCGATTTGCCTGCCCCGAAACCTTCTGGCATATCGCCGCGCCACGCACACCCCCCTCCCATTCGGAACCGGTTCCGGGGCGCATCCCCGAGGTTCCAACAAGGAAAAACTCCCCAGATGCAACTGGCCCTGATCCTGATCATAATCTGCGGACTGCTGTCGCTGGTCTACGGCGTGGTCACCGCCCGAGAGGTGCTGGCCGCCGATGCCGGCAGCGCCCGCATGCAGGAGATCTCCGCCGCCGTCCGCGAGGGCGCGCAGGCCTACCTGAATCGCCAGTACACCACGATCGGCATGGTCGGCGTGGTGATCATGATCATCCTCGGCGTCACGCTGGGCATCCACGTCGCCATCGGCTTCCTGATCGGCGCGGTGCTGTCGGGCGCGGCCGGGTATATCGGCATGAACGTCTCGGTCCGCGCCAATGTGCGCACGGCGGAGGCGGCCAAGCAGGGCCTCGGCGCGGGGCTGGGCATCGCCTTCAAGTCGGGCGCCATCACCGGGCTGCTGGTGGTGGGCCTCGGGCTGCTGGGCCTGACCATCTATTACGCCATCCTGCGCGGCGCCTATGGCGCCACCATCACCAACGTGCAGCTTCGCAGCGTGCTGGACGCGATGGTCGCACTGGGCTTCGGCGGGTCGCTGATCTCGATCTTCGCCCGCCTCGGCGGCGGCATCTTCACCAAGGGCGCCGACGTGGGCGCCGACCTGGTGGGCAAGGTCGAGGCCGGCATCCCCGAGGATGACCCCCGCAACCCCGCCGTCATCGCCGACAACGTCGGCGACAACGTCGGCGACTGCGCCGGCATGGCCGCCGATCTGTTCGAAACCTATGCGGTGACGATCGTCGCGACGATGCTCCTGGCCAACATCTTCTTTACCGACCCGGCGCAACGCGATGCCGCCATGATGCTGCCGCTCGCCATCGGCGCGGTGTGCATTCTCACCAGCATCGTCGGCACCTTCTTCGTGCGGCTGGGCAACAGCACCAACATCATGGGCGCGCTATACAAGGGCCTGATCGCTACCGGCGTGCTGTCGATTGTCGCCATCGCGATCGTGATCGCCGAACTCACGGGTTTCAGCGCGCCGATGACCATGACGAACGGCGGCTTCGTCACCGGCTTCGGCCTGTTCGAATGCGCGCTCATCGGCCTCGGCGTCACCGGCCTGAT
>DATKPQ010000139.1:0-11745 GCA_035523995.1 Acetobacteraceae bacterium | reverse complement strand
ACCTGTATCAGAGCGCGGCGAGGACCGCCTCGGCCTTGCTGACTTCAAAACCACCCGGAGCTTCGACGCCAAGATGGGTAACCTTCCCATCTTCGGCGATCATCGCGTAGCGCTGGCTGCGCCACCCCATGCCGCGGGCATTCAGGTCCAGCTCCAGCCCGATCGCCTTGGTGAAGGCGGCGGCACCATCGGCCAGCATGATCACCTTGCCGTCGGTACCCTGGTCCTTGCCCCAGGCACCCATGACGAACGCATCGTTGACCGCAATGCACGCGACGGTGTCGATGCCCTTGGACTTGAACGCGTCCGCGTTCTGCACGAAGCCCGGCAGATGCTTGGCGCTGCAGGTCGGCGTGAACGCCCCCGGCACTGCAAACAGCACCACCTTCTTGCCCTTGAAGATGTCGTCTGTGGAGACCTCTTTCGGCCCCTCCGGCGTTGCCATCATCAGCTTCATCGTTGGAATGCTATCGCCGACCTTGATTGTCATGGGCTCCCTCGCTCCCCGGTTGAGATGGGTTTCCGGTGCGACTCCTACCGCCGCTCGCGACCGGAGTCACGCCGGGGCGCCGGTTCCGTTGCGTCGCCATCGTTTGCAGGCTTGCACCGTTGGCCGAACCGCCCCAGATTCGGCGGATGGCACAGACTCCCCGCAAGCGCCCGCCTCTTCCGCCTTCGGACGACGACACCGAGACGCCCTCGCGCATTACCACCGTCATGCCGGGGCCGCAGCCGATTCCCCCGGCCGAGGGGTTCCTCACCGGGCAGTTGCTGGTGGCGATGCCGTCGATGGCCGATCCGCGCTTTGCCCAGAGCGTGATCTATGTCTGCGCGCACACGCCCGACGGCGCCATGGGCCTGGTGGTGAACCGGCCGATCGTGAAGCCGAGCTTCGACGAACTGCTGAAGCAGCTCGATGTGGCACCCCTGCCACCGGTGCGACGCATCAGACTGTGCGCCGGCGGCCCGGTGGAGAATGGCCGCGGCTTCGTGCTGCACACCGTCGACTGGACCGGCGAGGGCAGCCTGCGCGTCAACGACGCCCTGGCCCTGACCGCCAGCCTGGACGTGCTGAAGGCGATCGCCGGCGGCGGCGGCCCGCGTGAGGGCCTGCTGGCGCTGGGCTACGCCGGCTGGGGGCCTGGCCAACTCGACAAGGAGATCCAGGAGAATGCCTGGCTTTCCGTGCCGGCCAGCGAGACACTGTTGTTCGATGACAGCCACGACAACAAATGGCAGCGCGCCTTCGCAACCCTGCACATCGACCCGTTGCTGCTGTCGAGCGCTGCCGGCCACGCATAGACGCGGCCGCGTTAACCCTTCGGTAGTCCTACGCGCGTAGGCTCCAGCCTGTGTCGCAGGCCTGGAGGAGGCGCAGCATGCCATCCAACATGACGATGGACCGGTCCGTCATGGCCCAGGTCACCGACATTTTCCGCGCCGTGCTGAACCAGCCTGATCTGGAACTGACCCCGCGATCTACCGCCGACGACGTCCCCGGCTGGGATTCCATGACGCACGTGACACTGCTGGTGGAGGCCGAATGCCGCTTCGGCATCGAGTTCCTGGCCTGTGAGATCGAACGCCTGCAAAGCGTGGGGGAGATAGCGCGGGCGATTGAAGCGAAACGCGCAGCGGTCGCCTGAGCGTTCCATGGCCCGGTGGCGGTCGTACCTTCTGCTGCAGGCCGCCATTGCCGCGATGTGCTTTGCGCTGGCGTGGCTGTGGGTCGCCGCCGCACCGATGGCCTACATGGACCCGGAATATCCGGTCTGGCGCGCCAAGCTTGCCATGCTGCGACGGTGCGATCTGGGCCGATTACTGATCGTCGGCGATTCCCGGGCCGCGGTGGACGTGATCCCGGCGCTCCTGCCGGTGCCGGTGACCAATCTGGCGGTGGGCGGCGGCATGCCGGTGGAAACCTATATTGCCGTCAAACGCGCCCTGACGTGTCCGGTGCCGCCGCGACGTGTCGTGATCTCGCTCGACGCTGCCCATTTTGTCCTGCCTGATCTGTTTTGGGAGCGTAGCGTTGGCTATGGCTTCGCGGGAGCGCCGGATCTGGCGGTGCTGCATCGCGTGATACGCGAAACCGGCGATGTATCGCTGAGCGCCCCGAAACGCCCGGACGGTTTGCCTTTCTGGTTGCGCGCGCGGCTGTACGCCTGGCGTTTTCCGTCGTTGTATTTCGCCAGCCTGGCCAAGGGCGGCGTGTTCCTGCGGCTGTGGCGCAACCAGGCAACGCTGGCGAGAACGCTGGCCGCGCGGGGACAGTATTTCTTCGGCCGGGACGCGGGTTCGTCTGCCGTGGCAAGCGAGGGCTACATGGCGGACTTCGCGCCGCTGCCTGTGCTGGACCGCTATTTCGACCGCACGCTCGCCTTGCTGGCCGCACGCGGCATTCCGGTGGACTTCGTTGCGATGCCGATGAACGAGGCGACCGCGCACGCGGTGCGGCCGGACATCAAAGCAGCGTTCGGCACTTATCTGGCGCGCTACGCGGCGCGGTACCCGAATTTTCATGTCATTGGGCTGCCAATGCCAGCCTGGCCAAACCGCTGGTTCGGCGACGAGTTCTCGCACCTGAATCCTCAAGGTGCCGCATTGTTCAGTGCAAGATTTGCCGAATGCCTTCGACAATTACTTGCGAGTACTTCCTCAGCCGCCAACCCCGCCACGTCCCCCACCCTCCCCGCCCCCGCATGTCGGTGCGAGAAGCGAAGCGACGGAGTAATCTCGGTCACCAGCCGCTATCCTTGACCAGGACCGCCTTCTCGCTTGGCGCCTCGCAACAACAAGTCACCGGCTGCACGCCGCCCCACCCAGCACGCAGAAAGACGCGCAGAACGGATGGTTCAACGCCACCGGCCGCGCCGCATCGGCCAGCGTGCGTCCCAGCTCGAATTGCGAGTCGTACGTCAGCAACGTGCACGACAGCACCACCGGATGCGCCGCATCCTTCCGCTTCACCACCATGCGCGACGAGGCGCACATCACGTCATCCGGCGACTTGTGCAATATCCCCCAGCACGCCGTGGTGATTTCCGGCACATCCTTGCCCGGCTCCATCTCCGGGAACAGTACAAGCCGCACCGGATCGAACGCATCCACCGGAATGCCGAGCTCACGGAACAAGCGCGCATAGCCGTCGCGCAGGGCAGGTTCCGGCTCGCCGGTAAACCGCCGGCCTGCGACATCCAGCGCGAAGCCGTTGCGTGCCAGCCAGACCAATCCATCGATCGTCGGCGCCCAGCTTCGCCGGCCCCGCTCTTCCTCATGCACCGCCTGCGTATAGTGATCGAGCGACACCCGAATGATCAGCCGATCTCCGTACGCATCGCGCAACGCCAGCATCTTCGGCCGCAGCCTGCGCAGCGGTGCCATCGCATTGGTCAGCACCAGCGCACGCAGGCCCTGCGACAGCACATCCTCCAACATGCCGACGATGTCGCTGTTCATGAACGGCTCACCGCCGGTGAAGCCGATGACGCGGGTTGGCAAGCCGTCGCGCGCGATCTCATCGAGATAGGCCCGCACGTCGCTACGCATCAGATAAGCGAGCCGGTCGTTGCGTGGCGACGATTCGATGTAGCAGTTGCGGCAGGTCAGGTTGCACAGGGTACCGGTGTTGAACCACAGCGTGTCAAGTGCGCGCAGCGCGACGGTGGCGCGTGTCTCGCCGCGGGCGGTTATGAATGGGTCGCGGAATTTGGCGGGATCTAGCGTTCGAACAATCTGGTCCATGTCAGTGCCCGGTTATTGTCATTACCCGTTGATGCGAGAAGCGTAGCGGCGGATTCCATGTATTCATGTCATTGCGAGAAGCGCAGCGACGAAGCAATCTCGTTCAGCGGGTGTGACCCGGCCATCCATACGTCCTCTCGACCGGGATTGCTTCGCCGCTGCGCTCCTCGCAATGACATTAGTCTTCCTCGCAACGACATGGTGTCCCCGCAATGACATGGGTGCGCGACGAGGGCATCACGTCGGCCACGCCCGCCGGATCGGGTCGCCGCCGTCCCAACCGGCTGCCGCCTCGCGCACCGCATCGAAAATCCGTTTTCGCATCGGCGTTGCATGCGACATTTCGATGACTGTCCCAGGATGTCCCTCCTGCCGGAAATACACGAAACGGCCGCGCGGCGCATCGCCCTCCTGGCAGACTTCGTATCCGCTCGCCAGCGCCTGGTCATACAATTCATCGTAGTTTTCCGGCCAGCTCGACCAGTGCTGCAATCCCCCCTCCGGGTGCTTCTTCAAAAACTCCCGAGCCATGCTCGGCGTATCGCAGCGCTGCTGGATCAGCTCGATCTGCACGTCACCGGAGTTGCCCAGCGCGATCGACATGTGAATGTCGTCATAGCGCTGCCCCATGTAGCGGAACATCGTCAGCGGCAGCTTGTCGGCAACGAACCACGGCCCGACGCCGCACACATCCACCCAGTGTCGCATCGCGGCTTCCACGTCGGGCACCACGTAACCCATCTGGCGCAGCGGTCCGAACAAGCGGCTCATGACCAGCTCTCTCCCCCAATCCGCGCCACCATCAAACTACGATGGCCGCGCCAGCGCCAGCCACCCGGAGAGCAAGCGCTTGCGGTCGGCGGCGAAGCTGTCGGACAGGATTTCCGCCGCCTCGATCCGGTCGGCACGGAAATGCCGGTAGTCGTTGCGCAATTCGCACCAGCCGCAAATCAATGTCACCTCCACGTAGTATTCAATCGCCACCGGACGGATCACGCGTTCGCTCGCCGCGCCATTGCCGTCGCGATAGCAAATACGCAGCTTGTTCGCCTCGCGGATCGCGACCCGCAACTCCGCCAGGCTGATCGCGCCGGGCTCGCGCGCATCGCCCTCCGAGACATGAAACGGCGCCGCATCCAGGGCACCGCGCAATGGCTCCGGCAGCACCGCGGCAATCTTCGACAGCACCGATTCCGCGGCCTGCTGCAAACCCGGATCGCGCGTGCGTCGCAGCAGCCGCATGCCGACCAGCACGGCTTCCACCTCGTCGGCGGAGAACATCAGCGGCGGCAGATCATAGCCGCGGCGCAGCACATAACCCAGGCCAGCGGCCCCCTCGATCGGCACCCGCCGCGCCTGCAACGTGGCGATGTCGCGGTACACGGTGCGGGGTGTCACCTCCAACTCTTCTGCAATCGCGGCCGCGGTCAGCGGCCCGCGCGCGGTACGCAGGCGCTGGATGATATCGAACAACCGATCGGAAGGGCGCATGCGGCCGATTCTACTGACAGAACGCTGTCAGTGGCCATGCGTCACATTGTCCGTCACGTAGGAAGGAGACGCCCATGATCACCCTGACCGATACGCCCGACCCCAGGCTGGAGCAGATCCTGGAGGACGGCCTAGCAGCCTACAACGCGGAAAAGACGCAACGCCGCGACTGGCGCCCGCTGGCCGTGGCTGCCCACGATCCTGAAACCGGCGAACTGGCCGGCGGCCTCCTCGGCCGCACCTCGCTCGGTTTATTCTTCCTCGATCTGTTCTATCTGCCCGAGCGCCGGCGCCGCAACGGCACCGGCAGCGCAATGATACGCATGGCGGAGACCGAGGCGGTCCGCCGCGGCTGCCGCGCCGCCACGCTGGTGACCGTGAATTTCCAGGCACCCGATTTTTACGCCCGCCACGGCTGGCAGGAATTCGGCCGCATCGCCAGCGCGCCAGGCGTGGAACGCATCTTCATGCGCAAGACATTGTGTGGCTGAACCGGTGATCGCACCACGCGCGACCGATGACTCGCACACCACCGTGCGCTCGCGGGCGCGTGATGCCAGAACCGCCATCAGCGTAATGACGAGACGTTCCAACCTGTGGCAACAATCGGGCGGGTGAGCAACGGCCGGTCTGCGCTTCACCACGGTCCGGTTGTGGCGTCTCGAGCTGGTAGCAGCGCACAGGAAATGGGCGACGAAAAAAAACGCAATGGTACTGCTTCGGCATGGCGTGGGGTCATTGCCCTGGCGCTGCTGCTGCCATTGCTGGCTTTGGGTGGCAGCCTGTGGCTCACTGGTCGCTGGGGCGCGGTGCTGTCGCCAGCAGGGACGGTCGGCGCCGCGTGGTACCTGACGGCGTTGCCACTGATCGCAGGCGTTCCCGCGCTGGTGGCCTTGATCGCCCTGAGCATGGCGGTCGCACGGCTGTCCCGCCGCGTCGACGCGGCGCAGGCGGAATTGCGGATCGAGATGGATCGCCGCGAGGCCGCCGAAGAAGCGCTGCACCAGGCCCAGAAAATGGAAGCCGTCGGCCGGCTGGCCGGCGGCATTGCGCATGATTTCAACAACCACCTGACGGCGATCAGCAGCAACGTGGAGCTGCTGAAACGTCGTTTGCCGGGCGGCGCACCCGCCCTGGAACGCCTGGCTGATTCCGCCATGCAGGGTGTCCGCCGGGCCGCGGCAATGTCGCAGCGCTTGCTCGCATTCTGCCGCCAGCACGTACCGGATCCGGAACCCTTGGACGTCGCCCACATCATTGCCGGCATGCTGGACCTGCTGCACCGCACGCTGGGTGAGAAGATCGAGATCGAGTCGGTCGCCCCTCCGGGGCTTTGGCTGACCCGTGCCGATGCCCACCAATTGGAAGGTGCGATTCTGGCCTTGGCCGCGCACGCACGCGATGCGATGCCAAACGGTGGAACGCTGACGATGGTAGCTGCCAATGCGGCGCTGGATGACGCCGATGCCGGCTGTCGCACGGACCTGGCGCCGGGCCAATACGTGACGATCGCTGTGCGTGACACGGGGTTTCGCGGGCTGACCCCGGCGCAGTGGGGGTCGCAGCCGCATTCTCGCGCGGCCGACCCTGCGGGAACCCCAGGCGGGTTCAGACTCGCCATGGTGCACCACTTCGCCAGGCAGTCCGGTGGCTTTGTCCATATAGAAACGCTTGCCGATCGAGCCACCACGGTCCGGCTTTACCTGCCGCGCTATGTCATTCCGGGAACGCCATTCGAGATCCGTCAAGCGGAAAACCACGCGCCCGGCGAACCAGCGGCCGTGCTGGTCGTGGAAGACGACGAAACTGTGCGCGCCGCTGCCGCCGAGGCGTTGCGCGAAATCGGCTACGAAGTGCTGGAGGCACCCGATGCTATGGAAGCCGTGCGTCTGCTGGCAGACCGCGGCGGCATCGATCTATTGTTCACTGATGTGGGGTTGCCTGGCGGCGTGAACGGCCGAGCCCTTGCGGATGCGGCGCGCAACATCCATCCCGGGCTGAAGGTATTGTTGACCACCGGCTACACCCAGGCCGCGATCCTTGGCTCCGATCTGTCGCCGGCAGAAGAGCACTTCCTGCCAAAGCCGTTCACTCTGGAACAACTCAAGGCGAAGGTGAGGGCGGTGCTGGGTCCGCCTGTGGCGGAGGTAGCGGACGCCCCGGCGGCTACGGCCGCGTAACGAGAAACACCACTATCCTGGAGCCAGGCGCCGGCAGCCTGCCGTCCCGCGGGCGGATGACGTTGCCGTTCCGGATTCTTGTTGACTTTGTCGCCGCGGCGGGTCTTTTCAGAACGTTCTCGCCCCTCGGTACAAAGCCCCATGCTCCGACGTTTCGCCTGTTTTGACAGCGCATTGATCGAGCGCGTGTTCCAACCCGCCGCCGATGCCGTGGCGTACCGGCTTGGCCTGGATCGGCTGCGCATCGCCGGCTTTTGTCTGGATGGCGCATCCATCGCGTGGATTCTCTCGCAGGCCGGCAGCCTGTCGGATGCCGTGATCCGGTGGCAGGCGGGCACCGCCTTCTTGCGGCTGGTTTTGCTGCTGCTGGGATTGTTGGCCTTATGCAGCCTGCGTGTGGCGTTCCAACGCGTGACCCGCGCCAAGGGAATGAATCCGCTGCGCATCATGATGCTGCCGCATCGCGGTGTGCTGCTGGCGCTGATGGCCACGCGTCTGTTGCTGATCAGCAGTTTCGCCGGTGCCGCCGACCTGACCGCGTTGTCCTTCGCGTTATGTGCGCTCTACCTTGGCGCATGTGCATCCCCGCCCCCCGCCTCTCTCTCCCGCAAAGTGGGAGAGGGTACGGTGAGGGTGCCACGTCCAGGTTAGCAAGACCGTTCAGTCCACCGCCGCTGGCGCGCGGTTATAATCCGAATCCGATACGTACTCGAACCACTGTGTCCCCTCGCCTTTATCGTTCAGCTCCGACATCGCGAGATGCGCAAACAGCTTGTCGGGCGCGGCGCCGTGCCAGTGGCGCGTATCTGGCGGGATCTGCACCGTATCGCCAGGGCGCAGTTCCTGCACGGGCTGGCCGTCGAACTGCACGCGCCCGGCACCCGACAGGCAATACAGCGTCTGCCCCACCGGATGGCTGTGCCAGGCGGTGCGCGCTCCCGGCGTGAAAGAAACCACCGAGGCCCGCATGCGCGACGGGCTTTTGCCCGTGACAACCTCGTCGGAAAAGACCGCGCCGGTGAAATTCGCCGCAGGCTGCATCTTGGTCGGGCGCTTGGAAGCACGCAGGACGGTCATGTCGTTTCTCCCTTCGGACTGTGGCCCAGGGAGTCTTCGGGCCCGCCTCGACGATGTCAAACCGGCCGGACATGCTCTGGCCGCACGCCGATCCCCACCGCGCGCGCCGGCAGGCGTTGCAGCCAGGGATAGCGGCCGAGCATCCGTACTAACCAAGGCGGGCGCGGCTTGGCCGTCGATTGCAGCACGTTGCTGATGACCAGATTTTGAATCAGCACCTGCGCCGCCTGGGTCAGCCGCGTTGGAAGCTCGCGGCGGCGCTGCACGGCGTGCAGGTCCGCAACAGTAACCGCGCCCTGCCGCAGACGCGGCCCCAGAATATTGGCCGTAGCCACCGCATCCTGGACCGCGAGGTTGATGCCAATCCCTCCGACCGGCGACATGGCGTGCGCCGCATCCCCGATCAGCAGCAACCCGCGCTGGTACCAGCACTCCAACCTGTTCACCGCCACGGTGAGCAAGTGCACGTCATCCCAGGAGGCAATCTCATCGATGCGGTCGCGGAAATGCGGCGCCAGGCTGACGAGACTCTCGCGCAGCGCATCGATCCCGCGGTCTCGCAGCGAATCGAACCCGCCTTTGGCGATCACGTAACCGCATTGCCAATAGTCGCCGCGGTCCAGCGTCACCAGCATGTGCCCGGCACCGACGCGCCCAAGTGTCTGGGCCGGATCGCTGTCACGCCGCGACACACGCAGCCACAACACGTCCATCGGGGCGCCGCGGTCGATCACTTTCAATCCGGCCGCCTCGCGCATGCTGGAATGCCGGCCGTCGGTCGCGACAACCAGAGGCGCGCGAATCTCCAGCTCCCCATCGGGCGAGTGCGCCGAGACCCCCGCCACACCATCGCCGTTGTAGAGCAAGCCCTTGCCTTCGGTCCGCATCAGCAGCCGGAAGTTCGGCAAACGCTTCGCATGGTCGGCCAGGAAGTCGAGAAAATCCCACTGCGGCATCAGGGCAATGAACTTGCAGTGCGTCGGTAGGTGGGTGAAGTCGCCGACCGGCACCGTTTCATCGCCGACCTGCACGGACAATTGGCGCAGCTCCTGATGGGGACGCCTCAGGAATTCGTCCAGCAAGCCGAGTTCGTGCATCAGCTCCAATGTGGACGCATGCACGGTGTCGCCGCGGAAATCGCGCAGGAAATCGCCGTGCTTTTCCAGCACCGTCACATCGACTTCGGCGCGCGCCAGCAGCAGCCCCAGCATCATGCCGGCCGGACCGCCACCGACCACGCAGCAAGTGGTTGTCAGCAGCGCGGCGGCCATGCGGCTACCCGGCGGCCAGTGTCACGTCGGCAGGAACTATGGCGCGCTATGTGACATGCATCAGGTGCCGCCACCATCAGATCCTCCCATTCGGCAAGCAACGCGGGGGTATCACATGTCCCGCGAACATGCGCGTGTTACAATGTGGGGCCCGTTGTGCTGAACTGCAAAGGCAGTATCAGGTTGCCAAGATTCAGACTTGGTCGCCAGTTCGTGCTGTCAGGCTCCGCGCGGAAACTGCTACTTCGGTCGGCACCGGTCATGCGAACAGCGTCATGGCAGGCCGCGCTCACCATGGCACAAGACCGCCGACGCACCGCTCGAAATCGCTTCGCTCGCTCCCCAGCGAAACAGTCAGCGCACGACGCGATAAAGCCTGAATCCTGTCGTCTTCTGCTCTCCGATCAATCTTAGCCAGTCCGGTGTGCGGTTCTCTCTCAGCATGCCGGCAAGCGACTCTGCGTGTGCTTTGGCTTTTCCGGTCGGACAGAACAAGACGAACTGCGCACCGGTTGCCGTGACGTCCTGGGGTACTGTCCTGCCGGCCGAGGGAGCGGCCCACGCGGCCCGATCGCGCAGAAACCCCGGAATTCCATGCTGATACACCGAACCGACGCCGATAATCCCGGTCCGGTACAGCAATTCCGGAACGTAATCGACGTCGGTCAGCACGATGTGGCCCGTGGCAGGAAGCAGCAATGGCGCGATATGCCGCAGGTCGCAGCTCGGACCATTCGCGTTTTCGCTGGCCTGATCGAAAAGCGCCGGGGTGACGGCGCTGGCGGTAGGTGCCAGAACGAGACTCAGAAGTACCGTGAAGCGTGCCAACATCGCTTTGGTTGGGCGGTTGGCGAACCGATGCGAAACCTCGCGCAGAGCCAGCGGCAGAAGCGCGACGGCAAAGCTCGCCGGGAACGGCATGAAGATTATAAAACGCAGAGTCAATCCACTGGCCAGCATAGCCCCGACGGCGACCACGCCCCAGGCACCCGCCTCCGGTAGCGCGCGCCGGCTGCGATAGATCTGCCAACAGGCGTAGAGCAATGCCAGAAGACCCGGACCAACCAATGCCCCAAACGCCCCGGGCTTCGTGGCCGGCTGCACCTCGGTTATGTTTCCGAAGAATGCATGCATGTCGTGCGGCGAGGCCAGCGCATAGGGCCCAAGGGCAACGGCCGGATAACACCACAGCCACGCACCGAACGAGCCAAGCGCGGCGGCAATACCGAGCGATACCCGCTGTGCCGGCGACAACGAGGCGCGGTCGATCAGTGACAGGCAGAGCGCAGTGACGAGCGCGGCAAACCCAAGCGCGGCATAGACGACAGAGAGGCGGTCGACTTCCGCCACGGAAACGCCGCCATGTGGCGGGTCCAGCATCAGGGCGACCCCAAGCGTGACGAAAAAACCAAGACCGCTCGCGAGTACTGTCCCGCCGATCGGCCGGAACAGCCAGGCCCAGCCGAGTCCGACGAAGGCCAATAACGCCCAGGGCATTGCCTCGGGCATCAGCCATATGGCGAAACCGCCCCATATCCCGGCCCAGAGGCCCCATTTCCTATTGCCGGTTGCAGCGCGCAGCGCACAGCCCGCCGACAGTGCCACCAGCGCAGGTTGCGCGATGTGATAGTGGATAACGCCAAATGCATCGAAATTATGGATGCCGGGCACCAGCGGAGCCGCAATGGCAATGGCCCACAGGAAGTCCCGTTTGGCTAACGGTGCGATGGCAAAGCTGAGCGCCAAGGCCAGCAGTCCCGCAGAGATCGGGCCGGTGGCGACGCCGGCCGCATACAATGCCCTGTGCCAGCCGACGAAAGGCGCGAGTGGTGCGGCAAGTGCAACGATGACGGCGTCAAACAGGCGTGACCACTCGATGACGAGCGGCATGCCCGAATCATCTCCCTGGACCACGTTGACCAGGTGGCCGGCTTTGAAGCCCTGCTGCAAACGGACCAGCCGCATGAAGCTGTCCGGGTCAA
>DATKPQ010000138.1:0-19001 GCA_035523995.1 Acetobacteraceae bacterium | reverse complement strand
GCGGCCTGCCGCCCGACTGGAAGTTCGAGGTACCCGACGACGACGTAATGTTCGTGCTGATGCACGACAACAGCTCGAATTTCACCTGGGCCGACAAATGGAAGCCGCACGTGCCGAAAAACACCGCCTCGACCGCCCCGGCGCAAAGCTCCGCCTGAAGACCAGGGAATGCCCCCCTCCCCTTGTGGCTGGGGGCCAGGGGGACGGGGCCAGAGGGACAGGACCAGAGGGAGGGGTCGAGCGGAGGGAGCCCGGCCGAGGGGATTGCTGGCGGGAGGCAGCTTCCTGGCGACAGGAAGCCCCGGGGATTGCTGGCGGGAAGGGGCCGGCCCGGGTGTAGGGATCGAATCGAGGACCTTCGCCTTGCTCGCCCTCTGCATGGCGGCAGAAGCTCCTGTCGCATGACCGCGGCCATCCGTACGCCCACGGCGCCAAACGGGGCCACCGACTCACCATGCGGACCCGGCTCAGGACGCTCCACGCAACGCCAGCCAACCGTGCAAGCGTCTCAAATACCGCAACCCGACATCACCACAAGACTCAACCCCAAGATCATCTCACGCCACTGCTCTCGCATCAAAAATCGCGCCATCGTTTCGCAAATAACAAAACGAGACGACCGTGAGACCAGTCCGCGCCACCGCCTCACCCGCATCGCCCACTCGCAACCCGGGCCGTCCTACTCCCACGGCCTCCCCACCCGCTGAAGCTTCGCCCAACGCCGCATGACCCGCGGCAGAATCTCCGTCGAATGGGCGGCGGTGAAGCCCAGCGCCAGCCCCACCGCGTAGCCAAACCGGCCCCCCGGCCCGCCAAGCTGTGCCAGCAGCGTCTCCGCCGTGCTCAGATCGTTCAGACGGCCCAGCCCGTCCTGTACTCCCGCAAGACGTTGCATCATCCGCCGCATCGGCTTCCCCGGATACAGCGGCTCAAACAACTCCGCGGCGTAGCGCACCCGTTTGACCCGGAGCCGCAACTGATGCAGCTCCGCCGCGTCCCGCTCGGCCATATCGTCCCCGCCGTGCAGCTTGCGCAGGCGACGCGCCAGCACCTCCGCCGCGAACCCCGGCAGCGACAGCGCGCCGTCCCCATCCGCCGGCAACGGTGGGCACCAGCAGCGCGCGCCAGCCAGCCAGGCCAGTTCGATTCCCAGCCGGCGGAACTCGGCCCCTTCCAGGAACGCCCGCAACGCCGCATGGCACTCCCGCCGCCGCCGGCCCGCCGCCGCCGCCAGCCGCGCCAGCCGCCCATCCCGCGGAAACGCCATGCTCACCGGAGGCAGCGTCTCGGTCAGGAACACGTCCCAATCGCGAGTCGGCCCCAGGCGCTGCCCCAACGCCTTCAGCCCGGCGGTGGCCGCCTGCAGCTCCGGCGCATCCAGCAACGGCCGGAACACGGTCACGGTCGACCGCAGCCGGCGCAGCGCCACCCGCATCTGGTGCACCGGCTCCGGACCGCTGCGGTCCTCCGCCGCGGCAGGCGCAAAATGCAGCACCACGTCCGTCAGATGCGCCAGGGCGAATGCGAAGGCGTCCGCGGCCTGCAGCGCCTCCGGCAGCACCGGGGCACCGAGCCGCCGCACCGGCAGGTTCGTGCCCCGAGCCGACGACAGCGCTTCCCCCGCCAGGGTCGCCAACGCGACCGCCACCCGCAGCTCCGCGGCGAGTCCCAGCGCCACCAGAAGCACGCCACGTTCATCGCCCGTCACATGCACGCGGACGACGTGACGCTCTTCTGTCACCGCCCGCAGCGTCCCGCTCAGGACACCCACCGTCACGGTGCCTTGCTCTGTCTCCAGGACCAGGTTTCGCTGGCGCCCCGTGAAGGCGACCACGGGCGCCAGGGGCAACGGCAGGTCGTAGCGCAGCTCCTCCAGCACAGCCGCCTGGGCCAGAACCGGCGCCGGCATGCCGGCCGGCCAGAAATCGGCCGCCTCCGGCACCAGTTTCTCCAGCCGCCAGGTTCCACGCTCCAGAGCCAGCGCCAACCCCGACGCCGTCAGCGCCGCGTCCGCGCTGTCGTGCCAAACAATCCGCCGAACCTGCGCCCGCCCGCGCGTCGCGGATGCGAGCAGGGGAAGCCGGAGAAGGCGCTGGGCATCGTCCGGATGGAGACTCAGCTCGATGTCCATGCGGTCACATGCTGCGTTCGAGCTCGCGCGGCGTCAGGAAGCGGATCAGCCGCCCGCTACCAGGCCCCACACGCAGCCAGGGACCCGGGATGGTGAACTCGGCAAGCGCACCGGTCGGATAACCCTCGCCCAGCCGACGCGACATCTCGCTTGGCGGCGTGTCCGCCATCAAAGCGCGCGCCGCCTCGTGCATGCCCGGGTTATGCCCGATCAGCAGCACGCTGCGCACTGTCTCCGGAACATCGCGCAGCACCGCCAATATCTGCGGCGGCGTGGCAAGATAGAGCGTTTCGACATGCTCTATCAGCGGCGTCTCGTCCCAAGGCTCAAGCGCTTCCAGCGTCTGGACCGTGCGCAGCGCCGGGGAAACCAGCACCAGGTCCGGCGCCAGTCCCAACCGATGCATCGCCTCGCGCATGCCAGCCGCAGCGCGCCGTCCACGGCCGTTCAGCGGCCGGTCACGGTCCGCCAGCTTCGCATCGTCCCAGGACGATTTGGCATGGCGCAGAAGCAAGAGCTGATGCATCAAGGGCAGCGCCGTTCCTCCGTGTTTCCCCCATCCTGCCATGTCGGGTTCGGTTTGTCCTGCTCTCCGGCCCTACAGGTCGATCCACGACAAATGGCCGCCCTTCCCCGCGCCGGTATCCAAAAACACCGCCCGCCCACCAGCTACACCCGGACGCACATAAGGACGGCCATCGACGCTGCGCTGATCATGGCCGCAATACACAATGATCCCGGCAGGAATGCGATCCACCCAGCGCAGGCTGCGTTCCGGATAGCCATCCGGCTGGGTGCGGCCGGTCGGTTCGCCATACAGCGCGCGCGCCACCGGCCCACGTGGCCGGTCCAGCCCATGGGACGGCGACGCTTGCTCCAGCATCGCCGTGTGGAAGCCGCCGTGCACGAATAGTACATTGCGGCGGCGCAGCCAGACCGGCGCACGCGCGGTCTCCATCACAACGCGCGCTCGCAGCTCATCGTCGAGCTGGGCGATCGTGGCAGCCGTCGCCGGGTCCGGGCGCATCGGATATCCCGCCAGCGTACGCGCCAGTTTCAGATCGTGGTTCCCCAGCAAATACAGCCCGCGTCCGTGATCCAGCAGCCGGAACATGATGCGCAACACGTCGTCGCTGTCCGGCCCGTGGTCGGTAAGGTCGCCTAGCTGCACAACGAAGCGGTCCGTAGCGCAGGCATAAGCGAAGGCGGCGGCATCGCCATGGACATCGCCCACCACGCGGATGCGGGCGTCCGAGGGCAGCGAGGGTGTGATCATCGTATCGCCTTGCTCTACCGCAAAACCCCACCAGGCTGCCAACAAACACCCCCCGAGAGTCCTGGCCGCGACGCCAATCCAGCACCGGGGACGCGCCTACGTCGCCGAAAGCGCCGCGATCTGGCGCATCAGGGATGCCGCAAGGTCTCGCCACGCGGCACGTGGATCGGCCGCTACCGGCACCTCGCCATAGTGCGGTCCTTCGATCAGGCTGAGGAGTCCTGCCCTCAGGCTCGTCGCATCAGGCTCACACAGCAGCACGCCCCGCGCATCCGTCAATTGCTCGGCCAGCCCCCCGACCCGGGTCGCCAGGACCCGGCGGCCAGCCGCAACAGCGGCGGCGGCGACCCCGCTCTGACTGGCTTCGCGATACGGCAGCACCAGCGCGTCGGACCAGCCGAGCAATGCGCCAATCTCATCTTCCGGCACCCAGCGATTTTCCACCGTCACCCCGGGCAGCGTGCGGAGTGCATCGAGCGTCGCACTCTCCGGACCGGACCCGACAACGCGCACCGACACCTTGGGAAGCGGGCCAAGCATGGCCAAAGCCTCCGCCAGCAGGTCCAGCCCCTTGTACGGCCGCAAGCGCCCAAAGCACAGCAACCGCACGGTGCCATCGGGGACACGGGGAGGCACGTCGAAGTCCACCGGAGGCAGCGACAGCAACAACAGCGGATGACCTGGCGTGCCGGCCAGACCCTGCGCCCTGAGCCGGTCGCCGACATGTGCAGTCAGCGCGCCGACGGCCGCGGCGCGCCGGCACAACGCGCGTTGCAGCCGCATTTGCAACGGCAGGCCATCCCCAGGGTGGATATCCGCATCGTGCACCAGCACCACGAACGGGATGCGCAGCCGGCGCAATGCCGCCGCCATCAGCAGATCCAGCGGTCCCGGCATGGCACACACGGCGACATCGGGATGCAGAGCGGCGATGCGCCGCGCCAGGCCCGGCGCTACAAAGGGCAAAGTGGCCAATCGCACCGCAAAGCTTGCGATGCCGCCATAGGTACCGACGGGAAGGTCGCAATGCGGCGCGGCGGCACTGCGCAACAATTCGGCACTGCGCGACAGCGACAGAAGCGCCTCGGTGCCAGGCAAGGAGCGCAAAGCCGCCGTCAGCAGCGTAGCCAATCGCGGTGCGACGCCAAATCGGCCCCACTGCCACACCAGCACTCTCATGCAGGCAGGCCCAGCTCGCGCAATGCCGCCCGCAATGGCTCGGGGCCCAACCGTGCGCACGCAGCCGCTTTCGCCCGAGCGCCCATGGCAAGCCGCTCGTCAGCACTGTCCGCCAGCCGGCGAAGCTGGGCCACGGCATGATCCAGATCCGGTTCGGCCCAGTCCGCGCCCTCATACACCTGGCGCGGGTCCGCTGCGGGGACCATCCTGTACTTCACGAGAGCGGCGCAGCTATCATCCATGAACGCCATATTGCCGGACCAGCCGGTGGCAATCACTGGCTTGCCAAGGAACATGGCCTCCGCCGGCACAAGGCCGAAGCCCTCGCTGCGGTGCAGGGAAAGCACGATGTCACAGGCGGCAGTCAGCGCATGGACGTCGGTGGTAGGGAAAGTGCGCGTCTCCAGCCGGATATTCGGCGCATCGCCAATCGCGGTGGCGATGCGGGCGAAATCCTCGGGAAAATGGCTGCGGTTGCCGACCTTCAGCAGCAACAGCCGGTCCGGCCGGTCGCCGAAGGCAGCGCGATATGCAGCGATGGCCGCCAGCGGGTTCTTGCGCTCCATAGAGGACGCCAGGTTGAACGACACCAGCACCACCACTGCGTCTCCGGGCAAGCCAAATGCCGCGCGATCCAGCGCCGACGGCTGGGGCGGTGCCACGGCGAGCGGGGGCAGCACGGCGCGCGGAGGCACCGGCAACAGCGGCGCCAGCGCATCCGCGGTGAAGGGCGACAATGCCCAGACGTCATGGACAAAGCGCGCGCCCGTCCGCCATTCGGGTGGCGCGACCGGCAGCTCCCAATACCAGTATCCGACGATTCTCCGCCCCTTCGCGAGCCCGCGCAGGCGCAGCAGCACCAGCGGCAGCAGCGGTGGGTTCACATGCAGGATCAGCGGCACGCTTGGCGGCGGGTCCACCGTTGCGGGCGCCGGCAGGTCCGCGCTGGCGCCCGGCACGATCGAGCCGATATCCACCGGCCAGTGCGGCACCCCAAGGTGCCGCAACCCCAGCAGCATCAGCCGCGCACTCTCGCCCAGGCCGGATGCGCGCGACAACTCGCCCGCCACTGCCACGCCGGTATGCGCGGGCGGCGGATCCCGATCGATGCGGGGCGCAAACAATCCAGCCGCCGCGGTTGCGAGCCGGCGGCGCTGGCGAGACGGCAGCAGCCGCCACATCCGGTGCAACGGGGTCAGGCGGAAGGCAACTGGGGCCGGCAAACGCTGCCTCGGACGGGGTTTTGCGACGAAGCCGCGAAAATACCGGATCGCAACCCGCAGCGACAGAGCCCCGAATGACGCCAGGCTCACGCCAGAGCACCAGAATTTCGCCTCCCCTTGTGGGCAGGGAAATCGCATTTGCCCTTGATCGTCCGGCTGACCAACCGCACCGGAGGATCGCGCCTCACCCGGTGCGAAGGAACCCGGCACCCTTCCGCAGCCGCGCGCCGACCCACCGCAACGGTGCCGTCAGCCGCCACGACCGTGAGGCATAGACCGCCGCCAGCGCCGCAGCCTCAGGACAGACCTCCTCCCAGCATCGGGGAGGCTGCGCGCCCACGGCATGCAATGGGCTCGCACAGAGCAATGTGGCGTAGCCAAGCATCGCGCCAATCCTGCTCAGAACCGGCGATTCCATCCATGCCGATCCGGCGCGCTCGTCCAGAAACGCTTCCGCTTTCCGATGGGCACGCTGCACGGCGCCATAGGAAAGCCCGGTGGCAAGCAGCCTGCTCGTGTCGCGTGCAGCGCCGGCATCCCCGTCATCGAGGTCGAGCGAACGCCCGGTCAGAGTCGCCAGGTCGATACCGCACCGGACACGGTAATCGCTCACGCCCGCCAGTAGGTCGCTGTCGATCAGCAGATCGATCGTATCCGGGATGCGCGCCGCCGCCGCCAGCCAGAAGGCGAGGAAGGCGCAATACAGTTGCTCCGGCGCGAGGCGGCGCAGATGTGCCGCACAGGCGGTCACACCCGCTGTTAGTGTTGCCCGGCGCGGCAGCACCGTCAGCGAAGCCCCAAGACGCCGGATGGCGGCAGCGACGTCCGGCACATCCCGGTGCAACGCCAGCAGCAGCAGCGGCATCGCCAGGAAATAGGCATTGCCGCAGCCCTTGAACTGACGATGCGCCGATACGAACTGACCGACGGGATTACGCATCACTGCGACGTGAATTGCCTGCGGGAAGTTCTGCTGCATCCAGCCGATGCGCCCAGGCGTGCGGCAGAATTTTAGAATCGGCTGCGCGTCATCGGCGTGCGCCATGCGCAGCAACATGGCAATGTAATCGCGCAGGCCCGGAAGAGCGGCATCGGCTTCGGCAAAAAATGCAGCCGTGGCGAAGTCCGGCTCGTGGCGCCGCACGCCGTTTGCCGGCGTGTTCAGCAACGGCAGGAACTCGCTGAAATATGGGCTCGGCAACGGTGGATGGCCGGACAGCCACGTCGCCGGGGTTCGCGAGTCTATTTCTGCACGATTGAGCGACGCCAGGTCTTCAAACAAGGGCTCGTAAAAGCAGACCGTCCCGGGCAGCGCGCGGAAGCGACTCCAGATCCAGGTACCGCGCGTGCGCCAGCCGGTGTGCAGAAAGACCGGCGGCGCGCCGGCAAGTTTCGCGACAAGCGGAACCGTTGTGGCCTCATCCCCTTGGATGGCAGCCAGTGACGAAATACCAATGGGCAACATTCATTCGACCAACCGATTCGTAGGCCGCGATCCTGCGGTTGGCGGTATTGCGGAGATACTGCCCACCCGTAACGCGGCTTGGCAGTTGGTAACGAACCGCTACACAATAGCTTGCCGCGCGGGCATGGCACCGCGACTTTCCCGCACGGGTTGCTTGCTGGCCTTGCACAAAGAACAGCAGTTGTGACCATCTCTATGTCGCTATAATTGAGCCGGCCATGAAGACGCTTCTGATCGTCGTTCATTCCCGCACCGGCGGTTCCCGGCAGATGGCGGAAGCGGCCCATAACGCCGCGGCCGCGGAGACCGACGTGCAAACCCGTTTGCTCGCCGCGACGGCAGTCCAGCCCGGGGACGTGCTGGGTGCCGAAGGCTACATATTTGCCGCGCCGGAAAACCTTGCAGCCTTGGCCGGCGAGATGAAGGCATTCTTCGACCGCTGCTATTATCCGGTGTTGGACCGTATCAACGGCCGGCCCTACGCGGTGATGATCTGTGCCGGTTCCGACGGCAGCAACGCCGCCCGGCAGATCGCGCGCATCGCCACCGGCTGGCGGCTGCGCCCGATTGCTCCACCGCTGATCGTATGCACCCACGCCCAGACGCCGGAGGCAATTCTGGCACCCAAGCAGATCGAGGCCGGGCAGATCGAGCGCTGCGCCGAGTTGGGTGCCACGATGGCGGCAGGACTGGCGGGCGGAATCTTTTAGAATTGGCAATGGAGCAGAGAAACAGAACGATAAATGCCTGGATTGCGGCGCAAATGCATTGCTGCGTTTTTCAAAACACAATTGTATTGTAACACATTATCAACGGCAGCGAGTCGGCGTGGTCAGAACATCACAACGACTGTGTAAATAGCACAACAGCCCATCGAATCTAGGAATTTCATCGCATCACGGACCGGGGAGTCATACTCCGTAACGCCAAATATTCGGTTCCATCGGACGAATTCACCATTACGTGTTTCCCCTGTCCGAAATATTGGTAAACTGGCTTTGTTGAAACGACAGATCGCTGCTCGCCGCCAAACGCAGCATATGCGCATCGATCTGCTCCGCCGAAGCCAGAAGTGCCGCAGCCGCGGGACTTTCGTCAAGGAGACACCGCCGACGTTCTGACACGGCCAGGCACGCATCGACTGCGCGCCCGATCTGTCGTGCCCATAACAAGTCTGCAACCGCAACACCGGGCGGCGTTTCCCGGCGAAGGGAGCCGTTCGCACTTCGGAAAGGAAAATTATCTTAAATGAGCACAACCAGCGCCATTACCGCCGACGATTTCCTGGGTACCCTGGGGGTCAATACGCATATCGGCACCTCCAGTGCGTATTCAGATCTTTCCATGACCGAGCAAAATTTGGCCTATCTGGGGGTTGGGATCGACCGCGATAGTACGGCCAGTGCCGGCGATATATCGGTATGGCAACAGGTTTCCCAGGCCACCGGCGTGAAATTCGATTTCTATATGCCCGAGGGTGCGTCCGCCTGGGACCAGGACGCGCTGGCGCTGGTGCCGCAGATGGCGGCGGACGGCATCCTGCACTCGATCGAGGGCGGCAATGAGGAAGACGATTCCTATGCCCAGTCGAACGGCAATTCGCTGTCCTGGACGGCGCAGTTTCAGCAGCAGGTCTATGCGATGGGCCAGCAGGAAGGACTGCCGGTCATCAACATGAGCTTCGGCTCCGGCTGGACCGCGGCGAACAACTGGGAAGGCGACTACCCGGACGTCGGCGACCTGTCCGCCTATACCAACTACGCCAATGCCCACACCTATCCCAATGTCGGCCAAACTCCGAACGAGGTAATCGAAGATCTCAACAGCGACGCGCAACTGGCGGCATGGTCGAGCCCGGTTATCACCACGGAGATCGGCTGGCAGACCAGCCTGTTCAGCGAGACCCAGATTGCCCAGTACGTCGTGGACGCCACGTTCGACGGTATCGCCGACGGCGACGCCGGCATGTACTTCTACGGCCTCTACGACGACTCTTCGGGCGACTGGGGCTTGTTCAATTCCGACGGCACGCCGCGCCCCGCGGCAACCGCGCTGCATGATCTCACGACGCTGCTGGCGGATCCGGGCAGCGATGCCGGCAGCTTCACGCCGGGCTCGCTGAATTACAGCCTGTCCGGCGAGCAATCCGGCGACAATTCGATCCTGATTGAGAAGTCCGACGGATCATTCTGGATCGGACTGTGGAACGAAGGCGGCAGCCAACACACCGTTGCGGTGAACCTGCCGTCATCGGCATCGGAAGTGGACGTGTTCGATCCGGTCACCGGCACATCGGCGATCCAAAGCGTCAGTGACACCAACAGCGTGTCCGTGAGCCTCGGCGATGATCCGCTGTTGGTCGAAGTAGTGCCCAACGGCAGCAGCGCCGCATCCGACCCCAGCGCCACGGCCACGACCACGACTTCGACCAGCAGTTGGTCGGGCTCCGATCCGGGCAGCAGCGCCGCCACGGATCCCAGCACCACGGCCACGACGGGCCCGAGCAGCGCCGCGACTTCGTCCAACGATCTTGCGGTGACGGTGCCCGGTTCCGAGACGGTCGCCGCAGGCGCGACGCAGGCGATTTCCGGTGTTTCCGTCAGCGACGCCTGGGCCGCCGGCGAACCCGGCAACATGGCGCTGAACGTCTGGGACAGCAGCGGCACGCTGACGATCGACGGCCAGACCTTCGGACCAGGTGGCGGCCAGGTACCAAACGGCATGTTCTCGGGTTCGCTTGCCCAGATCAACGCCGATCTTGCCACGCTGCAATACACGGCAGGTTCTAACTCCGGATCCGACACGATCACGGTCGACGTTTGGGATCAGGCCGGCGTCGAGGTGACGAAGACGATTCCGGTCACGATCGGCAACGGTTCGGGCAGCAGCGCCACCACCGGCAGCGCCATGCCAGGCGGCAATGGCACCACCAGCACGGCAACCGCTGGCGGTGCCGCCGGAACGCCTACCGACATGGCCCTGACCGTGCCGTCATCAGAGACCGTTGCGGCGGGCGCGACGCAAGCGATCTCCGGAGTGTCCGTCGCCGATCCCTGGGCCGCTGGCACGTCCGGCGACATGGCTCTGAACGTATGGGACGACACCGGCACGCTGACCGTTGATGGCCAGACCTTCGGACCCGGCGGCGCGCCGGTGCCTGGCGGCATGTTCTCGGGTTCGCTCGCGCAGATCAACGCCGATCTCGCCAGCATGACCTATACCGCCTCCGCCGGTGGAGGCTCCGACACGATCACGGTCGATGTCTGGAATCAGGCAGGACTAGAACAGAGAGAGAACATTGCCATCTCTGGTGCCGGCAACGCCGGCGCCGGCGGTTCCGCAACCACAACGACCGGCACGGACCCGGCCGCCACGACGAGCTCAGGCACCGGGTCTGGCAGCGGCAGCCAAACGACTCAGCCGGAAAACGCGGTGACGATCGCGGCCAGCGATGCCAATCCGGTGGAGATCGTCAACAATACGGCCATCACCGCCACCTCCGGCAACCACATGCTGTTCATTGGCGGCACCGGCAACACCGCACTCCTGTCCGGCGGCACCGATACCGTGCAGGCGTTCCAAGGCAACAACAGCATCACCGCGACAGGTGGCAACGACACGATCCAAATTGCCGGCAGCGGCAATGTGGTGAACGCCAGCGGCGGCAATGTCACCATTGACGACGGCGGCTCTGGCAATACGATCGTCCTGCCGGGCGCGGCCAGCGGCAATGACGACATCTTCGGCTATGTCCTGCAAAATGGCGACACGCTGGATTTGCGCAGCGCACTCGCCTCTACCACGTGGAACGGAAGCCAGGACACGCTGGGCAATTACCTGTCCGTATCGACCTCGAACAATAACGCGGTGATCAGCCTATCGACCACGGGCTCTGGGACGGGCTCGGCAATTGCCATATTGCAAAACGCAGGCCAGGTAAGCCTGGCAGCTTTGTTGCCGCACGCAATCACGTAAGGTCATCGCGGCGACGGCAGCCGGTTCAGCGGGCATGGGCACCACGGAGATTCTGTCCATGTCGCTGCACCGTCGCGGTTCATCACACAGTCCTGCAACAGGATTGTTGCTGGTGTGGAAATGAGCGTTTTGACCAATTTGCGCAAGCGAATATTGGCAAATAATCCCAATTGAACGCCCTGCCTTTTTGTGACCGCGTCGCTTGCGGCCATCCGGCCCTTGTTCCCATCTTCGTACCACCTATGGATTTCTCAACTCCCGCCGATGTGAATGGCATTACGTCGTGTGGCATTGAATAAATTTGAGCCACCTATAAGTTGATTATAGTTGCCCTAATGCTGTCCCCGTCCCGCGCAACTACGATGCGGGACGTCTCGCTACAACCAGGTTGGACAGCGTTTGGGCAATCGAGGCAGAACATATGTTGCACATACCCGCCCGACTCCGCCGGTTCATTTCGCCGATGGTGCAGGCTGGCCCTGTGCAGCAGGCATGGCGCAACCTGCCGCTGACCGATGCTCCACACTTGCTCGGCTCCGGCCCGCTGCTGGTTCTCGCCCCTCATCCGGACGATGAGAGCCTGGGATGCGGGGGCCTGATGGCAGACTGCCAGGCGCGCGGGCAGCCGGTTTATGTGCTGGTGCTCACCGATGGTTCTGCATCGCACCCTCGTTCGCGCACCCATCCGCCATCCCGCCTCGCTGCGCTGCGTGCCGAAGAAACGCGTACCGCGGTTGCCGAATTAGATGTCCCCAAGGACCGGGTTGATTTTCTCGCCTTGCCGGACGGTCGCGCACCGCTCCGTGGGGCGCCGTTGCGTGCCACAGCGCAACGAATCGCCGAGCATGCGAGGGCACGGGCCATCCGTGCGATCTGCGCGACGTGGCCCGGCGATCCGCACCTCGATCATGTCGCCGCCTATCGCGCCGCCGCGCTGGCCGCCGCGATAATCGGTGCTAAACTGTTCTGTTATCCGGTCTGGGGGTGGACCTTGCCGCCTGACACCTGGGTGCCGCCCACCCCTTCACGGGGCGGCCGGATCGACATCACGCCCTTCGTCGCGGCAAAGCAACGAGCCATCGCCTGCCACCGCTCGCAGGCCAGCGGCCTGATTCAAGATGACCCTGATGGCTTCCAATTGGACGCCGAATTCCTCGCGCATTTCCGCTACCCATACGAGGTCTTCATCGACGCTTCGGCAGACACGCAACAATAGAGGTCAGCATGGGGGACAATCCGATCCGTGTTTCAGTCATCATGCCGGCCTACAACGCGGAAACCACCCTGTTTCAGGCTGTAGAGTCTGCTCTGCGACAGACCGAATCGCGTCTCGAGGTGCTGATCATCGACGACGCATCCACGGATGGCACCGTGGCAATTGCTGAAGCACTGGCCACCCGGGATACCCGCGTTCGCATCCTGCGACAGCGGTCGAACCGCGGCCCCGCGGCGGCACGTAACCGCGGCCTCGCCGAAGCAGCAGGCACCTGGATTGCGCTGCTGGATGCCGACGACGAATTTTCCCCAGAGCGCCTCGAAACTTTGCTCGCAATGGGCGAATCACACGCTGCGGACACCGTCGCCGACAACTTGCTCCTGTGCCCGGCAGGCGATGCAACGCACGCCACCCCGATGATCTCGGTAAAGGCTCTTCCCGCAGCAAAATGGATGTCGGCCGCCGAGTTTGTCACCGGCAATATTGGCAGCCGCTTCACGCCACGCATCAGCTACGGCTTCATGCAGCCCATGATCCGCCAGGATTTTCTGAAGCGCCACGGCCTGCTCTACAATGAGCGTAATCGCTTCGGCGAGGATTACCTGTTTGCTTTGAACCTGCTGCTGTGCGGTGCGCGTTGGTGGATCACGCCAGCGGCCATGTACCGCTACCGCGTGCAATCGGGCACGCTGACCGAAGTGCAATCCGCAGCCGATCTGATGCGAATCCGTCAATTCGAGGACCGGCTCTTGCGCACCCATCCGATGGTCGCATCGAACCCCGCATTGGCCAGCGCCTTGCACCGGCATAAGCGCGTGATCGAGCACTTCTACCACTATCGGGCGTTCACCGACGCATTGAAGGCCAGCCAATTCAAGCCGGCAGCGCGCCTTCTGCTGCAAAGCCTCAGCGGCTTTCGTCACATCATGACCGAAAGCATGCTGCAGGCACCCCGCGTCATGCTCAAAGCATTGCGCGGAGGCTTCCGCCATCCACCCGGCCAAGTTGCCCTCTCGGCTGCGCTGGGCCTGCCGCCCAATACCGGCACCAGCAGTGCGATCGCACGAAAATAACCCGAGGCAACCGCTCCGCTTAAATCATCGACCGTCCGCGCCGGAACGCCGCCTACGCCGCCAGCTTCTCCGCAATCGCTGCCAGCTTCGGCACGCGTCCTGCAGGACCAAGCGCGGCCAGCGTCGGCTTGGCGCGGAACTGCCGCCCCGCAGCGCGCCGCACGTCCTCCGTGGTAACCGCGTTCAGCTTCGCCACCGTCTCGGACGTGGGCACGACGCGCCCAAACACCTGAAGCTGCCGCGCCAATTGCTCCGTGCGGCTCCCAGTGCTTTCCAGCGACATCAACAGGCTTGCCTTCACCTGCGCCCGCGCCCGCCCCAACTCCGGCTCCGTCACCGCATCCTGCACCTTGCGCAGTTCCTCCAGCGTGACAGGCATCAGTTCCTCGGCCTCGCTTTCGCCGGTGCCCGCATAGATGCCAAACAATCCGCCATCCATGTATGGCGCGCTGAACGAATAGATCGAATAGACCAGCCCTCGCTTCTCCCGCACCTCCTGGAACAATCGCGACGACATGCCGCCGCCGAGCAATGTCGAAAGCAGCAGGGTGGGATAGTAATCGGGATCGCCGTAGCCGATGGACGGGAAGCCGAGCACGATGTGCACCTGATCTAAATCGCGATCTTCCCGGAACTCGCCGCCCCGATAGCGCCCGGCCACCATCTTCGGCGCGGTATGCGCCGGCAGGTCGGCAAAATGCTGTCTCGCCAACTCGACAATCTGCTCGTGCTGCAGATTGCCGGCGGCCGACACCACGACATTCGAAGCGGCGTAGTGCCGCTTCATATACGCCGTCAGCATGCCGCGTGGCATGCCCTTGATGCCCTTCTCCGTCCCCAGCACCGATCGCCCCAGAGGCTGAGACGGGTACGCGGCCTCCTGGAAGAAGTCGAAGATGATGTCGTCCGGCGTATCGTTGGCCTGCCCTATCTCCTGCAGGATCACGCCGCGCTCCCGTTCCAGTTCCTCCGGCTCGAACGTAGAGTGCGTCAGGATGTCGCCGATGATATCGGCGCCAAGCTCGGTATCCTCCTTCAGCACCTTCACGTAATACGCGGTTTGCTCGCGCGCGGTGTAGGCATTGATGTGGCCGCCGACCGCCTCGATTTCCTCGGCGATCTGCGCCGCGGTGCGGCGTTCGGTGCCCTTGAACGCCATATGCTCCAGGAAATGCGAAACACCATTTTCCTCGGCCGTCTCATTGCGGGAGCCGGCGGCGACATAGGCGCCGAAGGAGACGGTCTCCACGCGGTCCATGCGTTCGGTGACAACGGTCAGCCCGGAGGGCAGCCGGGTAAGCTGGATGGCATCGGTCACTGGTTTTGGTGTCCTGAGAAGGAAGGCAAGACGGTAATATAGGGCCGGTGGGGGGTGCGAGTCAGCCCTGTGCGTCGGGAGCATGGGGAAGCGGGTGAGCCAGCCGAACGCTGGTGACCGCGCCGTGCTGGCCAGCCTCGGGCCTACCCGGAACGGTGTCCGCGATTCCAGCGCCGGGCACCGCTGGCCGTCGGTTTGACGCACCCGGGCTTCACGCGATTGCCCCGCGGGCGAGCCGTTCGTAGCCCGAACCGAGGTAGTGGTGCAAACGACGCGCCAAGCGATGCCGTGAGCATGTCGTGACTTCGTTGCAATTTAGCTCTACGCCGCCTAGCATCGCGCCCGAATGGAGGCACCGATGCAAGCCGCGGTTCGCAAGCTCGGCAATTCCGCCAGTATCGTCATACCCAAATCAGTGCTCTCCGAACTCGGCCTCGGCGCGGGTGACGCGGTTGATCTACGGCTTGAGGATGGACGGCTGATTCTGGCACCTGTCCGCCGGGCCCCGCGCGCCGGCTGGGCTGACGCCGCGCGTGCCATTGCCGCAGCGGGCGACGGCACACCGATCTGGCCGGAATTTGGCAACGTTGGCGATTCCGACCTGGCGTGGTGACCCGGGATGACCGAGTCCGCCGGGGCGACGTGTGGCTGGCGGCGCTCGATCCCACCATCGGCCGCAAGATCCAGAAGACCCGGCCCTGCGTCGTCATTTCGCCGGCGGAAATGCACGACTACCCGCGCACGGTGATCGCCGCGCCGATGACGACCGGGAGCCATGTTGCCCCCTTTCGTATAACGGTCCATTTCCAGGGCAAATCGGGGCTGATTCTGCTGGATCAGTTGCGCACCCTGGACAAGCAGCGGCTGGTTTCGGCGGCTTGGCCGCGTGACCGATCGCACCTTGACCACCACGCTGGCGACGCTGCGGGAGATGTTCGAGGCGTAAATGACAGCGCGCCGCTACTATGCATTCGTCTCCGCGGTAAGCCGTGTCGTGCAGCCGTTGCAGCAGCGTCACGCCGGCGGGGCCGTGCACGAAATCGCTCTGCACCGCCACATCCAGGTCCAGCTTGCGCAACTCCGCCGCCACCGCGTCGCGCGCGTGCCCGCACTCATTGCTGAATGCGCTGATGTACATTCTCGCCACCGGCTGCCAGTGGCGCGCGATCCCAAAGGATCTGCCTCCCAGAAGCACGGTGCACGACTATTTCGATCGCTGGACCTGCGATGGTACTCTCGAGCAGATTCACCGCGCGCTTTATCCGCAGGGTCAGGTGCAGGCCGGGCGAGACGTCAGTTCGCTGTCCCCGGCGGTCGACTCTCGGAACGTCAACGGCACCGGTAGGGACTGCAGAAAACCCGCCAACGCGCGCTGGCATCGATCGGCCCGGCGGCAAACGTTTCCGGATAGAACCTCAGCGGACCCGTCTGCGGCCCCGTGCTAGGACGCCACTCACTTCAGCGGACCGGCCTCGCAGGGCAGCGTGCCGCATTCACCCCAGCAGGTCCCGCACCGCCTGCACCACCGCCCCCGGTGCCTCCCGCGACAGGAAATGCCCCGCCACCGGCACCACCCGCCGCTCATATCGCGCGGTGAAATGCCGCGCATGGTCCGCAGACCCGGACACCGGCCCGACCCCATCCGCCTCGCCATGCAGCACGATCGTCGGCACCGAAATCGCCGGCTGCGCCGCCAGACGCCGCTCCAATTCTTCCACCGCCGAATCCCCCGGCGCATTGCCATAGCGATGCCGGTACGACTGGATCGTCACATCGACAAAGTCCGGATTGTCGAAACTCGCCGCGGTCGCCTCGAAGGTCGCATCGTCGAACTGCCAGTTCGGCGACCACAGCCGCCACAGCAGCCTTGCGATATCCCTGCGGTTCTGTGCCAGGCCAGCCCGCCCGCGCTCGGTATGGAAATACCACTGGTACCAATGACGATATTCCCGGGCCGCCGCCGCAGGCCGGCCCGACGCCGGGATGTTCTGAATCGCGTAGCCGTTGATCGACACCAGCGCCCGCACACGCTCTGGCCACAGCGCGGCCACCACGCAGGCCGCGCGCCCGCCCCAATCGTACCCCGCCAGCACCGCCTGACCGATTCCTAACGCGGCCATGAAATCGCGCACATCGGCACCCAGCGCCGCCTGCTGGCCCGACCGCGGCGTCGCGCCGGACAGGAACCGCGTCGGGCCATACCCGCGCAGCCACGGCACCAGCACACGGCAGCCGCCCGCGGCCAGGGCCGCCGCCACATCGTCAAAATCATGCACGTCCGACGGCCAACCGTGCAGCAGAATCACCGGCACGCCGGAGGCTGGGCCGCTCTCCAGACCAGATAGGCCTCTTCCAGCACCGGCGTGCGGATGGTCTTGTGCATCGGCGCGACCCGTATCGCAGCTTCGCCACCGGGTCCAGCACCACCTTCGCATGGTCTTGTTGCATGCCCGACCGAATGCCATGTCACGCTGAGGGGTTCAGCCCCGGAGAGAGAGGGGTTCAGCCCCGGAGAAACCACGCCGCCATGATTCGAACCCAGCGCCTAGCCGCCCGCGCGCACTGGACCCTGCGGGACCAGTTCCGCACGATCGCGATCATGGCGCAGCTATTGCTCGGTGCCTGTAGCGCGACGCCCTATCATGCCGATGCGCGTCCCACCCCCGACAGCTTCGCCCCGCTGGTCAAGCGCGTGCTGCCCGCGGTGGTGAACATCGCAGTCACCGAAACCGTCTCCGGCAACGACATCGCCGCCGAGCTGCCGCCCGAACTTCGCGACACCCCGCTCGGCCGCGAATTCCGCCGCCGCTTCGGCAATCATCACGAACAGATGATGGCGGCTGGATCGGGATTCCTTATCGATCCGTCGGGGATCATCGTCACCAACAACCACGTCGTGGACCACGCCAATAAGATTGTCGTGTCGCTGGCCGACGGGCGCCAGTTCCCGGCCCACGTGCTCGGCACCGACGAGCCGACAGACGTCGCGGTGATCAAGATCGACGCGCCCGGCCGGCTGGCCAGCGTCCCCTGGGGCAATTCCCGCCAGGTCGAGGTAGGTGATTGGATCCTCGCCGCCGGCAACCCATTCGGCCTGGGCGGATCCGTCACGGCCGGCATCGTCTCCGCCGAGGGCCGCGACCTCGGCTCCAGCCCGTTCGACAGCTTCCTGCAGCTCGACGCGCCGATCAACCCGGGCAATTCCGGCGGGCCATTGTTCAACCAATCGGGGAGGGTCATCGGCATCGACACGGCGATCTATTCGCCCAGCGGCGGAAGCGTCGGCATCGGCTTTGCCATTCCTTCCAACCTTGCGAGCAACGTGGTCACGCAGCTGCGCGAACACGGCGTGGTGAAGCGCGGCTGGCTCGGCATTCAGATGCAAGCGATGACGCCGGCGCTGGCCAAGGCCGTCGGGCTGCCCAAGAACGAGGGCGTGCTCGTCGACGAGATCACGCCGAATTCGCCGGCCGCCAAGGCCGACCTGCGCCAGGGCGACGTCATCACCGGCTACAACGGCGAGACCATCCACACGCCGCGCGACCTGGCGATGGCGGTCGCCGGCACGCAGGCTGGCTCGACCATGAAGCTGAGCCTTTGGCGCAGCACCCATGCGATGACGGTCGATGTCGCGATCGGCACTCAGCAGCCGGAGAAAACCGCGCAGATCGGCGAGAAGACCGGCGAAGCGCCCGTCGGCATGGCGCTGGCCCAACTCACTCCCGATTCCCGCCAGCAGTTTGGCATCGACCCCGCGGTCAAGGGGGTCATCGTCGCCGAGGTGACTCCGAACAGCAAGGCGGCCAACAGCGGCATGCGGCCTGGAGACGTGATCGAGCGCATCGGACCGCACGCGGTTGCGACGCCGGGCCAGGCAGTAAGTGACATCCACGCGGCGGAGAAGGCGAACAAGAACGCCGTGCCCGTCCTGGTCAGCCGGAACGGCTCGCCCTATTACCTCGCCCTGCAGCTTGCCAACGGATGAGGTCCAAGTGGCCGGAGCGGGGCAAAGGCGCCGCTCCGGCGGCGGTTCGCCGCAGTGGCAGGCTTCCGTGTTCGCATGAGCCCGAACCCAATGAAGCAAGACTGAACCAGGAAAAGCGGGGTGAGCTCATCCGACACTCGATCGAGCGGAAGCCGATTCA
>DATKPQ010000137.1:0-2667 GCA_035523995.1 Acetobacteraceae bacterium | reverse complement strand
CCCATGCCGTCCCCCAACCGACCGTTCTGTGGACAGGGGCCACAGCGCTGTCCGACGGTCGCTTTTCCCGTCCACAAAATACGTCCACCAAATGATCGGCGTCCACAATCATAATGGACGGTTTCGGGACGGGAGGGATGCGTGGTGCGGCGACAATTGCTGACCGATGACGAACGTCGGGTGCTCTTCGGGGTCCCGGACGAAGCGGACGCCCTGACCCGTCATTACAGCTTCACTCGTTCCGATCAGGAACTCCTGGCCGAGCGGCGCGGGAACGCGAACCGCTTGGGCTTCGCCGTGCAGCTTGCGCTGTTGCGACATCCCGGTATCGCCCTCGCGCACATGGAGGAGCCCGTCGATCCACTGGTCACATGGCTCTCGGCGCGCCTGGAGATTCCGGTTGTGGCATTCGCCGAATATGCCGGCCGTACACAGACGATGACCGATCACGTCCGCATTCTGGCGACAGCATTCGGCCTGCGAGCGGCGACTGTTGCCGATCTGCCGTTCATGATCGAAGCCGCGGCACAGGCTGCCTGGGGCACGGATCGGGGGCAGCCGATCGTCTCCGGGCTGATTTTGGCGTTGCGTGCGGAGAAGGTGATCTTGCCGGCGCCGGCAGTGATTGAGCGCGCGGCGATCGCCGGCCGGGCCCGTGCGCGGAAGCGTGCTGCTGAAACTTTGCTCGCAGATGTTTCCGACGCGCAGATGGCACTGCTGGAAAAGCTGCTGGTCATTGACCCGTCTCTGAAGGCAACACCACTCGCCTGGCTGAGAAACGCGCCAAGATCTCCGAAGGCGGATCACGTCGGCGAGTTGATCGAGCGGCTGCGGTTCGTGCGCGAGATCGCGCTGTCAGCACAGGCGGTGGCGCGAATCCACGATGACCGGCTCCAGCAATTCATTCGCGAAGGGCGGATTTCGGATGCACACCAGTTGGGGCGATACGCCGCGCACCGGCGGCGAGCGATCCTGGCAGCAGCCATCATCGATCTTGAAGTCCGGTTGACGGATGCGCTTCTCGACATGGCTGACAAGCTGATCGGCAGCTTGTTCGCTCGGGCGCGGAAAGCCAAGGAGCGACGATATGTCGCGAGCACGGGGGATATGGGTCGCCTGATGCGGCTGTTCGATGGCACGATCGAGGCCCTGGAAGCGGCACAGAAGACGCAGCGTGACGGCTTTGCTGTTGTGAACGAGCACGTCGGCTGGGCCAAGCTGCTGCGGGTGCGCGGCGAAGTGCGGACGCTGGCCGATCTTGCCGAAGAGGATCCACTGATTGGTGCGGCCGATCGCTACCGCACCTTGCGCAAGTTCGCACCGGAGCTGCTCGAGGCGCTGGAATTCAAGGCGGTACGCAGCCACGACCCAACGCTCTCTGCGATCAAGCTGCTGCAGGACCTCAATCGCTCGGGCAAGCGCGACGTGCCCGAGGATGCGCCGATGCCATTCCGTAAGGAGTGGAGGCGGTTGGTGACTGAAGAAGGTAAGCCGGGTCGCCGATTGTATGAGACCGCGGTGTTCGCGACCCTGCGCGACAAATTGCGCTCCGGTGATATCTGGGTCGAGCAATCGGGGAACTACCGCCGGTTCGATAGCTACTTGCTGCCCCAAGCCGACGTTGCCGAGATCGCGGCGAAGCTGGGCTTGCCCACGACTGCCGAGGAGTGGCTGGCCAAGCGCGGCGCTGAGCTCGACAAGCGGCTGAAAGGCTTCGCGCGCCTGCTCCACCGCGGTCAACTCGAAGGCGTCGCGCTGCGTGACGGACGGCTACACGTCGCATCCATCAAAGCGGCAACGCCGCCAGAGGCCGAGACCCTCGCCGCGCGTATCGACGCCATGCTGCCGTCTGTCCGGATCACCGAGGTGCTGCATGAAGTGGCTCGCGCCACCGGATTCACCGCTGCCTTTACCAACTTGCGCACCGGAGAGCGCTGTGACAACGAAAGTGCGCTGCTTGCTGCAATCCTTGCAGATGCCACCAATCTCGGTCTGACCCGGATGGCCGCGGCCAGCCACGGCGTCACCCGTGATCAACTGATTTGGATCGCGGACGCCTATATCCGCCCTGAGACCTACAAGGCGGCACTCGCCAAAATCATCGATGCACACCATCGGCTGCCAATCGCCGCCGTCTGGGGTGATGGCACCACTTCATCGTCCGACGGACAGTTCTTCCGTTCTGCCAAGCGGGGCGACGCTGCCGGTGACATCAACGCCCGCTACGGCCGGGATCCGGGCGTCAGCTTCTACACCCACCTGTCCGACCAGCATGGTTCCTACAGCAGCATCGTCATGTCGGCGACGAATCACGAAGCACCATATGTGCTCGATGGCCTGCTGCACCACGGCGCCAATCTGCCCATCGGCACGCACTACACCGATACTGGCGGCGCCTCCGATCATATATTCATCCTTTGCCCCATGGTCGGCGTTCGTTTCTGTCCCCGGCTACGCGACCTACCCGACCGCAAGCTGGCATGCATCGAACCGGCCAGTCGTTATCCCGACCTTCAGCCGTTGATGGGACGCCGCATCAAAGTTGATGCCGTACACGACCATTGGTCTGAGGCGGTGCGCCTGGCTGCCTCGCTCTATGCCGGAACCGTCGCGCCATCTGTCATGCTGAAAAAGCTCGCAGCGTATCGGCGACAAAACCAGCTCGAC
>DATKPQ010000136.1:0-40303 GCA_035523995.1 Acetobacteraceae bacterium | reverse complement strand
TTGCGCGACGGGTGGAAAGCAAAGAGCGGGAAGCGCTCGCCGTGCCAGTCCGGGAAGAGATCGACCAGGACGCCTTCAGCGAGCAGCTGCCCAACGCCCCAGCCGATGATCTGGGCGACGCCCGTGCCGGCAATGCACTCCTGCAGCATCGATTTGGGATCGGTGAAGGTCAGCGGGCCGGTAGTAGGCACCTCGACCGTTTCCTTGGCGCGGATGAACTCCCATTCGAACGGCCGGCCCGTATAGGGATCGAGGAATTGCAGGCACCGATGCCGGGCGAGGTCGCCAGGATGCTCCGGTTTGCCATGGCGTTCGAGATAGCGCGGTGCGGCCACGGTCAGGATCGGCGCCTCGACCAACTTGCGGGCAACGAGGCTCGCAAGGCGAGGCTGGCCGAAGCGGATGGCGAGATCGATGCCTTCCGACACCAGATTGCCGACATGCTCGCTGGTCACGAACTCGATCGAGAGCTCGGGATAGCGCTCGCAGAAGGTGCCGAGCCGGCCGGCCAGCACCAGCGGCAAGAAGAACGGATCGATGTCGACCCTGAGGCGGCCGCGAATGGCGGATGCGGCGCCAGCGGCGACCGCCGCGGCATCTTCGATCGCGTTGAGATGCGGTTTCACCTCTTCGTAGAAGCGCCGCCCCTCGTCGGTGAGAGTCACCGAACGCGTCGTCCGATCGAGCAGGCGCACATTCAGCCGTGTCTCCAGGCGGCTGATCGCCCGGCTGACGCCGGAATCGGTGATCCCGATCAGCTCGGCCGCCTTGACGAAGCTGCCGCCCTCGACGATCGCCGCCAGCACGCTCACCCCGGAGAGAATTCTGCCGTCGAAAGGCATCCGTCTGATCCTGACTTTCAGTCAGGAATGATCTGACTTAAGCGCACTTAATTCAAGGCTGTCGTGTGGCGATAACCCCCTGGCCGCAATCGCGAAACAACCAGGAGGATTTGGGTCATGAGCACGCAGCAGAACGGCCGCACCCTGTTCAAGGGCGGGACCATCGTCACGATGGATCAGCAGGTTCCCAATCTTCCGATCGGCGACGTGCTGGTCGATGGCGGCCGCATCGTCGCGGTTGGTCCGAACCTCGTCGCAGACGGCGCCGAACTGATCGATGCCGCCGGAAGCATCGTCATGCCGGGCCTGATCGACGCCCATCATCATATGTGGCTGGGGGTCATGCGCCGCCTGATGCCCGATGTGGACGACCTCTTCGCCTATATCGGCGTCGTCGCCGAGACGTTGGGCGCGCATTATCGCCCGAGTGATATGTATCTCAGCACCAGGCTAACGGCGGTCGCCTCGCTCGACGCCGGCATCACCACGGTCATCGATGCCTGCCATTCGTCGCGCAGCCCCGAGCATACCGATGCAGCGCTCGACGCCCTGGACGGCAGCGGCATCCGCGCGCTGCACATGGTCGGCGCTGCGATGGACAAAAAGGCGTCCACCGCGCATCTGCCAGGCGACCTGAAGCGCCTCGCCGATAAATGGAACCGGGGCGACGGTCTGGTCCGCGTCGGCCTGTTCGGCATGTTCAACATCGACTGGTGGCGCGTGGCGCGCGCGCTCGACATGCGCATCTTGAGCGAGTTCATCGGCGATCTCGCCAAGCTCGGGCCGGAGTTCGACGAGCCTGGTCTGCTCGGCTCGCACAACATCTTCAATCACTGCACCCGCCTGCCCGAGGAGACATGGAAGCGGTTGGCGAAGGCCGGCGTCAACGTCACCGTCAACCCGCGCTCGGACGCGCTGTTCGGCTTCGACGACGACGGCTTCGCCTATCAGCAGGCGATCGATCATGGCCTGACGCCGGCGATCGGCATCGACCTCGACACCGCGTTCGGCAGCGATCTGTTCGGCGAGATGCACGCCCTGTTCGGGCAGCAGCGCTCGGCCATGCGCTATCGCCGCTTCAGGGGCGAAGAAAATGTGCCCGCGCCGATCTCGGCGGAAGCGGTGCTAAGGGCGGCGACCGTCAATGGCGCCCGCGCGGCCGGACTCGAGTCCGAGATCGGCACCCTCACGCCGGGTAAGCAGGCCGACATCATCATGGTTCGCACGGATGGCGTCGCCGTCTTCCCGGTGACCAACGCCATCGGAACCATCGTGCAGGCGGTCGAGCGCTCGGACGTCGACACCGTGATGGTGGCCGGAGAGATCCGCAAGCGCGCCGGCAAGCTGGTCGGCGTGGATGTCGCCACGCTGCACGCCGAGGTGAATGCCTCGCGCGATCATCTGCTCGAGGCGAGCGGCTACCGGACCGACCTCTTCGCGACATCCGCCGCCTAAGCCAGGGCCTGATCCGGAGGCGCCGCAAGCAGGCGGCGCCATCCTCCCAACCCAATTCCATGGAGGCTGCCATGTCGGCACCGACGTCAAACGGCGCGATCGGGTCGGACGCCGCACCCGTTCATCTCTCCCGCCCTGCGCCCGGGATCATCGCGGCACTGTTCTGCGGCTATCTTTGCGTCGGCCTGCCGCTGCCGGTCATTCCGCTGTTCGTCCACGACAGACTGGGGTTCAGCAACCTCGTCGTCGGGCTGGTGATCGGCATCCAGTTCCTCGCGACCGTGCTCACCCGCGGTTATGCCGGCCGATTGACCGATCGCCATGGCGGCAAACGTTCCGCACTTCAGGGCACGGCGGTCTGCACGCTGGGGGGACTGCTTTACCTCGTTGCGGCAATGCCAGGCCTCTCACCGGTAACGAGCCTCGCCGTTATCGTGCTCGGCCGCCTGGCGGCCGGTTTCGGTGAGAGCCAATTCGTGACCGGCTGTGTGTCATGGTCGATCGCCTCCGTCGGCCCGCAGCGTGCCGGCATGTCGATGTCCTGGACCGGCATCGCCATGTTTGCCGCGCTCGCCATCGGCGCACCGATCGGCATGGCGCTCTATCAGAGCTATGGCCTGCAGGCGGCGATGATTGCCTGCATCATCGCGCCGCTTCTTGCCGGGGTCGTCGCCTGGCGCGAGGTGTCCTACGCCAGCCCGGCGGGCCAGCGCCTGCCGTTCACCAAAGTCGTCGGTCAGATCCTGCGCGAAGGCCTGGGCCTGATGCTGCAGGGCGTCGGCCTCTCGGGTCTGACGGCCTTCGCCTCGCTTTACTTTGCCGCGCAGAACTGGGGCCATGCCGGCCTGGTCATGACCGCGTTCGGCACTGGCTTCATCTTCGTCCGTGTGGTGCTGGGCTCCCTGCCGGACCGGATGAACGGCTACCGGGTGGCATTCTGGTCGCTGGTGGTCGAGGCGATCGGCCAGGCAATGATCTGGGCGGCGCCCGATGAGATCGTTGCCCTCGCCGGTGCGCTGGTCACGGGCCTTGGCTGCGCGCTGGTTTTCCCTGCGCTTGGCGTCGAGGCTCTCAAGCGGGTGCCGCCCGCCAATCGCGGCAGTGCGATGGGGGCCTTCGTCGCCTTCCTCGACATCGCTTACGGCATCTCTGGACCCATCGCGGGCGTGATCGCAGGCCAGTTCGGCTACGCCGCTGTCTATCTCTTCGGCACCGTCTGCGCGCTGCTCGGCGCGGCGCTCGCCGTCACCTCCCGCAACCCCCAGACCTGACCATCACCGTCGCGCTGGCGGACGACCTCCGCCAGCAAAACGAAGGAGCATCAATATGTCACGCATCTTCATTTCGGGATCTTCCACCGGCCTCGGCCTGATGGCGGGGGGTCTGCTGGCCAGCAAAGGCCACAGCGTCGTGCTTCACGCTCGCAACGCCAGGCGCGCCGAAACCGCCCGTCAGCAACTGCCCCAGGCCGAGGCGATCGTGGTCGGCGACCTCGAAACGATCGCGGGCGCCAAGGATTTGGCGGCTCAGGTCAATGCGCTTGGCCAGTTCGACGCGGTGATCCACAACGCCGCGGTTGGCTATCGTGAAGGCCATCGCGTGACGAAGGACGGCCTGCCGCATGTGTTCGCGATCAATACGCTGTCGGCCTATATCCTGACCGCGCTGATCGAACGGCCCCTGCGGCTCGTCTATCTGAGCTCCGGCATGCACCACCATGCCAGCGCCAATCTCGACGACATCCTCTGGAAGACGCGCCGCTGGAACGGTTCGACTGCCTACGCGGAGAGCAAGCTTCACGATGCGATGCTGGCCTTCGCCGTTGCGCGGCGCTGGCCAACGGTCTTCTCAAATGCGCTGGAGCCTGGGTGGGTGCCGACCAAGATGGGCGGCCCGGGCGCGCCCGACGACATGGATCAGGCGCATCTGACGCAGGGATGGCTCGCGGCGGGTGATGATCCGAAGGTCGATGTCACGGGGCGGTATTTCTATCACCTGAAGCGCATGGCGCCGAACAAGCAGGCCGATGACCAGGCGCTGCAGGATCGCCTCGTCGCGATCTGCGAGGAAATCTCGGGCGTGGCGCTGCCGGCATGAGCCGGCGCCCAATCGTCCAACGAGGGTGCATGGTCGGCTGGCAAGCTCTGGAGATCGAGTTCCTAAAGCGGCGCTGAAAAGCGTACTGCGGTCGAAAAGCGATACGACGTGCACCAGACAAGTCCACCTATTCTTGCTCTTGAAGGGAGAGATGTAATGATGATGAACAGACGCGCATTTGCCGCCGCCCTCGCGACCGGCGCCGCAGCTTCGCTGATCGCCACACGTGGTATGGCCGCGGTTTCTGCTCCAGCGAAGGCGCGCAACATCGTGCTTGTGCATGGGCTGTTCGCTGACGGCTCGTGCTGGTCCGAAGTGATAGCGCGATTGCAGGCGGCGGGGCTCAGCGCCACCGCCGTGCAAAATCCGCTGACGACGCTGCCTGCGGCGGTGGCTTCGGCCCAGCGGGTGCTGGCGCGGCAGGACGGCCCCACGGTGCTGGTAGGTCATTCTTTCTCCGGTATGATCGTCACCGAGGCCGGTGTGCATCCGAACGTCTCCGCGCTCGTCTACGTCGCGGCGCGCGCGCCAGATGCGGGCGAGGACTACGCGGCCCTGGCGAAGACATATCCGACGCCGCCGGCGACGGCCGGTATCGTGTTCGACGGCGATGAAGGACGCCTTTCCGAGACGGCATTCCTTCGCGATTTTGCCGGTGATCTGCCGGAGGCGAAGGCCAGGGTGCTCTACGCCGTACAGGAGCCATTCCACAAGGCTTTGCTCACCGGCAAGACCACGCACGCGGCCTGGCGATCGAAGCCGAGCTACTATGCGGTTTCAACGGATGACCGCACGATCAATCCGGACCTTGAGCGCTTCATGGCAAAGCGGATGGGCGCCAAGACCATCGAGGTGAAGGCCAGCCATCTCTCGCTGATTTCCCACCCCGACGAAATCACGCGGCTAATCCTCGAAGCGGCGGGACAACACGCCTGATGAGCCCGGCACATTCACGGGTACATCCTAAATCGTGGAGATTGGAGATGCCGGTTGTTACCTTCACCATCCGGCGGGGCCTCAGCGCAGCCGACAAGTCCCGCTTATCGGAGGCAATGTTAGAAGCCCAGGTGGCCGCCGGCTACCACCGAGCCGACTGCTTTCACCGCTTTCTCGAGGTCAACCAGGAGGACCTTCTGATAGATCCCCGCTTCCTCGACTACGCAATGAACAGAACCGATCGGTTCATGGTCGTTGAGGTAATCATCTCCAGCGGGAGAGGTGGCAGACAGCGTCGTGACGGTCTTTTTGGGAACTGCCGGTACGGCTCGGTCGGCAGCCGTCAGAAAGAAATCGGCCGATCGATACCGATAGTCGCCGAAACCGAACAAATAGCGGATCGTCGATATTCCCCTTTGAATTCAAGAGCGCAGATTTCTGACGGATCGGCGAGACGGTTTTTCGTCGTGTGCAGAAAAAATTGCGCTGGAAAATGAGCGCGTTACCATAGCACCGAACAATTGAGTGGGAGTGAGGGGGAGTACCAACGAATATTTCATGAGAGCGCAGCGTAGAATCGGCGAGCAAGAAGCACCGATAGGTGTCGATAGCAGGTAGCCCCTTTTCCTGTAGGGACTGCGACAGAGGTCCGGACGACTACAGCTGCACCGCTTTTAGCAACGCTTCCGCCAAGTGATCCACAAAAGCGCGGACCGAGGGGAGAAGGCCGCGCCGGTAGGGAATAAGAGCCGTGATAGTGGAATCACCGGCAAGCCAAGCAGGCAACACCTGGCGCAATGCACCCGATCGAACGTCTTCGCGGCAGACATAGCCCGGCAGCGCGACGATGCCGACACCGTCGATCGCGGCCTGCTTCAAGGCGATCATGTCGTCACACAGGAGCCGTGGCGTTAGCGACACGACCACCTTATCCTCTGCCTTGCCCGAAGCATTAAGGCGCCAAACGGGAGAAACTCCCGCGCGCATCATGAAGAGCGAAGGGTAGTTCCGGAGATCTTCGGGTGTTTTCGGCGCTTCATTGGCGTCGAGATAGGCCGAGCCCGCGAAGAGGAGCCAGGGCGCCGGCGTCAGTGCCCGCTGCACCAGCGTCGAATCGGGAAGCGGGTCCGAATGAGCCCTGATCGCGATGTCGTAATTCTCACCGATAATGTCGACGTTCCGATCGGTTGCATGCGCGACGACATTGACCTTCGGATAGTGGAGAAGAAAGTCCGCTACGGCGCCGCGCATCGCGAACTGCATGGTGGCCATGGCCGCTGTGCAACGTATCGTGCCTGTCGGTTCAGTTAGCCGATGCCGAATGGCGCTTTCAGCAAATTCGGCATCACGCAGCATCACTACCGCGTGCCGGTAGAATTCCTCACCGGCGTCTGTCATCGCGAATCGTCGTGAGGTCCGATTGAGCAACCTCACCCCAAGCTCGGTTTCCAGCCGCTGGATACGATGGCTCAAAGTCGATTTGGGAATGCGCAGCATCCGGCCGGCAGCCGTGAAGCCACCGCGATCAACCACCTGCACAAAGTAGAAGAAGTCGTTCAAGTCAAGCATCCTGGATCGTCCACCTGATTGGACGTTGAGTTCACAGAATAGCTGCTTTTCGGCCGACAATCCAGCAGCTACTTTTTGCCCTATCGCGATCGACCGTCGTAGTCGGCCGCAATCGAGCGTTCCTCTGCAGGAGACAGTGTCATGTCTGACCCGGCCCGTCCCTACCAGCCGCTTACAGCTGAAAACGCCGCGCTCGTTCTCGTCGACCACCAGGTTGGCCTGATGACTGGCGTTCGCGACTACTCGACGGGGGAGTTGAAGCACAACGTCGTAGCACTGGCGAAAGCCGCCAAAGCCTTGACATTGCCGATCGTCGTGACCACCACGGCACGCGACAGCATGTGGGGTCCGACCTTTCCAGAACTCGTGGAGGCGCTGCCTGGCATTCCGATCATCGACCGCTCCTCGGTCAATGCCTTCGACGATCCCACGGTAGCGCGGGCGATCACCGGGACCGGCCGCAAGAAGCTGATCTTCGCGGGTATCTCTCTCGAAGTCTGTGCGGCATTCCCTGCCATCACCGCCATTGGGATGGGCCTCGATGCCTATGTGGCCGTCGACGCATCTGGAACGTTCAGCGAGACCAAACGACAGGTTGGTCTTCTGCGGATGTTGCAGGCCGGCGTGATCCTCTCCGACTACGCCACGCTGATGGTAGAAATCCTCAGGGACAACGCGCGTCCCGAGGCTGCTGCGGTTTACGGCGCGATGGATATGCCCTGGGCCAAGCTCGTTGGGCAGGTCGCGCAAGCCTACGGCAAATAAAGGACGCGCGTGCAGCCTTCGATCGTGCCGGAAAGGCCGCCCGATCTGGCAATCCTTCAGCCGAGCGGGCGGACGTCTCCAAGGCGGGCCTGCTGGCCGGAGAGGCTCATGTAGAAGACGGGGGGAAAACATGCCGTTCGTTCACCGCCGTTTGAAGGGCGAGGTCGTGCCCTTTTCGGACATTGGCGCCACAAGGCAGCCCCTAACACGCCGGCTCAGCCGCACTTGATTTGCGTGGGTTTAGTCGCAGGCTTTCGTATCCCGCAGCGAGCGCATCGAGGAGGTGACGTACGGCCGGCACCATACCTCGCCGCGTGGGAAAGATCGCATGCACGAGCCCTGCCTTTGTCGCCAGGTCCGGCAGCAGCCGCCGCAGCCGACCAGCTTGTAAGGCGCCGTCCACGGACTCAAAAGGTAGCAATGCCACGCCAACGCCTAGCAGCGCTGCAATCCGCAGACTGGCAATGTCGTCCGTCGCAAATCGAGGTCGGTGAACCAACGATACCAATTGTCCGCCGCTGTCGACGAGGTTCCAGACATACCGCTCACTATTGTTCGCCATGGAGATCGTCGGCCAGTCCGCCAGGGACTCGATCGACATCGGAGCCGCGTAGCGCTTCACCAAATCCGGACTGGCAACCAAAACAAGGGGCGAGAACCCCAGCTGCCGGACCGCGAGATCGGTGTCCTCCAGCGGCTGGGACCTCACCCGAATAGCGAAGTCCAAGCCTTCCTCGACGACGTCCACGCGGCGGTTGGTCGCGTCGACCAGAACCTGAACCTGGGGGTTGTCCTGAATGTATCGCGAAATGATCTCGGCGATGCCCGAGCTCAGCAATGCTGCTGGGCAGCTGATCCGCACGGTGCCCTGTGGCTTGGATCGTGTCTGATTCACCATCTCCTTGGCGGCCTTCGATTCCGCCAGCAAAGCCAGGCAGTGCTGGTGAAAACGTCGCCCGGTTTCCGTCAACGACAGGCTGCGACTGGTGCGATTGAGCAGGCGCACCCCGAGTTCCTCCTCCAAAGCACGAACCCGCCGGCTCAGCTTCGACGTCTGAAGACCCAGGCAGCGCGCGGCCGCGGTAAAGCTGCCGCGCTCGACCACTTCGGCGAAGAGCCGAAGATCATTGAGATTCGAGATTTGGTCCACCGGATGAGGATCCCAAAACGATTATCCTATCCTGAGCAATGATCCCTTGCAATATTGTATATTTCAGGATGATTGTTGTGCTCCCAGCTTCCTATGCACCGCGTTGAGACCCCCTCACCAATGAGGAGGGCGACAGTGCGGGCGCCTCCGGGGCCGCCGGAGCATCGAACGGAGTCTGCAATGTCCAAGGTCCTGGTGCTGTACCATTCCTCCTACGGGCATGTGGAGGCGTTAGCCGATGCGGTCGCCGAAGGTGCTCGCTCCGTGGGCGCCACGGTCGACGTCAAGCGGGTTCCGGAAACGGTACCTGCCGAGGTGGCCAAGGTCGCTCACTTCAAGCTCGACCAGAGGGCACCGGTAGCGGCGGTCGCCGAACTCGCCGAGTACGACGCCATCGTCGTCGGCACGCCGACCCGCTTCGGACGTATCTCCTCCCAGATGGCGGCGTTTCTGGATCAGGCCGGCGGGCTTTGGATGCGCGGGGCCCTGAACGGCAAGGTCGGCGGCGCCTTCACCTCGACCGGTACTCAGCACGGCGGACAAGAGGCAACGCTGTTCTCGATCATCACCAACCTGCTGCATTTCGGCATGACCATCGTCGGCCTCCCTTACAGCCATCAGGGGCAGATGACGCTGGACGAGATCGTGGGCGGTTCGCCGTACGGCGCCACGACCATCGCCGGCGCACAGGCGCAACGCCAGCCGAGCGCCATCGAACTCGCCGGCGCCCGCCATCAGGGCGAGCTGATCGCCAGGACCGCGAGCAAGCTGTTCGATCAAGGAGAAATGCGATGACTGACCGTATCCGCGAACTGCTTCATCGCAACCTTCAGCAGGTCTTCGGCGAGGGCGACCCCGCGCGCCGCCGGGCAGCGATCGATGAGCTCTATACCGAAGACTGCGTACTCTATGTGCCACCCGGAGCGTTTGTCGGGCATGAAGCCCTCGACAAATTTGCTGGCGACCTCCGCGCGACCCACCCGCACTTCGTTTACACCCCGCATGGCGAACCTCAGGCCCTCCACAATGCCGGTCGTCTGGCTTGGGGTTCCGGCCCGCCCGGCGCTGCGCCCGACTACACGGGCTTGGATGTGATCATCGTCCGCGATGGCAAGATCGCCGCGCTCTACGTGTTCCTCGATTCCACGCCGTGCAATGGTCCGCGAGACTGAAATCTGCTTTCGGGACACACTCGACACGGAAATGGTGGCTGTCGCGTCGCCGGACTATCCAGAGCGGCACGACGTCCCGAACACTCTCGCCCGGTCGCACGCCGGTAGCAGGCTCGCGGTAGCGCCATGGACGGGCAACCATTCGCCAGGCCAGTCCTGCCTGGACCATTTTTTCGGAATTCGGATGGGATTTCGTCCAGTTGATCGTTGTCGCCAAGGCTGACGGTCTTTTTTCGCGAGCTGGTCCAGTCAGTCATTCTCGCAGAGTCCGCGAGAATCGACCGATCGATGCCGATAGTCCCCGAAACCGAGGAAATCTCGAATTACGGAAATTTTACTTTGATATCAAGAGCCCAAATTTCAGGCGGATCGCCGAGACGGTGCTTTGCCGTATGCGGAAAAGATTTTCGCTTCTAGTTCAATGCGTTACCATGGTTCAAAACAATCGAGTGGGAGTGACCGGATACCATGGGTGGCGATAGCGTAGGCTTGGCGGTGTTATCGTCGCCGAGCTCTTCGCCGCTTATGGTCCTTGGCCGGTACTTCCGCTCTGTCTCCAATGTCGTCATCGAATTGAAGTGCGGTCGGAGCCCGCAGTAAAGAGCGTATTGGTGACCGGAGGGTCGTGGCGTAGTCGGGTGTGCAATTCGGACGGTCTGCTTCATGCCCGTTTCGCCTGCTCGATCGAAAGGCGGCAGTCCTCGACAGCGGACATGTCGATGCGCTACCCGCCGGGCTGCGATGGGTGGCGAGTTGACGCTGCGCCCTTTCGCTCACACCGTCCGCCTTGCCCGCAGCGCCCTAACGCGAGAGCGATTTAGTCCACTGGCCCTTGGCAAACACCAGCTGGCGCGCATTTGGCGCCAGGCGCGTCGGCGGCCGCGCCTTGTCTCCAGCCAATCAGCCGGCCGCCGCGGTTCGCTGACGGTACTGGGTGGGCGTCATGGAAAGCCATCGCTGTGCTGCGCGGAAAAAGCTGCCTTGGTCCCTGAAACCCAGCATATAGGCAACAGCGGCCAGAGATAGGTCACGACGCACCAGATAATTCTCCGCGAGTTCTCGGCGCGTCTCATCGACGAGGCCCTGGAACGACGTTCCTTCTTCAGCCAAACGACGATGCAGGGTGCGCTCGCTCATTCCCAGCGCGTGCGCAATGGCGCTCCGGGGCGGAGCACCGTCGGGAAGATGCCCGGCAATTAATGCACGCGCCCGTGTCTTGAGCAGTGAACCGGGCATCCCTTGCAGATGCTCGGTCGCGATCCGGTCATGCATGGCCGACAACCGCTCGTCTGCCGTCGGCAGCGGCCGAGTGGCATCGGTGGCTGAAAAAACGACCGCGTTCTCCGCAGCACCGAACCTCGGCATGCAACCAAACGCCGCCGCGAATGCAGGTGCCGATTGTCCTCCCGGATGGCTGAGCTCGACGGCAGCGGGCTTGAGCTCGGTGTCGGTCACCCAGCGGCAGAACGACAGGAACCGCAGCAAGTCGAAGGCGAAACGCTGGTGGGGCGCGGGTCGGGATCCCGGTGTCACAGTCAGGACCAGACGATGGGCATAGCGCTGCTTGTGCACTGTGAGCATCGCGGCATCGCTCAGGATTCCGACGTACCGAACCATCCGGTGCAAAATGCCGAGCAAATCGGGGCCGGACATCAGCGCATAAGCGATGATCCCGAAGTGCCGGGGTTTGGCCTGGACGGCTCCGACGAGCCCGATCGCGGGATTGCCGGAGCGCGCAAGGGCGAGCTCCCACAGAAGGTTGACCTGATCGATCGCAAACCGTGCATCCGGGTCGTCGAGCGCGGCGAAATCCAGACCGGCGTCGCGAAACAATCCCTGCACATCAAGTTGCTCGACCGCGAGCGCATCTGCGACGCCGGCCACCCAGAACGCGGCGTTCGTGCGCCGATCGACAGTTGGTGGTGACGATCGAATGCGCTTCACCTGGAGGCTCCCACGCTTAGGTCGTGGCCGACTTCGCAAGCGATTTGGCCGACGGCGCCACTACTGTCGCCGCACCCAGTGACCAGTTCAAGAGGAGTTCGGCGATGGACGAAGGGGCGTTGGCCCTCGCGACTACCGCCCTAGATGACACAGGAGACCCAGGTGCCGAAGCTCTCAGCCGACATTCCGGAATCGTTAAAGGCTGCCCTCAACGAGGAAACGGCGCGAAGCGCACGAAGTATGTCATCCATCGTCATTGCAGCACTCGCCCAGTATCTTGAAAAGCCTATCCACACCGTTTTTCAGGTCTCGACGTCGGGCGCCCTCGTCGCGGGCGTATACGATCGCGAGGTAAGCGTTCAGACCATTCTCGAACACGGAAATTTTGGCCTCGGCACGTTCGCCAACCTCGACGGCGAGATGGTCGTCGTGGATGGTCACGTCTACCGGGTTCAAGGCTCGGGGCGCGTTACAGAGGCAGCTCGCGACGCTGGCGCTCCCTTTGCGGTCGTTACATGGTTCGATCCGGACCCGGACGTTTCAATCCCGTCCGTGGCTAGTTTCTCAGATCTCGAAGCGCGCTGTGACGGGTTTCGTCACTCCGGCAACATCTTCTATGCGCTTCGACTTGACGGGCAGTTCAAGCGGGTAAGGACCCGCGCGGTCAATCCGCCTGAGCCGGGAACGCGGCTGGTCGATGCTGCCAAGGCGCAAAGCGAATTTACCTTCGCCGATGTGAACGGGACCTTGGTTGGCCTCTGGTCACCGGGGTTTGCAAGTGCGTTCAGTGTCGCGGGCTACCACTTTCATTTTCTCTCGCCTGACCGCCAGCATGGCGGTCACCTGCTCGACCTCCAGGCTGACACGCTGCAGCTGAAAGTCGAGGCGCTCACCAGCTTTCACTTGGCTCTTCCGGAATCGGAAGCCTTTCTCAAGGCCGACCTCAGCAAAAATACGGCTGAAGAATTGGCTTATGCAGAGCAAGCGCACTAGGGGGCACGCCCGGCTCATCAGTTCTTCGGCAATCACGCCGGAACAAGACCACGTGTCATCAACCGCAGGAGACCACGATGAACATGCAAGCCAAGACACAACCGCCAGCAGAATCAGCCAGAACGACGAATATCATTACCGACAGCAACAACCCACAGCAAACCGGTGCCAAGCTCGTGGTTCGAGCGCTTGAAGCCCAAGGCGTCACCCACGTTTTCGGGATACCTGGCGCCAAGATCGACGCGGTTTTCAATGCGCTCGTCGACTCGAAAATCAAGACTGTCGTGTGTCGGCACGAACAAAATGCCGCGTTCATCGCGGGTGGGATCGGTCGCATGACAGGCAAGGCTGGAGTCGCGATCGCGACCTCCGGTCCTGGTGTCTCGAATCTTGTGACGGGCCTCGCCACAGCTAACTCGGAAGGTGATCCGGTCGTGGCGTTGGGCGGCGCGGTTCCTGCAGCTGAAGCGCTAAAGCAAGTGCACCAGACGATGGATGCGGTTTCGATTCTGAAACCGGTGACCAAATTCAGCGCAACGGTCGGTGCATCGGATCAGGTCAGCGAGGTGTTGATCAACGCTTTCCGCGCCGCGGAAGGCGGCCGTCCGGGTGCATCATACGTGAACCTTCCTATGGACGTGATGACCGGACCTTGTGCGCACGAGCCTTTGCCGGCACCAGTCTTCGCCGGTTTGGGACCGGCAGATGGGGTGGCGGTCAAGGAGGCTGCCCGCCTTATCAACGTCGCCTCGAATCCGGTTGTGCTTTTGGGAATGTTGGCCAGCAAGCCGACCAACACAAAGGCACTGGAGACATTCGTTGGCAAGGGCAACCTACCGGTGGTGGGTACGTTCCAGGCCGTTGGTGCTGGGGGGGCTATCCTGTTCGACAATTTCGGCGGGCGGATCGGCCAGCTCGCCAATCAGCCCGCCGATCGTCTGCTCGACACCGCCGATCTCGTCATCACCGTGGGATATGATCCCATCGAATATTGGCCGGCCCTGTGGAATGCCAAACACAAGCGCGACATCATTCATATCGACGTCCTGCCGGCGGATTTGGACAATTGCTACGGCCCCACTGTCGAGTTGACGGGGGATATCGCGCAGACCTTGGGTGCGCTGACGCCGCAGATTCAGCGCACTGGCATGCCGGCGCTCTCCTCGCACGTCCTCGACATGATTCATGCTGAACGTCAAAGCCTCAATAGAGAGGCAGCACTTCGTAGCGGTACCCCGATACATCCGTTGCGTCTGGTGCACGAACTGCAGCAATTTGTTGGCAGTGACACCACGCTCTGCTTGGACATGGGCTCGTTTCACCTCTGGATCGCACGTCATCTGTACAGCTTCACCCCCCGCCACGTTCTCATTACGAACGGACAACAGACCCTGGGTGTCGCACTTCCTTGGGGTATCGCCGCCTCGGTGGTTCGGCCGGCCGAAAAGATTCTGTCGATTTCTGGCGATGGTGGCTTTCTCTTTTCCGCCATGGAGCTGGAGACGGCCGTGCGCCTCCAATCCAACCTGGTGCACATGGTTTGGGTCGACGGCACCTACGACATGGTGGCCGTCCAGGAGAAGGCGAAATATGGGCGCACATCCGCAATCGATTTCGGACCGATCGACTATGTCAAATATGCGGAGGCTTTCGGTGCAAGAGGCATGATGATCAAAACGCCGGAGGAAATTGTCCCGGTCATGAAGAAGGCGTTCGAAACACAAGGTCCCGTCATCGTGGGCGTTCACGTCGACTACCGGGATAATCACAAGCTGTTCGAAATGGTCAGCGAGAACAGCTTCCACTAGACGCTTCGAAAGTCGGCTGCGGGTGGAACCGGCGCGGGCAACGCCGGTCCCACCTGCGCGCAGAGACCGCCAGAAAGGATAGAAATATGTCGGCCCCCGTTGGTTCCGATACATCTCCTCCACGCGATCTGAAGCCACGGTACGTTGTGGCATGGCTCCTCTGCGCTCTGTTCTATTTGTATCAATATGCAGCGCGATCCGCGCCCGGCGTCATGCAAGAGCAGCTGGCGGCGGCATGGGGCGGCAATCATATCGGCTCGACGATTTCAGCTTACTACGTCGCTTACGCGCTGACAGCGCTGGCCGCGGGACTGCTGCTCGACCGCTATGGTGCCGCACGCGTTATACCCTACGCCATCGCATTGGTTGGAATCGGCTGCGTGGTCTTCGCGCAAGGCAGCGAGACCGCTGGCATCTCTGGTTTCGTGTTACAGGCCATCGGCGCTGTCTTTTCGTTCGTTGGCGCATCCTACGTCGCCGCGCGTTACCTGCCTGCGCGCATGTACGCAATGTTTATGGGATTGACGCAGTGTGTTGGAATGCTCGGCGCCGCTGTCGGCTCCAAGCCAGTCCAGATGGCAATCGATCCCGCCGGATCGTATGGGGTAAGTTGGCAAGGCGTGTGGCTTGCCTTTGCGGTCATCGGCTTCGTCCTGGTCGCCGTGACCCGGATCGTCATGCCACCCGAGAAGAGCGCGAGTGCCAGTCGTCACGAGCCCCTGTCGTTCAGGAGTCTGACCAATCCGTTCAAGGTCGTGCTCGGTAATGTCCAAAGTTGGCTGGCCGGCAGCATCGGAGGTCTTTTGTTCGTTCCGACCACGATCGGAGCGATGGTGTGGGCCACGTCTTTTCTTCATAACGGCCAGAACATATCGATGGCAGACGCCGCATCGGATGCTTCCATGATCCCGATCGGTTGGATCATCGGCTGTCCTCTGCTCGGCTATATTTCCGACAAGATAGGGCATCGCAAGCCGGTGCTGCTCGGCGGCGCATTGCTTATGCTTGTGGCGGCGATAGCAGCCGTCTATCTCCCGGAGGGAGTTCTTCCCCGATATTCAGTGCCGCTTGTGCTGGGCATCGGATCCGGTGCGGCGATGATCCCCTTTACGATGATCAAGGAAGCCAACCCGCCGCCGGTGAAGGGTACGGCAGCCGGCGTGATGAACTTTCTGGTATTCCTAACCACCGGCATCATGTCACCGTTCGTCTCCCATCTGATGCCCCCCGCTTCGGACGCGTTACTATCGCTGCACCAGTTCCAGAAAGGCTTCGTGCCGCTGATTGTCGGCATCGTCCTTGCCATTATCTTGAGCTTCATCATTCGAGAGACGGGGGTCGGACACCTACCCTCTGAACAGGAAGCCCCGGCTACCCCCGCCAAAGGTGCGTCCCAGGTCCCTGTAGAGAACATTTCCTGAGGGAAGGCGATGAGCGGGGCTGCACATCCACTCGCTCCTCCGTTGCCATGGATGGACAGCTCCAGTAAGCCCGATCGCGGGATTGTCGGAGCGCGCAAGAGCGAATCTCGCGACGGACTCTCGTGGCAGATAGCCTTGTGACGGTCTTTTGGGGAACTGCCGGTACGGCTCGGTCAGCGGCCACGAAAGAAAAATCGGCCGATTGATATCGATAGTCGCTGACACCGAGCGAATCCCGAATCGTCGAAATTCCCCTTTGAATTCCAAGTGCGCGAATTTCTGACGGACCGGGGGGATACGGTTCTTCAGGAAGTGCGGAAAACATTTATCTATAGAGATCAATGTGTTTCCGTGGCCTGGAACCATCGAGTGGGAGTGACCGGGAGCAGCGCGGCATAGTTTGGAGTAGCATCGGACACCGAGGGCTGTCGCAGTCCGCCGATAGTGCCCGATAGCAGCAGGACGACCCCATTCGAGCTCCGAGGCCGTACTTCTGGACGCCGATGCAGACAAGCTTTGTTGGCGCAAGATGACGCTTGTGAGCAAGCGAAGCGTAGCCCCGCACCCTGATCTCGGGATCGGCGGGTGCGGGGCGAATGGCTCACGTCTCCTCGGTCACCACCAGCACGGTAGGGGCGCCTCCGTTGCTGATCGAGGCAGCGTGCTGGAGTGCTTCCTGGCCACCGGCGGAGGTCGCGCAAGCTTTCAGCGCGTCGAGGTTGGGGAAGCTGATATCCGACATGAGATGGTAAGGCGGCGGCGCGAAAGCCGGGCCGACCACGCGCTTTGTCGTGACGCCCAGCGCTCCCTTAAGTCTTGGTCCCGCGTAGGGCAGGTGTTCGTCGCGGTAGGCTCGATCGAAGGCCGTCGGATCCTCGGGATTCGGGTAAAGAATGAGCAGGTGAGCGGTCATGCTGATCTCCTCGTGGTGTTTGGGTGAACGAGAAGATCTATAGGGCTGCGAGAGCCCCCCGATGGGTACGTAATGTGGACCGTGGCTCGGCAGGAGCCCGAGTAACTGCTGGCTCTATTGCCGCGAACTGGTACCGCTCGAACCAACTCGGAAAGGCGCGAGCCTGAGCGCGTGGACCAGTGATCGACAGGCCGAGGCGTTGCGCCTCGAGGAAACTCACGTCGCCGCGCCACCAGGCGACGAGGACAGCGAGTGGGGCTTTGACCGTGAGCACCTCCGGAAATCCGGGGTTCTGCGAGCAAACCGATACTTCCGACATCTTCAGCAACATGAACCGCGGCTTCGCGCGATCGATTTCAAAGCGGACGACCGTTGGATGTTTCGGCAGTGTTTGGCGCAGCACCCGCCTTTGCATGTCGACAAGCAAAGGCTCCACATCGATGTCCTCGCGGTCTGGTTGGCGGGGCAGCCATCGCTGCCCCCACGTGCCCAGCGCGCCGATAACGCCGGCCAATTCATGGCCTGCATCGGTCAGAACATGTTCCGGCCCGTGCGGACCGCTGACGCGCACGACGACGCCAACATCGGCTAAGGCCTGTAGCCGCTCGGACAGCATGGTGCGCGATATCCTGGGAATGCCCCTGCGGATGTCGTTGAAGCGCCGCCCGCCACACAAAAGCTCGCGCACCACGAGCAATGTCCAGCGACCACCCAGGACTTCCTGAGCCCGGGCGATAGAGCAGAACTGGCCGTAGCTTGTCATGGGAGTCTTCTACCACATTCGTGGGCCCAAGTCGGTCCGTTTTTCAGACCTGACCTACCCGGTTGCGGGCCGCAGATTGGGTTTGCGGCGACACCGATATGGGGTCGACCGAACCGAGGAGAGAGGCTTTGTCCGGCGAACGCAGCTACACCTTTGGATCGTTACCAAAGGAAGCGATCCAGGAGATGTCAGGCAAGGCCATCCTGCAAGCGATCATTGACGGCCAATTGCCTCAGGCGCCGATTTCCGAATACGCCAGCTTCTGGCTGGTGGAGGTTAGCGGCGGCTCAGCGGTCTTCGAGGGAGAAACGGGCTCCCATCTGCTGAACCCAGCCGGGATCGTCCACGGCGGCTGGGCCCTGACGCTGATAGACAGTGCCTGTGCCTGCGCGGCGCACAGCCTGCTGCCCCCAGGAGCCGGCTACGCGAGCATCGAGACCAAAGCGAACTTCTCTCGGCCAATTCGCAAGGACTCCGGCCGCGTCCGTTGCGTTGCCAATGTCGTTGGCCGAGGCAACCAGATCATATCGGCCGAGGCGAGACTGGAGGACCAGGCGGGCGACCTTCTCGCACACGGCACATCGACCATCATGGTGCTGGGTGCGCGTCGCTAATCACGAGCGTGGCAAAAGAATCGGATTATTCGGAGGATTCCGACACGATGCGTGACGGTCTTTTTGCATGCGGGGGAATTGAGACTGCGCCGCAGCGACGCCAAGAATTGGAACAACTGATGCAGATAGCCGCTGAAACCGAGCAAATCGCGGATCGTCGAATTTCGTGTTTGAAATCAAGAGCGCAAATTTCTGACGGATCGTGCGCACGGTGTTCGAGCGGGCGCAGAAAAAATGCGCTGAAATGTCAGCGCGTTATGCTAACCCAAAATCATCGAGTGGGCGTGATTCAAGCCCGATTGCGCGCATTCCTAAAGGGGCGGTAAACCCGCCGCGCATCAGTCGCCACAAGCGGACCGTCCCGCGAGAAGCGGCCCGTACGCGCCAAGCCTGCGGGATACGAACTCCAGGAACAACCGGACGCGCTGCGTCTTGCGCGTTTCGCCCTGCGAGAGCAACCAGAGCGTGCCATGCCTGTGCAGGGCGGCGCCCGGCACCCGCACCAGCGACTTGTCGGCATCGCCGACGAAGCAGGGCAGCGTCGCCATCCCCAAGCCCTGCCGCACCGCGACGATCTGCGCCCCGACGTCCGTGGTCCTGAACGGAACGTCGGCGGTGGGAACCTCACCCACACGCGCCCAGTCCGGCAGGTAGTTATCCTTGACGATCCAACGGATGGGACCGGGCGCGCCCGCGCGCCACGCGGCAAGCACGTCGCGGGACAAGTAGACACCCCCGAACAATTCGGGTCCTTCAAGGCCGTAAAGATTGGGTGGCAGGCCGTTGCGGTCGTAGACGACGCGGATCGCGACGTCGGCCTCGCGGTTGGTCAGGTTCACCGGCTCGTCGATGGACAGTATCTCCATCTCGATCTCGGGATGAAGCCGCGCAAAGTCTGCGAAGTCCGGCATCAGCAGGTGTGTCGCGAGGAGCGGCGCCAGCGTCACCCGCAGCAGTCCGCGCGTGCTTCGGTCCCGGCCTAACACGCGCGTCTCCAGCTGGTTCGACGACGCTTCCATCTGTTGCGCGAACTCGAAGACCTCCTCCCCCGCATCCGTCAGGCGATAGCCCGAAGGCAGCTTCTCGAACATGTGCGCCCCGAGGCGTTGCTCCAACTGGGCGATGCGCCGCAGCACGGTGGCGTGGTTCACGCCGAGGCGCTCGGCGGCGGCCCGGACCGAGCCCCCGCGCGCAACGGCAAGAAAGTAGCGAACGTCATCCCAGTCGATCATGGTGCAACCCTGCACCGCACCGCGAGGTGCGCTGTCTGGACCCATCGTCCGTTTAGGTTGGCCAGGGCAGGCGACGCAAATAGTTCCAGCGCAATGTCGTGTGCAGCTCATCATGCGGCGGTCGTGCCGCACCAGCGGTCCCGAGAGACGCACCCATCAACACACGCGGCGGCCAAAGGGCGCGAAGTCTCCGGCCCACCGCCAGGTCTGGCCGAGTCGTTCAGGTCGTCCGCCCGGATCGTTTTTGCACCACCGCTATGCGCACTTCCGCACTGAACGGCTCTCGCAGACGGCCCCATTTCGCAGCCCTCGAGGACAACGCAAGTCCGGCCAAGCCAGGAGATGGGTCATGAAAATAGGTTTTCTCGGAGCCGGGTCTGTTACACGCACGATCGGCCGTCACCTGATCACCGCGGGTCACACCATCGTCGTTTCCAATTCCCGGGGTCCCGCGACATTGGCCGATTTCACGGCCGATCTCGGTCCAGGCGCCATCGCAGCTACCCGAGAGCAAGCGGCGGACTCCGAGGCCGTTATCCTGGCCACAAATTGGGTAAACGTCCCTGAAGCGCTGAAAGGCATTGATTGGCGCGGCCGAATCCTGATCGATGCGACCAACGCGCATATGGACCCTGTTCCCGACATCAGTCTGGCTGGCGTGATCAGATCGCGCACCGCACTGAAGGGGCGCACATCGAGCGAGAAAGTTGCCGAGATGGCTGCCGGCGCAAGGCTCGTCAAATCGATCAGCAATATGCCAATGGCCTGGATCCAGGACTTTTCCGTGAACAAGCCCCGTACCGTCATCTTTACATCCGGCGACGACAGCGAAGCAAAACAACTGGTCATCGAATTGATCAACAGCACCGGATTGGTCGCGATCGATCTCGGGTCACTCGCCGTGGGCGGTGCCATGCAGGAGCTCGGCGCACCTTTATCCGGGCTCGATCTCCACTTTGTGCGCCGCCTCAGGTGAGAGCGGCTTCGCCTCCATCAATCGAGACTTCCGCAGCACGAACTTCGAGCTGTTCTTGTCGAAGCTGGCCGCCGGGACGCAATCAGAAGGACGTATCATGTCGATATTGGCAGGCAAGGTCGCGGTCATCAGCGGCGGCACCAGCGGCATCGGGCTCGCCATCGCCCAGCGGTTCGTCAGGGAAGGCGCCGACGTCTTCATCTTCGGCCGGCGCCGGGACATACTCGAGGACGCGGTGCGGCGCATCGGCAGCAACATCACCGCCATCCAGGCGGACGCGACCAGGCTTCAGGACCTCGACCGCGTCGCCGCCGCCGTGCGCAGCGCAAAGGGCAAAGCGGACGTGGTCGTGTCCAACGCCGCCCTGGTCGAACAAGTGTCGCTGCCCGACATCACGCCGGACCACTACGACCGTACGTTCAACCTGAACGCCAGGGCGCCCTTGTTCTTGGTGCAGAAGCTGCTGCCGATGATGGGTCGTGGCGGATCGATCATCCTCGTGGCCTCGGCCATGCATTACATGGGCCTGGCGAACCACTCGACCTACGCGGCCACCAAGGCGGCGCTGCGCTCGTACTCCCGGACCTGGGCAGCCGAGTTCAAGGACAGCGGCATCCGCGCCAACACACTGAGTCCGGGCGTCGTCGATACGCCAATGCTCGACTCCCAGGCAACCACGCCCGAGCAAGCCGCTGCGATCCGTCAGGGCTACGTCGCCAACACGCCCATGCTGAGGCTTGCGCACCCCGACGAACTGGCAGCGGCGGCCCTGTTTCTCGCCTCGGACGAGAGCTCGTTCATGACGGGTTCCGACATGTCGTCGACGGCGGCATCAGCAACGTCTGACAAAGGTCATCCCCGCACGGGTCGCCCGCCGTCCGAGACCGCTGCACCGGCGAGACGCTTCGATCCGCACGACTTCCTCGCGCGGGGCGGATTATTCGGCGCCGGACGATCGGGGTGCAGGTGCGGGCAGCACGATACCGCTGACCATTGGCAAGGCATTCGGGCAGTCTTCGGTTGCCCGCGATGGCGGGGTGTTCAACTTTCGGCGGACGGCACCAATTAACCGGCAAATTCACGACAGGCACCAGTATGCGAAACGACACCGCCCGTGCCGGCATGCCGAATCTCGGCGGCGGTGACTACCGGCCCGGGGGCCGCAGTGGTACGGTCGCGGCCCGGTGCGCAGCCGCCCCGGGGGCGACGCCGATCGAATGGCCCGGCCGGCATGACCCGGCGCGACACTGAGGGAATCGATATGACGTTCCACAAGCGGATGCTCTGGACAGCAGTCTCCTTCGCTGCCTGGGCGGCGTTGATCGCGATACAAGCCGGAGCAGCGGTGGCGTCATCGCCCGCTGCCTGCGACGTACCCAGCGTTGTGGCGCGCGCCCTGCCGGCGATCGTCAACATAACAGTTGTGAAGGTTCTCAACGCGAACAGTGTGGATGAAGGGATGCCGGCCAATGCCGAAGGTCCGAACGCGCGATCTTCGGATGCAGGTGCCGCCGCTACCGATCCGTCCGGATCGCATTTCGCGACGTTCGTCGGTTCCGGCGTGATCATCAATCCGGCCGGCGTGATCCTGACCAACAAGCATGTCATCAAGGATGCTGCCGTGATCAAGATCACGTTCAGCAACCAGACGCAGGTGCCTGCGCAGTTGATCGCCGCGGCGTCGTTGGTGGACCTTGCCGTGCTCAAGGTGAACGTGCCGGAACCGCTGCCGACGCTTCAGTTTGGCAACAGCGAAGAACTGCATATCGGCCAGACGGTCATTGCGGTCGGCAATCCGCTGGGGCTGGGCACCTCCGTCAGCGTCGGGGTCGTCAGCGGTAAGGGGCGCAATCTGATGCGTTCGCCATTCGACGATTACATTCAGACCGACGCGACGATCAATCCGGGGAATTCCGGTGGGCCATTGCTGGATTGCGCGGGCCACTTCGTCGGCATCGACACGGCCCTGCTGTCCAACAGCAAAGTGCTCGGCTCGATCGGGATCGGATTCGCCCTGCCGTCCGACCTTGCGCAGTTCGTAACCAGCAAGCTGCTGTACCCGGCAGCCGACCGGCCGAACTGGATCGGCGTGCATTTGCAGACCATCACGCCGCGGCTCGCGACGATCTTCGGATTGCCGAACATGAATGGCGCGATCGTGGCGAAAGTGACGCCCGGCAGCCCCGCCGCCGATGCCGACATCCAACCTGGCGACATTATCACCGGTGCGGATGGCCATACGCTGGATAGTGCCGCCGCGATCATGCGCTTCGTCGTCATGCAGCCTTTGGGCACACCGATTTCGTTGCTGCTGTGGCGTGACGATAAGATGCAGGACGCCGTGGTGAGTGGCAAGCCGTGGCCGGATCTCCGGGCGTTGCGCGGCAGCGTGCTGGCCAGCCCTGCCAGCGTTTTGCAGGCTCAGGCGGCGGGCATTGGCCTGCATTTTGCGCCGATGACCGCCGCACACGAGCACAACGGCGGTGCGAAGCCGCCCGGTGTGCTGGTCGATCGGGTAACGCCGGATTCTCAGGCTGCCGCCGTGGGCGTGACAGCTGGCGACGTTATCGAGCGCGTGGATCAGCGGACGGCAACAACGCCAGAGCAAGTCATGGATCAGTTGACGCAGGGCTCGAAAGCCGACGGGGACGATGTTGCCCTGCTGCTGCATGACAAGGCGGGGACACGCTGGATCACTCTCTATACCGGGCGCATTTACGTTGCCGGCTTGCTGGCGAAACCGCTGATCCCGGAAGGTTTCGGGCCGGCAAATGTCGCTGGGACTTCGGTGCCGTGATCGACGCGGTGCGACGGGCGAAATTCGCCACCGGCCGCACCTGCTGGACGCACTGATGACCCGCAGTCGAGACCTGGGACAGGAAGCACGACCAGCGGCCGGCGCGCACCCAACCTCTGGTCGTGATCGCCGCGAAGGTCAGCCTGCGAGCGTCGTGGTATCCACCCGCACGCCCGGTCCCATCGTGGAACTCAGCGCCACCTTCTGCACATAATTGCCCTTCGCGCCGGCCGGTTTGGCCTTCTGGATCGCATCGGCCAGCGCCCGCGCATTCTCCAGCAACTTCTCCTCGTCGAAGCTGGCCTTGCCGATGCCGGCGTGGATGATCCCCGCCTTCTCTGCGCGGAACTCCACCTGGCCGCCCTTCGCGGCGCTGATCGCGCCCTTCAGGTCCTGTGTCACGGTGCCCAGGCGCGGGTTCGGCATCAGGCCACGCGGACCCAGGATCTTACCCAGGCGCCCCACCACGCCCATCATGTCCGGCGTCGCGATGCAGCGGTCGAAGGCGATGTCGCCCGCCTGGATCTTCTCGGCCAGGTCCTCGGCGCCCACCACGTCGGCGCCCGCCGCCAGCGCTTCCTCGGCCTTGGGGCCGCGAGCGAACACGCCCACGCGCACCGTCTTGCCGGTGCCGTTCGGCAGCGAGATCAGCCCGCGCACCATCTGGTCCGCATGCCGCGGGTCGATGCCGAGATTCATCGACATCTCCACCGTCTCGTCGAATTTTGCCTTGGCGTTCTGCTTCACCAGCTTGATCGCCTCGGGCAACGGATACGTCTTCGAATGATCGAAGCCCGCGTTGATCGCCTTCAGCCGCTTGCCAGGTTTCGCCATGGCTCAGCCCTCCACCACCTGAAGGCCCATCGAGCGAGCAGAGCCGGCCAGCATGCGCATCGCTCCCTCGACATCGTTGGCGTTCATGTCTTTCATCTTGATCTCGGCAATCTCGCGCAGCTGGCTTTGGGTGACGCGGCCGATGGTCGCGGTCTTACCCGCGGCGGTGCTGCCCTTGTCGATTTTCGCCGCCTTCATCAGGAAATAGGTGTTGGGCGGCGTTTTCATGATGAAGGTGAAGGTGCGGTCGGCATAGGCGGTGATCACCACCGGCACCGGCATCCCGGGCTCCATGTTCTGGGTGACCGCGTTGAATTCCTTCACGAAGGCCATGATGTTGAGGCCGCGCTGGCCCAGCGCGGGGCCGACGGGCGGCGACGGGTTCGCCTTGCCCGCGGGGATTTGCAGCTTGATGTAGCCGACGATCTTCTTCGCCATGTTGTATCCCTGGTGCCTGCGTTACGTCCCGGGGACCGCGGTGCAAGCGACCCGCTCGCCCGGATGGGCCGCACGGTCTCCCGCGTTCCGATGAAGCGCGGGCGTGTAGCGGAGGGCGGGCGGTAAGTCCAGCGTCGCTCCGGCGCCACATGCGGCGGACCGGGGTCACGCGGCGCGCGGCTTGACCTCGGCTTCGAGCCGCCCGCCCAGTGCCTCCGCTGCTCGCTCCAACTCGAAATCGCGCTGCATGTTGAGCCAGAATTCCGGCGTCGTGCCGAAATATCGGCCGAGCCGCAGGGCGGTGTCGCCGGTGATGGCACGATGCTCGGCAATGATCGCCTGGATACGTGTCACCGGAACATTCAGGTCCTTGGCGAGCCGATAGGCTGTCAGCCCGAGCGGCTTCATAAACTCTTCCCGCAATTGCTCGCCCGGATGGATGGGGGGCAGGTCGCGCATGGCCGTCATCCTCAATGGTAGTCTACGATCTCGACATGCTCTGGTCCGGCGTCAGTCCAGACGAAGCAGATGCGCCACTGATCGTTGATCCGCACGCTGTGCTGCCCAGTCCCGTCGCCCCCTCAAAGCTTCAAGTCGGTTGCGCGGTGGAGCGGCAAGGTCGGCCAGAACCTCCGCGTTGTGCAACTGACAGCTTGCGTTGCGCGACACGCTGGAGATCAGCCCCGATCCGGCGGGCGAAGCGACCTTGGAACAGGGCTTCGGTGTCCCGATCAGCAAACGAGCGGATTATTGGATCATGTGTAGACGCGGAGCGTTCTGAACGTCAAGCGATCATAACGCGACAATTGGGACTGCAGAAGCAGGTCTTCGGGCCGCAGGCAACGGAAATGGCAATGGACGCCGACGACGACGATTCGACACCCCGATCGTGTCGGACAAGTAGCGAAGCGCGCACGGCGGATCGCATTTTCAAGGTGATGGTGTGGAACAGCTTCCGGGACCTGCGCGGCCGCCGGGAGGCGGTGCGCGACGCCATGCTCGGCCAGGGCATGAGGGCATGAGGGCATGAGGGCATGCGCCGAACTCTACCTGACGCTGGAGCACGGCGCTCACGCACGGCCTGGCCGGCCCAGGAATGGTCTGGCCGACAGGCCCGCCGTGGTGCCTGCATGCCAGCACAAGGACCCGGAGCGCTGCCGCGCCGTTCTGGCCGCACGCAGCGAGCCGTAACCACAACTGCCGCCGTTCGACCTCGCCAAGGTCAAGCCGCTCGACTAGGAACCCGACATAAGCCGCTTGCTCGCGGAGCATGCGGCGAAGCGGGGCAAGTAGCCGCCCTCACCAGCGCCGGCACGCCGCACGATAATCCTCGACGATCCCCTCGTGATCGAGTTCCAGCACCATCTCCGCGACGACGCGATCCAGGCGGCGCTGACGACGCTGCTCCAGGCTACGGCGCAGGTAGTGCAGGCTGAGAAGGGGAAACGCGGGCCGGTCGGAGGCCGCGGGTCCCAGAGCAATCGAAGCGATGGCCGGCGACATGGCGGACTTGCTCCCTGATTTGCACCGACCGGGTATCCAGCCGGACTGTCAGGGCACAGTGTGCGATGCCGGCCGCAGCAGCACAGTGACGCATGTCACAATTTTGCAATTATCTTGTTGCGGACCGTCCTGGCCGCGGGGTTAAGGGCGCGCGGCGCGCAGGCCCTCAATCCCCCGCCGCTGCCGCCGGTGCGGCGCGCGCATGCCGCCGCATCAGCAGCAACAGCAGCATCGGCGGCACCACGGTCAGCATCATCAGCCGGAAGTCGTTGTTATAGGCAATGATCGCCGCCTGCTGATCGACGATCCGGTTCAGCAGCGCCGCGCCATGTCGCGTCGCAGGGTTCAGCAAACGCGAGACCGCATTGCCCGCCTGCAGCACGCGATCGAACGGCGTGATGGTGGCCGCGATGTCGGCGTGGTTCACCTGCATCTGCCGTGTCAGCGTGAATGACGTGACCGAAATTCCGATCGCCGAGCCGATGTTGCGCGCCAGCGACTGCATCGCCGTGCCCTCGCCGCGCAACTGGGTGGAGAGCGTGGTGTAGGCCATCACCGTCATCGGATTGAACACCAGCCCCACCGCGAAGCCCTGGATGATGAGCGCGATCCACAGCTCATGCTCTGTCACGTCGGGGGTCCAGGTGCTCATTACCCACATTGCCCAGCCCAGGATTACCAGCCCCACCGCCATCAGCTTGCGCTGGTCCACCGACATGCCCAGCCTGCTGGCCAGCCACATCGACGCGATGGTACCGACGCTGCGTGGTGCCAGCGCCCAGCCGGCGGTGTAGACGGGATAGCCCGCCAGATCCTGCAAATAGGGCGCCAGCAACGCCGACGTCGCCAGCATTACCGAGGACACGCAGAACACCATCGCCATCCCGGCGGAGAAATTGCGGTCGCGGAAGAGCCCCGGCGACAGGAACGGCTTGTCCGCCGTCATCATGTGCACGACGAACAAATAGAAGCCGAGGCCGGCGAGAGTTGCTTCCAGCAGGATCTCGCGGGAGGAGAACCAGTCCAGAAGCTGCCCGCGGTCCAGCATCAGTTGCAACGCGCCGCAGCCCAGTGCCAGCACGCCGAAGCCGTACCAACTGAATTTCAGGCCCGGCCGCTGCGGCGTGCTGGGCATGAACAAGGCGAGGCCGACGGCGGACATGATGCCGAACGGCAGGTTCACATAGAACACCCAGCGCCAACTGTAGAGATAGGTCAGGTAGCCGCCGAGCGTCGGGCCGACCATCGGCCCCATGGTGACGCCCATGGAGAAGATCGCCATCGCCTGGGCGCGGCGGGAGAACGGGTAGATATCCAGCATCACCGCCTGTGACAGCGGCGCCAGTGCGGCGCCGAACATGCCTTGCAGCAGGCGGAAGGCGACCAATTGCTCCAGGCTCTGGGCGGCGCCGCACATCATGGAGGTGACGGTGAAGCCGGCGATGCAGATGATGAACAATCGCTTGCGGCCGAAGCGGACGGCCATCCAGCCGACCGGGGCGGTCATGATGGCCGCGGCGATGACGTATGATGTGAGCACCCAGGTGATTTCGTCGGCCGAGGCCGACATGCTGCCCTGCATGTATGGCAGCGCGACGTTGGCGATGGTGGAGTCCAGCGTCTGCATGAACATGGCGATCATCGCAAAGGCGGTGATCAGGCCGCGATAGGGGACGCGGATGGTCTCGGACATTCAGGGTGATGCCCGCGCCGGGGCTTGGCTGGGCCGGGAGCCCCGAATACCTGGGCGGCATTTGCCGCGGCCGGTGCGGCAGGCGGAACCGGGCGTGGCGGCGGCACATGATGGCGGAAGCAACAACACGGACCTGGACGTTCTTGCCATTTCGTGAATAGTGCCTGCTGATTGGCCATTGCACCAGTGCAGGCACGGCATGGCTGGCCGCGGGTGTCGCCGAAGAACCCGCGGGGCACGCAGGCGATGCGATCATGCAGGGGCAGCGTGTGGCGCGGCCTTACCGCTTGCCGGTGCGGTCTGACAACCCGAGGTGCGCGCCGCGCCACGTCATCACCTTGGCCTGCTTCCTGCATGGAAGCGCCATACCGTCTTCGATCAAGGCGCCGGTTACCAGCTATCCGCCGCTTGCTGCCTCCCACTTGGCCAACTGCCCGTGAAATGAACACGTGCCACGCTGCCGCTCAGACGCCATGAAGTCCGGTTGCCGACGTCCTCGGGTAAAGCCGGAGGAACCGGGCAAGGGTGCCGCAAGGGGGGTGCATCACCCTCCCCCATCCCGCCCCGCGAGCGGGTGGGGGATTTAACACGTCATGACCCCCCTGGCCTTCACCGAAGCGGCCTTGGCTGCCGACCATGCCCACGCCGACCCTGCCATCTGGATCACCCGACTGCCGGACGACGCCGTGCTGGCGCAGGCACGTAAGTTGCAGAACGATGGCCCCTGCGGCCGGCCGCTCTGGGGCGTGCCCTTCGCAGTGAAGGACAATATTGACGTCGCCGGCCTGCCGACCACCGCCGCCTGTCCCGCCTACGCCTATACCGCCCAGGCCAACGCCCCCGCAGTGCAGCGCCTGCTGGATGCCGGCGCGCTGCTGCTGGGCAAGACCAACCTGGACCAGTTCGCGGCGGGGCTCGTCGGCACGCGCACCCCCTATGGCGTGCCGCGCAACCTGTTCGATCCGCTGCGTGTGCCGGGCGGATCGTCGTCGGGCTCCGGCTGCGCTGTTGCCGCCGGGATCGTGCGCTTCGCCATCGGCACCGATACCGCCGGGTCGGGCCGCGTCCCTGCCGCGTTCGGCAACATCGTCGGCCTGAAGCCGACGCTCGGCAGCGTGCCGACGCGCGGCGTCGTGCCGGCCTGCCGCTCGGTGGACACGGTCTCGGTCTTCGGCCGATCCGTTGACGAGTGCCTGGCTGTCCTGCGGCTGATGGCCGGCGACGACCCGGACGATCCCTATGCTCGCTCCGCCCCATTCCCGCATCTGCGCCGCGCGGCCGTTCCACCCCAAGGCCGCGTCGCCATGGCGGATGTGGCCGAATTCTGTGAGCCCCAAACCCAGGTCCGTTATCAGGCCGCGGCGCAATATCTGCGCGCCGAGACCGTGGATATCGCCTTGTTCCTGGACATCGCCCGCTTGCTCTACGACGGCCCATGGGTGGCAGAACGCACGGCCGTGCTCCGCAGCGTGCTGGAGGAGCAATCGGACATTCTCTACCCGGCCACGCGAGAGATCCTGCTGAGCGGCTTCGACCGGCGCAGCGTCGATGCCTTCGACGCTTTTCACCGCCTTGCCGAAGCAAAACGTGCCGCCCGGGACTTGTTCTCGCGCTACGACGCCCTGTTGCTGCCGACGGCGCCCTTCTGCCCCACTCTGGCAGCGGTGCAGGCGGACCCGATCGGCCTGAACAAGCATCTCGGCACCTTCACCAATTTCGTCAATCTCTGCGACCTTGCCGGCTACGCCGTTCCCGCCGGATTTGGTGCCGACGGAATGCCGGTCGGCGTGATGCTGCTGGGACCGGCCTGGTCGGAGGGGCGGTTGGCCGGACTTGCCGACCAACTCCATCGCCAGTTTGCCACGACGGCCGGTGCCACCGGTCAGGTTCTGCCTGCCGCGGCCGCCGCCAATCCGCTTGCCGCCGAAGAGACAGCGTTGTTCTGCGTTGGCGCGCACATGGCGGGGCTGTCGCTGAACCACGAGATTACCGCCCTGGGGGGCCGATTTCTGCGGGCGGCGCGGACGCAGCCCATTTACCGGCTGCACGCGTTGGGAGATCGGCCTGGCATGATACGCTCCACCGATGGCGGCGCGATCGAGGGTGAAATCTGGGCGCTGCCGGCCGCCGCCCTTGGCGCGCTGCTGGATCGGGTATCGCCGCCGGTCGGGATCGGCGGCGTCATGGTAGAGGAGGGGCCATGCCTCGGGTTCCTCGCCGAGGCGGCTGGCGTTTCGGGTGCCCCGGACATCACCCGCTTCGGCGGCTGGCGGGCGTGGTTGCAGGTAAATGGAAAATCCGCAATATGAATGGCTTGCCGGAAGATCTTGATGTCTTCATCGCCGCCGGGACGGCGATGCTGGGCATTCCGACGCGCCCGGAATGGCAGGACGCGATCCGCCTGCATCTGGGACTGTCATTCGAGTTCGGGCGCCTGCTGCTGGATTTCCCTCTGCCGGACGAGGCTGAGCCTGCACCAGTGTTTCGCGCTTGATGCCCTTCACGGCACAGGCGATCGCGGCGGACGTCACGGCCGGTCGGCGGCGGGCATGCGACGTCCTGGCCGAGACGCTGGCCACCATAGCCGCGCGAAATCCGGTGCTGAACGCCTTCACTGCCGTGACCGCCGACCGCGCCCTGGCGCGTGCCTCTGCCATCGATGCAGCGGTTGCGGCCGGGCGTGCCGTAGGCTCGCTGGCCGGTGTCCCCTTCGCCGTAAAGAACCTCATTGATATCGCCGGGCTGCCCACCCTGGCGGGGTCGAAGATCAATCGGGAATGCCCACCCGCCGGTGTGGACGCTACGTTGGTCTCCCGGCTGGAAGCGGCTGGCGCCGTCCTGGTGGGTGCGCTGAACATGGGCGAATATGCCTATGATTTTACGGGAGAAAACGCGCACGACGGCCCTTCGCGCAACCCGTACGACACGACGCGGATGAGTGGTGGTTCCTCCGGCGGTTCCGGCGCGGCGGTCGGCGGGGGCCTGGTCCCACTGGCGCTGGGGTCGGATACCAATGGGTCGGTTCGCGTGCCGGCGTCGTTCTGTGGTGTGTTCGGGCTGAAGCCGACCTATGGCCGGCTATCGCGCGCCGGCAGCTTTCCGTTCGTCGCCAGCCTGGATCACCTTGGTCCTCTGGCACGGTGCGTCGCCGATCTGGCGCTGGCCTACGATGCGATGCAGGGTCCCGATCCGCTCGATCCGGTCTGTACCGACCGCGCGCCGGAACCGGCCTTGCCCGGCCTGCCCGGTGGCATCGACGGCGTGCGCATCGTGCGTGCCGGCGGCTATTATCGCGCCGGCGCGTCAGCGGAGGCTCTGTCGGCGCTCGATAAGGTCGCCGCGGCCCTTGACGCCACAGGGGAGATCGAACTGCCCCAGGCGGCCCGTGCCCGCGCGGCGGCGTACGTGATCACCGCGAGCGAGGGCGCGGCGCTGCATCTGCCGCGGCTGCGGAGCCGGCCGGCGGATTTCGATCCCGACGTGCGCGACCGGCTGATCGCCGGGGCGCTGATCCCGGCGGCCGTCGTGGCCCAGGCGCAGAAATTCCGCCGCTGGTACCGCGAGGCGGTGCTGCACTTGTTCGAATCGGCCGACGTCATCCTGGCGCCGGCGACCCCCTGCACGGCGCCGCTGATCGGGCAGAAAACATTCGTGCTGAACGGGACGGAAATGCCGCTGCGGCCGAATATCGGCATCTATACCCAGCCGATCTCGTTCATCGGGCTGCCGGTGGTCGCGGTGCCGGTGCCTTTGCCGGGCGGCCTGCCGATCGGGGTGCAGATCATCGCCGCGCCATGGCGCGAGGCCGTGGCTCTGCGCGTGGCGCAGGCGCTGGAGACGACGGGCGTTGTGGCGGCGCTCTGACATCCTCTCCCGCGCGTAGCGTGGGAGAGGTTTTTTGCGCGGGATGACAGAAAGGACATCATCCCCCGATTGACCCATTCGCCCATCGCGATATTCATACCGCTATGTCATCGCACGCTGCCGCGGCCGAGCCGCTGACCCCCCGCCGGGATTTCCTGAAGCTGGTCACTCTCGCGACCGCAGGAATTGGCGCCGCCGCCCTCGCGTGGCCGTTCATCGATTCGATGAACCCCGCCGCCGACGTGATCGCCGCCGGCGCGCCGATGGATATCGACCTGAGCAAGATCGCGTCCGGGCAGCAGGTGATCGTGCGCTGGCGCGGCTCGCCGATCCTGGTCGTGAACCGCACGCCTCAGGCGCTGAAGACGCTGCAAACCCCCAGCCTGATCCGCCGCCTGAGCGATCCCGATTCGACGGTGCACCAGCAGCCGCCCTATGCGGAGAACTGGCACCGCTCGATCAAGCCGGAATTCGCGGTGCTGGTGGGCATCTGCACGCATCTGGGCTGCCTGCCCGGCTATATGCCGCAGCCCGACCCGACCTCCCCGGCGCCGGACTGGCCGGGCGGGTATTTCTGCCCGTGCCATGGCTCGAAATACGACCTCGCCGGGCGGGTGTATTCCGGCGTGCCGGCACCCTACAACCTGCCGGTTCCGCCTTACCATTTCCCCAACCCGACAACGGTGCGCATCGGCGCGAATCCTCCGCGGGAGGAGACGTTCGAGCTGAGTTCCGTGGTGCAGATGTAGGTTTCGGCGGGGGAGGCGGCGCCGTCGGCAAGGCCGCAGTGATGCCCCCGCGCCTGGTGCCACGGGCTGTCCCTGACTGTTGCCAGCGTGGCGGATAACGCCAGCGGGCGCCCGGCAACCCGGGACGCCAGCCCCGATTACACATCCTTGGGCCAGGGAAACACCCTGAATACCGTCACGAGAGCCGGAGGATCGGCTGTCTCGTTGCCGGGACCGCAACCATCGCCTGGGTCGGTCTGAAGGCGATTTTCGCTCTACCTGACTGCGTTGATCGGGTTCCGCATTACCCACCGTCGCACGTTGGCGGACATGTCGCCGTTCGACTTTGTCGCGGCGGTCGCGATTGGTGCGATCGTCGGGCATGTTCCCAATGCCGGGACACAAGCTACGTGGCAGGGGCCGCAACGCTCGTTAGCATCCTGGTCTTGCATTATTCGATCACGACGCTGCGCCGCATCCCGGGTTCGCGCAATTGATCGAACATCCGCCTCGTCTCCTGGCCGCGAATGGCCAGGTGCTGGACCGCGAACTGTGCCGGTGCGGACTGATCTGCAGCGACCTGTATGGGCTGTTACGCCGCAACGGCGTGCAGGGCCTGAAGGAGGTGCGATTCGTGATCTTAAGAGCAATGCGGGAGGATTTCGATCGTGCGCAAGGCGGCGCCTGGCATGGCGTCCGACCTGGTGCGGGACGTTCTTGCGCAAACGTCAGAGTATCAGGCGGTGCCCTGAGCAGCGGATGCGGCCGTGGAGAGGTGTCAAACGAAGCCGTTGTGTCGTAACAGCGGCGTGGGTTGCCGAGCCGAACCAGGATGGCTCTATCGCGGCGGCCCCGCGGTGTATGAGAATCGCCAAGGCGGATCGCATGAGACGCCACAGCAAGAGGGGAAAATAACGCATGTCGATCACGCTCGCTCAGGCCCAGACCATTATCAGTGCTGGCCTCGCCGCCGCACGGGAGAAGAAGTTCCAACCGCTGGCCATCGTCGTGCTGGACGTGCGGGGCGTGCCGAAGGCGTTCGCGGCCGAGGACGGCACCAGTCTGCGCCGGTACGAGATCGCCTCCGGCAAGGCGCACGGGGCGCTGGCGTTCGGCGTCGGCTCGCGCACGCTGGGCAAGCGGGCGGAGGAGCGGCCGCATTTCATCGCCGCGGCGACGCATGCTGTGGGGGGCATGCTGGTGCCGGTGCCCGGTGGGGTGCTGGTGCGCGGGGCCGGTGGGGCGCTTGTCGGGGCGGTGGGGGTATCGGGGGATTCATCCGACAATGACGAGGCTGCCGCGTTGGCGGGGATTGCTGCCGCGGGGCTGACGGCTGATCCGAGCTGAGCAGGCGGCAGGCAAGCGGGGGGCGCGCCGCGATGTTCCGGGTTCGATTCGAACTGCGGCAGCGAACCGCTTACTTGGGTGTGGCGTGCTGCACCAGCGAGCGGACCCAGTCGGGGGCGGCAAAGACGGCGAGAATGGTGAGAAGGATGGTCACCACCCAGACGACGACGCCGGCGACAACAGCTTGCCATAGGCCCGTCCGCTTCCTCACCTCGGCGATGATCTCGGTCTTTGCGGCGCCCTCGGCAGCGGCGGCGATGTCCGGCTCGGCGTCGGCGATCGCCTGGGCGGCATAGCGTTCCAGGATACGTTCGGCGCGGCCTCGATAGGCGTCGGTCTCGGCCTTGGTCGGGGTCCGCAGGTCACGGGGCACGTCCTGGCCGCTGATGACCCGCTCGCGGACGCTTTCCTTGAACAGGCTATAGGCCAGTAGCCCGACAATGTCTTCGTCGGGCTCGCGGACAAGGGTCTCGAACGCCTTGCTGTAGCGCTTAGGTTCGTTTGACTCGCTCAATGCGAACTTCGCTGCCTGAACGTTCCTGCCTGATGGCTGTGTTGGCCGCTGCTACGGCGGAGCGGAATGTCTCGGGCCGCAGGCTGATGATCTTGCCCCCATTGGGCAGGATGTACTCCCGCACGACAGGCCCCAGGCGGCGGTCCTTCTCTGACGAAGGGATTGTCCGCGACGACGGGCGGTGATGGTCCGCCTGCCATGAGATGAGGGCTTTGGTTGCCCCCGGTGATAGGCGGTTGCGCGATCCGTCGAGCACCGTGTTTGGCTGCTTGGCCATGAAGCTCCCTTGGGTGCCTGCCGTGCACAGAGCTAGTCTGAGTCCGCGAAGGATACCAGGGCGGCGACGACAACTTCCATCGACGACGCCCCGGTTGGCGCGGTGATAGCGCCTTTTGCGATGTTGCGGGAGCAATCGGAGAATCGCCATGACCACGGCATGGCTTCCGCCGCGCTGATGGCCGGATCGGACGGATATGCGGCGCCACGCGCCCGAACGCATGAGCGCGCCGGGCGTGGCACGAATCAGGATGGCGGGGCCGCCGGGGGGGCGGTCCCGTTGCTGTCGTTTCGTGGGCTCGCCGGATGCGATGGGGGATGGGTCAGCCGCGACTGGCTCAGGCGGCATTCATTCCGGTTTACCACCCCAGGCAAAGCTAGACGAGCGTCAATTGCTCGTCCTGCTTGATGACGACCTTTCGGCCATACGTTCTGCGTTTGTGTTTCGCTTCTGCGCTTCTGCCATTGCTGCCCGCCTCCGCTGCAGCGAGTCCTTTCAACTCTTCCTTGGAGGGATACCTGGCTCGGCCAACCAGCAGCAAAGGCTCAAATCCCGGCGCATCCCGCACGCGCTTCTCAGCGATCTTTATGTACGCCGGGTTGATATCAATTCCCACATGGCGGCGCCCCATGCTCTTCGCAACAGCGCACGTTGTGCCCGTACCCACGAAAGGGTCCAATACCACCTCACCCGGGAAATCACCCGCAGCACCGTAGGTGTAAAGCCGCATCAATCTGGCAGGGAGCTTCTCTGGAAACGGCGCAGGATGATCACCCTCGCGCTTCACGTCCTCCGGGTACATAAACCAGACCTGCTGAGCGAGATCGAGCCACTCGGCGCGTGTGAGCTCATTCGCGAGCTTCGCTTCTGTGGAAAATTTCGGGGGCTTCCCTGGCTTCACGTAGACATTAATGAACTCGATCGTATTGTTCTCGATAATATTGCCGGGATAGGGGTAGCTGCCGAACATCATTTTGGAGGTTTGCTTCTGCCATACGAAGAGGCTGAAACGCTCAAGGTCTGTCTCTGCGAGAATCCTGTGCTCGATATCGAACGCGATGTTCTTCAGATGTCGCGTATGCTGATCGATCATCGATTTCGGGATCGGCATAATCGGTGCGTTGACACAGAGTTTCCCGTTTGGACGGAGAACGCGGGCACACTCGTTCCACACAAGCTGCATATCGGCCAGATAAGCCTCATATGTGGCCCAAGGTCCCCCGCCATGGTCGTATTCAACCGCCGTCCAATATGGCGGAGAGGTCACGACCAGATCGATGCACCCGTCCGGGAACGAGGTGAGTACGTCGGCGGCATGACCGGTAAACAGCCGGTCTACCACGTCCACCGTATTGATTTGCGTGGACGGCTCCGCGACCGACCGCCGTCGTGGATTGACTGCAGGCATGTCACCTTTCCGGATCGCACACTCCGCGCGGCACGAATCGATTCGCTCGACCCATGGTAGGGCACTGCTACCGCCACGATAATGCGTAGGGCATGGACTGCCGACTACGGCGACCATGCCGGCGATCATGCCGTGGCCAAACCCTGATGTTCACCTGATGTTCCGCGTGCTACGTTCAGCGCCAGACCGCCTCTCCCCGGACCCACCCCATGCCCAGCCCCGCCGGCCGCGCCGACCTGCCCCTCCACAACGGCCACGTCCCGCCCTGGCTCGCCCAGCGCATGACCCGCCTGGGGGCCGTCATCGTGGAGGCCATCGTCCTGGAATACGGCCGCGACGAATTTCTGCGCCGCCTCGCGCACCCGTTCTGGTTCCAGTCCTTCGGCGCCGTCATGGGCATGGACTGGCATTCCTCCGGCATCACCACCAGCGTCCTCGGCGCCCTGAAGCGCGGTCTGGCCCCGCGCGCCACCGACCTCGGCCTTCACGTCTGCGGCGGCCGCGGCAGGCACAGCCGCGCCACGCCCGCCGAACTCCTCGCGGTCGGCACGCGTACCGGCCTGGATGGGGCAGCGCTCGCGCGGTCCAGCCGGCTGGTCGCGAAAGTGGACAGCGCCGCCGTGCAGGACGGGTTCGAACTTTACCTGCACGGCTTCATCGTCGCCGATGACGGGCGCTGGGTGGTCGTGCAGCAGGGCATGAACGGGGGAAAACGCCAGGCTCGGCGCTATCACTGGCTGTCGGAGGGTCTGGAAAGCTTTGTCGACTCCCCCCACACCGCAATCGAGGGCCCCGGTCAGGGCGAGATCGTCAACCTGGCCGACCGCCGTGCCGCCGCCTCCCGCCGCACACAGCTTCACTTGCTCAACGAACATGGCCCCGACCGCATCCTGCGCGAACTGGCGCGCATCGAGGGCACGGACGCCGCCCCTGCCCCACCCCAACAACAGACGCTGCTGCCACATCTGGTGATGCCGGCGCATCACGACGTGCGGGCCGAGGACGTCGTCGCGCGCCGGCTGCACGGGACGCTGGCCGCGGCGGCCGATCGCGGGCCGCAGGATTTTTCCGAGTTGCTGCTGGTGCCGGGGATCGGCGCGCGCACTGTTTGGGCGCTCGCGATGGTGGCCGAGGTGGTGCATGGCGCGCCGTGCCGCTTCACCGATCCGGCGCGGTTCTCGTTGGCGCATGGCGGGAAGGACCGGTATCCGTTCCCGGTGCCGACGGCGGTGTACGATCGCACGATCGCGGTGATGAAGTCGGCTGTACGCAAGGCCAAGCTGGGGAATGCGGAGGAACTGGCGGCGATCCGGCGGCTCGATGCGCAGGCGCGGGTGCTGGAGGCGCGCGCCCGCGGGCCGTCGGTTGCGGCGCTGATCGCAGAAGAGCGTGGCCGGTCGCATGACTATGGCGGGCGCAGCGTGTTCGGGTGGGAGCCGGCGCCGGGGGCGTCCGGTCGGGGGACAGCGTAGCGTTCCACGCCAGGGTGGGCCGAGGCCGCCACCGTGCGCGAATAACCCCGTCTTGAAGCAGAGGTCGATCGACGCGCGCCATTCACGTTGATATCGATGCCTGTCGCCAAAACCGGTGAGGCAAATTCGATGGGCAGCAAAATCGTCACCTGTCTGTGGTTCGACCACGGCGAGGCGCGCAAAGCAGCGGAATTCTACGCGGCCACCTTCCCCGACAGCCATGTCGGGCCGGCCATGCATGCTGCGTCCGACTACCCTGGCGGCAATCAGGGCAGCGAGTTGACCGTGGAATTCACCCTGCTCGGCCAGGCTTTTGTCGGGCTGAATGGCGGCCCGGGGGTCAGCGCGAACCAGGCGGTCAGCTTCCAGGTGATGACCGACGACCAGGCGGAAACCGATCGCTACTGGAATGCCATCATCGACAATGGCGGCAGCGAAAGCCAGTGCAGTTGGTGCAAGGACCGCTGGGGTTTTTCGTGGCAGATCGTGCCGCGCGCCTTGATCGCTGCCCTGAAGGATCCGGATCACACCGCGGCAAAGCGGGCCATGGAGGCCATGATGACCATGCGCCGGATCGACATTGCCAAGATCGAGGCTGCCCGGACAGGGAAGACCTGACGCGCCAGGCCGCCAGAATCACTGAACTGCGATACGGACCGCCCCCATGTCGGGCGCGTGACTCACGCTCTCTCTGAGCGTGGGTACCGGCTGCGTATCAAAAGCAATTGCAAAGCTGGACGATTTGGCCGCCAGCCTCGGCTCGTTGCGTCGTGTGGCGCGGAGGTCCTAATCCTCCGGACCACAGATACCGCGACAGGCCGGCCCGGAATCGACGGTACGCAAGCTGTCATGGTCCTACCAGGAGAGTTCATGCCGCCGGTCCTATCCGTTTCCGCCGTCACGAAAACCTACAAATCCGGTCAGATCGCACTGCATGACATCGATCTTGCGGTCGAGAAGGGCGAGATATTCGCATTGCTCGGCCCCAACGGCGCCGGCAAGACAACGCTGATCAGCATCATTTGTGGCCTGGTCTCGATGACCTCGGGACAGGTCGTCGTCGGCGGGCACGACATCGTGCGGGACTATCGCGCCGCGCGCGCCATGATCGGACTCGTGCCGCAGGAAATTGCGCTCGATATCTTCGCTACCGTGGAGGACACCGTGCGATTCAGCCGTGGCTTGTTCGGCCGGCGCGCGGACCCTGCCCATGGCGAGCAATTGCTTCGCGACCTCTCGCTCTGGGAAAAGCGCCGCGCGCCCACCATGGAGCTGTCGGGCGGCATGAAGCGCCGCGTCATGATCGCCAAGGCGTTGAGCCACGAGCCGGACATCCTGTTTCTCGATGAGCCGACCGCCGGCGTCGATGTCAGCCTGCGCCGCGACATGTGGGACCTCGTGCGCCGGCTACGGGATCGCGGCGTGACGATCATCCTCACCACGCATTATATCGAGGAAGCGGAGGAAATGGCGGACCGTGTTGGCGTGATCGACCGCGGCCGGCTGGTGCTGGTCGAGGACACGGCCGCACTGATGCACAAGCTCGGCAAGCGCCGGCTCAGCATTGTCATGCAGCGCCCTATCGCAACGATCCCGCCTGCCCTCTCGGCCTGGCCGTTGCGGCTGGAGGCGGAGGGCGAGTGCCTCGTCTATGATTTCGACGCAAATGCACCGGACACCGGCATTCCACGGTTGCTGCGAGACCTTGGCGCCGCCGGCGTCGACTACAAGGATCTCGAGACCAGCCGAAGCTCGCTCGAAGACATCTTCGTAGGCCTGGTGGAGGGCCGGGCGTGAGCGGCATCAATTTTTCCGGAATCTGGGCGATCTACCGTACCGAAATGGCACGCACGCGACGGACGATATGGCAAAGCGTGGCCACGCCGGTGATCACCACCGTGCTGTACTTCGTCGTGTTCGGCGGTGCGATCGGCTCCCGCATGCAGCGGGTGGGCGGCGTCGGCTACGGGGCATTCATCGTGCCGGGCCTTATCATGCTGACGCTGTTGACGCAGGGCATATCCAACGCGTCGATTGCGATCTATTTTCCGAAATTCACCCGCACCATTTTCGAACTGCTATCGGCACCGATCTCCAGCACCGAGGCGGTATTCGCCTATGTGGGAGCAGCAGCAACGAAATCGGTGCTGATCGGCCTGATCATTTTGGGCACGGCAACAATATTCGTGCCGGTGCGGATCATGCATCCCGGTTGGATGGTGGCCTTCCTCGTGCTGACCGCGGTGAGCTTCGGCTTGTTCGGGTTCATCATTGGCATCTGGGCCGAGAATTTCGAGCAATTGGCGATCATTCCCTCGCTTGTGGTCACTCCCCTCACCTTCCTGGGCGGCGCGTTCTACTCGATCGACATGCTGCCGCAGCCATGGCGGACCGTGAGCTTGTTCAATCCGGTGGTTTATCTCATCAGCGGGTTCCGCTGGAGTTTTTATGGCGCAGGGGATGTCGGCGTGGCAACAAGCCTCGCTTTCGTTGTGGCGTTTATGGTGCTGTGCCTGGTGCTGCTTTGGTGGATATTTCGTACTGGCTACCATTTGAAGCCGTGACCGAACGCGGCGTGGCCACGCATGCGGTGCCGTTGCATCGCGGGCGCGCATGGTCACTTGTTGAGACCGGGCATCAGGGGAATCGGGTGAATATCCCTAGCGCGTGATCAGGCTGGCGAGGAAGTCGTCGTCCCATCCGGCCGTCTTTCGCTTGAGCCGTAGGGACGCCTTGCCGGGAGCGAGGCGGATCAGGTTCTGCGCCATATGCTTGATG
>DATKPQ010000135.1:0-14828 GCA_035523995.1 Acetobacteraceae bacterium | reverse complement strand
ATCCAGAAACAACATGCCGCCGCGGCCGCCGAGGCCACAGGTCCGCCGCCGGCGATAAAGCTCGCCGCCTGAGTTTCACAACACGATTGGCAGATCGACGAACGGGGCCGGGAAGCGGCCGGTCCCGCCGTCCTGATTCGTGCCATGCGGAACAGTACCGCCCGGCGGGGCACGGCGCGGGCACACGCGCACCGCGTGTCGTCGTGATCGGGCAAAGCCCATCACCAAGGCAGCAGCGGCGCCCACCGCCTCATCATGATGCAATCTCCGCCGTGCGCACTTTCACCTCGCTTTGCAGCGTGCGGTGCACCGGGCACTTCTCGGCCATCTCCATCAGCCGCGCGCGCTGCTCCACATCGAGCGCGCCCGCCAACGCGATGCCGCGGGAAATCTCGTCGATCCGTCCCTCTCGCGTTTCACAATCGGCGCAGTCCCGCGCGTAAATCTTGTGGTGGCTCAGCACGACGCGGATCCTGTCCAGCGGCCAGCCCTTGTGATCGGCATAAAGCCGCAACGTCATCGACGTGCAGGCACCCAGCGCCGCCAGCAGCAGGTCATAGGGGTTGGGGCCGGTCCCCAACCCGCCCTCCGTCACCGGTTCATCGGCGAAGAACTGGTGGGGGCCAGCGGTTATACGCTGTTGCAGCTTACCGTTGCGGGTTTCCTCTACCACCACATCGGCGCCGTTTGCCGGCGCCTCCACCGCCGCCGGCGCGGCCCCGGCGTAACGCGAGGACCACGCCGCCAGCATCGCCGCGGCATAGTTCGCATCGGCGCGGTTATCGAGCAGATGACTGGCGTCCGGCAGCGAGACGAAACTCTTCGGATGGCGGGCGGCATCAAAAATCTGCCGCGCGTTGTCGATGCCGACGATGGCGTCGGTTGGTGCGTGCATCACCAGCAGGGCCTTGCCCAGATGCCCGATCGATGCGGGGGGATTGTGCGCGCGCAGGTCCTCGACGAACTGCTGTTTGATGGTGAAAGGACGGCCGCCGAGAGAGACGACCGCTTCGCCGCGTGCCGCAATCTCCGGCAGTTGCGCAGAGAACAGATGCAGCAAGTGGGTCGGATCGAACGGTGCACCGATCGTCGCGACGGCGCGGGCTTCGGGGATGGAGGCAGCGGCGGCCAGCACCGCGGCACCCCCCAGGCTGTGACCGATGAGCAGCGCCGGCGCCATGGCGCGTGCCCGCATGGCATCCGCGGCCGCCAGCAAGTCCTGCAGGTTGGTGCTGAAATTGGTGTTGGCGAAGTCGCCGTCGCTGGACCCAAGGCCCGTGAAGTCGAATCGCAACGTGGCGATGCCACGCGCCGCAAGGCCTGCGGCGATGCGGCTCGCCGCGACCACGTCCTTGCCGCAGGTGAAGCAGTGCGCCAACAAGGCCGTGGCCAGCGGTGGACCGTCCGGCAGTTCGAGCCGTGCGGCGAGGTTCTGCCCCATATGACCGGCAAATTGCCAACGTTCACTGCGCATGCGTCTGACCCCCTGGTAGAGACGCCGAGCGTAGGTTCGTCCCGTTGCATTGCGAAGCGCAGTCCGCGGGGCACCCATGTCATTGCGAGGAGCGAAGCGACGAAGCAATCTACTGCGGGAAAGCGCACGGACGGTTCGTGCGCATGCAGCAATTGCTTCGTCCGCTTCGCTCCTCGCAATGACACGTGGCAGGCCGAACACCACCAGCGGCATGGCCTGATCAAGCCCCAAGGGCATCACGACAAGGACGAGCGGCAGATAGTGGCTCTACCCCCCGCTTGTGCGCTTCGGAGCCGTCGCGCCCCAAGCCTGTAAGGGACAGGAAAGCCCTCCCCCGCGGCCCATACGTTCGCGCAAACCGGGTTCGAAAACCCTTACCGCCCGCCGAACGCCGCGCGCTCCATCCCCAGCAGATCACCGATCCGCTCGATCTTGATGTCCGGCTTGCGGTATTTCTCCTCCACCCCCGGCTCCAGCGCATAATGGCCCTGGCGCGGGAACACGGTGGTGACGCGGTCGCCCCAGCTCTCCTTCAGCGCCTGCAAAATCCGCAGCTTGTCATCGATCATCACGTAGTGCCGCGCCGGAAACAGCCGTTCGACGTCGTCCAGCGCTTCTTCCTTGTGCACAAAGATCAGCACATTGTCGCCGAACGTCCGCCACAGGCCGGAGCGTTCCACCTTGCGCGGCTGGAACGCCGCGTCGCCGTCGGATAGGATGACGGTAGCGCCCCATTGCTGCACGTGACGCACCACGTCCAGCGCGGACGGATACAGCCGCGCGGCGAACGGATAATCCGCCATCCAGTTGGCGATGCGCAGCACGCGCGGATCGTGCAGGTCCTCCAGCCGGTAACGCTGCAACGCACCCAGATAGTCGGCATAGCCAAGCTGCGACCGTTGCTCTTCGAACAACGCCCAGTACCGGTCGCGTGCCTTCTCGCCGTACTGTTGCTCCAGATGCGTGCCCAGGTCGCGCTGCACATGGTCGTTGTCCAGCAGCGTGTTATCGACATCGAACAGAAAAACGAGGTCATGCATAGTTGCGCCGATCCATTGCTTCCGAGGCCCAGGTATTGATCGCGTCCCGCAGCAACGCCTCCGGCGCGCCAGGGTCTTCCCATTCCAGGCTAACACTCAGCACCTGCACCCGCGCACGGATGTCGGGTGGCAGGCGCACGACATCCTTTGCGGTGGTGACCGGTACCGCCGTCAGACGATCCGCCTCGGCCAGCACTTTGTCGAGTTCGGACCGGGTATAGCGGTGGTGGTCCGCAAAGGGATGTCGTGCCACGACATTGGCGCCGGCCTCGGCCAGTGTCTTGAAGAATTTTCCTGGCATCGCGATGCCGGCGAAGGCCAGCACGGGCCGCCCGGCCAGCGCTGCGGCCTCCGGGCCGGGGGTCAGGCGCGCACACAGGATCGGCAGCCCGGACGGTATTTTCCCCCGTGCCCCGGTGGCGTCCGGGCCGATCAACACAGCGGCCTGACAGCGGCTCGCGGCGGCGGCAACTGGCTCGCGCAGAGGGCCTGCGGGGAAGACCCGGCCATTGCCAAACCCGGTCGCGCCGTCGATCACCAGCAGCGACAGCCGCTTCTGCAGGCCCGGGTTCTGTAGGCCGTCATCCATCAGCACCACCTCGGCACCGGCCGCGACCGCCGCCTGGGCGCCCCGCGCCCGGTCGGCACTGACCCAGGTGGGAGCAATCGCGACGTGCAGCAACGCCTCGTCGCCCACCAAAGCGGCCGTGTCGCCCGCTTGCACCCGGTGCACGCCACGCGACGAGCCGCCATAGCCGCGCAGCAGGATGTGGGGCCGCCAGCCCCGGGCGATCAAGCGGGTGGCAAGGTCGAGCGTCACCGTGGTCTTGCCCGCCCCGCCCATGGTGGCGTTGCCGACGCAGATCACCGGGACGGGGCACGCCCATCCCGTTCGGCGCATGCGCCGGGCAGTAACCGCCGTGGTAATGGCGGACAGGGGCGATAGGACCCACGAAACCTCGCCCGCGAAGCGGGAGAGGTCGAGGCGCGCCAGCGCCGAGGGTGAGGGTGATCGGGTCGGCACGCAGCCCCCTCACCCTCGACGCTTCGCGTCTTGACCTCTCCCGCCGCGGGCGGAAGAGGTCAGCAAGGTCAAAACCGCCTCCGCCGATTGCTCCACCAAACGTCCCTGGCGCCGCAAGGCGGCTTCCGCCCGCCCCCCCACGGCGGCGCGCATGGCTGGCTCGGCCAGCATGTCCTCAACAAATCCCGCGCATCCGTCGGCATCCGGCACGACCGCGAGTGCCCCTGCCTCCTGCAGCAGCCCCACATGCGCCTCGAAATTCCCGGTATGCGGGCCCACCACAACGGCGCAGCCAAGCCGGGCCGGCTCCAGCGGATTCTGGCCGCCACCAGGCGCAATCAGGCTGCGGCCGACGAACGCAATGGGCGCCAGACGGTACCACAACCCCAGCTCCCCAAGCGTGTCCGCCAGCCAGACACCTGGCCCAGCCGGCGGCCCCTCGCCAAGCGACCGCCGCGTCACCGCCAACGGTGCCGCCTCGGCAGCAATGGCCGCGCCGCGCTCCGGGTGCCGCGGCGTGAGGATCGTCAGCAGGTCCGGATACCGTCCCGCGACCCGCCGATGAACCGCGAAGACCAGCGCCTCCTCGCCCGGATGTGTGCTCGCCGCCAGCCAAACGGGCCGATCCATCAGCATCGCCCGCAGCCGCGCCAACTCTTCCGGATCGTACGGCAGCGGCGGCGCGGTGAATTTCAGATCGCCCGGTGCCTCGACCCGCCGCGCCCCGAGCGAACGCAGCCGCTCGGCATCCGCGTCGCTGCGGGCATGCACCAGCGCGAACCCGCCAAGCAGCTCGCCCGCCAGCCCGGGAACGCGGCGCCAGCGAGCGAAGCTGCGCGGCGACAGACGAGCATTGAGCAACATCAGCGGGATGTCCCTCGCGCGGCAGGCGGTCAGCAGGTTGGGCCATAACTCGCTTTCCAGGAAGGCCCCTGCATCCGGCCGCCAGTGGTCGAGGAACCGCGCTGTCCAGGCCGGCACGTCCAGCGGCACGAACCGATGCCGGACGCGCGCCGATTGCTCCGGGGCCAGCCGCTGCCCGAGTAGCCGCGCAGCCGTGACGGTGCCCGTGGTGAACAACACCGTCAGGTCAGGCGCCTTCTCCAACAGCAGGGCCAGCACCGACAGGACGGATGTGGTCTCGCCGACGCTGGCCGCGTGCAGCCACAGCAGGCGCCCCGGCGGACGCGGCGCAGGATCGACACCGCAGCGCTCCGGCAGGCGGCCCGGCGCCTCCTTCCCGCGCGCGAGGCGGACTCGCAGCAGCAGCCTCAGCCCCGGCGCGGCGAGCGTCGCCGCCGCTCCCCAGATCCGCACCAGAGCGCTCATGGAACGCAAAGCCGGTCGGCCTCGGCGGCGGCGGCGTTCAACGCCTCGGCGATCAGGGGCACCGCATCCTGCCAGCGATCACGTGAGACGGTGATCGACGGGCGGCACACCACCACGCCGCGGCCGAAGGGGAGAGGGATCACCATGCAGTCCCAACTTCGGAGAATCCAGCGCCGGCTGGTCTGCGCCGCGCACGGCAGCACCGGCGCGCCGGACAGCGCGGCGAGTTGTGCCACGCCCGGGGCGGCGACCCGGCGCGGGCCACGCGGACCGTCAGGCGTGATCACGACGTGGTCCCCGGCACGCAGCGCGCCGAGCAAGGCACGCAGTCCCGCCGCCCCCCCGCGGGAGGACGACCCCAGTACCAGGTTCACCGTAAAGCGGCGCATCACCGCGCCGATGAAGCGCCCGTCGCGATGCCGGCTGGCCAGGACATGGACCTTGGCCCGCGCGCCCGCGCTCTGCGGCGAGCGGCGCACCAGCAGCCACAGAATCGGCATCATCGGCAGGCGTTCATGCCAGACGGCGACCACGGCCGGAGCACCGGCGGCGTGGGGCGCGACATGCTCCTCCCCTTCCAGGCGCCAGCGTGTGGTTCGAAGGGCGAAGGACAAGTACAGGCCGACCACGCGGGCCAGCGCCGCCTGGACAGCCGGGTGCCGCAGCAGTCGTTTCATTGCGCGGCGCGCGGTAGCATGGGCGATGGCGCGGGGGAAGGCGGATGCCGCTTCGCCGCATGAGGATCGCACCGCTTCGCCGCACGAGGATCACTCGGTTTCGGTGTCGTGTGCCGGCGGACGGGCGCGCAGTGCCGGCCGGCGCCGCAGCGTGTTGGGGAAATGCGCTGCATGTTCACGGACGAAGGCGCGCCGGTCGCCCTTGAACATCGCCTGGTGCGTGGTGACGCAAACCATGACCAGGTGACCGGGGGCGATCCCGGCATAAGCAAGAATCGGGTCTGCCGCCACCACGCCTAGGTGGCAATGGTGAAAGCCGTCGTCGTGGTACGCGCTAATCAGTCGTCCCTCGGCGTTATGCCACGACGGCTTGTCTTCGCCATAACGGCGAAACGGCACATTGCCATGGGCAATCTTGAAGGTGCGGAACTCGAAAACGCGCCACCACACCTCGCGCAGGTCGATGCGGGGAAGTTGGTCGGGCAGAGCGAGAAGGGAGCGTGCGAACCCAGGAGACTCGTCAACGACCGCGCGACTCGAGTTCGGCAAGGCGCGCCATCTGCCAGTCGATGTATTCCTCCGCGGTGCGGATCGTGTCCGGCACCTGCACGCGGGGGGTCGCACGGCCGGCCTCGACGATCCAGCGTTGATACGGCGTCATCTCGTCCCAGCCGATTTCACCGCGCCGCGCGCGCGAGCGGCGCCGCGGGGCCACCCCGCTTCCGTCACGCTGCTCGCGATGGCGTTCCGTCATCATAGTCCTCATCGACTGCCTCCCAGGCTAGCACGCAGGGCAGAACAATGCCACGCAAAGGTAAACCATCCCTTGCTGGCAGGATCACTGCCAGCACGCCGGCCCATCAGCCAATGCTTGTCCCCACCCCATCCACCATGTCAGGTTGATCCGGACTGATCTTTTGGTGATCCGCGCCCCTATGAACGCCCCCGTCTTGGCCCTGTGCGACTGCGGCAGCGGCCTGCGCGCCGTGCGCTGCTGCGCCATGCAGCTTGGCGCCCTGCCGCCCCCCGAGGCCACACGCCACCTCGTGCCGTTGGTGGAGCGAGCCTTGCAGGCGCACCGCCAGGGCGCCGTCGAGACCGCCGAACGCCTGTGCCTGGACGTGCTGGAACTGGCGCCCGACCGTCCCGGCGCGCTCTCGGTCCTTTACGAAATCCGCAAGGCGCAGGGGAAGGCGCGCGCCGCCGAGGCGCTGATCCGCCGCATCGTCGCGCTTGACCCCAACAATCTCGTCGCGACCAACGAACTCGCCCTGATCCTGCTCGGCAAGGGCAGCCTCGCCGAGGCCGAAGTCCATGCCCGCAACGCCGTCCGCATCGCTCCGGAAAACCCGCAGGCGCACAACCTGATGGGCATGATCATGACAGAGGCCAACCGCCCGCAGATCGGTGAGTACCACTATCGCCGCGTGCTCGACCTCAGTGGCCAGCGGGATCCGATCTTGCTCGCCAATCTAGCCTGGAATTTGAAAAACCAGGGGCGCATGGAGGAAGCGCGCGCGCTGTATTCAGAATCCGCCGCTGCCGCGCCTGACATCCGCCAGACGCTGCTGGGCTTCGCGCGCCTGGAAGAAGCCGACCGCAATTTCAGCGCCGCCAGCGACGTTTTGGACTCCATGGAGCAGCGCTTTCCCAATGATGCGGCGGTGCGGCTGACGCGGGCGGTGCTGCTTGGCCGGCAGCGCAGATACGACGAGGCGCTGGCGCTGATCGAATCCACCGTGTCCGGCGATGCCAGGCTAGGGCCGAATGAATTGCTGGAGAAAGGCCGGCTGCTGGATCAGTCCGGCCATTACGACGAAGCCTGGGCCGCGTTCGCCGAAGGCAAGCGGCTGGCACGCGAACTGTCCGGCCAGGTCTATCTGGACGAGGCAGCGCAACAACAGATCGACCGGCTGCGCAATTTTTTCACTGCTGGGCGGCTGCGCCTGATTCCGCGCGCCACCGTGCGTCCCGACGTCCCGCAACCGATCTTCATCCTGGGTTTCCCGCGCTCCGGCACCACGCTGGTGGAGCAAACGCTGTCCGCGCATCCGCGCATCGCCGCGGGTGACGAATTACCGCTGATCCACGAGATCACCGCCATCATGCCGCGCATGCTGGCCAGCCCGCTCGGCTATCCCGAGGCGTTGGCCGAATTGTGGATGGGCGATCAGCGCGAGGGCCTGGACAACCTGCGCGACTATTATTTGCAGAAGGTGCGCCAGATGGGCGTGCTGCGGCCCGGCGCGAAGCACTTCACCGACAAGATGCCGCTGAACGAGACGCATCTGGGCCTGATCGCGCTGTTATTTCCCGAGGCGCCGCTGATCCACGTGCTGCGGCATCCGCTGGACATCATGGTATCCGCGTTCTCCAACGCGTTCACGCACGGGTTTTATTGTTCGTCCGATCTGCCGACCGCGGCGCACCATTATGTGCGCGTGATGGACCTGGTGCAGCACTACCGCGGCGAAATGACGCTGCGCTACCTGCCGATCCGCTATGAGGACATCGTCGCCGACCAGGAACAGAGCATCCGCGGCATGCTGGATTTCATCGGCGAGAAATTCGATAGTTCCTGCCTGACCTTCCACGAGAACCGGCGTTATGCCCGCACCGCCAGCTACGCGCAGGTGACGGAGCCGCTGTACGACCGCTCGGTTGGGCGTTGGAAGCACTATCGTGCCCATCTGGAGCCGGTGATCCCGGTGCTGCGGCCGATGATCGAACGATTGGGCTTTTCCCTGGACTAACATGTCATTGCGAGGAGCGCAGCGACGAAGCAATCTTGTTCGGGTTGACGCACCATACGTCCGCTCGACCGAGAGCGCCTGGTCGCCTGGCTCCTCGCCATGACCTAAGAACCGCCGCCCGATGGAATCGCCCGTCGCCACGCCCCGTGCACCCGTGCCAGGTAGCGTACCGATCCCGCTCACCGACGTATTGCGAATCGCCAACGAATACGAACGTGCCGGCCGGCTGCCTGAGGCGAAACGCCTGCTGGACTGCATCCTCGCCGCCTCACCCAACCAGGGCGATGCCCTGCACCTGTCGGGGATCGTCGCATTCCGCATGGGCGACGCGGCAAAATCGTTGGAGCTGATGGAGGCGTCTCTCCGCTATGGTATAGATACGCCGCTCTATCTGCGTAACATCTGCGAAGTGTACCGCACCCTCGGCCGCCTGGACGAAGCCCTGGCGACAGCGCAGCGCGCGACCATGCTGGCGCCATCCGATCCGCTATGCCTGCACAACCAGGCTATCATCCATTTCCATCGCGGCGAACTGGATGCGTGCCTCGATTGTGCCGGCCGTGCCTTGCGCATCGATCCAAGCCTGCCAGGCGGCCACTTCGTCCGCGCCGAGGCACTCTTGCAGCGCGGCGAAATGGCCGAAGGCTGGGAAGAATACGAATGGCGCTTCCGCATTGGCGGCGCCGCGCCGCTGATGCCGTCTACCAGCAAGCCGCAATGGCAGGGCGAAGACCTCGGCGGCAAGCGACTGCTGCTGATCGCCGACCAGGGTTTCGGTGACGCCATCCAGTTCTGCCGCTATATTCCGTGGGCCGAGGAGCGTTGTCCCGACATCGCTCTCGCCTGCAGCACGGAACTCGCACCGCTGTTGCGGCAGGTCGCGCCGCGCGCACGGATTTTCCAGAAATGGCAGGACTGTCCGGAGTACGCGGCGTTTGCTGTGCTAACCGGGCTGCCACGGCTGGCCGGCACGCGCGTGGAAACCGTGCCGGCGTCGATCCCCTATCTGCACGCCAACCCCGCGCGCGTCGTGCTGTGGAAGCAACGTCTGGATGGCCTGGTGCCGTCGGGCTTCCGCCGCATCGGCGTGATCTGGGCCGGGCGGCCAACGCACAACAACGACCGCAACCGCTCGGCGCTACTGACGGACTTTCTGCCGATCGCCGATGTGCCGGGGATTGCATTGCTGGCGTTGCAGAAGGGGCCCCGGACGGGGCAGGCCGGCGCCTATTACGGCCGCGCCCCACTGATCAATGTCGGGGCCGAGATTCAGGACTACGACGATACCATGGCAATTCTGGAAAACATCGAACGCCTGGTGACCGTGGATACCTCGGTCGCGCACCTGGCCGGAGCCATGGGCCGGCCGGTGTGGATCATGCTACCCAAGGCTCCGGACTGGCGCTGGCTGCTGGAACGCGAGGACTCGCCCTGGTACCCCACCGTGCGTTTGTTCCGGCAACGCGAGGTCCGGCGGTGGGACGATGTCGCCGGGCAGATTGCGAAGTGTTTGCGGGAGATTGGGTGACACTTTCGGCGGCTGGGAATTGAAGATATTGGAACCGCAGATGGACGCAGATAGAGCGTGCGCCATCTGCGTTAATTTGCGTTCGACTGCGGTTCAAATATTTTCCAGCCTGCGATCAAGGAAATCGCCGCAGGGTCACGATCCAAAGCATTCAACCCGCTGAAGCACCCGGAAACCAGGACCATGTCGCCGATCGACGCCCTGCACGCATGGCATCCATTCTACAGCCTGCTTGGAGCAGCTTCCGCCACCATGGTCGGGCTGCTGTTTGTTGCCGCGAGCGTCGGGTCCGGCGCCTTCACCCCGGGACGCCGTGCTCCCTTGCGCGTGTTTCTCTCTGCCAGCGTGGTCAATTTCGGCTTGACGCTGGCTTTGAGCCTCATCGTCCTGGCACCGCTGCCGAACGGTCGATGGCTGGGAGCACTGATCCTGATCTGCAGCTTGTTCGGCCTCACGCATGCCAGCCTCGCCTGGCGCGATACGCTGAAAGACGGGCGGCTGATCCATTTGCTCGATTTGGACGATCGCGTCTGCTATCTTGCGTTGCCGAGCCTTGGCTATCTGGGTGTTGCGGCGTCCGGCATGCTGTTTGTTTTCGAATCGGCGGCAGGATGCACCGTGCTGGCGGTTGCGGTGGCTGTGCTGCTGGCGATCGCCATCCGCAATGCATGGGACATCACGTTGTGGATTATCACGCGCCAACGCGATTGATGGCAGGACGCAATTCGCGGACCTGATCGGGTCGATCGACGGCGTGCCGACCCGATTCCTCTTACCCTCGGCGACTGTGGCGCCTTGCGTTGGTCCGCGTCGCGGCCGAACCTGCTGAATGCGGGAGAGGTTTTCAGTGAGCGCTCATGCGGGCCGATGCCGGGTGGCCGCCAACCTTGAACCGCTTGCCGGTGTCAACCACGGTGCCATTCGCCACCTTCAGGATCGAGAAATCCTCATCCGTGAAGTTGCCGACATAAATATACCGTCCATCGGGATGGAATGCGATCGCTTCCGGCACGCGTCCGACATTGATCTGTTTGATCGGCACCACCTTCTGGCCCTGGATACGCAACACCGTGACAACCCCGGTCTTGTGATAGAACCATACCGCCGGATTGTTGGATGCCTGCACGCTTGCCACCACTGCCAAATCGCCCTTCGGGCTCATCGCCATGCCTTCCGGCGCGTCCGGCATGGTAATGTGAGCGATGACGTGGGGATGCGGCCATTGCAGATCGATCACGCTGACAGCGTCCATGTTGCCGTCGGCGGTGCCGTGGAAGCCGTTATCCGCCGTGATTGCCAGTTTCGAATTCGGCGTGACGATCACATTATACGGGAACATATAGGTGGGGAATTCCAGCTTGTCGTAGGTGACCTTGTCGCCGTCCACGTCCAGGACCGCAACGTGGTTCTCAGGCGATTCCACCGTCAGCGCATGCTTGCCATCGTGGGTGAATTCCACCGCCGAGACGCCAGGCGCGACCTTGATCGTGCCGATCGGCGTCACCTGCGTGCCAGCGATTTTCAACTCGCTGATGGTGTCTTCGCCGCGGTTGCACACCAGCGCAATCTTGCCATCGGGGCTGAACGACAGGCCCGACGGCTGCTTGCCCAGCGTCAGAGTCTGCACCAGCTTCGGCGGCTGCGATTTCAGATCGATCACAAACAGCTTGTCCGTCGGCACCATTTTGCGAGTGCCGTTGTCGTCGACCACGGTCATCGAATCCGCTACCAGCGCGATGCTGTTGTCCGGTGCGATTGCGAGATTCACCGGCGGCCCGACGATCGAGTTTTCCAACCGCAGGGTGGCAACAATTTTCGGTGCCATGGGCTTGGCGACATCGATGATCTGCACGGTGTCATTGCCGGTGGGCGAGATGATCGGCTTGCCCTTGTCGTCCGACAGTACCTTTTCGTCGTTGCCCACGATCATGAATGGTGCAGCCCAGGCAACCTTCGCTGCCAGCAGCAGGCCAAGCAGACCGGCGACTCCATGCCGCGACGTGGTGGACGGCATCGTTTCTCTCCCAGGTTATTATAGTTCCGGGAGGAGTTTGGGCAGGAATCGCAGCGGATCGCAAGCGGGTGGCCGGCGGCCGGCGCAGGGCAGTCAGAGCCGGCCCCAGCTCGTCACCCGTTCGATACGCAGTGCGATCACCGGCAGCGGCGCAAGGGCCATGGCGCGGTACTGCGCATAGCGATCGCGCAGCAGTTCCTGGGCGCGATCATGTTCTTCGCCAGCCGCGAGGATTTCGGCTCGGCCGCGCAACATGATCCAGGCGAGTTGCGTCCAATCCTCGTCCCAGCGATCGACGGAAACGGCAACGGCGGGGTTCGCCACGATGTTGCGTATCCGTTTCAATGGCGCGTCCTGGCGCTTGGGCTTCTCATCGATCGTAATGTACAATGATACGCCATCGACGGCGTAACATACGGGCACGACATGCGGCGCACCGGCCGAATCCGCCGTTGCGAGATGGGCTACGCGCCCGAAGTCCAGAAAGCGCCGTTGTGCCTCGCTGAGCATGGCATGAAGGCTACGGCGTTTTCGCCATGGCGCGAACCCCCCGGACATGGCCAATACCCGCAATCAGGGAAGCGCACGGCTCCCCTGACATGTCATTGCGAGGAGCGCAGCGACGAGGCAACCTCGTTCGAAAGTTGCCCGTCGTCCCTGCGCCTGCGCGAATGGGCTGGATTCTCGCTTCGCCCTGGCGATGACATCTGGGCGCCTCGGGTCATGCTTCTCTTGCCTCCCTGACAGCGGTTTCCGAGTAGCGCTGGCATCCGGCCACCGGCCGCACCATCCCGATCGGGCGAGAATTGTCTGGCAATTTTCCTGAATTTTCCCCTCGCATCCCGGCCAGAAGGCACGAGCTTCAGCGCCACAAAATCGGCCGACTCATTTCGCTGTTGTCGGCAGCACCTCCGCTCTCTAACTGCGGCGCAGCGACATTGAGTTGCGACGCTGGAGGGAGAAGCGGCAGCGATGCAGCCGGTGCGACAGTCTCAAGCATCCAATCGAGCTGACGATCCTGCGGCCGCGTACACCATCATGGCGCCCAACCACTCGCCTCACCGGAGACGCAGAATTATGCGACAAATGCTCATCGCGGCAGCAATCGCGGCAGGACTGGTGGCGCTCTGGGTCGCATTGCTGCCGATTGCAGCTTAGGAGCCGAAATCAGGCATCCTCCGCAACCACGTCCTGCGCTGCGGCGCCAGTCGCTGGTCCAATTTCCGCCATCACGGACGGCATGCGGGCGCTGCGAGAACACCGAATTGACTCTCCGCATTGCTTGCGGACACTTCCAGCCGCAGCTTCGGGGGTGACAGATGGAATCGCTGGTGACGACCGGCTGGCTGGCCGAGGAACTCGGCAAGCCGGACCTCGTGGTGTTCGACGCCACCAAATACCTGCCTAATGAACCCAAGGACGGCCACGCCGAGTTCCTCGCGGCGCATATTCCGCACGCACGATATTTCGACATCGACCTGGTCGCCGATCCCGATACCGATCTGCCGCACATGGTGCCCACGCCGGGGCGCTTCGCCAAACTGATGGCGCAGCTTGGCGTCGGCAACGCGTCGCGCGTGGTGTTCTACGACCAGAAGGGCCTGGCGTCGGCCGCGCGCGGCTGGTGGCTGATGCTGTTGTTCGGGCATGACAACGCCGCAGTGCTGGACGGTGGCTTGCCCAAATGGGTGAAGGAAGCGCGACCGATCCAGTTCGGTGAACCACCCGCGGCGGCTCCGACCACTTTCCGTCCGGATTATCGCGCCGCCCGGCTGCGCGGTGTCGGCGACATCCTGCGCAACGTCGAAACGCAAGCGGAACTGGTGCTGGATGCCCGTGCGGCCGCCCGTTTCACCGGCGCGACGCCGGAACCGCGCGCAGGCATGCGCAGCGGCCATATCCCAGGTTCCGCGAGCCTTCCTTACACCGACCTGCTGCACGCCGACGGCACCTTCAGAACCCCAGCGGAGCTGCGCGCGCGCTTCACCCAGGCCGGTGCGGACGGCGCGCGCGCAGTGGTGACAAGCTGCGGCTCGGGCGTGACGGCCTGCATCCTGACGCTCGGCTTGCGCCTGGCGGGGCTGCCGGAAGGCGCGGTCTATGACGGGTCCTGGACCGAATGGGGCGGCCGGTCCGATACGCAAGTGGCAACCGGCTGAACCATCGCTGCCCCCCCGTCCTGACCCGGCGATGACTCGCGAGCCCGGTCGCTGGCGCCCGTTTGCTCGCCGCCGGTTTGCGCTCGCTCGTGGCATACATTATACCGATTGCATAGAACCCAGTGGCCCAGGAGGAATGCCGTGCCGGACGACTCTGCCGCGCCGCGCCTGAAGGTCGTGCCGCTCGAGGCCAGCCTCGGCTTGCGTCGCCAGGCGTGTGAGTCGATCAAGCGCGCGATCACGGAAATGGATATCTATGGCCATCCGGGCGAGATCCGTCTGGATGAGCGCCAGTTGTCGCAGGACCTGGGCGTGTCGCGCACGCCGATCCGCGAGGCCCTGTCAGTGCTGGAGCAAGAGGGATTCGTGCGCACGGTGCCGCGGCGCGGCGTGGTGGTGGTGCGCAAGACCAAGCGCGAGGTGGTCGAGATGATCACCGTCTGGGCAGCGCTGGAGAGCATGGCGGCGCGGCTGGCGGCCCCATGCATTACCGCCGGGGAGGTGGCGGAGCTGCGGACCCTGGTGGATGCGTTCGACGACGACCCGTCGGGGCATATCACCGAGTACTCGCAGGCCAACATGGAGTTCCACAAGGCGATCATCCGCATGGGCGGCATCGACCTGATGACCAGCCTGACCGACAATCTGTTCATACACATGCGTGCGGTTCGCGCGGTGACGATGACGCAGGACAACCGGGCGCAGCGGTCGATCGTCGATCACCGCAACATCATTGCCGCGCTGGCGGCGCACGACGCGGACCTGGCGGAGCGGCTGGTGCGCGAGCACACGATGGGCCTGGCGGCGCATGTGGAGCGTTTTCTGCACCT
>DATKPQ010000134.1:0-17580 GCA_035523995.1 Acetobacteraceae bacterium | reverse complement strand
GGGGGAGGTTTCCGGACGGCAGCGCAGGCACGGGCGGAAACCGGCTTCCTGCGCCGCGGCGGCGGTGGCGAAGAAGCGGACGTTGGCGCGCTTCGGCGTGGGGGCAGGACAGAACGGCCGGCAATAGATGCCGGTGGAGGTGACGCCAACGAACAGGCGGCCGTCAAAGCGGCGGTCGCGGGTCTCGATGGCGCGGTAACAGGCGTTGTCGTCCATGTCCATGCGCGGAGGATGGCGCAGGGTGGTGTGGGTTGTCTCGCGGTTTTCGGACGTCGACGGCGGGGCGCCGAAAGTGCCGGCGACGCGCTATGAAGGCCGGGTCACAGCACGCTATCGATGTCGGTCCTCGCGAAGTCGCTGCCTATGAACAAAAGAGGACAGGCATGTTCTTTGGCTGCGGCGAAGGCAAAGCAATCGCCGAAATCGAGTCCGGCCGGATGCCTGCCCTTGCCCCATCGTGCATAAGACTGGGCGACGCGGCGCGCCGTGGCTGTTGTCACGGACAGGATGTCGAAACTCAGCCCTTCGACAACGGCCGTCACTTCCGTCAGGACGCCTCGGTGGTCGGACACGATGAGGGCTTCGGCCAAGGTTCCAGCCGACATCAGCACGCGATCCTCGGCTTCGAGCGCAGCGATGCAGGCTTCGGCCGCCGGTTCATTGAGGACAATCGCCATCAAAGCAGACGTGTCCACCACGATCATGCAGGCAGTCCGTCTGCCCCGTAGAGAAAGTCCTGGCTGCCGGCTGCGTCGGGTCCGGCTTTCGCCTTGGCAGCGCCGGCGGCCCGTGCAGCCTCCAACACCGCGCGGCGGGATTTCCTGTCCAGTGCCGACTTGACCGGCACCAGGCGCACGGCCGGATGACCGTGGCGGGTGAGAATCACCTCATCCCCGGCCTCGGCACGCCGCACCAAGTCGGTGAGCTGTCCCTTCGCTTCGGTGACGGATACCAGCATGCGCGCCCTTGACGCAGATCAGCGCCGATTTTCAGACCAGAGAATGGTCTAAATCAAGGGCAATAGATCCCGCCGCGGCGGTTCCGGCTTGCTGTGGCCGGTCAGGCTGCCTTGGCACTCCCGAACAATCCGCCCAGTTTCGCCAGCGTCAGCAGATGCGTATCGGCGTCGCCGAACAGCATGTCGATCATCGTCATGCGCTTGAAGTGGTGGCCGACCTTGTACTCCATCGTCATGCCGATGCCGCCGTGGAGCTGAATTGCCTCCTGCCCCACATGCCTGCCTGACCGGCCGATTTGAACCTTCGCGGCGGCGATGGCGCGGCGGCGTTCCGTGGGATCGTCCTCGCCGGCCATGACCGCAGAGAACATTGCCATGCTGCGGGCTTGCTCCAGGGCGACCAGCATGTCCACCGAGCGGTGCTGCAACACCTGGAACGATCCGATCGGCCGGCCGAATTGCTGACGCGTCTTGAGATATTCCAACGTCGTCTCGTGCATTGCCTGCATGCAGCCGACGGCTTCGGCGCAGAGCGCTGCGATCGCCTCGTCCACCACATGCTCGACCGCCGGCAGAACGTCAATGCCAAGCACCGCATCGGCACCGATACGCACATTGCTCAGTGTCACTTCGGCGGCGCGCAGGCCGTCTTGGGTGGGGTAGCCGCGATGTGCGACACCCGCAGCGTCGGCATCGACCAGGAACAAGCCGACGCCGTTGCGATCGCGGCGCCCACCGGATGTCCGCGCCGTGACCAACAGCTTGTCAGCGCAGTCGCCGTGCAGCACGACGCTCTTGGCGCCGTCCAGCACATAGCAATCGCCGTCCTTGTGCGCCGAGGTTCCAACGTCGGCGATGTCGTAGCGCGACTGACGCTCGATATGCGCAAAAGCCAGTTTGAGTTTGCCGGCAATGATCTGCGGCACCAGCGCGGCGCGCAATGCGTCATTGCCGGCGCGGCGCAACAGGCCGCCGCCGAGGATCACGGTGGCGAAATATGGTTCGAGCACCAGTCCGCGGCCGAAGGCTTCCATGACGATCATGGTTTCGACAGCGCCGCCGCCAAAACCGCCGAGCTTTTCCTCGAACGGCAGTCCGAGCAAGCCGATTTCGGCATATTGGGACCAGATGGCCTGGCTCCAACCGGCGGGTTCGGCCATGTACTTCTTGCGTTGCTCGAAGGCGTACTGGTCGGCGATCAGCCGATCGACACTGTCCTTGAGCAAGCGTTGTTCTTCGGTGAGGTCAAAGTCCATGGTGTTCCTCGGGCGCTGCGCGCGGTCATCGAAGCAACGTCTTATGGCCGGGCTAGACCCGGCCATAATGGGTAATCACAAGCCCAATATCGCCTTCGCCACGATGTTGTGCTGGATCTCGTTGCTGCCGCCGTAGATCGACACCTTGCGGTAATTGAAATACATCGGCGCCGCCTCGGTGGCGTAGTCCGGACCGACCGTCTCCTCGTTACGGCCGTCGAAATCGCGCTGGTACGGCATCGCATAGGGACCGACGACTTCCATCACCAGCTCCGTCAGTTGCTGCTGGATCTGTGAGCCCTTCAGCTTCAGGATCGACGAGGCCGGGTTCGGCCGCCCCTTCTCGCGCTTGCGCTCATCGGCGACGACGCGCAACTGCGTCATTTCCAGCGCCTTCAGCTCCACTTCCACGGCGGCCAGTTTCTCTCGGAAGCGCGGCACCTCGATCAGCGGCACATCGCCCAGGCGCTCCATCGACGCCAGTTGCTTGATGCGCGCCACCTTCGCCTTCGACGCGCCCACGCGCGCGATGCCGGTGCGTTCGTTCCCCAGCAGGAACTTGGCGTAGTCCCAGCCTTTATTCTCCTGCCCAACCAGGTTCTCGGTCGGCACTTCGACATTGTCGAAGAACACTTCATTCACCTCGCGTCCGCCGTCGATGGTGACAATGGGACGCACCGTGATGCCGGGCGTCTTCATATCCACCAGGATGAAGGAAATCCCCTCCTGCTTCTTCGCTGCCGGATCGGTACGGCACAGGCAGAAGATCCAATCGGCGTATTGCGCCAGCGTGGTCCAGATCTTCTGGCCGTTGATAATGTACGTGTCGCCCTTGCGCTCGGCGCGCGTGCGCAGGGACGCAAGATCCGATCCGGAGCCCGGTTCGGAAAACCCCTGGCACCAGAAAATATCCGCATTCGCCGTCTTTGGCAGGAAATGCTGCTTCTGCTCTTCTGAACCGAATTGTGCGATGACCGGCCCGACCATCGTGACGTTGAAGCCGATCGGTGTCGGCACGTTCGCCTGCTGCATCTCGTCCTGATACATGTAGACCTGCACTGGCGACCAGTTCTGCCCGCCCCACTGCACCGGCCAGTTCGGCGTCGCCCAGCCGCGCGCGTTCAGGATGCGCTGCGAGCCGATCATGTCGTCGCGCGTGAGGCCTTCGCCTTCGGCCACCTTGTCGCGGATCGATTGGGGGATTTCGGTGCGGAAGAACCGGCGGGCCTCTTCGCGGAACGCGAGTTCTTCTTGGGTGAAGCTGAGGTCCATTGGTTCCTCCAGGGAAGCAGGACACGGGGTTACTCGTGAGTAGTGGCAGGGCCGGGCGGCGTCAATCGGCACGACGTGTGCGGCTGCCAGGTTCGACTTCGCGGCCGTGGCGGTAGACGAACCTGCGTCCTGCACCGCCCTTCCGTCTGTCCACCGCAGCGATTAAATTCCGGCTGTTCCGACACGCCCTCGGCGCGGCTGATCGTGGCTTCAAATCCCACTGCTCAGACCCTGAAATCAAGGAGGTTGGTGGTGCGGGTTGCGCACCGCCGCGAAGCATACCGCTGAACAGCGTGCCCCGACCGAACGGCGCGACATCACCCCGCGCGGAACAAAGGACGTTGCCTTATGCCAAGCATCCGCGTTGCCATCCGCATGCCGGTCGGCCGGCCGTTGCCCGAACTCGGCGACTTCGCGGCGCGCATCGAGCAAGCAGGCTTCGACGGCATCGGCATTCACGACCATCCGTCCAGCGGCCGCGACGCCTACCTCGCACTGGCCCTGGCCGCGCGCGCCACGCAGCGCGTCCGCCTGTTCCCCGCCACGTCGAGCCCGCTGGTGCGACACCCCTTAGTGCTCGCCTCGCTGGCCCATAGCCTCGACGAGATTGCGCCAGGACGAGGTGTCCTCACCATCGCGCCGGGCTTCATCTCCACCCGCACGATGGGCAAACCCCGCGCGCGACTCGTGGTGATGCGCGAAGCTCTCCACGATCTGCGGAGCTTGCTGGCGGGCGAGGACGTCGGGTTTGGTCCCGCCACCACCCGCCTGCGGAACCGCAGCATTGTTCCCACGCCGGTCTGGCTGCTCGCGGCCGGCCCCCGCATGATCGAACTGGCCGGCGAGGCCGCCGACGGCGCCTTGCTGTTTGTCGGTCTGCATCCGGCATCGATCCGCGCTGCCCGTGCGCATCTCGAAGCCGGGGCACGCCGCGCCGGCCGCTCACTGGACGATTTCCCGGTGACCTTCGTGGTCACGCTCGGTCTCGGCCCGGATATCGATACAGGCGCACGCTGGGTGCGAAGCTGGTTCGCGCCGGGCCAGCCCTTCCTCGCCTACCCGAGCGCGGCCAATCTGCACTGGCTGAAATACGCAGGCTTCGAACTGCCGCCATCGCATGATCCCGTCTCGATCCCGGAAGACCGTGCCCGGCAGATCGCCGACGCCTTCGGCTTGTTCGGCTCCCCGGAACGCTGCGCCGATCGGTTGCTCCGCGCGCAGGCCGAGACTGGCGTGAACGACGTCTTCCTGTTTCCGGCGCACAACCTGCCCGGCGGCTACGCCATGCCAGAATCCGAGGTCACGGCGTTTGAGCAGGTGATCGGCCCACGACTCCGGCGATAAGGTGCAACGCACGAAGGTGCGACGCCCGGCGTGACGGCTCATCACGCTGCTAATCCGCACCCACGTTCGGACTTCCGCAAGCGGACCGACCATGGCAGTATTGCCGATAATCAATACCGGGAATCGTCGCATGCGCCTGCTCATCCTGCTCGCCGCCGGCACATTGGCGGCTCCGCTCGCCGTCGCTCAGCCTTGCACGCGTCCAGCCGACCATGCCGCGTTCGACGTCGCCAGTCTCAAAAGCCAACTCATGGTGACCGCGCTTACCTGCGATGAGCGTGACAAATACAACGATTTCGTCATTCGCTTCCGCTCCGACCTGATGCGGCAAGAGCATGCTCTGCAAGCCTATTTCGCCCGCGCCTACGGCAGACAGGGTCAGCAGCAGCACGATGACTACATCACACTGCTGGCCAACGCGCAGTCCCAGGCCGGCCTGCACGACGGCACGCTGTTTTGCCAGCGCAACGCCGGGCTGCTCGACGAAGTGCTCGCCCTTGGCAATGGCACCAGCTTGTCGCAGTTCGCCGCATCCAAGGGGCTGGAGCAACCGGTGGACCTGAGCGATTGTGCGGAGGTCGCGCACAAGTAGCCTGCCGCTCGTGTTGGGACCCTCTGACACACGGAGGCCGTTCCATATGTCATTGCAACCGAAAAGTCATTGCGAGCGAGGCGAAGCAATTCCCAACGGGCGATGCCATGTCATCCCGACGGAGATTACTTCGCTCGCAACGGCACCAGGCGCGATCCGTCAGAGCGACAACTCCAGGGGCGGGACCGACGCCACGGCGCACTCATGAAACGCGCGATACGATGTTTGCAGCACATCACGCCACTTTACCCGCCCGGTTTATCGCCAGCCCTGAACGCATCGGCAATGCGCCGAACGCGGCCCGCTGCATCCACCGCCAGTACGTCAATTCTCACACCGGCCGTGCCCCAATCCGGATGCTCGGCCAGAATGATCTCTGCCGCAGCCAGCAGCCGAGCCCGCTGCCGCGGCGAGACCGCCGCTGCCGCGTCTGCCAGGCTCGGGCGGGCTTTCACCTCGACGATCGCCAAAACGCCGTCGCGCTCTGCCAGCAGATCGACTTCGCCCGCTTGCGTACGCAACCGGCGACGCAAAACCGTCCATCCATCGCGTTCCAGGGCATCGCTGGCGGCAGCCTCCGCCGAAATGCCGCGGGCATGAGAGCGCCGTCCGCGTTGCTGGCGACCCGTCATGCCGGCATGGTGCCGCGAGAGTTGCTAACGCCGGGTAAATGGAATGCACCGGGAGCAGAGAATAGCGCCGGGCTGTGGGGCCGCAGCGACGTATTGGCGAACGCCCGAAACGAAATCGAGCCGCCGCTGCGGCCTCGCCCAACCCCTTGCCAACCTCTACCCACGGTCCTATCTACTGGGCCTCAATCACATTCTCCGCTGCGTAACGGGGGGTGGCCTTCACGGGCCGCCTTTTTTGTTTTGGGCCAACAGGAAACACAGCATACCAGCCTGGAAGCCAGGATCACCGCCATGGTCGAGCCATCGCTCGCCCATATGGGCTATGAACTGGTCCGCGTCGCCGTGCTCGGCCGCGACCGTCCCACCGTGCAGATAATGGTAGACCGCGCTGACGGCGCCCCGATCACGATCGACGACTGCGAGCACCTCGGCCACCACATCAGCGCGATGATGAACGTGGAGGATCCGATCCCCGGCGCCTGGAACCTGGAGATCAGTTCCCCCGGCATCGACCGCCCGCTGACACGGGTAAAAGACTGGAACCGCTTCTCCGGCCATGCCGCCCGCGCCGAGGTCATCGCTCCGATCAATGGCCGCAAGCGCTTCTACGGCATTGTTCTCGGGGCGGACGATACCGTCGCGCGCCTTCGCCTCGATGACGGGGGAGAAATACACCTGCCGCTTGCAGACATCCGCCGGGCCAAGCTGGTATTGACCGACGCCCTGATCGAAGCCACCGCAACCCCAACCAAGACCAACTGACCGAGGGAACAATGGACACCGCTGTCTCCCGCCCCGAACTTCTTCTCGTTGCCGACGCCGTCGCACGCGAGAAGAACATCGACCGCGAGGAAGTCCTGGAAGCCATGGAGCAAGCGATCCAGAAGGCTGGTCGCGCCAAGTACGGGCACGAGAAGGACATCCGCGCCACGATCGACCGCAGGACCGGCGACGTGCGCCTCTCCCGCTGGACCGAGGCGGTCGAGGCCGTCGAGAACGAGGAAACCCAGATCCCCGTCCACATCGCCCGCAAGTTCAAGCCGGAAATCAATATTGGCGAGTTCATCGTCGATCCGCTGCCGCCGATCGATTTCGGCCGCATCGCCGCGCAGACCGCCAAGCAGGTGATCGTGCAGCGCGTGCGCGAATACGAGCGCAAGAAGCAGTTCGAAGAATTCAAGGACCGCGTCGGCGAGATCATCAACGGTGTGGTGAAGCGCACGGAATACGGCAACCTGATGGTGGAACTCGGCCGCGCCGAGGCGCTGCTGCGCCGCGACGAACTGATCCCGCGCGAGAGCTTCCGCAACGGCGACCGCGTGCGCGCCTACATCTACGACGTGCGGGAAGAACCGCGCGGCCCACAGATCTTCCTCAGCCGCACCCATCCCGGCTTTCTGGCCAAACTGTTCGCGCAGGAAGTGCCGGAAATCTACGACGGCATCATCGAGATCAAGGCGGTGGCGCGCGATCCCGGCAGCCGTGCCAAGATGGCGGTGATCAGCCGCGATTCATCGATCGATCCGGTTGGCGCTTGCGTCGGCATGCGCGGGTCCCGCGTGCAGGCGGTGGTGCAGGAGCTGCAGGGGGAAAAGATCGACATCATCCCCTGGTCGCCGCAGGCCGCCACCTTCGTGGTGAATGCGCTGGCGCCGGCCGAAGTCACCAAGGTGGTGATGGATGAAGAAGCCGGCCGGGTCGAAGTCGTGGTGCCGGACGAGCAACTCAGTCTCGCCATCGGCCGCCGCGGCCAGAACGTGCGGCTCGCAAGCCAGCTCACCCGCTGGGATATCGACATCCTGACCGAGGCCGAGGAAAGCGAGCGCCGCCAGGAAGAGTTCCGCCGCCGCTCCAGTTTGTTTGTTGAAGCGCTGGATGTGGACGACGTGATCGCCGGTCTGTTGGTGACCGAAGGCTTCAACTCGGTGGAAGAACTCGCCTTCACGCCGCTGGAAGAAGTGGCCTCGATCGAAGGCTTCGATGAGAACGTCGCGGAAGAACTGGTCCGCCGCGCCGAAGCCTTCCTCGCCCGCCGCGACACCGAACTGACAGAGAAGCGCATCGCGCTCGGCGTCGATGACGATGTGGCGTCGTTCGAACCGCTGACTCCGGCCATGCTGGTCGCACTCGGGGAAAAGGGCGTGAAGACGCTGGATGACCTGGGCGATCTCGCATCCGATGAACTCATCGAGATCGTCGGCGCCGACAATCTGGACGAGGAGACCGCCAACGCCGTGATCATGGCGGCTCGCGCGCATTGGTTCGAGGACGGCGAAGCTGCTCCTGCGGAAGCGGAAGCAGAGGAGGCAAGCCACGGCTGAAGCAGCGGGCATCGGCACGAAGGACGTTGACGACGCGCCGGAAGACACCGGCCCGCTGCGCCGCTGTGTGGTCACGCGAGAGCGGCTGCCGAAGGAACGCATGATCCGCTTCGTTGTCGCTTCCGATCGCATGCTGGTGCCCGACCTCAACGCAACCCTGCCGGGCCGGGGAATGTGGTTGAGCATGTCGCGGGATGTGCTAGAAAGTGCCGCCAGCAAAGGCGGTTTGGCTCGCGCGTTTGCCCGCGCTGCCCGCGGACCGGTTATCCTGCCCCCCGATCTTCCTGCCCTGCTTCAGGCGGCACTGGTCCGGCGGGTGTCGGAGTTGTTGGGCTTGGCGCGCCGTGCAGGACAGGCCGTCGCAGGCTATGAGAAGGCGCGGGAGTGGCTGCGCGGCGGACGGGCGCGGCTGGTCCTGCAAGCCTCGGACGGGAGTGAGGCAGAGCGGGCGCGGTTCCTGTCCGGTGCCAACAAGACGATTTTCGTGCTCTGCCCGTTGCCGGCTGACGCGCTGGGACGCATCTTCGGGCACGATCAGGCGGTGCACGTGGCAGTCGCCCCCGGCCGATTGGCCGACCGACTGCTGATCGAGGCAAACCGGCTGGCTGGGTTGCGCGGGCAACAGCCAGAGGGCTGGGGTCAAGCGGCCCAGGCGAGAGACGAGTTTCCAGCGCCATCCCCGTGAAAGCGGGGGACCCCAGAGAAAAGGGGCCCCGGTTTCACGGGAATGACGACGGTCCAAAATAACGAGCGATTGGGTGTCAACGGGTAAGGCATGAGCGAAAGCAACGATCAGGACGCCGGCAAGGGTCGGCTCTCTCTGCGCCCGTCGGGACGCCTGGAGCTGGGCCGCACCGTGGATGCGGGTTCCGTACGGCAGAGTTTCAGCCACGGCCGGTCCAAGGTCGTGCAGGTGGAGGTGCGCAAGAAGCGCGCCGGCGTCGGCGCGCCCGGGGCGGCGACGCCTCCGGCTGGGCCGATGCAGGCGGCGCCGGCGGCGCGCGGCACCACGCAGCCCGCCGGCCGGCCGGCCGTTGGTGCCGGCCGCGCCCTGACCGCCTCGGAACAAGCGGCGCGCCAGCGTGCCCTGGTGGAGCAACAGCGCGAGGCCGCCAAGCGCGAGGCGGAGCGGCGCGAGCAAGAGAAGATTTCCATCCTGTCGGCGGCGGAGGAGGCGCGCCGTCGAGAGGAAGAAGCGCGCAAGGCCGCCGAAGAAGAGGCCCGCCAGCGCGAAGAAGAAGAGCGCCGCCAAGAGGTAGAGGAGGCCGTCCGCCAAGCCGCTGAAGCCGCCGCGGCAGCGCAGGCGGCCGCTACTCAGACGCAGGCGGCGCCGGCCACCGCACGCGCTCCAGTGCAGGAGCAACAACGCCGGCCGGCGGCCCCGGCCACAACGCCGCAGCAGCAACAACCCGCATCCTCGGAAACGCTGCGGCTGCGTCCCGGCACCCGGTCCGCAGAAGAGGATGAAGAGGCACGCCCGGTGCGCCGTCCCGGCGCCGGCATGCCACCGCGCAAGCCCCCCGTCGTGGCTCCGAAGAAGGGCGGCGACAGCGGCCGCAGGGCAGGCCGCATCGACGTGCAGGCCGCGATCGAGGGCGAGGACGAAAAGGTCCGTTCATTGGCCTCGGTGCGCCGCCAGCGTGAGCGCGAGCGCCGCCAGGCGGAGTTGGAGCGCCTGCGGTCCGACCAGGTGAAGGTGGTGCGCGACGTCATCCTGCCGGATGCAATCACGGTGCAGGAACTGGCGAACCGCATGGCCGCCCGCGCCGGCGAGGTGATCAAGGCGCTGATGAAACTTGGCGTGATGGCAACCGTCACACAATCGCTGGATGCCGACACCGCCGAGCTGGTGGTCCAGGAATTCGGCCACCGTGCCCGCCGCGTCTCCGAGTCCGACGTGGAGATCGGACTGGAAGGCGCCACCGACACCGAGGCCGAGCTGGTGCCTCGCCCACCGGTGGTGACCGTGATGGGCCACGTGGACCACGGTAAGACGTCTTTGCTTGATGCGCTACGCTCCACCGATGTGGCGGCAGGCGAGGCCGGTGGCATCACCCAGCATATCGGCGCCTACCAGGTTCAACTGGCGTCCGGGCAACAGATCACCTTCATCGACACCCCCGGCCACGAGGCCTTCACCGCCATGCGGGCGCGCGGCGCCAGCGTGACCGACATCGTGGTGCTGGTGGTCGCGGCCGATGACGGCGTGATGCCGCAGACGATCGAGGCGATCCGCCACGCCAAGGCGGCGAACGCGCCGATCATTGTCGCCATCAACAAGATGGACAAGCCGGACGCCAACCCGAGCCGCGTGCGCCAGGAACTGCTGTCGCACGAGGTCGTGGTCGAGGAGATGGGCGGCGAGACGCAGGACGTAGAGGTCTCCGCCATCAAGAAGACCGGCCTCGACGAGCTGGTGGAGGCGATCACCCTTCAGGCCGAGATCCTGGACCTGAAAGCCAACCCGACCCGGGCGGCCGAGGGGTCGGTGATCGAATCGCGGCTCGACCGCGGGCGCGGTCCGGTGGCGACGGTGCTGGTGCAGAAAGGCTCGCTGAAGCAGGGCGACATCGTCGTCGCCGGCGCCGAATGGGGCCGCGTGCGTGCGATGCTCGACGACAAGGGCCGCATGGTGCCAGAAGCGGGGCCTTCCCTGCCGGTGGAAATCCTGGGCTTGGCGGGTGTACCCACCGCGGGCGAGCAATTCGTCGTGGTGGAGAACGAGGCACGCGCCCGCGAGATCGCCGAATTCCGCCAGCGCCGCCAGCGCGAGAAGGCGGCCGGCATCACCAGCGGCGCGCGCGGCACGCTCGACGAGATGCTGGCGCGCATCCAGGCCGGAGAGCAAAAGGAAGTCGCCGTCCTGATCAAGGCGGATGTGCAGGGCAGCGCCGAGGCAATCCACCAGACGGTGCTGAAGCTGGCGCATGAAGAAGTGAAGGTGCGCGTGCTGCACGCCGCGGTGGGACAGATCACCGAAAGCGACATCCAGCTTGCCAAGGCGTCGAATGCCGTGATCGTCGCGTTCAACGTGCGTGCCACAGCGCAGGCGCGGGACCTGGCGACCCGGGAAGGCGTCGATATCCGGTATTACTCGATCATCTACGAAGTCGCGGATGACATCGAGAAGCTGGTGCAGGGCAAGGTGGCGCCGAAGGCTCGGGAGAAGTTCCTGGGTTACGCGGAAGTGCGCAAGGTGTTCTCCATCACGCGGGTGGGCAAGGTGGCCGGCTGCATGGTGACGGAAGGCGTGGTGAAGCGCGGTGCCGGCGTGCGCGTGCTGCGCGACAACGTGGTGATCCACAGCGGCGATCTGTCGCAGTTGAAGCGCTTCAAGGATGACGTGCGCGAAGTGGCACGTGGCTATGAATGCGGTTTGTCGTTCGCGAACTTCCACGATCTGGAGGAAGGCGACGTGGTCGAGTGCTTCGAGACGGAGATGGTGCCGGCTTGAGACGCTGATCCCGGAACCAGAGGCGAAGGGTCCTACCCAATGTCATTGCGAGGCCCGCAGGGCTGAAGCAAACTCGGTGGGTCGGGCGCGTGGACGGACGGCCGCGGATCAGGACGAGATTGCTTCGTCGCCGCGCTCCTCGCAATGACACGGCGTGGGGCCTGCGCCACCAACCTGACGAAGATGACGCCTATGAAACGCGACCAGAGATCCGGGCCGACACAGCGGCAATTGCGCGTAGCGGAGGAGATCCGCCACGTTTTGGCGGGCTTGTTCGAACGCCGCGATTTCCGTGACCCGGAGCTGGCGGATGCGTCGCTGACGGTCACGGAGGTGCGAATCTCGCCAGACCTGAAGCATGCCACGGTGTTTATCGCACGGCTGGGGCGGTCGGACGTCGATGCATTGCTCCCCGCGCTGCACCGCGCGGATACCTACCTGCGCGGCCAGGTGGCGCACGCGCTGCGGCTGAAATTTGCCCCGGACCTGACATTCCAGCCCGACCACGCGCTGGACTATGCGACAAAAATCGATCGGCTGCTGCATACGCCGGAAGTCGCAAGGGACTTAAAGTAACCCCTCTCACGCAGCGCAGGTCACGCAGCGCGGCCCCTCGCTCATCCCTCGCCCGCTTCCAGCAACACCCGCCGCGCCCGGCTATAATCATCCTCCGCCACCATCAACCGGCGAGGAATGGCACCGATGCTGCCCTCGACCACACTCATGTGCTGGTCGAGCACTGTTGCCTGGATGCCCGCATCGGCGAGCAATGCGATCAGGAACGACAGCCGCACCGGGTCGTTGGAGGTGGCAATGGGACGCATGCCCATATTGTGGCGGGGTGACGGCGGTCACGGCAACCTCGCACCCGAACACCTCGCACCCGAAGCCTAATCCTCGGCACCTCGGGGGGCGTGCGACGAGTGGGTGTGGAGCGCCCGTGGCGAGCCGTCTCGCAGTCCATTGCCCCCACCCAGGGCCGCACGTTTCGATCTCGCGGCGGCATCTCCTTGACCCTTTTTCCAGGCCGCCGATATGGTGCCCGTGCGCCCTGGGAAAGCTGCTCAGATCATGACGTTGGACGTCGCCCGTCCGCTCGAGCCACCTGCGGCGCCGATGCCGGTTGTCGGCGACGAAGATGCGCTGAACGCACTCGTAAACCTGGTCGGCGATGACATCGCCGCCTGCAACCGCGCCATCGTAGCGCGGATGGACAGCCCGGTGGCGCTGATCCCGCAGCTCGCCGCCCATATCGTCGCGGCAGGCGGCAAGCGGCTGCGTCCGCTGTTGACCCTGGCCGCCGCGCGGCTGTGTGGTTACCCCGGACCGGCCGGCGGCGCCCGGCACATATCGCTCGCCGCCTGCGTCGAATTCATCCACACCGCGACCCTGTTGCACGACGACGTGGTCGACGAAAGCGCCCTCCGCCGCGGCCTGGCTTCCGCCAACGCCGTCTTCGGCAACAAAGCCTCCGTCCTGGTCGGCGATTTTCTGTTCTCGCGCGCGTTTCAGCTGATGGTGGAGGACGGGTCGCTACGCGTGCTCGCCATCCTGTCGCAGGCCTCGGCGACAATCGCCGAGGGCGAGGTGCTGCAGCTCGTCACCCAGAACGATCTCTCCACGCCGGAAGCCCGCTATCTGGACGTGATCAGGGGCAAGACCGCAGCCTTGTTCTCGGCCGCCTGCCAGGTGGGCGCGGTGGTGGCAGGCCGTCCGGCGGCCGAGGAGGCAGCGCTGGCGGAATACGGCTTGCACCTGGGCATCGCCTTCCAGCTGGTGGACGACGCACTGGACTATGCTGCCGACCAGGCAACACTGGGCAAGACCGTCGGCGACGACTTCCGCGAGGGCAAGATCACGCTGCCGGTGCTTCTCGCCTATGCCGCCGGCGACGCGGCGGACCGTGCCTTCTGGGGTCGGACCATCGAGGATACCGAGCAGGAAGACGCCGACCTGCAACATGCGATGGCATTGATGGCCGGGTGCGACGCGATCGGACGCACGGTCGCGCGCGCCGACCGGTTTGCGGCCACCGCGAAGGTGGCGCTGGATGTGTTCCCGGACGGCCCATGGAAGCGGGCGCTGGCGAACGTTGCGGATTACACGGTGCGCCGCGCACGCTAGGTCGGCGGGCGCAGGGAGGGACGAATGGCGCGAAGCGACGACGAAGAAAACCCGTGGGCTGCGCCGCCGCGCAAGCGGGTCCGGCTGGAGAAGCTGGTGCTGGACGCGCTCGGGATCGATGAGTTGCGCGAATACATCGGTGAACTGCGCGCAGAAATCGCCCGTGTCGAGGCCGACATCGAACGCAAGCAAGGCCACCGCAGCGCCGCGGACGCGTTCTTCCGGCGGTCCTAGCGCGAGTACCCGCTATTCACACGTCGTTGCGACTTCCCCCCGGCCTGGCGCCGACCCGTGTGGTTGGATGAAAGTGCGGCGCGCCACACATTTTTCGTCATGGCCGGGCTTGGCCCGGCCATCGACGCATCATCGGGCGGGACGCGTTCTCTGCGCTCCCGATCAGTTAGGAAAGATCGCCGGGTCAAGCCCGGCCATGACCGGAACTTTCTTGCAAGGAGCAAAGCGGCGAAGCAACCTCGGTCGTTCGGCGCAACAACGCCGACGCGCGCGAACAGGATTGTTTCGGTTGCATGCTCGACCGATTGCAGAACGGGGCTGCAAGTTCTTGAGCGGGCATCGCTATCATCACGGTGAATTGAAGCGGCCCGCCCGGAGCCGATTGGGCAAGGACATTAGCGCCCGGCTCGCCGATGGTTCCAGCAATCGCACGGGCACGCCTTGCGCGTTCGAGCACATCATTGAAGGCCACCCGGTGAACGCGAAATGGCGATGGCGTCCTTCGGCATCGCGACCTGGCGGAAGATATTGCCGAATATTCGCCAACCGCCGGACTTCTTTTCAAGACTGCACGCTCCGCCTACAGGCAATTTGATTTCGGAGCAGAAGCAGTCTCACTCGCATCGCACGCGCCGAATTTCGCATTATTTGGCGGAGGAAATCAGATGAGTGATACAAACTTCGCTCAGCGCGAACGCCGTCATCCGCCAGTAAAATGCAATTGACACGGCAAACCGGCCCCGGCAGCGGTCAACGACAGATTGAACAACCTATCGGAGATCAGGGATGGCCAGAACAGTTGCCGACCAGTTCGTCGAAACTCTCGCCGCGGCGGGCGTCAAGCGCATCTACGGTGTCGTGGGCGACAGCCTCAACGGCATCACCGACGCGATCCGCCGGAACGGCAAGATCGAATGGGTGCACGTGCGCAACGAAGAGGCCGGCGCCTTCGCGTCCGGTGCTGAAGCCCATCTGACCGGGTCGCTCGCTGTCTGCGCCGGGAGCTGCGGCCCCGGCAACCTGCATCTCATCAATGGATTGTTCGATTGCCACCGGTCGCGCGTTCCGGTTCTCGCGATCGCTGCCCACATTCCATCAACGGAGATTGGTTCCGGCTATTTCCAGGAAACCCATCCGCAGCACCTGTTCCAGGAATGCAGCCACTATTGCGAGCTGGTCTCGGGTGTGAACCAGATGCCGCGCGTGCTCGAAGTCGCTATCCGCGAGGCGGTGGGCCGGCGCGGCGTGTCCGTCGTGGTGATACCGGGAGATGTCGCGCTGCGCGAAGCAGCGGATGCCCCTGTCCCGACGGTCGATGGCCTGATTCCGGCGCAGCCGGTCGTGACTCCCGCGGATGCCGATCTCAACAAGCTCACAGCGCTGCTCAATAGCGGCAAGCGTGTGACATTGCTGTGCGGTTCCGGCTGCGCCGGCGCACATGCGGAGCTTCTGGCGCTCGGCGAACGCCTTCGGGCGCCGATGGTGCATGCGATGCGCGGCAAGGAGCATGTCGAGTGGGACAATCCGTACGATGTCGGGATGACCGGGCTCATAGGATTCTCCTCCGGTTATTACGCGATGCTCGATTGCGACGTTCTCCTCATGCTCGGAACGGATTTCCCCTATCGGCAGTTCTATCCCAAGGGCAACAGCGTCAAGATCGCGCAGGTCGATCTGCGGCCGGAGAATATCGGAAAGCGCACGCATGTCGATCTCGGCATTGTCGGCGACGTCAAGGCGACGCTCGCCGCGCTGCTGCCACTGCTGAAGGCCGAGCGCAGCGGCGCCCATCTCGAGCAAGCACGCAGCCATTACGTGAAGGCACGCAAGGCGCTCGACGAACTGGCCGCTCCTGCGCCGGCCGGCAAGCTGATCCATCCGCAACAGATCGCCAAGGCGCTGAGCGATCACGCGGCAGACGATGCGATCTTCACCTGCGATGTCGGGCTGCCGACGGTGTGGGGCGCGCGGTACCTGGCGATGAACGGCAAGCGGCGCCTCATTGGCTCGTATTGGCACGGCTCGATGGCCAACGCGATGGCGCAGGCGATGGGCGCGCAAAAGGCGTTTCCCGGCCGGCAGGTGATCTCGCTGTCGGGCGATGGCGGTTTCACCATGCTGATGGGCGATTTCCTCAGCCTGGTTCAGCTCGGCTTGCCGGTGAAGGTCTGCGTCTTCAACAACGGAGCGCTCGGCTTTATCGAGCTGGAACAACAATCGACCGGGTTCCTCGATTTCGGCACTGACTTCAAGAACCCTAATTTCGCGGCGATGGCCGAGGCGGTCGGCATCCGCGGCATCCGGCTCGAACGCCCAAGCGAGGTCAAGGACGGCATTACCGCGGCGCTGGCGCATAACGGGCCGGTGCTGATCGACGCGGTGGTGAACCGCCAGGAACTCGCCATGCCGCCGGCGGTGACGGTCGAGATGGCCAAGGGTTTTACCCTGTTCATGGTGCAGGCGATCATGAATGGCCGCGGCGACCAACTGATCGATCTCGCTCGAACGAACTTGTGGCGCTAGCACCCAATATCGGAGAAGCGCGAGTCACGCGCCTAAGCGACCGGGGTTGCTTCGTCGCTACGCCGATTGCAATGACATGCCGTGGGCCGTGCTGCGCTTCTCTGATTCCGGGTACCGGGCTGGTCCGCCCACGGGTCCGCCCTCTATGTGGGCCTCTCGTGCCGAAACGCCGGGGGCCGGAGCATAGCCGGCCCGCTGTCGTGATTCGTGCCAGTATCAGAACTCGAACTCCGGCCCATCGACATACCGGAAGCGTTCCAGCGCGTCCGCACGCAGAGTGAACCCCAGCCCCGGCCGATCGGGAGCGTGCACCATGCCGTCCGGGCGAATGTCGAATGGCTCGTTGAACAATTCCCACATCATCGGCATGTAGCCATGGGTGACTTCCAGGATGTGGCAGTTCGGCGCCGCCATTGCGATGTGCAAACTCGCCGCGCACAACACCCCGCTCCCCCACGCATGCGGTGCCAGCCGCACGCCGTGCGCCGAGGTCAGCGCGGCGATGCGACGGATCTCCGTCATGCCGCCCGCCCGCGCGACATCCGGCTGCGCGATGTCCAACGCCCTGTGCGCCAGCAGATCCTGGAAGTCGAAGCGGGTGAATTCCCGCTCGCCGGACGCGATCGGGATTGTCGTCGCGCGGCGCACCTCCGCCTGGCCCGCATGATCGTCCGGCGAGACCGGCTCCTCGAACCAGGCGATATCGTAAGGTTCCAGTTCCCGCGCCACCATTGTCACGTTAACTTCGCGTGGGCAGTATGGAGCCGAGCGCAGTCGTGTCGTGCCGATCATGCTGCGCGGCCGGCGCAAGTCTCCTGCTGCCAGAGCTTGAAAGCGTCCGACCGGGTCACGCGACAGGCATGGGCGGGG
>DATKPQ010000133.1:0-42468 GCA_035523995.1 Acetobacteraceae bacterium | reverse complement strand
GCCGGCGCCGATCTGGCGGGCCTCGCCGTCGCTCGCGGTGATCTGCACGCCGCCATCGAGGTTGATGATGTATTGCCGCCGCGGCGCCGGGTGCCAGCTCAGGTCGTAGTCGCCGCCGGTCTCGCGGAAGATGATGCCGGTGGCCGGCAGGCGCTTCGACAGCTTGCTGCCGTTGCGCTCCTCCACCCATTCGACTTCGATGTCGCGCCAATGCGTCTCGCCGGCGTCATCGACATAGATGTTGTGAATGCGCATGGCCTGGTCCCCTCCGTTATGAGACCGGCACGAACCCGCCGTGCCGCGTCGTTGCCGGCCCATTATTTCCCGAACACCAGGTTTGGCAACCACAGCGTCATCGCCGGCCAGTAGGTGATCAGCCCCAGCACGATCAGCAGCAGGATCAGGAACGGCAGGATGCCGCGGATCACTTCGCCGATTGGGGCGTCCGATATGGTGGACAGCACGTACAAATTCAGTCCCACCGGCGGATGCACCAGCCCCACTTCCATGTTGTGGGTGAAGATGATGCCGAAATGCACCGGATCGACTCCCAGAGGCATCAGCACTGGCGCCAGGATCGGCATGACAAGCAGCAGCGTGCTGACCACTTCCAGGAAGCAGCCGATGACCAGCAGCATGATGTTCATCGCCAGCAGGAACTGCCAGGTCGCCAACCCCTGATGTGCGGTGAACGACACCAGCCGGCCGGGTATGCCGGAGCCGGTCATCCAGTGGCCGAACACCAATGCGGTGGCGATGATCAGCATGATGACGGCGGCGCTGGACAGGGCCTCGGCGATCACGTCCAGCGTCCTGGTCCAGGGAAAGCCGCGATAAAACACCAGGCTGACGAACAAGGCCGTCACTGCGGCGATGGCGGCGGATTCCGTCACTGTCATGAAGCCGCCATAGATGCCGGTGAGCACCACGAACGGCACCAGCAAGGCCGGTAATGCGTGCAAGGTCACGCCGATCCGGCGGCCGATCGGCATCGGCTCCTCGCGGGGAAAATTCTTGCGGTGGGCGTAGTAGAGCACCCACAGGAAGAACGCGCCGGCCTGCAACAACCCCGGCAGGATCCCGGCCAGGAACAAGCGCGGCACCGATTGCTCTGTCACGATGCCGTAGAGGATCAACGCGAGCGACGGCGGTATCACCACGCCAATAGTGCCGGATGCGCCCAGCACGCCCAGCGCGAAGGATCGCGGATAACCGCGCTCGATCATCGCCGGCAGTAGGATGGTGCCCATCGCAAGGGCAGTCGCCACCGACGACCCGGAGATCGCCGCGAACAAGGCGCAGGACACCACCGCGACCAGGCCGAGCGAACCCTTGATCCCGCCCAGCCACGCTGCCGACAAATCCACCAGCGCCTGCGCCACGCCGCCTCGGCGCATGAATGCCGCCGCCATCACGAACAACGGCAGCGACATCAGCGTGGTGGAGTTGAGCTGGTCGATCATGTTCTGCGCCAGGCCGATGATCGGTTGGCCGGACACGAAATAGAGGACCGAGGCGCACGCCCCCAGCACCAGGAAGATCGGCATACCCGCGGACAGCAGGCCAAAGAACAACACCAGGAAGCCGATGGTCCACATGCGGGGCGCTGCTTACTCGGTAAAGGTTATCGCGGGGTCGGGCACCTCGTCATGCACCGCGATGTGCTGGCCGACTGTCATGGTCCTCGGGTCGAAGAAGAACGCATAGCGCAGCAGGCGAATCACGTAGCGTATGCACATCAGGCCGCCGCCGGTGGGCAGCGCCAGGTAGTAGATCCACATGGGAAATTGCAGATCGGTGGAGCTGCGCTGGTCCAGCAACTGTGCCGTGGCGACCACGACCCAGCCGTACCACACCATGCCGAAGGTGAAGGCGATCGCCACCAGGCAGTTGAACATTTCCACCCAGCGTTGCACGCGCGGCTTCAGCAGCCGTAACACCAGGTCGGGCCGCACGTGGCCATCGCGATGCACCAACTCGCTGGCGGCGATCATCACTGCCCAGACCGCCACATAGACGATGACTTCCTCAGCCCAGGTAATGGCGTTCGCCGGATCCAGGTAGCGCCCAACCACCTGGATTACGGCAATCACCAAGGCGAAGGCGCCGAGCAATCCCACCAGCAGCCGCTCGACACGGTCCCAGACGGCAATCACCCGGGCGAGCCGGTCGCCCGGGCGCGCAGTGTCAGGCGCCGACATCCGCCATGACCAGCTTCACCAGCTCCGGCGAAATCTGCGCGTCGGCGACGGCCTTGGCTTGCTCCTTCACCATCTTCGCGTGCACGGCGTCGAGCTCCGTCTGCGGCACGTCCACGAAAGTGACGCCGTGTGTCTGCAATTCCGCGCGGCCATTCAGCTGCGATTTGGCGGTGTTCTGCCGCCAGGTGGGCAGGTTCTCAGCCCAGAGCTGCAACATAGTCTGCTGCATCTTCGGGCCGATCTTGTTCCAGAACTGCTGGTTCGCCATCGGCACGTAGAGGCCCATCCCCTGATTGTCCTGCAGGGAATGCTTCATGCCGGAATCATACAGCTTGGAGCTGTTGGTGCTTTCATTGGTGCTGATCAGCCCGTCGAACGTGCCCTGCGACATTGCCAGCGGCACATCGGGCCACGCCGTCACGTTGGGAATCCCGCCGAAATAACGGATGCGCCAGGAGTTCAGCACGCCGCCCGGGCTGCGCAGCTTCATATCCTTCAGGTCGGCGAGCGAATTCAGCGGCTTCGACGTGGAGAACCACTGGTTGAAGCCGAGGTCGAACCAGGCGCCCAGCAGTTCGATATGCAGCTTCTTGTGGATCTCGTTGTTGACAAACTTGCCGGCGCTGCCGTCGGTGGCCTTGTGCACCACGTCGATCGGCCGGCCGTAGAATGCCGGAAGCTGCGAGAAATCGGCGTCGTGCACGAAGCCGGTGATGGTCCAGGTGCCGGGGCAGGCCATCTCCACCTGGCCCTGCACCAGCGCCTTCACCACCTGCAGGTCGGGGAACAATGATCCGCTCTCGAACAATTTCGTCTTGATCTGGCCGTTGGAGGCGGTTTCGACCTTGCTGAGGAAATCGCGGATGGCGACGTTACGCGGATGGGACGGGGCGGTATCGAGCGAGCACCGCAGCTCGATCGGTGCAGCGGCGTCGGCCCGGCTGACGAAGGGTGCGGCAAGGGCAGCGGCGGCCGAGGCCCCGAAGGCCCGGCGCGTCATCCTGATGGACATGGACATTTCTTCCAGACGTTGCTGATAGAGACGAAAGGTTAATGCCCTGTACCGTTCTGCTGCGTCAAGCGGGCGTTGGGTGCGAAAGAACAATCGCGAGACGGGAACAGAGCCGCCCGGGGCATGGCACGCGCGCAGGTCGTGGGCGCGGCAGTCGGGCAACACGTCTGTGCCGTGGCGCGGCCGATTGACCTGGATCATCCGGTCTGTCGATCGGTATCGCTAGTCTTCGCGCCGGGCTCGCGGACCGGACGCATGAGACGCATTTTTCTCCTGGTGCTCGTGATCGCCGTGCTGGGCGGCGGTGGATGGTTGCTGTTGCAACGACTGTCCGCAACGCCCGATCAGGGCACGCTGTACGGCAACGTCGATATTCGGCAGGTGGACCTGTCCTTCCAGGTGGCAGGCAGGGTGGTCGCCATGACCAAGCGCGAGGGCGATCGCGTGACACAGGGCGACGTCATCGCGGCCATCGATGCGGCGAACTATCAGCATGCGGCCGATCTCGCGGAAGCGCGCCGCGACGCCGCGAAGGCACAGCTCGACGAATTGCTGGCAGGCACGCGGCCCGAGGATATCGACCAGGCGCGCGCCAATCTGGCCGTTGCGCAGGCATCGCTGGCGGACGCGCGCGTGAGTTTCCTGCGCCAGCAGGATCTGGCAGCACGCAACGTGTCCTCCCGGCAGCAGCTCGATGATGCGCGGATGGCGATGGACTCGGCGGTGGCAAAGCTGGCGCAGACGCAGGCGGCGCTGACCGAGGCCACCAATGGTCCGCGCGTGCAGGACATCGAAGCCGGGCGCGCCAATCTGCGCGCGGCGGAGGCGACGCTGGAACTGGCGCGCACGCAGCTTCTGTATACGAAACTGGTGGCGCCGTGCGACGGCATCGTGATGACCCGGGTGATCGAGCCGGGGACGGTGGTTCTGCCGGGCGCCACGGTCTTCTCTGTGGCGATCCAGGGCGAGGTGTGGGTGCGCGCCTTCGCCCCCGAGCCGCTGCTGCCGCGGTTGGCGCCCGGGACGGCGGTGACGGTCAGCGCGGATGGCGGGCGGACCTATCGTGGCCGGATCGGGTATGTGTCGCCGGCCGCCGAGTTCACGCCGAAGACGGTGGAGACGCCCGAGTTGCGCACGCAGCTTGTGTACCGCCTGCGCGTGCGGGTGGAGAATCCCGACGAAGGCCTGCGCCAGGGAATGCCGGTAACACTGCATCTGGCGGAGGGAAAACGATGAAAACCCCTCCAATAACGAAATCCTCTCCCACGCGGTGGCAGAGATCGAGGTTCGAAGCACCGAGGGTGAGGGTGAAGCGAGAGGTACGCTGCCATCCTCCCAACCTGAAAAATGGCTGGAGACTGGCATTTTTCTTCCCGATCAGCCTCACCCTCGCTACTTCGCACCTCGACCTCTCCCGCTTCGCGGGTGCGATCAAGTGATCAGCCTCTCCAACCTCCGTTACGCCTACCCAGGCGCCGTGGCTCTGGATGGCATCGACGCTGAGATTCATCCCGGCATGATTACCGGACTCGTCGGCCCCGATGGCGCCGGCAAGACCACCTTGCTGCGCCTGATTGCCGGCTTGCTGCGCCCCACCTCCGGCAGTGTACACGTGCTCGGCCAGGACATGGCTGCATCCGCCGCCGCCGTGCATCCGGCGATCGGCTACATGCCGCAGGGCTTCGGTCTCTACGAGGATCTCAGCGTCGCCGAGAATCTCGATCTTTTCGCCGACCTGCATACCATGGCATCCGACCTGCGCACGGCACGGATCGCGCGGCTGCTGCGCTTCACCGGACTTGCGCCGTTCACCACGCGGCTGGCAGGCAAGCTGTCCGGCGGCATGAAGCAGAAGCTCGGACTGGCCTGCGCTTTGCTGTCGCGTCCCAGGCTGTTATTGCTCGACGAACCGAGCGTTGGCGTCGATCCGGTATCGCGCCGCGAGCTGTGGGCGATCGTCAACGCCATGCTGGACGAGGGTCGTGCCGACGGCATGGCCGTGATCTGGGCCACCGCTTACCTGGATGAGGCAGCGCGCTGCGGCCGCGTGCTGCTGCTGCATCAAGGGCGATTGCTCGCCGACTCCCCACCCGACGCGTTCCTTGCGCCGCTGGCGGGACGGGTGTTCCGCTTGGAAGTGCCCGGCGCCGGCCGGCGCGCGGTGGCGCGCCGCGCCGCACAGAACCCGGCGGTGCTCGACGCGTTGGTCGCCGGCGACACGCTGCGGCTGGTGCTGCGCGCGGGCGCCGCGGTGCCAACGCCCGAGGCGCTTGGCGGCACCGCGCTGGAACCGCTGCCGGCAAGGTTCGAGGACGGGTTTATCGACCGGTTGGTGGGGGCTGGGGAGGGAGTAAGATACAAGGCTCCCCCTCCCCCCAGCCTTGCTCCGCTTCACGGCCCAAGCCCACAAGAGGAGGGGGAGCCTGCTCGCCCAACCTCTCCTCCCCCTACCCCTGCCATCGAGGTCCACGACCTTGTTCGCCGCTTCGGCAGTTTCGTCGCAGTGGACCACATCAGCTTCTCGGTCCCCCATGGCCAGATCTTCGGCTTGCTCGGGCCCAACGGCGCAGGCAAATCCACGACCTTTCGCATGCTGTGCGGGCTGCTGCCGCCTTCCGGCGGTTCCGCCCGCGTCGCCGGCCTGGACCTGTTGCGCGCGCCTGCCGCCGCCCGCGCCCGTGTGGGCTATATGGCCCAGCGCTTCTCGCTCTACGCAGAACTGTCCGTGCGCGAGAACCTGCGATTCTTCGCCCGCGTCTACGGCCTGAACCGATCGGCCCAGCGCCGCGCCATCGATTCCGCCCTGCAACGCTTCGACCTGACCACCCATGCCGATACCGTCGCGCGCGACCTGCCGCTGGGCCTGAAGCAGCGTCTCGCCCTTGCGGCGGCGCTGCTGCACGCGCCGAAAATTCTGTTCTTGGACGAACCGACTTCCGGCGTCGATCCTCTGACCCGCCGCGAATTCTGGAACCGTATCGGCACGCTGGCAGACGAAGGGGTCACCATCCTGGTGACCAGCCATTTCATGGACGAAGCGGAATATTGCGACCGCTTGGGCATCGTCAGCCAGGGCCGGCTCGCCGCGGTCGGCACGCCGGGCGAACTGCGCGCCAGCGTCCGCTCGCAGTCGATGCCCGATCCCTCGCTGGAAGACGCGTTCATCGCCCTGGTCGAGCGCGACACCGCGCAACGCGAGGCCGCATGATTCCAGCCGCCATCCGCCTGCGCGGCCTGCTGCGCAAGGAAATGAAGCATGTCGTGCGCGATCCGTCCGCCATGCTGATCGCATTCGTGATGCCGCTGGTCCTGCTGCTGGTGCTGGGTTTCGGTATTTCCTTCGATGCCAACCACATGCCGATCGCCCTGGTGGCGGATGCGCCGGAACAAGAGGTGCGCGGCCTGATCCAGGCGATGGATGCCTCGCCGTATTTGTCGGTGCAACGCGCCAACAGCGTGCATGCCGCCGAGATCGCGCTGGCGGCCGGCCAGGTGCGCGGCATCGTCGTCGTGCGGCAGGATTTCATGCAGCATTTGTCACGTTACGGCGCATGGCCCGCGACTGCGGGGCTGGACCTGAACGCCACCGATCCCAATACCGCTCGCGTGCTGGAAGGCTACGTCAGCGGCGCGTTGGAGGTCTGGCTCGCCGGCCGCGCGCAGGAGCAGCGGCTGAGCACGGGGGGACAAATCGATTTGCAGGTCCGTTATTGGTTCAATCCGGAACTGCGATCGGCTGATGCCATCGTGCCGGGGGTCATCGCCATGGTCATGACGATGGCGGGAACGTTGCTGACCGCCGGAGGCGTTTCCCGCGAGTGGGAGCATGGCACGATGGAGTCCTTGCTCGCTTCGCCCGCGCATATGGGCGAGATGATCCTGGCGCGTCTGGGCTGCAACTTCCTGCTCGGCATCGGCAGCATGCTGGTGTCGCTGTTGTTGGCGATTTTTCTGTTCCATGTCCCCTTCCGCGGAGGCTTTTTGCCGCTCGCGATCGCGGTCGCCTTCTTCCTGGTGTTTGCGCTGGGGTGGGGATTGTTCATTTCAACGGTGTCGCGCAACCAGTTCGTGGCATCGCAGATATCGTTCCTGACCACGATGATGCCGGCGATGATGCTGTCGGGCATGGTGTACGACATCGCGGCCATGCCCCATTGGCTTCAACTCGTCACGTACTTGGTCCCGGCGCGGTACCTGGTGTCGATCCTGCAAACCATGTTCCTGGCGGGCGACGTCTGGCCGGTGATCCTCCCCAACCTGGCCGCTTTGGCCGCCGCTGCGACTCTGGCGGTGGCAGGAACAGTACTGGTGACGCGGCGGAGGCTGGATTGAGCGCACAAATCGTTATTGGGAGACCTGTCTGCGGAGTGACGCCGAGCCGCGCACATTCTGTCATTGCGAGGCCCAAAGGGCCGAGGCAATCTCCGTCGTGCGGTGGCACCACGGGCGCGGACGGGGGGGATTGCTTCGTCGCTACGCGGCTCGCAATGACTGCGGGGCTCCCCGCATTGACGGAGAGGCACCTCGCAATGACATGGGAGGCGCTGCGCCGCGTCCATCCCACAGGACCATTCTGATGTTCCGCCGTATCCTGGCCCTGATGCTGAAGGAACTGGCGGCGCTTTGGAAAGACCCTAAGACCCGTCGCGTGCTGCTGATTCCTCCGGTCGTGCAGGTTGTCCTGTTCGCTTATGCCGCGAATTACGATGTGTCCAACGTCGCGCTCGGAGTCTGGAATGAAGATGCTGGGGCGCAATCGTCCGAACTGGTGCGCCGGTTCGCCGGATCACCCGCTTTCCACATCGTCGCCGCGCCACAATCGCCAGGTGCGGCACGGCAGGAACTGGACAACAAACAGGTCGCGGCCGTGCTGCACCTGCCGCAGGATTTTTCCGCCCACGTCCTGGCGGGCACTACGGCCGAGGCGCAACTGCTGGTGGATGCTCGCCGCTCCAACACCGCGCTGCTGCTGCAAGGCTACGCGGCTGACATCGTCGCCGACTACAACGCCGATCTGCACCCGACCCACACGCCGCTGGTGCTGCTGACCCGCGACTGGTTCAACCCCACGCTGGAGAGCCAGTGGTTCATCCTGCCCGCCCTGGTCTGCGTGCTGTCGATGATCATGTCGCTGCTGATCAGCGCCCTGGCACTGTCGCGCGAGCGCGAACTTGGCACGCTGGAACAATTGCTGGTCACGCCGTTGCGCCCGTTGGAGATTCTGGCAGGCAAGGCGATGCCCGGAGTCATCGTCGGCATGCTGGATGCCAACATCGTTATCGTCGCAGCGTTCTTGTGGTTCCGTGTGCCGTTCCGGGGCCACCTGCTGCTGCTGGAAGCGGTGCTGGTGTTGTTCACGCTCACCGGTACTGCGATCGGCCTTGCCATTTCCTCCATCGCGCGCACGCAGCAGCAGGGTATGCTGGGCGTATTCGTGATCGCCTCGCCGATGATCGTGCTGTCGGGCTATGCCGCACCAGTGGAAAACATGCCCCCCGTGGTGGAATTCATCAGCCGTGCCGATCCGGTGCGGTATATGCTGGTGGCATCGCGCGGCTTGTTCCTGCAGGACATGCCGATGGCGGTCGTTTTGCAGCAGGCCTGGCCGATGGCGCTCATCGCGTTGGTCATGCTGACGGTGGCGGGGGTGATGGTCCGGCGCGCGGTAGCCTGACGGTGGTGGGGCGGCTTACGGTAATAAGGTCTCGTCTCTCGACCTGGAGCGGGCGGCTTGCCACGTCGATTTGCTGCCCATGGACCTTGTGTTGAAGCCATTGCACGGATCCATCGGGGGAGTTGAGTGAAACCTCCCATTTCTATGGGATTCTGAAGATCGTTCGCCGGATGATAGGCGAAGATAAGATTGTTAGGGACAATCCCCCCTTCCGGTCTTTTGGCTGACCTGTGCTCGGATCTCGCCCAGAGAATACGTGCCAGTTCGAAACCAGGAATACACGGTCACCGCGTTTTGAAGAAAAATCCTGTAGCATGGCCCACGATTTCCGCGTCGTGGCGGGCTCGCAATGGCACTGCACACACGGACAACGGGTCTATAAGCGCTCTGGTCGTTGGTGTCGGCATGATAGCAATGCTCTTTACATGGAACGCCGTGAAGTCGTCGCCCGCCCGACGTTGTAGCTCGTGGCCAGTTCCTTGAGCGTCGCGCCCTCGGCCCGCCGCCGCCGTGCTTCCTTCTGCTGCTGCGGGGTGAACTTCGGTGGTCGGCCCATGTGCTGCCCGCCCGCCTTCATCCGATTGCGTCCTTCCGCCGTGCGGGTGCGGATCAGGTCGCGCCCCACGTCCGCCAGCCCGCCCAGCACGGCGATCATCAGCCGTCCTGTGCTAGTACCGGTGTCGGCCCACGGCTTGGCCAATGAACGGAACTGCGCCTTGGCGTCCACGATCTGCTTGACGATGGCGAACAGGTCGAAGGTGCTGCGCGCCAGGCGGTCAATCCGCGTTACCGTCGCCACGTCGCCGGGGGTGAGGGCCTTCAACATCTTCAGAAGCTCGCGCCGGTCGGCCGGCGCGCCCGTCACCTTCTCGCGGAAGATCGGCTATTGGGTCAACGGAAATGCCCAAAATTCTTGATTTCCGCGCTCACCATCCCGTCTGTCGTTTCGCCAAACGGCGAGGGGATACCGCAGCGTAGTCCGCCTTCATACGCGCCGTGATAATGCCCTTCATCTCGTCATCGACCGGCATCACGCGCAATAGCGTCGCAAGCTTCCGGCGGCTGACGATACCATGCCGGATCAGGGCCTGGTTGAACGCCCGGTCGTGCTCGCGACCCGCCGCGTACTTCGACAAGGCGAGATCGTGCGCGTCAATGCAAAGCCCGGTCGCGCCACCCGTATTCGCATTGCTGATGCGAATCACGCGCTGTTCCCAACCCGCGGGAAGAATGGCGGTATTGGGTGAAACGCCATGGGCGTAATAACCATATGCCGCGTGGAATGGCGACAGCTCGCCGATAGCCGCATCGATATCGTCGGCTCGTTCCGGCCTGTTGCGGGGATACACGTCCGCCTCTGCGGAGAGAAAGGCGATCGCCGGCAGCTTCGCGTTTTGCGCGTGGATGGCCTGGCTGCCGACCACCACGATCTCGGCATCATCCGCGATCTGGCTGGCGGCCCGGATGATATGTTCGAGCTGAGTACGATTCATAAATGGCCTTGCGTTCGGCCGCGGTCAAAAAACCGGCGAACGGACTGGACTGGCGCAGACGCGTGGCACGTTCGGACCGCTCCGTGATAAATTGTATCACCTGGCCGACCGGGCCCCTCAGAAGCCGCTCCCACTCGGCCAGCACTGGCTCGGGGCTGCCTTCGCTGTCTCGCCAGCGATGCAGATTATCCAGGGCCTTGGCGAGCAGTGCGGGTTCGGACCGCAGCTTCTCGGCAATCAGCCGATGCATCGCGAGGCTCCGTTCCTCGAGGCGGCCGTGGTCGCTGTCAGCGGTCTGCATGGCTCATGATAGCACAGGCAGGATGCAACGGTATTCGCGTCTCCGCCCGCCGGCGGCGCCCAGCGGCATGACGGCGGTCCGCGTCATTTGTCGCACTGGCTGACCCCGCGATCAGTGCTGTCGCGCCAAGGTCCGCTCCCCACCCAAAGCCAATGTCCAAACCGACCCACTGCCCGCATAACGGGGGTGTCGCCCAGCTCGCCTGTTGCACCGCGGCGGCAACTCCCGCACGATGGCTTCATCGTTTGACCACGGAGCCCCTGATGTCCGCTGCCCTGCAACTCGCCCGCACCGAAATGTCCGATGCCGAATGGCAGACCCGCTGCGGTCTCGCCGCGCTGTACCACGTTGTCCATTTTTTCGGCTGGACCGATACGATCAACACTCACATGTCGGCCCGTATTCCCGGCGAGCCGGAGCATTTCCTGATCAACCGCTACGGCGAGATGTTTGATGAGGTCACCGCGTCCTCGCTGATCAAGATGGACATGGACGGCAACGTGCTCGGCGCCAGCGGCAAGTTCAACAACGCCGGCTTCACCATTCATAGCGGCGTCTACAAGGCGCGGCCGGACGCGAATTGCGTGCTGCATACCCATACCCGCGCGGGCGCCGGAGTCTCCCTGATCGAGAACGGCCTGCGCCCGATCAGCCAGGATGCGCTGCATGTACTGGATGATCTTGCGTACCACCCGTACGGCGTGCCCGCCACGGTGGAGGAATGCGAGGCGCTCGGCCGCACCTGTGCGCACGGAAGCTGCGTGGTGCTGATGAACCACGGCCTGCTGACCTTCGGGCCGACGATCCATGGCGCTCTGATGCGGCTCTACATGATGGAGCGTGCCTGCGAGCTGGAGCTGACCGCGCGCCAGATGGATGTACCGCCTGTCATGGTGGAACCCTATGTCGTGCAGAAGGCCGCCGAGCGGATGCGGAAGATCCGCAACGCGGAGAACTATGGCCTGATGGAATGGCAAGGGCTGGTGCGCACGGTGGAGCGCAAGGGCGCAGATTACCGGCGCTGAATTTCAACCCATCATCCGGGAGGGAATCGCATGGACACGCAAACCGCCCGGGTGCTCGCGGATTATCGTGGCTGGGCGGACCGCCTCACCTTCGAGGCGGTCGCGGCCCTGCCGCCAGGCGAAGCCACCAGGCAACGCCCCACCTTGTTCAAGACGGTGATCGGCACGCTGAACCACAATTTGCTGATCGATAAGGTGTGGCAGGCGCATATCGAGGGCCGCGACCACGGGTTCCAGGCGCGTAACGTGTCGCTGCACCAGGATCTGGACGAGTTATGGACGGCGCAGCAGGCGATGAACCGCTGGTGGATCGACTGGAGCGCAGCGCAATCGCCGGAGAGTCTGGCCGAACCGGTCCGGTTCCGCTTCATCGGCGGCGAGGAAAGCACGATGACACGCGGGGAAATTTTGCTGCACGTGGTGAATCACGGATCGTACCACCGCGGCTGGGTCGCGGAAATGTTCTTCGACGTGCCCGCCGCCAATCCAGCGACCGACTTGCCGGTGTATCTGCGCGAGATGGCACGGCGTTAGCGCGAGCTTTCTGCCGTTACGAGCTTTCTGCCGTTACGAGCTTTCAGCCGTTACGAGCTTTCAGCCGTTATCGGGGCATTTCGCACCGTTTCGATGGTGGTGCGTGGAGCCACGGGTTGACCACTGGTCTGGTGACCGGCCCCGCGCCTGGATGACGCCCTGCGGTTCCATGTCATTGCCAGGCCCGCAGGGCCGAAGCAATCTCCTGCGAGAGGGCGCGCGGACGGTTCGTGCGCAATCTCGCAGCAGATCGCTTCACCCCTTTGGACCTCGCGATGACAGCAGGGGCCGCGCTCATTCTCGCGGCGTATCGGCCCGCTTGCCGCTGGACAACGCCATGTCCAACAGCAGGATGGCGACTCCCAGCACGATCGCCGAATCGCCAACGTTGAAAATATAAGGGAACGGGTCGAACGCACCCAGGTGCAGGTGCAGGAAATCCACCACCTTGCCGTAGCGGATGCGGTCGATGACGTTGCCCGCCGCACCCCCCAGGATCGCGCCGACCGCGCAAGAGACGCGCACATGCTCTGCCTTCGCCAGCCACACGATCAGGGCAACGATCACCGCGAGCGCGACCGGGATCAGCACGATCCAGGCGAAGCTGTAGCGGAACATCCCGAACGTGATGCCCAGGTTCCAGGTGAACACCGCGTTCAGGATGCCGGGCACAACGGTGACGGAGCCGCCATCCTGCAGCGCCGGCGAATGCAGCACGAGCGCCTTGCTCACCTGATCCAGCACCAGCACCAGCACCGCAAGTCCTAGCCCCAGCGTCACCCGCGTGCGACGAGCCACCTAGACCGCCATCGTCCGCTTCTGGTGCGCGCGGCCGAGGCGGGCGGATTCCTCGTTGTGGTCGGCGATCACCCGCACGCCGTCGTCCAATCGCTGGATGATGTTGGCTGGCGTGCCGCCTTCCAGGAAGGCGATGCGGTTCTTCTTACACGCCGCCAGCACGCGGTCGCGCGCCTCCTGCATCTCGGGCGGATAGGGATCGCGTTGTAGCGTGGTGTAGCCGAGCGACAGTCCCAGATCGCCAGGGCCCATTTCGGCAAATCCCAGGCCGGGCACGGCACAGATTGCTTCGCAATTGGCAATGCCTTCGGGGCTTTCCAGTTTCACGCCGAGCAAGAGTTCGCCTTCCGGGTTCAGCGGCCACGGATCGCAGTGGCGCATGTAGTCCTGTTGCGTCAGGCCCCAGATGGGCGCGGCGGTGGATTCCGAACCGCGGCCGCGTGCGCCGATGCCCAGCAACAGCTTGCCGTTTGGCAATGTGCTGCCTTCGGTGCCGCCGGACGCGCCGCGCATGCGTGCCAGCGCGGAGGCGATCGCGGGATCGGTGCCTTGTGCGTGATGTGGATAGCGGCACGATTCGATGAAGGCGCGAACGGCGTCGGCGTTCTCCGCCTGGCAGAGCAGGATGCCGTGCACGCCGCGGCCCAGGATCTGGCGGAATTGCCAGGCGTTGAAGCGCACATGGTCGGCGCTGATGCCATTCACCGGGGCTTCCACGATCACCGTGGGCGTGCGATGGCCCGAGCGGGTCGAGCCGGCATCCATCAAGCCCCTCATGTATTCGGCAAGGCAGGTCATGTCGAAGCAGCCATGCTCCATGCCGACGTTGATGTAGTCGGCCCAGGTGCCCGCATCGTCCCTGCCTTGCGCGTAGGTCAGCACGTGGCCGCTGTGCGGACCGACGTAGTAGATGGCCTGGTCCTGCGACAGCAGTTCGATGGCGCGGTTGATACGGGCGGGCATGGACGAGTTCTCCCGTGTTGCGTGCGGGTGCATCTGCACTCGGGAGTGCGGGGGACGTCAAGGTCGCGATGAAAAACCTCTGCCGTGAGGTGGGAGAGGTCGAACGTGCCGCCAGGCGACGAGGGTGAGAGCGATCGGGAGGGCAGCAGACTTTGTGTGCCGGCCCGGTCACCCTCGCCCGCGGCGCCGGCGCGCCTTGACCTCTCCCACTGCGTGGGAGAGGTTTTGGCAAACGCGACGGGAGGGACAAATGACCACCGCCAGTGAAGGCCAGGAACTGACCCGCGTTGGTCCCGGCACCCCGATGGGCGAGCTGATGCGGCAATATTGGCTGCCGGCGCTGAAATCGTCCGAGCTGGTGGCGGGGGGCGATCCCATACGCCTGATGTTGCTCGGGGAAAAGCTGATCGCGTTCCGCGACAAGTCCGGCCGCGTCGGGGTCATGGACCATCGCTGTCCCCACCGCTGCGCATCGCTCTTCTATGGCCGCAACGAGGACGGCGGGATACGCTGCGTGTATCACGGTTGGAAATTCGCAACCGACGGGCAGTGCCTGGAAATGCCCAACCTGCCGCCGGAGCAGGATTTCAGCGCCAAGGTGCAGGCGAAGGCGTATCGCGCAGTGGAACGCGCCGGTGCGGTGTGGGTTTATATGGGCGCGCGCGATACCGCGCCGCCGATGCCGGCGATCGAGGCGACCCTGTTGCCGGAAACTGAAGTGGCGCTGAACTTCACCCAGCGCGAATGCAATTGGCTGCAGGCGCTGGAAGGCGACATCGACACCTCGCATTTTTCCTGGTTGCACGTGGGGTCGGTGCGGCCGAATCAAGTGGACGCGGACAATTGGCTGCAATACCAGGTCAGTAACCGCGCGCCGGCGTATCAGGTGGGCGATACCGATTGGGGCACGATGTACTGTGCCTATCGGCCGGCGGAGAAGGGTGCCACGTACTGGCGGTTCGCGCATTTCGCCTTTCCGTTCTGGACCTTCATTCCGCAGGGCGATTTCGTCGATCGCGTCATCGCGCGGGCCTGGGTGCCGATGGACGACACGCACGTGATGTTTGTCGGGTTCTCCTGGAAGCAGGCGTCGCGCACCGCCGTGCTGAAGGGCGGTGCGCAGATTCCGGGGTCGACACCGCTGCCGGAATATCAGCCGAATTCCACCGATTGGTTCGGCCGCTGGCGGCCGGTGCAGAATGCGTCGAACGATTACCTGATCGACCGCGAAGCACAGCGGAATGACGTGATCTATACCGGCATCGTGCACATCGCCATGCAGGACCAGGCGATCACGGAAAGCATGGGCGAGATCGTCGATCACACGTTCGAACACCTGGCGCCGAGTGATCAGATGATCACGCGCACGCGGCGGCGGTTGCTGATGGCGGCACGGGCGTTGCGCGACAATGGCACCGTGCCGCCCTTGGTCGATACGCCGGGTGTTTTCCAACGCGTGCGCAGCGGGGAGTGCGTGCTGGCGGCTGCGGACTGGCAGGCGGCTTATGCCGCACGGCTGCACGACGTGGTACATCCGGAGCTGCTGGCCGCGGAGTGATGATTTGTCCCCTCTCCCGCGTTACGCGCGGAGAGGATTAGAGTACGGGTATCGCGGCGTTACGCTTCACCCTCGCCTGACCTCTCCCGCTCCGCGCGAGAGGAAGCCCGTGCGCCACTCTGCGGTTCTTCTTACGCCATCAAAACAGAACAGATGCAGCGCGTCGATCGGTGCGTTGGGGTCTTCGCCGGCGACCAATGTCTCGATCAGCGCGCCTGGATCGGATTCCGTCAGGATGCGGGCGATCGCCGCGTGGCCGTGCGTCAGTGCGCGCAGAGATGCGCCGATGCCGCAGCGCACGGCATATTTCGCCAGCGTTGCGACTGTCGCCGGTCCCGCAAGCCCGACGCGGATCGGGCACGCAACACCGGCAGCGCGCTGTGCTGGGATCCAGCGCAGGATCGGCGCCGCGTCGAAGCCGAATTGCGTCACCAGCGAGACCGCCAGCCCACGCCGGCGCGCAACTTCCAGCTTCACGGCCAGGGCCGCCTGCAACGCACCCGCGGCGATCTGCGGATGGCCTTCAGGGTAACCGGCAAACGCCACTGCCTTGATCGCGTGACGTTCGATCGCGCCCGTGGACAGCAAAGATAACGCGCTGTCGAACACGCCGGCCGGGCGCGGCGTATCTCCACCCAGCAACAGGATCTGGGAAACATCCGCTTGCTCCGTCAGGCGCCGCAGGAACTCGACGGCATCGGCATAGCTTTCCAACCGGCGCGCAACGACATGCGGCACCGGTTCGAATCCGGCGCGGCGCAGGCGCACGCAGGCGGCTGTCACATCGGGATAGCGGACGCTCGGGGGAAAGTTGACAAACACTGTCGTGCCGAGATCGAACAAGTCACGCAGCGCCTCGCCGGCGAGCGCATCGCGGGGGGAAAGTTCGATGGAGCATGTGCGCAGCAGCGCGGCCATCCGTTGCGGCAGGGCGGAGTCCATCACCGCGAATCCCGCTTGCGCGAAATTACATAGGATTCGTCCCAGAACCACAGCGCGCCGTGCTGCCGCAGCACCTCGCGCGTGGCTTCCAGCCAGGCACCGGATGCGATCGCTTCCGACAGCCGCTGATCCTCGATCTGCGCCACGTACACCGCAGCGTTCCACGCGGCGAACAGAGTAGAGGTGCCGATCGTCTCGCTGATTTCGTTGGGCAGTGTGTGCATGTCGTAGCGAAACAGCGCACGCGCATCGGCATAGGCGCCGAAATTCAAATCCCGGCCGGCGCCACCCAGCGCAGCTTTGGTGGCGCGCAACAATGCGTGGCGGTCGGTCGTGAACGGGTTCTCGCCAGGCCAGATGCGCCGGATGATCTCCAGGCCGGGATCGTCGCCGTGCGAGTGGATGGCGATCATCCGCCCGCCAGGGGCCAGCGCGCGTGCCAGGGGTGCCACCACCTTCTCGGCCTTGAACTCCGCCGGTGCCCGCGCGCGATACGGTTGCGAGGCGATCACCAGATCGTAGTTCGCCTCGGTGAAACCACGGCGCGGGCGCACCTGGTCGAGCAAGAAACGGTGGTCGTCGCGATAGATCACCAGAACGACGGGCTTTTCATAGATCGGATTGCCGCTGCGGCCGACGCGGGCACGCCAGTGGTCGTTCAGAAAAACGTTGGCCTCGGTGATCTGCGCTTCGAAATCATGCGCGGTGGCACCGGTGAGTGCGAGCTCGTGCCATACCAGGCTGGTGGCGGCGGTGATGGAATTGGGTTTCAGCCACGGCGCCTCGCTGTAATAGAGGTTCGTCACCACCAGCACCGTCGCCGGATGTTCGTAGAGCCGGTCTGGCATTTTCTCCAGCACCAGGCGGACGTCCTCGAGGCTGATCTCCTTGCCCACGAGGTAGAACGGCATGGTGGGAAAGCGGTGGTGCATGGCGCGCATGGTGCGTGACAATACGGTGCCGTCGCCCATGCCGGCATCGAACACGCGCAACGCGGGTGGGCGGGGATGCAGGTTGGCCAGTTCCATGCCGACGCGCTGGGCGATGACCCATTTCTCGCTGCAGGTGGTGACGAAAAGCAGGTATTTCTGGCGGTTGTCGTAGAAGCGGAAGGCACGTTCGGGGGCGAGACTGGTGGGGGCGAGCGCCAGCCGCGCGGCATCCGGTACCGCCGCACCGTTCGTGGGCGATGTGGGCGCGCGGTCGATGAAGCCGCGCACACGGGCAATCGTGTCGCTGGTTACCCGCCCGCCCAGCCGCAGCCGGCTGACCAGCTTGCCGTCATTCACCGCCAGCCGGCCGAAGGTGGATTCGGCCATGCGAGCGCGGCGGCAGTAGTCGGCGATCTCGCGCAGGAGCGTTTCGCTCACGTCCGTTTCTCCACGGGTCCTCCCAGCGCGAAATCAGGCGTCGGGGCGCTGGGCCGTCAACCACAATCCTGCCCACTGGCGGAGTGGGCAGCCGAGTGGGAAGTTACGCGCAGACACCGACGGGCGGCTCGGTGTCATTGCGAGGGGCGCTGCGCCGAAGCAATCTCCCGCGGGGATTGCTTCGGCGCTGCGCGCCTTGCAATGACAGCCAGGACCATCAGGAGGCCCGCATGACCGACACTCTCGCCAACCGGACCGCCTTCGTCACCGCCGCCGGCCAGGGGATCGGCCGTGCCACCGCGCTGGCCTTCGCGGCGGAGGGCGCCCGGGTCATCGCCACCGATGTGAATGAGGCGACGGTGCACCAGATCGCGTCCGACCGCATCCACACGGCCAAACTCGATGTGTTGCATGCCGTCGACATCACCCGCGCGGCCCGCGACGCCGGTCCCATCGACATTCTGTTCAATTGTGCCGGCTTCGTGCACCAGGGCACATTGCTCGACGCCACCGAAGACGAATGGGAGTTCGCCTTCGCGCTGAACGCACGCTCGATGTTCCACACGATGCAGGCGTTCCTGCCGGGCATGCTGGAACGCGGCCATGGGGTGATCCTCAACATGGCCTCGGTCGCTTCAAGTTTGAAAGGCGTGCCCAGCCGCTTCATCTACAGCGCCACCAAGGCGGCGGTCATCGGCATGACCAGATCCGTCGCTGCCGACTACGTGACCCGCGGCATCCGCTGCAACTGCCTGTGCCCAGGCACGGTACACACGCCCAGCCTGGACGAGCGCATCCAGGCCAACGCCGCGGCGGCCGGATCCGTGCAAGCGGCGCGCGCCGCGTTCATCGCGCGCCAGCCGATGGGCCGCCTGGGCACATCGGAGGAAATCGCGGCGCTTGCAGTCTATCTCGCATCCGACGCGGCGCAGTTCATCACCGGCCAGGCCTTGGTGATCGATGGCGGGCTGACGCTGTGATCGCATACTGTCTATCGGCCGAGGGCGGCCTGGCCCCGCCGCCACGACGCGGGGTAGGGCCCATTAGGCGCCAATTTAAGCTGGGCGCTGCACTGGTCCCGTCATGGCCGGGCTTGACCCGGCCATCTACCCGAGCGGATTGGTCGCGTTTGCACGCCAAATACGCCAACCAGCCTTGCGTAGCTGGCCGGCTCAAGCCCGGCTAGGACGCGTCAAGCCGGACCGTCAGGTCGAACGTCACCGGGTGTTGCGGCATGCCATCGGGGAACGGGGGCAGCGGGGTGGCGCGCACCGCGGCAATGGCGGCGCGGTCGATCGCGCCGATTCCCGACGACCGCGCGACGGACACGTCGGCCAGACGTCCACCCGGCGTGACCCGGATTGCCACCAAGGTCGCGCCAGACAGGTGCATCATCTGGACCATGCCGGGAACGGTCAGATGGGCCTGCACCCTGGCATTCACGATCGCAGCGTAGCGCATGACCATGCTGGCGATCGCCGCCGGGGTTGGCGACGGAGGCTGGATCGGCGTCGGCGCGGCGTGCACCAGTTGGGCATGCGGCCGCCGCACCTGCTTCGCCACCGGACGCGGGCGAATGCGCGGCAGCCGTCTCGGCTGACGTACCGGACGAGGCGGTGGTGCCGGCGGCAATGGCAGCGGCGCCGGTTGCGGTCGCGGCGGCGGTTTGGGCGGCAACGGCTTCGGCGGCGGCGGCTTCGGCGGCGGCGGCTTCGGCGGCAGATGCTTCGGCGGCGGCGGTTTGGGGGGCGGCGGTTTTGGTGCCGGTGGCTTTGGGGCCGGCGGTTTGGGTGTCGGCTTTGGCTTGGCCGGCGGCGGCTTCGGCGGGGCCGGCGCGATCAGCGCGATCCGCACGTGCGCCGGTTGCGGTGCCGCGACCACACCTGGGTGCGCCGCCAGCCGGATAACGGCGAACAGCAGACCGGCTTCCAACACTGCGGCAACAGCCAACGAGCCGAGGAACCCGGGACGCCTGGAAGAACGGCGATGGCTCGACCCGTCGGCCGGCGCACCGTCGCCGGCGCCGGGCGGTGGTAGGGCGGGCATGGCGGTCAGGGTTTCGTTGCGGCAGGCGGAGCACCGGCCGGCGCGGAGGCGGCAGCGCTACCTTTGGCCGGCGCCGTCAGGGCAGATTCGGCAGCGGCCGGCGCGTTGGCGGCTGGCGGGCTGGTGCCCGCCGTGCTGGCCGCTTGGGTCGAACCGGCTGGCGTCGAAACAGCAGGTGCAGTCGCGGGCGGCGCCGCGGCGGGCGGTGTTGATGGTGCCGGCGTGGCGGCAGTTGCCGCCGACGGGGATGGCGGGGTGGCGGGGGGATGGCTTGCCGTGGGCGTTCCGGCGGGCTGCGGCGCAGATCCCGCTGGTGTCTGTGTGGTGGGTGGGCCCGCCACCGCGCCGGTCGGCTGCGCCGCCACGCCGATATCGGTCACGCCCGCCTTGCGCGCGGCATCCATGACGTCGATGAAGAATTGAAACGGCACCTGTTTGTCGGCGGCGACGGTCACCTGCGTCTTCGCCGGGTTGCCGTCGGCCGCCAGCAAGGCGGTCAGCTCCGCGGCCGTCAGTGTGTGGCCCTTCACCTGCATGCTGCCATCGCCAAGCAGGTTCACGGTGACCTTGGGATGCGGCAGGTGCTGCACCGCGCTGGCGCGCGGCAGTTGCAGGTTCACGCCGGCATCGGGGATCATCTGCAGGGTAACGATGATGAAGAAGACCAGCAGGAACAACATCACGTCGATCATCGGGATGATCTCGATGCGGCCCTTGCGGTATTCAAAATAGCGCAGCCGCATCGGCCTACTCCCGACGCGCCACGGCGCGCAGCGGGGTACCTGCCGCGGTGTGGCTGCCGGCGGCGGCCACGCCGCCAAGGCGGTTCAGCAGCATCGTCTTCACGGTATCGAGTTGATGCAGCACCAGGCGCACGCGGTCGGACAATGCGTTGAATGCGGCGAGACCGATCATGGCGATGAAAATGCCGCTGGCTGTCGCCACCAACGCGTCGGCGACGCCGCTGGTGACTTCCACCGGCGCGTGGCCCGGGCTGGCGAGCACAGAGAAGGCGTGGAACATGCCGATGATCGTGCCGAACAAGCCCAGCAGCGGTGCCAGCGTCACGATCGTATCGAGCACCCACATGCGGCGGTCGAGGTCGGGGGCGAGCAACATGATGGTTTCGTCCAGACGTCCGGACAGCTCGTCCCGGGGCAGCCCGAGATGCGCGAGGGCGGTGGTGACCAATGCCGCCTCGGGCAGGGCGCCGGCGCGCGTGCGCAGCGCATCCAGCTCGGTGGCTGCCAGCGCCGGATGGCTGCCGAGTTCATGCACGATGCGACGGCCCAGCAGGATGGTCCGGCGCAAATACCAAAACCGGTCGATCATGACGGCGAGCGCAAGCAGCAGCAGCGCAGCCAAAGCGTAGAGCACGCCGTCGGAATAGTTGGCGAGATGCTGAATGTAACGAAGATTCAAACCCGGAACTCCTTGTCGCGGTAAGCGCCCCGCGGCGCCGTGTGATGGCGGCGGCCGCGGGGCGGGGTGAAAGATCGATGACCGGTTGCCGCGGGATCAGAAATGAAATCCGACGGTGCCGTAGATGGAAAAGGGTGCCCCTGGATAGGCCAGCACGTAGCCGCCGGTGGGGGTGCCGAAATACGCGCCGGAGGAGATGTACTCGTATTCGTTATATTGCTTGTTCAGCACGTTCAGTGCGGTGAGCGATACGTCCATGTAGCGGGTGCCCCATCTGCCGCCGAGGTGGAGGGGTACCACCGTCTTCAATGCGAGATTCAGCGTGCCGTATGACGGCATGGTCTGTCCGCTGGGCGCGCCGATTTCGTTGTTGAAGAGGTTCTGCGCACCGACGAACTGGTACCAGGCCCGCGGCTCGAAAACGATACCGCGGTAGGTGATGTCGTAGGCAGAACCGACGTTGAACGTGGACTTCGGCACATAGGGCACCGGCGAGCCGTTGTAGCTGAGGCCGCCGGTGACAAAGCTGGTGTAGGTTGCGCTTTCGACACTCGCGTTGGCGAACATGTGCAGGTTGGCGACCGGGTCGTCATCGATGAAGAAATTGGCGCCGTCATATTCCGACGTGCCGTTGGCCGAGATCACGTCGCCGTTGCCCAGGGTGGTGTCGATTTCCTGGTGGGCGACGCGGATGTGGTAGTAGTTGGCCCCGAACAGCAGGTTGTTGAAGACGGCAACGTGATTGACATGTACTTTGAAGCCGACCTGGTAGTACTGCCCCAGGGTCAGCTTGAAGCTGCGCGGGTCCACCGACTGGAACAAACCGCCGCCGCCGCCGACCTGTTGCGACTTGTAGGCTTCCTGGTAGCCGCCATAGAGCGTCAGCCATGGCAGCGGCGTCACCGCAACGTCGATCGAGGGCTCGAGGCCGGTGCGTTGCTCGTCATCGCCGCAATCGGCGCTCTGGTTGGTGGTGTTGCCCGACGAGGACTGCAGGGTGATAGGACAATGCGAACTCAGCTCCACGCCGGGCGCGAAGTTGAAGTCGCTGTACACGGCGCTGGTGTATTGCTCGTCGTAATTCACCACGCGAATGCCGGGGATAATGTGCAGGATCGGGATCGGGCTTACGTCATCCTGCAGAAAGGCGGCGATCTGGTTCTGGCTGAAATAGGAGGAGCGGATCTTACCGCCGATATTGACCAGGTTCTCATCCCCGCCATCGGCGGGATTATAGAAATTGTTCCGGCTGTTGTAATCGCCGTAGATGTAATAGGCGCCGACGTTCACGGTGTTGAAGGGCAGCGTCTCGGTCAGCCACAGCTTGTCGCCGAAGTCATTGGTGTGCGGGTCGTTCCATTCGTCCTGCTGCGGTCCCAGGGCGAAGACATCGTACTGGCGGGAGTGCAGCCGGCCGATATGCATGTACCAGGTCAGGTTGTGCAGCGTCGTCGTGTCATCGAGCTGGATGTTCTCCCGCCCGTAGATCAGCAGCATCTCGTTGGTGTCGTATTTCTCATAGGAATTGTACGGCAGCGTGCTGTAGAAGCCGGAGGTCTGCTGGCTGTACAATTCGCCACCCGGCAGGCCGTTCATGGTAATCGCCGGATTGCCCGTGGTCGGGATCACCTGTGGGCGGTAGCCGCCACTTTCCGCATAATATGCGCCGAGGCTGAAGTTGCCGCTCTTGAACGCCTTCACCGTCTTCAGGAACACGGCATAGTCGTGGTTCGGGCTCTGGAAGCCGTCAGGTCCCTCGCGGAAGCTATTGCCGTTGCCGCCGCCGAACGCCAGGATGCTGGACCAGCCATGCCATGTGCCGGTGCGCAGGTCGAAGGCCAGGTTCTTCTGGTTGAAGCTGCCATAGGTCATCTGCAGATCGCCACCGGGCTTGGCGGTGGGCTGCAACGGCGTGAACTCCACCGATCCGCCGATATTGGTGTACCAGCGGTTGACCGGATCGCCTGGGCCATAGGTGACGTTCGTGTTCTGGATCATGAACGTCTGCGGAATGGTCGGCGATTGCCAAAGGCCGCTCAGAGGATCGACCACCGGCACGCCGTCGAATGTTACGCCGAGCAAGCCGTTATCGGTATAGCCGCCATAGCCGCCCCAGCCCTGCTGCAGGCCGTTCAGCATGATGGTGTATTTGGTGGCGCCGGTATTGCCGTAGCCGGTGACGTTGGCGCCAGGCGTGTAGGACAGGATTTGCGCCGCACCGGCGACCGGGCCGGCGGCATCCATCTGCTGGCGGTTCAGCACGCGCACGGTCTGCGGCGAGGTGAAGACCTGCTGCTGCGTCGGCTGCGTCGTGGTGCCGGGCACCGCGCCGGCGGTGCCAGTGGCGCTGACCTCGCCGGCATTCACAGCGGTTTGCGCCGTTGCGGGACTAATACTTGCAAGTAACATAAACGCGAGCGAGCAAGCGGTGCCTGCCGGCAGGCACCGGGTGCCAAAAGTCTCCCCGAACATGTTTTCACGTTTCTCCGTACAAGCGTTGATGCGCGGGGGCGGCGATTACGGGGGTTCATGTTCAGGGTCGATGACGCGCGGCCGCGCGACTATCCGGGCGTCGCGTGTTTGCCCAGTTGCAGTCTGCAATCAGCCGAAATGTTAAGTTTCAGTTGAAATTATCAGGGCAATATTGGCAGTGTGCAAATACACCGCACATCGCCGCCGGACAGTGCAGGCAATGTTCTGAAAATTCAAGCGGTTGCTCGCGATCATCCACAGTCTTGGGCCGCGGTTGCGCGGGTATTTCAGCATCGCCGTCCAACTGACATGAGCGTGACTAACGAATTGCTTCGGAGAAATCTTACCGGAAGTCACTCTCTCAGCCATGCATTCTCAATGTGTAATCGTGGCGAACGGCAATGCCACGCAGGACGACAGCGACCGGCGCAGCGACTGCGCCGGCCTGCCATCGCACCAGGCTGACGATTGGAGACGGCGCGCTTGCGCCAGCGCCCGAGCGGAAGATTACCCGGGCGGCAGATCACCCAGGCCGCAGATCACCCAGGCGGCGGATACCCAGGCGGCGGACCATAGCCTGAAGGCGGACCGTAGCCCGGAGGCGGACCGGGCGGCGGCGAATAGCCGGGCGGCGGACCGTAGCCGGGAGGCGGCGGCGGTGCGGCCGTATAGCCGGGCACCTGGTTGCCGTGCGCATACATGCACTGGGCGTACGCGATGTTGTAGCGCTGCTGCAGGCTCATCTGCGCATATTGCGCCGGTCCCGCGCCCACCGCGGTACCGCCGATCGCGCCGGCGCCGGCGCCGATCGCCGCACCGCTCCCGCCGCCGATCGCCGCGCCAAGGCCCGCACCGAGGGCCGTGCCCAGTACGCCGGTCAGCACCTGCTGATTGTTCGCCTGCTGCGCACCGCCGGCGGTCTGCTGGTCGGCATAGGCCTGGCACGTCGCCTGGTCCTGCTGGAACACCGCGAACGGCTTGTTCGGCGCCGGCATCACCGTGATGGTCGGACCCATCGGCTGGGTCACGCAGCCATCAAGCACCAGCAGCGCCGCGATTGCGGCAGCGGAAGCCTTCAAGGACATCATGCTGAGGTCTCATCGCGGTGGTGAAGCGGGAACCTGACGCCACGGCCCACTGCATGCCGCCACGTAAGGGTAATAGCCCTGCGGATTGTCGCAGTAGTACCAGAATCGCGCCGGTGGCAAGCCAGTGGGAACCGGCGTGGCCTGCTGCACGACGATCGCCGGCGGCACGTAGGTCGGGTACGGATACACCGGTGCCGGATAGAAGTACCACCCGCCGCCGACGGTCCACCACCAGGCAAACCGGCCGTCGTGCCACCCATGCACCCACCGGCCGCCGCGCCACATGTCGAGTTCGTGCGGCGAGAAGCCATGGAAGTCGCGGCCGTGGAAGTCGAAACCCGGGTGGCGGTGGAACCCGTGATCCTCGTGCTGTGCGTACGCCGGCCCAGCCAGTGCCATGCCGGTCCCCAGCACGACAGCCAAAACGGCGTTACGAAGCGTTGCCATCATGCGCGCAAGCCCTTCTGCCCGGTCGATTCTGCGCAGCCGATATAGTGCGATGCGGCATTCATTATCGCCGTGCGCGGAGCACAGCGGCGAAGATCGCCCGCTTTGCCGGTGGCCCTGTGCGGCAGCCCTATCCGGCCTCGCGGCGCACCATCGCGTCGGCCGCCTCCGCCATGAACGCGCCGACCGCATGGAACAATCGTTCAGCCTCGGCCTCGGTGTATTTGTCGGCCGGCGCAAGCCGGGCGCCGCGGCAACAGCGGCGCACCTGGTCCAGCGCGGCCAGCAACGGCACTTGCTCTCGCGATGCGGTTCCGCGCAGTACCGCCATGATGCGGGGCCACTGTCGCTCATCGACCTTCAATGAGGTGCCCAATGCCGCCAGGCCAGCTTCGACGATCCGAATGCAGTGGAACGCCGCAGCACTGGGGCGGCGGTAGGCCAGGCACAGCGCCGCCTCCTCCACGTCGTAGGCCGCTTCGGGGAATGCGCGCTCCACGGTGCTGCCGAGCGGTGCCGGGCTGACCAGATGGCGCCACTGGGCCGGGGTCAGGCTTACCAGCCGGGTCGCGGCCAGTTCGTCGGTCAGCCGCGCCTCCATCCTGGCGAGGGCGCTGGCCAAACGGCCCGGGCGAATCCGGCCGTTCTCGACCTGCGCCAGCAGCAGCCGCGCCTCGAGCACGGCGTGGTCGGCCTCAAGCCTCTGCGCCGCCCGCAGCAGCACACGGATTTGGGGCAGCGTGTCCGCCAGCGGCTCCGGTCCGGTGGCCGCCCGTTGCCCTCGAGCCAAAGCGGCCAGCGCCGCTACATAGGCTTCGGCCTTGGCAAGCAAACTGTTCTCCGGGACGTCGTCCGCAGACTCGGTCTCCTCCAGCCCGTTCAGGCCGAGTGGTCCGGACCCCGCCGCTTCGGCCGCAGCCAGCGTGCCGGGTGACAGCTTGTCCCGATACAACAGCCCCGTAGCCGCAGTTTCGTCCGGCTTGCGCCAGGTCTCCACGCCGTCGGCATCGATGTGATGCCGCCAGATCTGGCCGCTCTCATCGCCCGTGATCGCCAGCAGGTCGTTGCTGTCGCCGTCCTGCCAGGCATCCAACATGGTCAAGTGCTCATAGGTCTCAGCGTAGTGCATCCAACGGGCCTGATCTTGTGAGGCGATATCGGCCGGATTTGGCTCGTACGGCACTGCGGTCGCCGTTCCTGCCTCGGCGCGCAACAGGAACAACGCCTCGCCGCCGCGCCGGCGGGCGATCACCGCGAGGCCGAGGGAGTCCAACCGGGTCTCGTGCCGCACCAGGCTGTCTTCCGCCACCAATGCCTGGAGCGCCGCCTCGTTCTCGGGCGCCAGGATCAGCGGCATGGCGTAGCGAGGAAAATCGGCGGCCAGCACGAACGGCATCGGACCATGCCAGCCGATGCCACAGCCGATCTCCCGCCCGTCTGCCAGCCGGACATGCAGAATGCTGGCCAGGCCCACCATGGATTCGAGCAAAGTCGGCTCACGCGCATCGACCGTGCGGGCTGCCGGCCCGAACTCGGTGCGAATCGCAGTTTGCTCCGCGGCGAAATGCTCCGCGGGGAGGCTTCGGGCCGGCAGAGTCTCAATGGTACCGGCGACCTCAACCAGTCTGCCGTCGCGGCGGACACGATAGAACCGCGCCATGCGCGCCGCGCCGGTAAACTCCACCCGCGCCGGATCGCCAGACAGTGGGCCGTCCAGCGCGCCGCGACGCCATTCCAGCGTGCATTCGCGGATCAGGCCCGTTGCGTCCAGCGTTTCGCGGATAATCAGCATCGCCAGACCGAGACGATCTGCCCCGCGCAGCCGGTGGCGCGTCAGCCACTGCGGCAAGTCCGCCTGCGGCAGCGGGGCCGGCTCGTCGACGACATGATACAGCCGGGTCTCGTGGCCGTCCGCGTGGAGGGTGACACGGCCGATCACATGTTCCACCGGCTCCGGGGCAACACCTTGCAACGACGCCAGCCGCTCGGCGAGCTGCGCGCCTGTCCAGTCCTCACTTCGTCCAGCCGTGTTCATCCGCGCGATCCGGCAGCCTCTCCCAGGGCGAGCCTGGCTAGCACGCAAGCGTTTCTATTTTTCTTTCAGCGCGGGTCCCGTGCACAAAAAGAGACGAGTCAAGGCTTCTGTGCTCACGCGCTCCGCATAGAAAGCGAGGCGGTCCAGACTCGTCAACGTAATTGATGCCTCGGCAGTGACGAATTGATCGCATCCGCCCGCTCTTCTGTCCGAATGGGCTGGCCTATTGGCAACCCAACTATTTTCTAGGCGCTGTCGCTACCTAATACCACTTCTGAATGTATAACTTCTTCAGAATTCACGTGATCTGATACGTGATCCGATGACTCTCGCTCGTCCCGGAGTCGCGATGCCCGCAGCAGGGCGAGCTCGACCCTGCTCGCCAGATCCGCCATGCGATAGGGCTTGCGGATCATGTCCTCGCCCTCCAATCCAGTACGGTAGGTCCCCAGATCGGCATAGCCTGTCGCATAGAGGACCGGCGGCGCCCGTCCCGCCTCGCGCGCAGCACGCACGACATCGGCCCCGCTCAGCCCCGGCATGGCGACATCGGCCAGCAGCAGGTCATATTCGTTGTCTGACAACAACAGATCCAATGCGGCGTAGCCGTTCTCCGCGGATGTGACGCGGTAGCCCAGTTCCTCCAGCATCGCCACGACGAGGTCCCGAACGTCGTCGTCGTCGTCAACGACCAGGATGCGGGCGTGACCTGCCGGCTGGGCCTGGTCGGCCGGGACAGGCGCTTCCGCCTCGGGCAAAGTCTCGCTGCGCGGCAAATAGATCGTAACGGTGGTGCCCTCGCCAGGGGCACTGCGCAGCTTCACCGTGCCGCCGGACTGCCGCACGAACCCGTACACTTGCGACAGCCCCAGGCCCGTCCCCTTCCCTTGCTCCTTTGTCGTGAAAAACGGCTCGAACGCGCGTTCCCGCACGTCCGGCGTCATGCCGGCGCCCGTGTCGGTGACCGCGATGGCGATATAGCTGCCGGGCGCGAGATCTTCCGCCAGGTCCGGCGGAACCGAGGACAGTGCGAAGTTGTCCAGCGTCAGCCGGCCGCCATCAGGCATCGCGTCGCGCGCATTGATCGCCAGGTTCAGCAGCGCGAGCTCGAGCTGCGTCGGATCGACCAAAGCCGGCGGCAGTTCCCCGGCAAAACGTGTCTGCAAGCTGACGGTCGCGCCGACGGCACGCGTCAGCAGGTCACCGATGCCGGACAGCAAGTGATGGAGGTTCACCGCTTCCGGTGCCAAACGCTGGCGGCGTGAGAAGGCAAGCAATTGCTGGGTGAGCCGCGCGCCGCGATCCGCCGCGCGCCGGGCGTTGTCCGCGAAGCGGCGGATCTGGGGATCCTCGGTGCGCTTGGCGATCATCTGCAGGCTGCCCAGCACCGCGGTGAGCAAGTTGTTGAAGTCGTGCGCAACGCCGCCCGTGAGCTGGCCGACCGCCTCCATCTTCTGCGCCTGGGCCAGCGCCGCCTCGGCTTTTTCGCGCTCCAGCATTTCGCGTTGCAGCGAGGCGGTGCGTTGGCTCACCAGGCGTTCGAGTTCTTCGGTGCCGCGCGCCAGAGCCTCCCGCGCCCGCACCGCCGCATCGATGTCGGTACAGCTCCCGAACCAGCGCACGATCTCGCCGGAGATGTCGTCATGCACCGGCAGTGCACGGCCAGTGAACCAGTGCCACGTGCCGCCGCGAGTGCTCATCCGGAATTCCGAACGGAACGGCGCGCCGGAATGAACCGCTTCCAGCCACTCCGTGCGTAGGCGATCGAGATCGTCGGGATGGATCAGCCGCGCCCAGTCGAACACTGCTGCCGGAGTGGTTGTCGTCGGGTCGGGAAGCGGGGGAACCAGGCCGGCGACTTCCTGCCAGCGCGCATTGAAGAAATCCGGCCTGCCGTCGGGACCGGAGGACCAGATCGGCTGCGGCATGCCATCGACGATGGCGCGGAAGCGCGCCTCGCTGGCGCGCAACGCGGCGGCATGGCGGTCGCGCTCGATCAGCAGTGCCTCGGTGTCCCGCTGGCGGCTGCGCGCCCGCAACGCCGCGCCAAGCGCGCTAACCAAACTGACGGGATGCAGCGGGCGTTCCAGCACCGTGACATTGCCCAGCGTGCTGGCGAGCCGGGTGGTTGGCAGGTCGGTGGGGCCGACCGCGTTGCGGAACGTCAGCAGCACGAACGGGAAATCCGACCAGGGCGGCTGCGCGGCAATCCAGCCGCGCAGGGGCGCGGCGTCCGGGAGCAATGCCTCCTGGGCGATCAGCGCGGCGCCGGGGTCAGCGGTGTCGAGGCACTCCACCAGCGCGGGGAGGTCGGAACATGCGATGGAAGCGAGGTGCGCCTGCCCCAGCACCTGAGCGATCACCGCGGCGTCGCGTCCGTTCGGGGCGAGTACCAGAACGGGGCCGGCAGGACGAATGTCGAGGCTACTCATCGGCCCGGGCGCCCAGCAGCGACGCCGAAAGGCCGACGTAATTGGGAACGCCGGTCAGCACGCCGCGGAAATCGTTCAGCGGTCCGCCAACCCGGATGCCGCGACCGTCAATCTGGTATTCGCGGATCGTCGACTCGTGGCCCCCGGTGCGCTTCTTCATCACCGAGATCGCCCGACGAATTTGACCGATCGCTTCAAAGAAGCGCAGCAGGAGAACAGTGTCGGAGATATAGGTAAGATCGACGGTCGATTGCATGGGGCCGACAAGGCCGTGCTGCGCAAGTACCATCAACGTTACCACGCCGCGCTGGTTGAGGTAGCTCAGCAGCTCGTGAATTTGCAGGACCAGGAACGATTCATCCAGCATCGCGCTGCGATAACCGTTCAGGCTGTCCAGCACGACAATCCTGGTGCCCTCATGCTCTACCTGCCGGCGCACCAGGCTGATCACTTCGCCCGGGGGGAATTCCGCCGGATCGACTTGTTCCAGTGTCAGCAAGCCGCTTTGCACGAATGGAACCAGGTCCATCCCCATGCCGGCGGCGCGGCGCAGCAGCACGTGGCGCACTTCGTCGAAGGCGATCATCAGGACCTTCTCGCCTCGCGCCAGGGCGCTGGTGACGAACTGCAGGGTGAGCGAGGACTTGCCCGCGCCGGACGGACCGGTGACCAGCGTGCTGGTGCCGCGGTCGAGCCCGCCGCCGATCAGATGGTCCAGTTCAGGCACGCCGCTGCCAAGCGGCTCGCCCACAAGTCGTTGCTCTCGATGTTCGGCCGCAATGAGGCGGGGGAACAAGACGATGCCGCCGCGGCGGATGACGAAGTCGTGGAAGCCGCCGCGGAAGGCGCGGCCGCGCATCTTGTAGACGCGCAGGCGCCGGCGTTCGGCGCCGAATGCAGGCGCCACATGCTCCAGGCGCAGTACGCCGTGCGCGATGCTGTGCAGCGTCAGGTCGTCGCGGTGCTCCGTCAGGTCATCGAGCAGCAGAGCAGTCGCGCCGTGGCGGGCGAGATAATATTTGAGCGCCATGACCTGGCGTCGATAACGGAGGCCGCTCTGTGCCAGTTGCCGGATGTCGGCGAGACTGTCGAACACGACGCGCACGGGACGGATGCGCTCGAGTTCCGCCATGACCATGCGGACCGTCTCGCCAAGTTCGAGATCGGCGGCATAGATGACACTTTGTTCCTGTGCGGGATCGAGGCTGAGTTCGGGGGGGACGAGTTCGTAGATGTCGATGCCGTCGAGCGACCAGCCATGGCTGGCGGCACCGGCCAGCAGCTCGGCGCGGGTCTCGGAAAGGGTGATGTAGAGGCAGCATTCGCCCTGCCTGGCGCCCTCGCGCAGGAAATGCAGGGCGAGCGTGGTCTTCCCAGCGCCGGGCTGGCCTTCGATCAAGTGAATGTGTGTCGGAGCGTAACCGCCGCCGAGAATGTCATCGAGGCCGTCGACGCCGGTCGCCAATGTGGGGACAGAAGCAGGCCTGGCCACGACGGCAGCGTTCATAGGTACTCCGGGCAAAGGATGTTGCATGCGGGCATCTATCGAGTTAACGCCTGATGCTTCAAGGGGTGTCGCAACAACTGCCCTTGATCGCAACCGGGCCGCAGGGTCACGTCGGCGTGATACCGCAACGCCTGGCATCGTTTCCGGATCACACAACGAGGGATGAGAATGCTGAAGGTTTGGGGACGCCGCAGTTCCTTCAACGTGCAGAAAGTACTGTGGCTAATTGAAGAACTCGGCCTGGCCTATGAGCATATTCCGGCCGGCGGCAGTTTCGGCCTGTTGGACACGGCGGAATTCCGGGCAATGAATCCGCATGGCAAGGTGCCGGTGCTCGATGACAACGGCACGGTGGTGTGGGAGTCGCACACCATCCTGCGTTATCTGGCTGCACGTTTCGGCGGCGCACGGTGGTGGCCGGAAGATCCGGTGGCACGGTCAATGGCCGAGCGTTGGATGGACTGGTCGCAGACGGTCTTGCAGCCCGATTTCCTGATGGGCGTATTCTGGGGCTTCTATCGCACGCCGGACGCGCAGCGGGACTGGCCGGCCATCCGCTCGAAGATTGCAGCCTGTGCCACGCATTTCCGGTTGTTGGATCCGATGCTGGAGGGTGGGCTTTTCTTATTGGGGAACGACCTGACGCTGGCCGACATACCGGCAGCAACCGCGCTGTACCGTTATTTCGAATTGGAGATAGAGCGCCCCGACGTGCCGCATGTCGAGGCCTGGTATCGACGGTTGCAAGAGCGGCCGGCGTATAGAACAACCGTAATGGTGCCGTTTGAAGAGTTGCGGGGACGGCTGGCGTACTGATGGCCGCCAGCGCAGGCTGGCGTTCAGGGGCAGCCGAAGGTTCGGCGCGCCAGGTCGAGCAAGGCGCGAAGGTAATCCTCGGCCGTTTCAGGGAACGCGTCAGCGCCGATGCGCAGGCGATATTCGTGCGCGAGTTGGGCGAAGTCGGTGATATCGTCCGATTCGGCCAGCCAGTTGCAGATGGCGCCGTATTCCCGGAAGAGCGGCGCGCTTTGAATCCGGCGCAGCTCGTCGGCCAGCCGTTGCAGGCGTTCGGCCGCGGCGGCGCTTTGGCGGTCGGAGGGATCGGCATCCACTTGCCGCATCCGCCATGCGGCGGCGGATTCCAGATCGGCGACTTCGGGCGGGTCGGAGGTGGACATGCCGCACACAATACCCGCCGCTGTACTGCGCGCGAGAGGGCAGGGTCACGCGCCTGTCAACGACGTGACACGCGCTGTGTTACGCTTCTCCGGGTCTGGCGACCTGGTCCGGGCGCGCACCCGGCGGCGGCCATTTGAACGCACAGCCGCCGCGGCCGGATCTTGACCCGGCCATGATGAGCCTACACCCGCTCCGCCTTATGGAACCCCACCATTCCGCCCCAGATGCTCTTCCGGCAGGTCACGTTCTCGAACCCCACCAGCCGCAGGATCTCCGACAGCTCCTCCGGCGTGTAGAAATTCTCGATCGCCTCCTTGAAGTACTCGCAGCAATCGCGCGATGCCTTGGTGGAGTCGAACACCAGCGCGGTCCATGCCACCGACCAGCGCAGGAACCGCAGATACATTGCCCGCACCAGTCGCGACCGCGGCTTCAGCATGTCGCAATGATAGAAATGGCCGCCCGGCTTCAGCACGCGACGAATCTCAGGCAGCACCTTGTCCAGTTGCAAATGCCGTGAGGCCGCCTGCAACGTGACCACATCGAACGACTGGCCCGGGAACGGCAGCGTGTGCACATCCTGGACAACGCTCTCGATCGCCACGCCATAGCAGCGGGCGCGGTCCTGCCCTTCCTCCTGCATTTCCCGGCTGCGATCGATCGCCGTCACCGCCAGATCGGGTTGCTTCTGCAACAAGCGGATGCCGATGTCATTGGTGCCGGCGCACACGTCCAGGGCCTTGTAGCCCGGTTCCAGCCTGATCGTCCGCACGAACTGCCAAACCCATAGCTCCCACAACCCGAAACTGGCAACGATGTTGCCGATGCGGTAGTACTTCGGCACATCCTCGAAAACCTTCGGAATCAAATCGCGCCATGTGGCCAGGAACAGGGAACGGCGTTGTGTTTCGCGCTGGTCGAACGTCGCGAGAGTCATTGCTATTGATTGGACATTTCTCATTCTCGAGCCCCTTTTGGGAACGTGTACTGCTCTGTCGCTTAATCATCTTCAATCCGCCTGAATTCTATTTTCAAACGCATCGGCGCGTCGAACAACGGCTGGATCGCAGTGATCGCGCAGCTCGGTGATCCGATCGGCGATCGCGTCCACCGCGTCCCAGTCGGTGAATTCCGTGCAGCTTCGCGGATTCGTGGGACCGCCCGTCAGTTTCATGATCAGCCGAATGATTTGCCGATCCGGCCAGCGGTAGCGCGGATAATCCAGCCGGCCGGCCACCGCGGTCGCAAACGCCGCCGCAACACCATGCCGCTGCAGCGACGCGCGCAGATATTGATTGTTCTCCACCCTGCTCCGGCCAGGCTTGCGGGCAGTCAGGCTCACCGACACGAATATCAGCGGTGCCGTCGAGCCCGATTCTTTGTACGCCGCAAGCAGGCGTTCCGCCGCACGCAGGTGCCGGCCGTAGCGCACCGCCGAGACCACCGCGATCAGCGGCGCCGTCTTCAGGTCCGCCGCCGCAGGCACGCCCATTGCAAGGTCTCGCGGCAACGCGGCAATCCATTGCTCCGCCAGGCAAACTGCGATCCGCGCTGCGATCCGCCGTGCCTGGCCGTCATGCGAGGCGTACAGCAGCATCAGATCGTCGAACCGGAACGGCAGTGCCGCCGACGTAGTCTTCATTCGCCAACGTCCACGCGCTCGTCTTCTTCCACCTCCTCATAGCCGTCCCACATCGCCTTGTAGTCAGCCAGCGGCGTATGGCCCATCGTACCGAGATAGGCGTGGAACGGGATATAAAACAGGAACACGGCGAAGATCAGCACGTGCACGGTGTCGATCACCCGCACGCCCCCGAACACCGCAACAATTCCAGCAAAGCCGGTCAGGTTCCACAGCAAGACGCCGGTGAACCCCTGCAGCGGCAGCAATACCAGCATCATAAGCTGATATGTCATCGCCTGCAGCGGGTTGAACAAATGGTACTTGCTGACGTGGTGCGGATTCGGCAACCCCCTGAACACGCCGTAACTGTAGTACAGTGCCTGCTGCATGGCCTCGCGGAAGTAACGCACCGGATGAAGGTCCGGCAGATAGGCCCTGATTCTGTCAGACGTCAGGTAGAACAGGAACCACAGGAAAAAATTGGCGATGATGATAAAGCCGGCCCAATTATGAATCTGCACCGCAATCCGGAACGGCACCACGTTGATCGTGCCGATATAGCGGATCTGCAGTCCTGTCAGGGCCAGCGTGGAGCACCCAGCCGCGTTGGTCCAATGCCAGATTCTCACGGGCAGCGGGTGAACATAGACCCTTTGCATGCTGGCTAACCTTTCCTTCTGTCGTGCTGCCGATGATTCAGAAGGTGCGAGAAGAAGATCCGCATGCTTCCGTGCGCGATCGGGAACCCGATACCGGCAAGCAGGGCGAGCATGACGATGGCATCCAGGATCGTGATGCGGGTGCCGCCGATCGCATAGAACCCGCCGATCGAGGCGATGGAAAACGCCGAGCTCAGCACGTCCTTGTTCGCGCCATAGCGGATCGGTATGCCCGCAGGCCCCGCCACCGTCACCACCACACTCTGGAAGGCGTTGGCGCCGGCACGGTGACAGGTGGCGCAGTCGCTGATCGCCGCCGCAGCCGGCACGATCTGGTGTGCCTCCAACGCGGTGCTGACTTCCAGCCGGCCCTGGATCACCGTCTTGTCCGGCACGCCGGGACGGTTCAGCGACTGCAGCAAATTGAACAAAGTCTGCGGATCAAGGCCCGGGCGGGCGGTCATGGAAGAACCGTCCGGCCCTTGGAATTGCGGCACGCCTTCCGCCGCGGGCACCGCCTTTTGCGTGGTGGCATCGAACAACACCAGGTCCACCCGCCGGTGCGCGTTCGGCACGTGGCAGGCGGTGCACGCCACCACATTGAAATGCAGATCGACATTGGGCAGCCACGTGCTGTGCGCCTGGACTGCATTCTTGTGGCAGTTCAGGCAGGTATCCTTCAGCCCCTGCACTTCCGACGGCACACGCACCGCATGCGCGCCATGGCAGTTGAAGCACAGCGGCGCCTGAGTCACGCCGCCGCTGCGCAACATGCCGTGCACGCTGCCGGTATAGGCGGTGAAGATCGCGGCATGGCAGGTCTTGCAGGGAACCGTGTCGATGGCCTCGGCCACGCCCTTCCGCACCGCATGCGGCGAGTGGCAACTCGTGCAGACCGGCGCCACCACGTTGCCGTCGCGCACCAGGGCAGCGTGCACGCTGGTCTGCCAGCGTTTGGATTGCTGCGCGTGGCAGGTCTGGCACGCCTCCACCATCTTCAGCGAAAACTCCCGCTTGTTCTTGATCACTGGCACCGCCGCGGGATGTGCGGGCAGGCCGATATCGGTGTGGCAGCCGGTGCAGCCCAGCGGGCCATGAATCGAATGGTCGAACGCGTCGGCCGGAATCGTCAGCGGTAGCGACTCGCCGTCCGGCAACGGCATGGTCAAACCCGGCATCGAATGGCAGGTGAGGCACTGCGCATCCGGACCGGCGGCCGCGGCGGGCTTCGCGGTCCAGGCAAGTGCCAGGACGACGGCAGCGACAACCACACCGATCGCGCCCAGCCGGCGAGCCATACAGCCGCATATGCTCGGGTTCGTCACATCGCTCTCCATGCAACCGGTTTTTTGTAACAACCGGTGCTTGCTCCTCTCAGGGTGGAGAGCCTTTTGCATCAGGCCGTTTCGGTTCGCCTTGACATAGATCAGTGAGCAACTGCGATCGGCGTGTCACAGGGAGACGCCGGCAAAAGCCGCGCCGTTCGCGCCCCGACCGGAGCGCGGTGGCGTTCGTCTCATGTTCCCGCCGGCGGTTGAATGCATGCCGAGGTCCCCACGCGGAAGCGACCGATGAACCCGCATACCCTCAAGTTCAAAGTCGGGTTCAACCTGGCGGTCGCGCTGTCCCTGGCTGTGATCCTCTTTATCGGTGTCGTCACCTGGCTGCAGCGCAACGCGTTGATCGACACCGACGCCAGCCACCTCATCCAGCTTTCCGAGGCCGTCAGCAAAAGCATCCACTTCGCGATGTTGCAGAACCAGCCCGCCTATGTGGACACCATCATCCAGGACGTCGCGCAACAGGATCAAATCGACCGCATCCGCATCCTCGACAAGACAGGCGAGATCACCCACACCACATACTTCCCGGAACTCGGTGAGACGGTGGACCGCAAGGCCGAAGGCTGCGCCACCTGCCATGGCGCCGGCGCGCCGTTGCAGGAACTGCCGCAGAACAAGCGCTTCTGGATCTTCACCACGCCGGCCGGCCAGCGCATGCTCGGCACCATGCAGGTGATCCGCAACGAGCCATCTTGCGCGACCGCCGCCTGCCACCACCATTCGCCGACGACGCCGGTTCTGGGCGTGCTGGATATCCGTTACTCATTGGCCGACATGGACCATCAGCTCAGGCGCACCACGCTGACGATGGCCGGCCTGTCGCTGGCCTTCGTCGCCGCGGCATCCCTGGCCGCCGCGCTGTTCATCCACCGCCTGGTCTACCTGCCGCTGCGCGACCTGGAAGCAGGGGCGCGGCGCGTCTCCTCCGGCAACCTGGAGCAATCGATTCCCGTCCGCGGAGACGACGAGTTCGGTACCCTTGCCAAGGCCTTCAACGCGATGACCGCGGCATTGCGCAACTCCCGCGCGGAACTGCACGAATGGGCGCGTACGCTGGAGCAAAAAGTGGAGCAACGCACGGAGCAACTGCAGATCGCGCAGGCGGAAGCCGCCCGCAGCGAAAAGCTGGCGTCGGTCGGCCTGCTTGCCTCCGGCATCGCGCACGAGCTGAACAATCCGCTCACCGGCGTTCTGACCTTCTCCGTCCTGCTGCGGGAAAAGATGGAAGACGGTAGCCCGGACGCCGAGGACATGGACCTGGTGATCCGCGAAACCCGGCGCTGCGCCAGCATCATCAAACGCCTGCTGGATTTCGCACGGGAGAAACCGCCAGAGAAGAAATACGCCGACCTGAACCAGATCATCCAGGAGACAGTGCGTATCGTCGAACCCCCCGCCAATCTGCGCAACATCGCAATCCGGCTGGAACTCGATCCCAACCTGCCGCCGGCTTGGGCCGACCCCGACCAGATAAAGCAAGTCATCCTGAACTTGCTCGTCAACGCGCAGCACGCCATCGACGCCAACGGCAGCATCACGATCCGCACGCGGGCCAGCCCGCAATCCTTGGTGGGCAAGGCGCGGATGATAGAAATGTCCGTCGCCGACACCGGCTGCGGCATCCCGCCCGAGAACCTGAAGCGCATCTTCGATCCGTTCTTCACCACCAAAGTCGCGGTCGGCACCGGCCTGGGCCTCTCCGTCAGCCACAGCATCGCCGAGGCACATGGCGGCAGCATCGATGTGGACAGCGAGGTGGGAAAAGGCTCCACCTTCCGGGTGCGCCTGCCGCTGATGGAGGCCCCGGTCCCCGCCGAACCAGTCAGCAGCGGGGAAGCATTGTGAGCGCGAAGATCCTGATCGTCGACGACGAGGAAATCATCATCCGAAGCTGCCGCCGCATCCTGGCGAACCAGGATTACGAGCTCGATTCCTCCCAGGATGGCCTGGAGGCGCTGCGCAAGGTCGAAGACGACCATTACGACGTCGTGATCCTCGACATCGTGATGCCGAAGATCGACGGCCTGGAGGTGCTGCGCCGGGTACGCGAAGGCCATCCGGATATCGACGTGATCATGATCACCGGCCTGTCGCAGATCGAGACGGCGGTGAAGTCCATGAAGCTCGGCGCCTTCGACTATCTGCCGAAACCGTTCGATCCGGACGAATTGAAGCGCGTCGTCGGCCGCGCGCTGGAACGCCGCGCCCTGCTGGCCGAGAACCAGACCTTGAAGGCGGAAGTCGGCGCCAAATACCGGTTCGAAAACGTCGTCGGCACCAGTGCACCAATGCAGGCAGTATACAAGCTGGTGGCGCAATGTGCCCCCACCAACTCGACGGTCATGATCACCGGCGAATCCGGCACCGGCAAGGAACTGATCGCCCGCGCCATCCACTACAACAGCCTGCGCCGCGACAAGCCGTTCATTGCCGTGGACTGTACCGCCCTCACCGAAACCCTGCTGGAAAGCGAATTGTTCGGCCACGTGAAGGGCGCCTTCACCGGCGCCGTCTCCAGCAAGAAGGGCATGATCGAAATCGCCGACGGCGGCACGTTATTCCTCGACGAGATCGGCAACATCTCCCTGACCACCCAGGCCAAGCTGCTGCGCGTGATCCAGGAACGCGAATTCCGCGCCGTCGGCGACGCGAAAACGCGCCCCGCCGATTTCCGCTTGCTCACCGCGACCAACAAGGACCTCAAGGCGATGGTCGCCGACGGCGTCTTCCGCGAGGATTTCTATTACCGCATCAACATCTTCCCGATCCGCGTCCCGCCCCTGCGTGAGCGCCGCGACGACATCCCCGCGCTCGCCTTCCATTTCCTGAAGACCTTCAGCGCAGAACTGGGCAAGCAGGTGACAGAGTTCTCGGAAGACGCCCTGGCACTGCTGATGAACCACACCTGGCCCGGCAATGTGCGGGAGCTGGAGAACACGATCCAGCGCGCCGTCATCCTGACCAGCGACAACGTGATCCGCCGCGCCCACCTGGTGCACATCGACGAAGCGGCACCCGATATTGCTCTCGACGCACCCCAAACCAGCGACCAACTCAAACAGGTCAAGAAGCTCGCCCGCGAAAAATCCGTAGAAGCAATCGAGAAACTGTTCGTGCTCGATGCCCTGAAACGTAACGACTGGAACGCAACGCGCGCGGCCGAGCAAACGGGGATGCTGCGCGCGAATTTCCAGGCCCTGATGAAGAAATACAACATCCGTCTCCGCGAGACGGGGCACGCCGGACAGGACGAGAGTTGAACGAAACCTCTCCCACGAAGCGCGAGAGGTCGAGACGCGGAGCGTCAAGGGTGAGGGTGATCAGGCCGGCAGGAAGCTGAGCGGTGTGCCAACCCGATCACCCTCACCCGCGGTACTTCGCACCTCCATTTTCCCCGCTTTGCTGGCAAGGCTACGCTTTGGCCCGCCCTTGCGCACAATCCCAAAGTCGCGCTTCATCCGGCCAACCCCAAGGACAGATCGGAAGCGGGCAAGGAAACCAACCATGGCAAGCGTAGAACATGGCATGATCGCGGTCGACAAGATGGGAACCAAGGTCCTGTTCCTCGACCCACAGACCTATGCCACCGAGGTCGTCATCGACGGCTTCCCCAAAACCGTCCACGAATTGCTCATCGTCCCCGAAACCGGCTTCGCCTACGTGCCGATCTTCGGCGACGGCGTTCACGGCCGCAATCCGAACCCGCAGCACTACGTCTCGGTCTTCGACCTGCACCGGCGCGCCCTCGCCGCCACCATCGACACCGCGCCCTACATCGCCCCGCACACGCTCAAACTCGGGCCCGACGGCCTGATCTACATCACCTGCGAGAACTCGGCGGTAGTCGCCGTGATCGACCGCGACAAGAACAAGGTCGTCGATGCGATCGAATCCGGCTCCACCAACGGCCACCGCCTGATCATCGCGCCCGACGGCCAGCACCTCTATACCGAGAACGAGGAAGACGCCACGATCTCCGTCATCGACCTGCCGCGCCGCAAGCTTCTCGGCAAGATCGAAACCCCGCGCCCGCTCGCCGGCATCACAATCTCCGCAGACGGCTGCACGGTAATCGCAGTGGACGACGACCAACCCACCCTGTTCCTGATCGACACCGAAGCGGGCAAGGTTCGCGACGAAGTGCCGCTGCAGAACGTCCCCAAGCCAGCGCAGATCGCACGCTACGCCCCGGACTTCGGTATGCTCGCGGTCACCAGCGTCCGCAGCGACACCGTCAGCCTGATCCACCCCTCATTCACCGTACAGACTGCGATCAAGGTCGGTTCCCAACCGATGGACATGGCGTTCCGCGGCGACGAATTGTTCGTCGGCTGTCAGGGTGACGGCTCGGTGCACGTCATCGACATCCCCGGCAAGCGGCACAAGACAAGCTTCTCTGCCGGCACGGGCTGCGAGTCGCTCGGGTTTTTCTAGCTCCCACTATCAGGGAAACGTTGGTCACGCCATTCATCCGTCACTGCGAGGCGCGAAGCGACGAAGCAAGCTCGGTCATGCGGACGCAAGCAAGGCCGCACGAGCCCAAACGGGTCTGCTTCGGTTGTTGCGAAGCCTTGCAATAACATAGGCAACCGTGCTCGGGGCCGGCGCACCGAAACTGGACGATCGCCGGCTCCCAGAACGCCGGGCACCTCAAGCGAGGCCAAGGCCGCGGCTCGCGCTTCACGGCCGTGCCCCAACTCAGCTCCAATGGGCCGGCACCCAGTACCCGCCGACCCAGTGCCCCGGGATCCAGACACGCGCCGGTGCCGGGTAGTACGCCGGAGTCCCATAATAGAAGGCTGGCGGCGGATAATAGGCAGGCGGCGGGACGTAAACCGGCGCAGGCGCGACGACGACCGGCGGCAACGCAATCCCGACCGACCAGCCACCATGCCACCACGCACGCGCCGGCTGCGGCGCCGCCGCGACACCAACCGCCGCCAACCCCAACATCCCGCATCCTGCCACGATCCGCCGCAGCCCAACGCCACTGTTTGCTACGAACCGCATAGCACCCTCCATCCGGCTCTGATGTTCCGACGTATTGTCCTTGCGCAAAGAATAGGAACCCCGAGGATCGACACAACGCCGATTGTGCCGCCTGCATCCCCGGCTCATATCGCCTGGGATTTCGTGCGAAACGCCAGGGCCTCTTTGCCAGGAAAAATCCCGGGGGAAAATTCCACCGCGCCGGATCACACCGCCCGAAACGCCTGCCGAGCCGGTTGACGCCAGGATAGCCGCCGCCCGATCTTCGATGCCCGCGGGGAATTCGAAGCGCGGGATCAGGACGCCGGCGACCCGGGGTCGACGCTGATGACACGCGACGATTTGGTGAAAGCAGCAAGCAACCGGGCCATCGGCCGCCCGCCAACCGGCGGGCTCAACGTCCGGCCCGCTGACGTGCCGCGTTGTCAGCTTCGAACGGGGGCAGATCGCCTTGACTCTTGCAATGGAGCTGTATCAAACAGTGCGCCGTGCACCGGCGCATAGTGGCAGGCGCAACGGTGAGGGCCGCAAGCCCTTCCTGGACTGGGTGCGGGACGAGTACGATCGCGACGCTCTGCGCCACGACTTCCATACGAGCCGCCTGGCGAACTTCATCGATGATCGGGTCCTGCGCGAGAAGCGGAGAATGACAGGCATTGAATTCAGTTCCGGATGCATGGTCGATATGTGCTCCATCGCGCCATCCGTGTGACCGTGCCGTCTGCATATCCAATGCAAATTCTGTTCATTTCGTCCAACCGGATTGGCGACGCCGTCATCTCCACCGGTCTGTTAGATCATCTGATTCGAACCTACCCCAAGTGTCGCATCACTGTCGCCTGCGGCCGGGTTGCCGAAGGCGTGTTCGCCCGCATGCCCAATCGCGAGCGCACCATCATTATGGACAAGCGCCGGTATCATCTTCACTGGCTGCCACTATGGCGAGATGTCGTCGGTACTCGGTGGGACCTTGTGGTGGATCTTCGTGGGTCCGCCCTGGCGTTTCTTGTGCCGACCCGCCGGCGTGCGGTCATGCGGCGGCTGCCTGGGCGCAAGATTGACCAATTCGCGGCACTGCTGAGCCTCGATCGTTCCCCGCTGCCTGTCGTTTGGACGGCACCTTCAGACCACGCGCGGGCCGCCGGCTTGGTGCCCGTCGATCGTCCCGTCATTGGCCTGGGTCCTACCGCAAACTGGCCAACTAAGATCTGGCCTGCCGAGCGGTTCGCGGCGCTGTTTCATGCCCTGGCAGAGGGGCCGATTCGAGACGCTGTGCCGGCGATTTTCGGCGGACCGGGCGAGCAGGAGCATGCGATGGTTCGTCCGCTGCTGAAAGCGCTACCTGCCGCGATAG
>DATKPQ010000132.1:0-90819 GCA_035523995.1 Acetobacteraceae bacterium | reverse complement strand
AAGACCGTGCTACGCGAGCGGGCGGCGCAATTGCTCTCCGGCCTGACGCCGCGCGAGGAACGCATCCTGCGCATGCGCTTCGGGATCGGCACCGATCGCGATCACACGCTGGAGGAAGTGGGCCAGCAGTTCAACGTCACTTGCGAGCGTATCCGCCAGATCGAGGCCAAAGCGCTGAGCAAGCTGCGCGCCAGCCTGGGCGGCGCGGCGCTGCGGGAAATGCTCGAGGGCTGACAACAAAGGTCTCTCCCGACTCCTGAGGGGAGACGCCCCTACGCGGTAACTCCCAAGGCGATGGCCGCCCTCTCGTCATAGCCGGGCCCGATCCGGCCATCGTCGAGGCGGCTGGACGCGCGCCGTGCTTCGGCGCGACAAATAACGCACGGATGCGGCGACCTGTGACCTGGCTCGCACATTTTGCGCCGATCGCAGGTCCACCGCGCCAGCCGTCATCCAAGCAGCCCATCGGGAGGAAGCCATGGAACAAATCGTCGGGAGCGGCCAACACACCTACAAGGTGCATGAGGACTGGGCGCATATTCCTGCCGGCATCGAGATGAAGCCGGCAGCCGTCGCGGTGGATCCCCAAGACCGTGTTTACTGCTTCAATCGCAGCGCAGAGCACCCGGTCGTCGTATTCGACCGCAACGGCGACTTTTTGTTCTCCTGGGGTGCGGGGTTGTTTCGCTTTCCGCATGCGATCCGGTTCGATGAGCAAGGCGATCTTTGGCTCACCGACGGCCATCACATGCAGTTCATGAAGTTCACCCCGGAGGGCGAATTGCTGCAAACCATCGGCGAGCGCGGCCATCGTTCCGACACCGGCGTGCCCGCTGACGATTACAGCTCTGTCGCGTGGAAGAAAGTTACCCATGGCGGCGGGCCGTTCAATCTGCCAACGGACATCGCCTTTGCGCCTGACGGCACGATGTTCATGACCGACGGCTATGGCAATGCGCGAGTCCACAAGTTCTCGCCCAAGGCCGAATATCTCTGCTCCTGGGGCGAGCCAGGCACAGCACCAGGGCAGTTCAATCTGCCTCACGGCGTGTGGTTCGATCGCCGCGGTAGACTTCTCGTGGCGGATCGCGAGAACGACCGCGTGCAATTGTTTGACCAGGATGGCAAGTTCCTCGAGATCTGGCCGAGCGAACTGATCGGTCCTGCATTTTTCTATGTGGATGCCGACGACATCGTTTATGTTGCCGAACATAACGGCGGGATGGTCAGCATCCTAACTCTGGACGGAGAGCGCCTGGCGCGCTGGGGTGACCCGATCCACCGCTCGTGCCACGGGATTTGGTGTGATTCAAAGCGCAACATTTATGTCGTGCAGCCAGGCGCGTGGGGCCGCGTTCGGCGCATCGTGCAATTTGAGCGCATCTAACGATTAAGGTTCGGGAATCACGCTTCCCAATACTGCGGGCCGGATCAACCCGACTGGTCCGCGGCGGAGGAACGGGCTTACTTATGCTATCGGAATCTGCGAAGCTCGCGCGGGAGGCAGGCTTCGGCGGCTGGCCGTTGCGAAGTTCCACGCGCCTTTGGAAAAGGAGTGATATCCGGCCATGCTCACCGATCGCTATGACCTGCCTTTGTCCACTGCCTCTATCGCCGCGCGCGACGCCTATGTCGAAGGCTGCGACCTGGCACTTACCCTCTACCCCGGCGCGCTGGCGGCGTTTGATCATGCCATCGCCGCCGATAGTGGTTTTGCCTTGGCCCACGCCGGCAAGGCACAGGTGTTGCTGCGGGAAGGTAATGTGGCCGCGGCGCGCGCGGCCCTGGCGGCAGCCAAGGATGTATCCGCGGGTCTGTCTGCACGTGAATCCGGACACGTCGCGTTCTTCGACCTGCTGCTGGCGGGCAGGACCGATATTGCGACCACCGCGTTGTACGAGCATCTGACGGCATGGCCGCGCGACGCGCTGGTGCTCGCCAATGCGTCAAATCCGAATGGGCTGATCGGCGCATCCGGCCGCATTGGCCAGAAGCACGAAATCGTGGTGCTGATGGACAGGCTCGCGCCGCATTATGGCGACGATTACTGGTTCCTCGCCCAGCATGCCATGGCGCTGTCCGAGGATGGCCAACTCACGGCCGCCCGTCCAAAGATCGAGCGATCGGTTGCGGCCAACCCGAACAATGCACATGGCGCACATGGTTTCGCCCATGTCTGCTACGAGAGTGGCGATCGTGACACCGCGCGCGCCTATCTGTCCTCCTGGCTGGCCGCCTATCCGCGCGACGGCTTCTTTCATGGCCATCTGAACTGGCATCTGTCGCTATGCGAGCTGCAGGCCGGCAACTGGACGGAGGCACTGGGGCGTTATCAAGATGCTATCGCGCTGGACCGGCACAGCGGTGGGCCACAACAAAAAGTGTCGGATGGGGTGGCGTTTCTCTGGCGCTCCGAACTTGCTGGCCATCCGCGCGATGCCGCTGCGTGGCGGGCAATCCATGAATACGCAAACGACGCGCTGCCACGACCGGGCAGCGGGCTTGCGGACTTGCACGTCATTCTCGCACAGACGGTCACGCGTGATGATACGGCGCAGCAACAGCGCACCAGCCAGATGGAAGCAATGGCGCGCGAAGGACGTTATCCGTCCGGTTCCTATCTCCCGTCGCTGGCGCGCGGTTTCATGGCGTTCGAACGCGGTGATTTTGCCGACGCGATCAGAATAATAGCTCCCTTGGCGCAGGAAAACGAACGCATCGGAGGCAGCCGGGCGCAACACGACCTGATCGAGTTCACACTGTTGAAGGCCTATATCGACGCGGGCCGGTTGGAGGAGGCAAAACAATTGCTCGATGAGCGGCGGCCAGGTGCGGCGCGCGTTCCGGTCTCGGGCATAGCGGCGCTGCAATGATCGAGATGTGAGTTCCGTCAGCCGGCGACTGAGAAGGAGCAGGAACCCTTGCGCGCGATCATTGTGGGGGGAGGCGTCATTGGCACCTCGATCGCCTATCGTCTCGCGTCGAGAGGCGCGGATGTCATCGTCATAGAGCAAACCGCGATCGCATGTGCCGCTTCCGGCAAGTCTGGTGGGTTCCTGGCAATGGACTGGTGCGACGGTACCCCTCTCATGCAACTTGCCCGCCGCAGCTTCGCGCTCCATGCCGAACTTGCGGAAGAGCTTGGCAGCCCATGGGGTTACCGCCGGATGACAACCTACGGCGGCATGCTCTCTCCGCCGTTACAGCGGCCAGCGCGCGGACCGGGGCCGGCGTGGGTTTCGCCGGATGTTAGAATCAACGGCCTGCTTGGATCTACCAGTACGACGGCGCAGGTGCGGCCTGCGGCTTTCACCGCCGCCATGATGCGAGCGGCACAAGAGCGCGGCGCTGAGTTGCGGCTCGGCACTGTCACCGGGCTGCTGCGCCGGTGCGACGATGTGGTCGGCGTACAATACAACGGCGAGACAATCGAAGCCGATGCCGTTGTAATTGCAATGGGGCCATGGTCTGCGCTGGCAGCGCAATGGCTGTCGCTGCCGCCGGTCTTCGGCCTGAAGGGACATAGCCTGATATACGAAACCGGAGATGCGATCGAGCCTGAGGCTTTGTTCCTGGACTATAAGGAAAGTCCCGGCTCAATCCTGTCTCCAGAAGTTTTCCCACGCGACGACGGAACAACTTATGTGTGTGCGATTTCGAGCCAGTCGGCGATACCAATCGATCCTCGGCATGTCGTTCCGGACGATGGTGCCATCAACCGCCTGAAGGCGCTTTGTGCCCGCATATCGCCCGTCCTGGCAGACTCTCGTGTCGTCGCGGCCCAGGCGTGTTTTCGCCCTGTGACACGGGATGGGCTGCCGTTGATCGGCGGTGTTGCGGGGGCTCGAGGCGCCTACGTGGCGACAGGCCACAGCGTATGGGGAATCCTGAACGCGCCGGCCACGGCAGAGGCCGTTGCGGAACTGGTCCTGGACGGCGAAACGAAGTCAGTGGATGTGTCACCTTTCGATCCCGCACGTATCCCGGCCCTGGGCCGCGCCGCTCGGGAAGCGTGATTCACACGCTTCATGTCATTGCGAGTTGCACCGGCCGGGCGGGCCGGCCCGCGATTGGATGAAAGTGCGGTGCGCCACACGGAGATTGCTTCGTCGCTGTCGCTCCTCGCTATGACATGCAGCGGGATATATCGCGCTTCTCTGATTCCGGATTCTAGCTTCGATCAGAAGATGTTCTCGGGCGGTTGGCCGAGCAAGATCTGCCCTACTGTCTCGTAGTGCAGGATCCGTCCCTGGCCCTGCTGCGCGACCGTGTGGATGTCGCGCAACCGCCGCTCGAACGGGTTATCCTCGAATACCGCCATCGAGCCGCAGTCGTGGTATAGAGTATTGACGATCTCCCGTGACGACTGAATGGCCCAGGTGGCGGCAAGGCGCAGGCGCGCGCGCTGGTCCGGCTCCATTGCACCCGTTTCCTCGATCGTTTCCAATGCCTCATCCGCGGCAGCATGCAGGAAATACCGTGCGGATCGCCATCGCGCCTCGGACTGTGCGACGTGGGACTGGACAACATTGTTCTCCACCATCGGTTTGGCCGCGCCGCGGCGGGTCTTTTCCCGCGGCAACGCCAAAAACGCGTCCATCGTCCCCCGTGCGATACCAAGTGCGACGCCACCGAACCCGATCGAATAGAGCTGGTTGCTGGTGAAGCGGTACAACGGGCTATTGCTCTGGCGGTCGCGTGGATCGTCGCGATAGATGGCACGCGCATGTGGAATGAACAGATCGTTGACGGAATATTCGTTGCTGGCGGTGCCACGGAGGCCGAGTGTATGCCAAATGTCGTGGAACGTGGCGCTCGATTTGGGATACAGGAAGGTCTTGATCTCCTTCGTGCCCGCGACCCGAAGATGTGCCCCCAGCCAGGTGGCGTTCTGGCTGCCGCTCATGAAGCGCCATTTGCCGGTGACTCGATAGCCGCCATCAACGGGTGTGGCCTCATATGGTGAACCAGGGGGTCCCCACGCCACAATCCCATCCGGCCGCCCGAAGATCTCCTGCGCTATATTGTGCTCCAGATAAGCGCTGGTCGTAGAGCAACCGTTGCTTTGACACACCACCCATCCGGTCGATCCATCTGCGCTGGCGATCGCCTCGGTCACCTGGGCGAATATCGACGGCTTCAGTTCCATTCCACCGACGGATTTCGTCTTCAACATGCAAAAAAATCCGTCATCGATCAGGGCTCTGACGACTGGTTTGGTCAGTTCTCGGATCTCGTCGTTCTCCGCCGAAGCCTCGGCGAACAGTGGCATGAGATCGCGGGCTTTCTGAATCTGCGGATGGACAGTCTTCACGGCGTTTCTCCGGTTCCGCGACGGCGCGGTTTTGGCGCATTTACTCATCCACGTGACGTTCCGGTCAAGCGAAGGCCACCTGATCCCGCACCGCAAGAGCGTTGCCAGCGTCGACCTTGCTGTCGCCGAGCCGTGCGCCCATGATGAGGAAAGTCCCTGCCCGACTGGCCACCCAGCCGTGCGCGCCGGCCGCCCGCGGCAGGGCCGAGCCAGTCGCTCATTCTGACTTCGAACGGGAGGGAACCAATGATCGATATTTATTTCTGGCCCACGGGAAATGGCAAGAAGGTGGTGATCCTTCTCGAGGAACTGGGCCTGCCTTACACCTTCAAGCCGATCAACATCGGCCGTGGCGACCAGCTCACGCCGGCATTTCTCAAAATTTCTCCCAACGGCCGGATGCCCGCCATCGTCGATGATGAACCGCTGGGCGGCGGCGAGCCGATCTCGATTTTCGAATCCGGCGCGATCATGACCTACCTGGCGGAAAAGACCGGGCGATTCTGTCCGACGGATCCGCGCGGAAAATACGATGTCGCGCAATGGGTGAGCTGGCAATTGGCGAATCAGGGCCCCAAGATGGGTGAGCAAGGCCATTTCCGTCGGGCACTCGAGGCCGGCACCAATGGCGACCTGACCTACGCGATTCGACGCTTCGACAATGAGACGCACCGAATCTACGGGGTGATGAATCTTGGTTTGTTCGGCAAGCGTTATCTCGCCGCCGGCGAATACACGATCGCCGACATGATCTGCTATCCCTGGGCCTCGAGCTGGGCGACCCGCAAGATCGACATCGACGAGTTCCCTAACGTCAAGCGCTGGCTGGAAGAAATCGGCGAACGGCCGGCCGTCAAGAAGGCGATGGCACTGGGCCCCGAATTCCGCGAGGACCCTGCCTCAATCAGCGCCGAAGAGCAGGCACGCCGCAGGAAACTGGTTGCGGACCAACGCGCCCAGCCAATTCCAGCGGAATGGTTGGCTGCCGCACAATAACGCGTGCCCTGTCGCCAAAAGACTATGTCATTATGAAAAGCGAAGCGACGAAGCAAGCCTTTACACGGAAGCCCCCGGCAATCCGTGCGCCGATGTGACCGAGATTGCTTCGTCGCTGAGCTCTTCGCAATGATATGCAACCCGGGTGAACCGAACAACGGGAGGGAGTAAGCCGATGACCTATGATTTGTTGATCCGCAATGGACGTATTGTGGACGGCTCTGGCATGTCGGCGTTTCGTGGTGATGTCGCCGTGAAGGACGGCAAGATCGCCGAAATCGGCAAACTGAGCGGGGCAGCGACCCGCACTGTCGATGCCCAGGGCGCCGTGGTGGCACCCGGCTTTATCGACAACCATTGCCATTATGACGCCCAGGTGACCTGGGACCCGCTGTGCTCCTTTTCTTGCGACCATGGGGCAACCACGGTCATCTTCGGCAATTGCTCGTTGTCGCTGGCGCCGGTGCGTCCCGGCAAGTCTGAACGGCTCGCCGAGTTCCTGTCCTACGTTGAAGCGATCCCGATGGATGTATTGCGCACCGTCGACTTCACCTGGGAGACGGTGCCGCAATACATCAACCAGCTCGACCGCAATCTCGGCGTGAATGTCGGCCAGCTCATCGGTCACTCCGCGGTCCGCTATTATGTGATGGGCGATGACTGCCAAAAACGCGCGGCGACCGATGCCGAAATCAAAGCGATGCAGGAAGTCGTGCGCGAAGGAATGCTGGCCGGCGCGCTCGGTATTTCGGTATCGCGGAACCAGGGGCACTACGATCCGCAGGGTGTGCACGTCCCTGCCTTATGGGCCGACGAGAAGGAGATCTTCGCGCTGGGCGATGTGCTGCGCGAACTCGGCACCGGCATCATCCAGAGCGGCGGCGGTAACGGTGCCGAAATGAAGAGCAGTTTGATGAGCCGGCTGTCGGAGGCCACCGGCCGGCCGGTGATCTATAACAACCTAAACCAGTCCATGCGCCGCCCTAACGAATGGAAAGAGCAGATGGCGCATGTCGATGCGACGATCGCACAGGGCATCCGCGCCTATCCGACCAGCACGCCCAATCGCATCACCGATTTCTTCACCATGGAGAACACGCAAACCTTCCGCGGCCTGCCGACCTGGCACCCAATCCTGCTTTCGTCGCACGAAGAGAAGCTGCGTGCCTACAGCGACCCTGAGACTCGCAAGAAGCTGCATGCCGAGGCGGTCGAATTCAAGATCGACTTCGTTCCGGCGGGAATCTGCCGCACCTGGTGGGACTATATGACCGTCCAACATGCGGTGCTGCTGAAGAACAAGGGCCTGGAAGGCATGACCGTCGGCCAGATCGCCAAGGCGCAAGGCAAGAGCATCATCGACGCTTTTCTGGACCTCGTCGTCGAGGAGAACCTGGAAACCGCGTTCCTGCACGGCGAGAACAACGTCGACGACGAGGCGGTTGCGAAGATCCTCAACTATCCGAATGCGATCATCGGCCTGTCGGACGGTGGCGCGCATGTGCAGTTCCAGAGCGGGTTCGGTTTCAGCACCCGACTGCTGGGCGAGTGGGTGCGCGAGAAGAAGATCATGTCGCTGGAAACCGCGGTGCGGCGTCTGACCTTCGAGTCCGCATCGATCTTCGGCCTGCATGACCGCGGCTTGCTGCAGCCGGGTATGGTCGCGGATATCACGGTTTTCGACCCCGACACGGTGCAACCGCTACCGCATGAGGTGGTGCATGACTTTCCCAATGGCGCCATGCGGATCCGCGAACCGGCGCAGGGCATCCATATGACAGTCGTCAACGGCCAGGTTCTCATGGAAGACGGCAAGCACAGCGGCGCGCTGCCCGGCAGGGTTTTGCGCAACCCCTACTACCGCGCGATGCACATGAACTGAAGCGCCGCTGCGAGAAGGCTTCCCCTCTGCTCGTGGGTTTTGGCCGTGAAGCGGACCAGGCCCACGCGGCGAGGGGAAGACCCCACGGCCCCGCGGAAGGACGGCAGCCCAACCGGCCCACTGACGTCGTGGTCAGGTCCGGTGGCTGCATCTATTTCACCAATCCCCGGACCTGCCCAACGGCACCGCAGCAATGGGATCTGACATTATCGGGTGGCACCCGATCTCGGCACGTTAAGCCTGCGACCGATCAACCAATCTTCCTGAACTTGTGCAGCGACCGCAAATTCGCCGGCCGTTCCTGGCCCGGATAGGTCTGCGGCCAGTTGGTCCACGACACCTCGCCCACGTAGATATCGCCGCGCGAATCCACTGTCAGTCCATGCGGCGCGAGGAACTCGGTCGGGCCAAGTCCCGGACCCCAGCCACCCAGGCGCGCAATGCGCTTGCCCGTGTTATCCACGATCGTCACCCGCGGCCCGAGATTCGGCACATGCCGGCTCACCGGCTGCACCGCTCCCAGTTCGCCGATGTAGCAGACCGGGCACTTGCCCGGCGGCATGTAGAGCCCGCACGGACGATGCAGATTGTTCCACTGCGTCTCGTACCGCCCGTTGCCGTCGAACACTTGCACGCGATGGTTCTCGCGGTCCGCGACATAAACCCAGCCGTCGGCATCGCAGGTGATGTTATGCGCGATGTTGAACTGGCCCGGATCGGTGCCCGGCTCACCCCACGACAGCAGCAGTTTTCCCCCTGGCGAATACTTGTGAACACGAGAGTTGCCGTAGCCATCGGACACGTAGATGTCCCCCTGCGGCGACATCGCGGTATGCGTGCAGCGATGGAAGGGCTCGCCGCTCATCCATGGCGACGGCTTGCCCGGAATACCCAGCGTCAGCAGCACTTTGCCTTCCAGCGTGCACTGCCGCACGGTGTGGTCGCTGTCATCGGTCAGCCAGATGGTATCATCCGGCGCCATGAACACGCCATGCGCGCGCGGGTATATGCCTTCACCCCAGGACCGCAGGAAATTGCCGTCGCGGTCGAACACCATCATCGGGTGCTCGCCACGGTTGAACACGTAGACGTTGTCGTTCTTATCGACCCCGACCGACCCGATTTCCTTGAACGACCAGCCGGGGGGAACCTTCGCCCAGTTCACCACCGGTTCATAGATGTAGTCGCCGTTCCCCACCGTTGCCATCGCGTTTCTCCCCATGCGGTTGCTTGGCCCCACCTTCCCACGGAGTATCCGACGGTGCCAGCCCCTGCGCTTGCGGCCGGCTTGACCTCCTCCACCATCGGCACAGGATGGCGCCAACCGCAAGCGGAGGAAACGGCAATGGCAGATGTGCGCATCATGGCGACTGGTCTCGGCTTTCCCGAAGGACCCATCGCTATGCCCGATGGCTCGGTGATCCTGACCGAGATCCGCAACCGCCGCGTTTCCCGTGTCGCACCGGACGGCAAAGTGACCCTGGTCTCCGACACCGGCGGCGGCCCCAATGGCCTGGCGCTCGGCACGGACGGCGCGCTGATCGGCTGCAACAACGGCGGCAGCCGTTACGTCCCCGGCCATTCCATGGGCGTTGGACCGCTGGAAGGCTATGCCGGTGGCTGGATAGAGCATATCGACGCAAACACCGGCGCCACGCGACGCCTCTACACCGAGGTGAACGGCAACAAGCTATCCGCGCCGAATGACCTGGTGTTCGACCAGCATGGCGGCTTCTATTTCACCGACCTCGGCAAGCGCTACGCGCGCCATCGCGACCACGGTGGTCTGTATTACGCCCTGCCGGACGGATCGAAGGTGATGGAGATCGCCTTTCCGATTCTCAGCCCCAACGGCTGCGGCCTGTCACCCGACAACCGCACCGTCTACGTCGCCGACACCGAAAGCGCGCGGCTCTGGGCGTTCGATATCGAGTCGCCCGGCGTGGTGAAAAAGGATACCAGCCAGGCGGCGCATGGCGGCCGGCTGGTCGGCAGCATTGCCGGCTTCGCACGCTTCGACAGCCTCGCCGTGACCGCCGGCGGCAATATCTGCGTCGCCACGCTGGGCACCGGGCACATCACGGTGTTCTCGCCGCAAGGCGCGGTGCTGGAGCAAGTGAAGATGCCGGACATTTATCCCACGAACATCTGCTTCGGCGGGCCAGATTTGCGCACGGCCTATATCACGCTCTCGGACACCGGGCGGCTCGGCACGATGCCGTGGTCGGAGCCCGGGCTGAAACTGCACAACGCCTAGGTTGCTCCGCGGCGCAAACGTGCGCTCCCGGCCGCCTCGCTTGCTCGTTACGGAACTCGTGCCTGCCGCGGCACGTTCCGGTGCGTATCAACCTCTCGTGGGAGAATTACGCATGAGCGACAGGTTCGAAGGCAGCGTCCGCGAAATGGGCGGCCGCGTTGAGCAAAAACTGGGTGAGGCCGTCGGCGACGCCCGCACCCAGGCCGATGGCATTTACAACCAGGCCTCCGGCCGGGCGCAACAGATGTGGGGACAGGCGCAGGACGCGACCGAGCAATTGGGCGACACGATCCGTGCCCAGCCACTGATCTCAGCCGCCGTCGCGCTCGGCATCGGCTACCTGATCGGACGTCTCACCACCTGAGAACAGGCTCACGACCCACCGGCAGGACGCGGGCAACCATGGCCGGCCCGCGTCGCCGCTGCCGGTTTCATTGCTGGGGCGTCGGCCATTCCAGGGGGAGACCGGCGCATGTCAGCCGCAATATTGAAATCCCGCATCATGGAGGGTGCGCCCGACCCGCGCGGCGCGCACTGGGACGGGCTCGGCGTCAACTTCTCCCTGTTTTCCGCCAACGCCACGAAAGTCGAGCTCTGTTTGTTCGATGACGCCGGCGAGCAAGAGCAGGAACGCGTCGAACTCCCCGAATACACCAACGAAATCTGGCACGGCTACCTGCCGGACGCGCGCCCCGGCACGATCTACGGCTACCGCGTCCACGGTCCCTACGAACCCGAGAACGGCCATCGTTTCAACCCCAACAAACTGGTGCTGGACCCCTATGCGAAAGCGCATGTCGGCGAGCTGCGCTGGGACGACCACGCCTGCTTCGGCTACACGATCGGCGCCAACGGCGACGACCTGACCTTCGATGAGCGCGACAGCGCCCCCTTCGTGCCGAAATGCCGCGTCATCGATCCGGCCTTCACCTGGGGCCGCGAACGTGCGCCCCACGTGCCCTGGGACCGCACCATCATCTACGAAACCCATGTCCGCGGCTTCACGAAACTGCACCCCGCCGTGCCAGAGCACTTGCGCGGCACGTTTGCCGGCCTGGGGCGAAAAGAGATCGTCGATTACATCAGTTCCCTCGGCATCACGTCGGTGGAGCTGCTGCCGATCCATGCCTTCGTCAACGACAGCTACTTGCTCGACAAGGGACTGACCAACTACTGGGGCTACAACACGATCGGCTTCTTCGCTCCCGATACGCGATTCTCTTCAATCCCCGCCTTCGTGTTTTCCGAATTCAAGGAGATGGTCGCGCGCCTGCACGATGCCGGTATCGAGGTGATCCTGGACGTGGTGTACAACCACACCGCGGAAGGCAACGAACGCGGTCCCACACTTTCATTCCGCGGCATCGATAACGCCAGCTACTACCGGCTGATGCCGGAGCAAAAGCGCTATTACATAAACGATACCGGCACCGGTAATACGCTGAACATGAGCCATCCGCGCGTGTTGCAGATGGTCACCGACAGCCTGCGTTACTGGGTGACCGAGATGCACGTCGATGGCTTCCGATTCGACCTGGGTACCATCCTGGCACGCGAATTCCACGGGTTCGACCAGGGACACGGATTCCTCGATTCCTGCGTTCAGGATCCCGTGCTGTCACAGGTGAAGCTGATCGCCGAGCCCTGGGACATCGGCCCCGGCGGCTACCAGGTCGGCGGCTTCCCGCCGGGCTGGGCCGAATGGAACGACAAGTTCCGCGACACCGTGCGCGCCTACTGGAAGGGCGACGCCGGCATGCTGGCCGAGATGGCGACGCGCATGGCCGCCTCTGCCGATTGTTTCAACCAGCGCGGGCGTAAGCCCTGGGCCAGCGTGAACTTCGTCACCGCGCATGACGGCTTCACGCTGCACGACCTGGTTTCCTACAACGACAAGCACAACGACGCGAACGGCGAGGACAACCGCGACGGCCACGCCAACAACTTTTCCTGGAACCACGGCGCCGAAGGCCCGACCGACGATCCGGACATCGTCGCCCTGCGCGAGCGGCAGAAGCGCAACATGCTCGCGACGCTATTGCTCGCACAGGGCACGCCGATGCTGCTGGCCGGCGACGAGTTCGGCCGCACGCAGCAGGGCAACAACAACGCCTATTGCCAGGACAATGAGATAAGCTGGGTCAATTGGAATATCGGCGAGGTCGGCCTGGAACTGGCGGAATTCACCCGCAAGCTGATTGCCCTGCGCAAGTCCTTCCCCATCCTGCGCCGCTCGCGCTTCCTGACCGGGGAATACAATGCCGATCTCGACGTGAAGGACGTGCGCTGGCTGACGCCCGCCACCACCGACATGGAGGATTGGCACGATGGCAACGCCCGTTGCCTCGGCATGTTGATCGATGGCCGCGCGCAGGCGACCGGAATCAAGCGGCCTGCCATGGATGCGACCGGGTTGCTGATCCTGAACGCCCACCATGAGGTGGTGAAGTTCAAACTTCCCGAGGTGGTTGGCGGCACGATCTGGCGATGCCTGGCCGATACCACCGTGCCTGACGGCGATGGCAACAAGCGTTTCCGCACCGGCAACGAGTACAAGGTGGCGGGCCGGTCGTTCGTATTGCTCGTGCTGGAGCCGCAGACCGAACGGTCGATCGGCCTGCGGCGGGCGCTGGAGGCGTTCCGGCACATGGCCGAACAACCGATTCCGGTGTTGCAACCCGAACCCGAACCGGAACCTGCGGACGAGCCTGACAGCGAAGAGGAGACGTGCTGACGCGGCGCGGCTAGACCGTGTCGCCGGCGAACGGCTCAGCGGGCGTTTGACGCAGCGGCACGGGTCGCACGCGCGGCTCCGTCTGGCGGCGGGTGAAGTCGGGCGCGATGTCGGCAAGTTCGATGAACTGATCGGCCTGGCGACGCAATTCGTCGGCGACCATGGGCGGCGCAGTACGAATCGAGGAGATCACCGACACCCGCACGCCCTTGCGTTGCATCGCCTCCACCAGGCGGCGGAAATCCGAATCGCCGGAGAACAACACGGCGTGATCCAGCCGCGCGGACAGTTCGAGCATGTCCACCGCGACCTCGATGTCCATGCTGCCCTTGATGCGGCGGCGTCCGGACGAATCGGTGAACTCCTTCGCCGGCTTGGTTACCAGCGTGTAGCCGTTATACGCCAGCCAGTCGGTGAGCGGCTTCAATGGCGAATATTCATCCGTTTCCAGCACCGCAGAATAGTAGTAGGCGCGGATCACATGGGTTTTCTTGCGGAAAAACTCCAACAGGTTGCGATAGTCCACATCGAAGCCGAGATTGCGGGACGCGGAGTAGAGGTTGGCGCCATCGATGAACAGAGCGGTACGTTCGTTGGGGAAGAAATGCATTGGGTGACCTCATGACAAACGAAGACGGGCGAGGCCGCATGGGCGCTCGCGACTTGAAGCTGCGCGGACCGGGCGAAGAGGGCTGCCCGGGGGCGACAGACAGGCCAGCATCGCGCATCCGGCCGAAAAGTGAAACAGGGGGCGTGTAAGTCAGCGTATGATCCTGGTTTCGATCGGCGCCAACCTGCCCGGTCGCGACGGTGCGCCGGCGCTGGAAACGTGCCGGCGGGCGGCAGCGGCGCTGGATGCGCTGCCCGGGTTGCGACTGCGGGGCTTGTCACGGTGGTTCGCCACGGCGCCGGTGCTGGCGGAGGGGGATGCAGGGCGGCAGCCTGATTACGTGAACGGCGTGGCGCATCTGGTCCTGGCGCCGGGGGCTGGTGCGGTGGCGCCGGCGGCATTGCTGGCGCGCCTGATGGAACTGGAAGCGGTCGCAGGACGGGTGCGCAGCGTGCGCAATGCGCCGCGGGTGCTGGATCTGGACATCATTGCGATGGGTGATCTGGTGCGAACGGCGCCCGACCCGGTGCTGCCGCATCCGCGAGCGCATGAACGGGGCTTCGTGCTGGTGCCGCTGGGGGAAATCGTACCGGGCTGGGTGCATCCGGTGCTCGGGCGCAGCGTGGAGGCGCTGATCGCGGCATTGCCGCCGCAGTTGGTGCGGCCGCTGTCTTGTGGGCGGGAGCGGTCCGGTGTGGAGCGATTCGGTGTGGCGCGATTCGGTTGCGAGGGACTGATGCGGCGCCTATAAGGCGCTCCGCTGCTTTCTGCGGAATTTCCGCGGTGGTTGCTTGCGTGGAGAGGTGCCGGAGCGGTCGATCGGGGCGGTCTCGAAAACCGTTGTACTCTTATGGGTACCGAGGGTTCGAATCCCTCCCTCTCCGCCACCGAAGTCCAATTCATGGTCCCAGAGCGCCACTGTCCCGATGGAAACATGCCCGGGCGAACGCGGTGCGCCGGATCGAGTTTCCTGGTGTCACCTCCGACGGGGCCGCCGTCGCGTCCGGCGGAGATGCAGGGGCTCATCAGTGCCGCGGACGAATTCCGGCCGGCCTGAGCGGCCTACCCTCTAGGCTGCCCCAATCCAGGAAATGTCGGGCAGCATCCACGCCTGCCACCTTCACATCCTGATTGGCTTGCAGGCATGAGGCCCCATCAAATTGGGACGGCAGGGTCACCTCTCGCTGCAACATCCGCACCTTCAATTGTAGTGCCGCCGGGGTTATCACACTTCTCAATCCGCAAGCCTGGCATCTGCTGTCGGGCATCCCAGAAAGAAGATCCAGCCGCAATGCACGTGCTGCGTCACTACGGAGGATATGGGCCAGGGTCTGATGAGCCAGATTGCCGATAGGGTCTCGGACGCAGCACAGACTCACACCACCATCGGGTCTAAATTCCACATAATCTCTGGGGATCAGCACGATGAAGCTTGAGGGCCATTGCCTTGACCAAAGCAATATTCGTGGCGATCTGCCGAAGGTCCACATGCCGACGAACGGCCCGAAGCAATCCGCGGTCGCTGGTGTCGATACTGATCGCGATGCTCTGCATGCAGGCGAGAACCTCTAATTCGGTCTTGGTAAATTCCCTGGCGAAATTGGATGTCATCCTCACGCTAACTCCACACTCAATCAATGCAAGGATTCGGGGTTCGCCGGTCAATTGACGAATGGCAATGATCCCCGTTCCTCCCGATTGAACGATCATGGCAACAATAACTCGGTGCTGCCATCCCTCTGTGGCAGCGCGGTGCGTGCGCGACAGCTCCCGACACGGCATCCGCGACGCTCCCGGCCCCGACCCCAAAGGACGATCAGCCCCTGGGTCACGCCGCGATGCCGTACGGGCGGCGCACGCACAAGCGATCTCCGCCCTCTACCGCCGCGGTGAACCGGCAGCGGCGGAGCGCCAACGGTTCGTCTTGCAAGAGCATGCCTTAACGCATCGCATCCGCGACGTTGTCGCGCACGTCACGGACATGGCGCGCGGAAGCGGGTAATCGGCGCCCGCAGCATCGCGCGGCGCCATGCTCTACCAACAAGGACAGCACGTCCTCGGCTTGGCTGACAAGACAGCGCGCCTCATGGCGCCGTCTCACCGAGCGCCGTTGCCAACCCCCGACCAGATCTGTACGCCGACTGTAACCGGCCATCCGGTAAGTTGGCCGGCATGCTCAGTAGCGCCACCGGCCCTCAATCAGCGCGCTCCCCGTGGCGCCTATCGGACAAACTGCTGACGCTGTTCCGTCGCGCATGGGATCATGGCGCAGGCAAGACGCGCAGAGGCGCCGCCGGCGTACACGATCGCGACATCCAGGCGCAGCGCCTGATCCCCGGTCGCCTGACGGCGGCTCACGCGGACCGGGCAATGCAGCAGGCCCCACCGCCGGTTGCCCTCAACATTTGCGGGCTCGTCAAGCGTTTTGAACGTCCGGCGGTCGGTGGACTGGACCTGAGCGTGCCCGCCGGCCAGTTCTATACCCTCCTCGGACCCAACGGCGCCGGCAAAACGACGACGATGCGCTTGGTGACTGGCTTGCTCAGGCCGGATCACGGCTCGATCACCGTCCATGGCCTCGATGCACTGGCCGATCCCCTCGGCGCGAAGCGGATCATGGCCTGGGTCTCGGACGAACCCATGATCTACGACAAGCTGACGCCCACGGAATATCTCGCCTTCGTGGCCGGACTTTGGTCCATCGACCCCGATCTCGCAGCCGAGCAAGCGCAGGACCTCCTCTCGCGCTTCGGCCTGGAGCCCCACGCCCACGAGCGCTGCGAGCGACTCTCGAAGGGCATGCGCCAGAAGGTGGCACTGGCCGGCGCACTCGTGCATGACCCGAAGCTGATCCTTCTGGACGAGCCTCTAACCGGCCTCGATGCAGGCTCGGCGCGCCTGATCAAGAGGGTACTGCGCGACCGCGTCCAGGCCGGGTGCTCTGTCATCATGACGACCCACATTCTGGAAGTCGCAGAGCGTATGGCCGATCGCATCGGTGTCATGGCCAACGGCATGCTCATCGCCGAGGGCACGTTGGACGAGTTGCGCCGCCAGGCAGGCTCCGGCCACGCGAGCCTGGAGGACACATTCCTTGCCCTCGTCGCGCAGGGCACCGCCGCGGGATGATCCGCCCCGGCACCATCGCCTGGTTCGCGTTGCACGAAGCGCGGCTGGCATGGCGCGATTGGCTGTCGCTGATGACGGCCGGCCGTCGCAGGCGCACCAGCACCGTGGTGATCGGCTTCACTGTTTTCGCAATTTTCGCACACGGTCTCGCCTGGCTGATCCTGTCCTCGTCCGCGCCGCTCTCCAGCGACCCCGGCAAGCACAGCTTGATCGTCATCAGCGCGATTCTGATTGGCCTGTGGTCAATGATGCTGTCACAGGCCATGGAGTCGGTGACGCGTGCCTTCTACGCCCGCGGTGATCTCGACCTGATTTTGACTTCGCCCGCCACAGCCTCACGCCTCTTCGCCGTACGCATCATCGCCATGGTCCTGACCATCCTGTTCATGGCCCTGGTATTGGTCGTGCCGTTCATCGACGTGCTGGTCTGGCGAGGCGGCGCGCACTGGCTTGGCGCCTACGCGATCACCGTGGCGCTGGCGATGGATTCGGTTGCGGTTGCGGCCATGCTCACCATCGCGATGTTCCGCAGCGTCGGCCCCCGACGGACGCGAGCCATCTCTCAAATCGCTGCCGCGGTCATCGGCGCAGCATTCGCCATCGGCATGCAATTCGCCGCGATCAGTTCGCTCGGGACGGTATCCCGAATGGCCCTATTGCAATCGCCGGCGCTGGTAAAACTCGCACCGGAGCGCGGCAGTATCGTCTGGCTGCCCGCCCACGCTGCCCTCGGAGAGCCCGCCGCAGTGGCCGCGTTGCTTGGCATCAGCATCCTTGCCCTGGCCGCTGCGACTCGATTCTGCGCGCCGCAATTCGCCCGGTTCGCGCTGGCCGCCGCCGCCATGTCTCCCGGCACCACCCGACAGCAGCGACGGCAGCCGCAGTTCCACAGCGTTTCGTCGGCGCAAGCACTACGCCGCAAAGAGTGGACACTGCTGCTGCGCGATCCCTGGCTGATGTCGCAGACGTTGATGCAATTGCTTTACCTCATGCCGACCGCTTTCCTGTTATGGCGCGGCTTCTATGCCCGCAATGGTGCGCTGGGTCTGCTGGTGCCGGTCCTGATCGTTGCCGCCGGACAATTGGCGGGAGGCCTGGCCTGGCTGGCAGTATCCGGAGAAGACGCGCCCGACCTTGTCGCATCCGCACCGGTATCCGCTATCCGCGTTCTGCGTGCCAAGACCGAGGCAGTACTCTGTGGCATCGCCGTCGTCTTTACCCCTTTTGTCGTGGTTCTCGCCGCCCTCGAGCCCTTCCCCGCGCTGGTCGCGGTCTGCGGCATTATCATCGCCGCCGGCTCAGCCACGGCAATCCAGTTCTGGTTTCGCACGCAGGCGAAGCGGAGCATGTTCCGCCGCCGCCAGACATCATCGCGCATCGCCACCTTTGCCGAGGCATTCTCCTCGATCGGCTGGGCCGGCACCGGGGCACTTGCGGCCATCGGCACCTGGCTCGCCGTCATCCCGGGCCTCATAGTGCTTGCGATTGTTGCGGGCACCTGGATGATAAGCCCGGGCAGAAAGGTGGCGACGTAATCCGGCCCGTGGATCAGGTTGGACGTCAGGCGTCGAACACCTCGTCGGTGTCCATGCGTACCGCTCGGATGGCGCGCGTGTTGTTGTAAGTGTCGCGCAAGTCCTCGATGGCGTAGCAGATCAGCAGCGCTCGGCGGTGAGCACCGCTCCGGTTGCAGGTCGCTCCGTGCAGCAGGGTGGACCCGAACAACACAACGTCACCGGCCTGCCCTGCCATCACGCGTGCCTGCGTAGCGTGCGATTGCTGTGCCGCTGCGCCCGTCCGGCCCCAATGCGTGCCGGGCACGACCTGAGTAGCACCGTTCTCCGGTCCAAACGGATCGAGAAATACCATCGCAGAGACTGTCTGAATAAGAGCTGAACCGGGGCCGTCGCGATGCAAAAGTTGCGAACCGCCACCTGGACGCGGCTCGCGCCCCTCGACCTGTGCCAGGAAGAATGGGAGCTGCAACACGTGGTGCGCGGCGGCAAGCAGCATGGGCAGCCGGCAAACACGCTGCACCATGGGATCGAGATCGAGCAATGCGTGGCGCCAATCTGGCCCGCGCGGCACCGGCCATTGCTCGGATGGCAGCACGCCGGACTCGAATGCGACGCGGAGTTGCTCAATCCAGTCTGACGGGATTACGTGCGACAATAGCAGATAACCGCATCCATCCAGGCGCCTTGCATCGTCTTCGTCAAGCCGGCCGACTCGCGTGCGCCGCGGCGGTTCGTTCATGGCTCACTCTACAAGTTCGGATGCCGACCAGACAAATGACAGGCTGTGTTCATCGGTAGCTTGTGCAGCCCGCTTCGGCGCTAGAAGGTCAACACGAAGCATAAAGCCAGCCATGCGCATGGGATCTGCTCCTGTGGAACACGGAGCGTCAAGCTCTATTCTATGCAGTCATTGTATCTTTGTAGCGCCTCTGCTCCGCGCCCATGCGCGGACCGTCCGCCGCGTCAGGCGCCGACGACCGAAATGTCAGGCTCGCGGTGCGGTGGCCCTGCCATTTCCCGTACCTTTGCCAGTTTCCGCGCGTGCTTGGACATGTCCAGCCCGTCGATCGTCACGGTCTGCGTGAGCGTCACGCCGTCCACCGCCGGCCCAAGAAACACCAGCGCCTCGACGATGGCCCGATCACGCGCTGCATCCAGGCTCTCCATGGCGGCGGTCCACCAAGCACGCCGCAGCACGCCGGAAGCTGCGATCAGCGCATAAGCGCCCCAATGCGATACGCCCGCCATCACCAGATGGTCTGCCGGCGTCATGCAGGCGATCGCCTGTCCGAACGGGACCGAGTCCGCCACCAGACCAGCGGGCAGTGACCCCATCCCCAGTTCGTTGCCCCCGTCGGCGATCCCGATCGTCCGCCACGGACCAGCGGAAAACACTCGCTCCAGCGGCGCTGTCCACGTCCCCATATCCTGTCCGCGCATGTTCCGTGCATGTCCATCAGCCGACGGTCCACACCGTTCGATTGCTATCGCCCAGTTGATGCCATGTCCCCGCCAACACGCCACGGCCGCACTCGGATCGCCGTCCGCAGTGGTCACGTCCAACGCCACGCAAGCAAGCCCTGCGGCATCCAACGCCGCGCGGCACGCCGAGGCGCAGGGCGCATCCGTCAGCACACGGCAATCTGCCCCAATCTGCGTCAGGAACCGCGCCAGCAGCGCGGCGCCGGCCGGGCCGTCTGTCTCCGCTGCCGGTGGACGGCCCGACGGCACGTAGAACCCGGTGATCAGCCCCACCCGCGGCGCAGGCGTTGCGGCCAGTGCCGACGCTGCCTCCCGCAGCCCGCCGCGCGCCGCGGCAAAAAGTGGCGCGGTCTGGCGGCCGACATCCTGGTGGATCAGCGCCTCGATCGCATCGATCTGCGCCCGTGCGTGCATCCGCGCGGATCAGAGCGCAGCGAGCGACGTGTTTCGCAGATCGGTGATCAGCATCGCGCCCGGCGCGTGCGTAATGCAGAACTCTGGCCGCGCCTGAGCGATCACCGCCTGAGGCGTCACGCCGCAGGCCCAGAACACCGGCAGTTCGTCGGCACGTACCGGGACCGCGTCGCCATAGTCCGGCCTGGCCAGGTCGTCGATGCCGATCGCCTGCGGCAGCCCGATATGCACCGGTGCTCCATGCACCGACGGGAAGCGCGACGTGATCTGTACCGCCCTGATCGCATCCGCTGGCTTTAGCGGCCGCATCGACACCACCATCGGGCCGTGGAACATGCCGGCCGGCGTGCAGGCGATATTGGTGCGATACATCGGCACATTGCTGTTGCAGGCGATGTGGCGGACTTCGATGCCGGCTTCCATCAGCGCCTCTTCAAACGAAAAAGAGCAGCCGATCGCGAAGCTCACGAGGTCGCTGCGCCAGACATCCAGAAGGTCGGTTGGTTCGGCTACCAGTTCGCCGTTGCGCCAAACCCGATAGCGCGGCAGGTCGGTGCGGATGTCGAGATTGGCGCCGAGTGTGGGGAAGCCGGTCGCGCCCGCTTCAGAAACCGCCAGCACCGGACACGGCCGCGGATTGGCCTGGGCGAAGCGCAGGAAGTCGAAGGCATAGGCCTTCGGCAGAATCGCCAAATTCGCCTGCACGTTGCCGGGCGCGAGGCCGGAGGTCGGGCCGGTGATACTGCCGCTGCGAATGCGCAGCCGCTCATGCTCACCCGCGTTGCCCTGCCTGTCGAACAATCCGTCCATCGGAGCCTCCGCTCTCGTGCGGAGGAGAAAGTGTCATCGCTGGCGTTATCAGGCAACCTATCGCGCGCGAGCGCATCGCCGCTACGTTACGGCAGGATTGGGAGGAACGCCGATGCTGCGCGGACTGGACCCGCTGCTGACGCCCGATTTGTTGTTCGCCTTGGCGAGCGCCGGGCATGGCGACCGCATCGCCATTGTGGATGCGAACTTCCCCGCCGCCGGCATGGCGCGGCGGCTGGTGCCGTTGCACGGCGCAAACGCGACGGCTGCGCTTGTGGCGGTGTTGTCGGTGCTGCCGCTGGACGATTTCGAACCGGATCCGGTGGCGGTGATGGAGGTTGTGGACCATCCCGAGGAAACGCCCGAGGCGGTCGCCGATTTCATCCGCATGCTGGCAGCCGCAGGTCTGGCACCGCCGGCACGCCTGGCGCGGCACGACTTCTATCGCGCCGCACGCGATGCGTTCGCCGTGGTACAGACCGGAGAACGCCGGCTGTATGGCAATATCATGCTGACCAAGGGCGTCGTTGCGTGATGAGGGTGGATGCGCATCACCACGTGTGGCGGCTGGACCGCGGCGATTACGGCTGGCTGACTCCCGATCTGCCGATCCATTGCAACTATGATTTGGCCGATCTGCGTCCCTTGCTGGGCGCTATCAGCGCGACGGTGCTGGTGCAAGCCGCGCCGACCGAAGCGGAGACGCAATTCCTGCTGGACACCGCGCGCGGTTCGGGCGGTCTGGTGCGCGGGGTGGTCGGCTGGACGAATCTTGCGGCGCCGGATGCCGCGGTGCGCGTCGCCCGGCTGGCGCGCACGAAGCTGCTGAGGGGCCTGCGGCCGATGTTGCAGGACATCGCCGAGACGGAATGGATCTTGCGCCCGGACGTACAGCCGGGCCTGATCGAAATGGCGGCGCGCGGGCTAGTGTTCGATGCTTTGATCCAGCCGCGGCATCTGCCGGTTTTGCTGGCGCTGGCCCGTTGGCATCCCGGGCTGCGGATCGTTGTCGATCATGCCGCCAAACCGAACATCGCCGGTGGCGAGTTCCAGCCCTGGGCGGATGACATCGCGCGCGTGGCGCGAGAGACCCCGGCGGTGTGCAAGCTGTCAGGTTTGATAACGGAAGCCGCCGCCAACTGGACAACTGCCGACCTGCAACCCTACGTCAGGCACTTGCTCGACATATTCGGACCGAGGCGGCTGCTGTGGGGCAGCGACTGGCCGGTCGTGAACCTGGCCGGGGGCTACGTGCGCTGGCGTGAGGCGACGACGGAACTGCTGCAGACGCTGCCTGCTGCGGATCGCGACGCGGTGTTGGGCGGAACCGCTGCGACGGTGTACGGGCTATGACGGACGGCATGTCATTGTTGGGCGCCGCACTGAGGAACTTGTACGATGCGCAAGCTGGATGAATCGGAAGAAGCCCAATTGCTCGACACGATCGACCGCTGGGTAGACCGTGAGCTGAAGCCGATCGTGAAGGAGTACGACCACGCCGATCGCTATCCGACGCACATCGTTGAACAAATGAAGGAACTCGGATTGTTCGGAGCGACGATCGGTGAGGAATACGGCGGGCTTGGCCTGCCCGCGCGGACCTATGCGTTGATCGTGATGCGCGTTGCCGCAGTATGGATGGCGGTGACCGGTATCTTCAACTCGCACCTGATGCTCGCGCTGGCTGTGGAGAAATTCGGCACCCCGGCGCAGAGGCGAACCTGGCTGCCTCGCTTTGCCAGCGGCGAAATGCGCGGCGGCCTGGCGTTGACGGAGCCGGATTGCGGCACCGACCTGCAGGCCATTCGTACTACCGCGCGGCGCGACGGCGACCACTACGTGATCAACGGGGTGAAAACCTGGATTTCGAACGGCATCGAGGGCAACTGTGTCGCACTGCTGGTAAAAACCGACCCTCACGCCCAGCCCCGTCATCGCGGCATCAGCCTCTTTATCGCGCCGAAGCAACACGGGCTCCGCGTCGGCCGTAAGTTGGAGAAGCTAGGTTACCACTGCATCGATTCCGGCGAGCTTGTCTTTGAGGACTACCGCATCCCCGCCGACCACCTGATCGGCGGCGTGGAAGGACAGGGCTTCTATCAGGCCACGGGCGGCCTTGAACTGGGCCGCATCAATGTGGCCGCGCGCGGCGTCGGCATCGCCGAGGGCGCGCTGACGCTGGCCGCAAACTACGCCCAGATCCGCCAGACCTTCGGCAGGCCGATCGCCGAGCACCAGGCGATACAATTGAAGCTGGGCGAGATGGCGACACGTGCCCGTGCTGCGCGCTTGCTCACTCTGGATGCCGCCGCCGCCTTCGACCGTGGCGAACGCTGCGACATGGAGGCCGGCATGGCCAAATACTTTGCCTCGGAGGCCGCGCTGGAGAATGCCACGGAATCCATGCGCATCCACGGCGCCTACGGCTACTCTACCGAATTCGACATCGAGCGATTGTTTCGCGATGCACCGCTGACCTGCATCGGCGAAGGTACCAACGAGATGCAGCGTATCATCATCGCCCGGCAGTTCATCAAGCGACACCCAGCAGGCTGATTGCTTCATCGCCCCATGCCTCCGGCACCAAGGCCTTCCTCCTGCGAGACTTCGAGGTTGACAGCCGACACGAATTAGTGTTATCATATCTGACTAATAAGCGGGACCGCCAGCTACGGCGGCTATCCACATTTTACGGAGTAATCGCAATGGGCGTACAGACTGCGCCGGCTGACCAACGGAATTTGTCCCAGACCATGGTAATCGCAGGCGGTTCGGGCCCCTTGAATGTCGCAACGTTGCACGAGCAGGCCGGTGCCACGAACGTATATCGGTTCAACGCTGATTTCCAGATGGCGTTCGGATCCGGACTGTGCCAATTTCGCCAGGGCTGCACCTACGGCCTGCACCCGGCGTTGAAGACGGCACTGCTTGCTACGTCAGCGCCGATGACGCAGGTTTAACGGCGCCGGGCCGGCGTTGCCCGCCGCCGGCCCTTGCATCGATTCATCGTGCCCTGGGAATTTCAAATCCCGCCCCCTGCTCCACGTACTTCGCCATATTGCCCAGGTCGTCGTCCTTCGATCCGGCGAAGATCGCGCGCTTGAACACCAGCCGCGCTGTCTGGCACAGCCGCACCGGCACGCCGAGGTCCTCGCCTTGCTCGATCGCAAGCTCGATATCCTTCATCAAAATGTGCATCGCGGCGCCAAAGCTGAAACGCCGCATCAATATGTCACGCGGGAACACCAGGTCGGTCGCGGTATTGTGGCCACTGCCGGCGCGTCGCGTAAGCCCAGATATTTGCCCAGGTCGCGGCGTCACGGCCGGAGGTCCGCAGCCAACGAACAGGAATATGTCACCATCGGGTGCGACACGCAGCGTGCGCGGCTCGTCGAAGCAGGAGGCGAACTCGTGCACGCTGAGCCCCGGAGGGACGTGCATGGATGCGTGCGGACCGCACGCCTGCCAGTCACCTGCGCGTGACGAAAATGTGCGGCGGATCGGCGGCTCAGAACCCCACGGCTCGTGCGGCGGCGGCGTAGCCTACGCGCCGCGATGGCGGCACCGGATGGCGGCCGGCGACGCGTTCCAGCAACAGCCTTATGTCGTCTTGCAAACCAGCCTGCACCGCGGCATCGAGATACAATTGTTCCAACGCATCCTGCTGCGCGTGGCTGCCGCCGAGCTGATACATCGCACTCAACATCGGCCGCATCGCTGCCACCGCCCGCGCGTAGTCGCCTCGGGCGTGCATCAGCACCGCCTCCGTCACCGGCAAAGCGATCTCGCCGACCAGCTTGCGCAGGCTGCCTGGCCCCTGGGCAAAGTCGCGCATTGCAGCCAGCATGCGTTGCGCTGTTTCGAACCGGCCGGTGGCGGCAAGCGCCATCATCCAATGCGGCAATGTAAACGCCGAGAGGCAGTCGCCAATGCGTGCCTCTGCCTTGTCCGCAAGCTCGGCCCAGCGGTCGCCGACATCGACGCCATGCCGCACCAGGCGCCACAGCATCGACGCTGCGTTCTGCACGTCGATGTACAGATCCGGCTGCGCTTCCACCAGCGGCGACGACCGATCGCGGAACTGCCGGTCATACAGCGCCAGCACGCCGGCATGGTCGCCATGTTCCAACTTAAACAAGGCGGCATGCCACCACAGATGGTGGCGCAAATTATTACTGCCATCCCAGTGCGGCGCCAGGCTCTCCACCCAGATCAGGCCTTCGCCGCGCCGTCCTTGCATTTCCATTACATGCGCGACGCCGTGTGCAGACCAGAGATCGCCGGGATCGAGCGCGATAGCAGTGCGACCGGCTTCCTCCGCCTGCATGTAGCGGCCGCATTCCTCGTTGGCGAAGCAGATACAGCCAAGGATGGCGTTGTAGCCAGGCAGCTCCTCGCCCCAATGCAGCGACACGGCTTCTGCCGAAGCCAACATCGCCGCCGGCCGGCCCAACCAGAAGTTAACGAAATGCGCCAGCCGGAACGCGAGAATATCGCGGGGATGGTCGTCCAAAATCAGGTTCCAGATCGAAACAGCACGTTCGGGTTCCAACGCGAGCCAGGCTTGCAGCGCGGCGAGATGCGCTTGCTCCCGAAGCGTCGCAGCGGATAGCTTCGCGCCTGCGTCGGCTGCTGCCTGTTGCGCGATCGGCAACGCGGTCTGTTTGAATGCCAGCATGCCGAAATAGCCCTTCAGCACATGCGCCATGCCGCAGTCCGGATCAGTCTCCAGCAGCGCGCTGACGCGCTGCATCGCGTCGGCACGGTATGTGAGATAGCCCGCTACGGCATGGTCGAACGCCCGTGCGGCTTCGACAGACTCGGTCGTCAGCGGCAGTCCAAGCGCGTCCTGGTACATGTGGGGGGCTCCTGGATGCGTACTCGCATCATGACACAGCATCAGAGCGTTGTCGCACGCCAAAGCGTCTTCACCATGGCCAGAGCTGTCGCGTCGCCGTCATCGCCAGAAGCGTAACGACGAAGCGCTCTTCGCAATGACAAGTACTGCGCACGCATTTCCGGTCGCTGTGGCGATGCGTCAGCTGCACGCGGCTTCTGCTCAAGGTTCGAAGGTACTAGGCCGCCGGCCGCGCCTCGCCCTTGATCTGGGTGCGGTGCATGATGCGGCGGCTGTTTGAATCGAATTGCTCGCGCTTGTGCATGGTGCAGCGGTTGTCCCACATCACCAGGTCGCCCACCCGCCACTGGTGGGTCCAGGCCAGCCGAGGGTCATCGACATGTGCCCATAGCGCATCGAGCAATCCCTCGCTCTCTTCCAGCTCCATGCCTACCAGGTAGGCGTTGCGGCGTCGGCCCAGATACAGGCATCGGCGCCCGCTTTCCGGATGCCGGCACACCAGCGGATGCACCGCGCCGGGGCTGCTGAGCGGATCGTCCGTCGCCGCAACACCCTCCCGCAGATAGCCGCCGCTGTTGTAGGTGCCGTCGTGCTTGATCCGCAGGCCGGCACAGCGCTCCTTCAAATCCGCCGGCAGCACGTCCCAGGCGGCATACATGCTGCAAAACGACGTGTTGCCGCCGGCGGAGGGCACTTCGATCGCGTACAACATGCTCGCCTTGGGCGGGTCGTCGAGATAGGACATGTCGGTGTGCCATACGAGTTCGCCCGCGCCGAGGCTACCCAGCGGCACGCCATTGTCCACCACATTCGACACGATGTAGAGTTCCGGCTTGCCCTCGACGAAACGGCGCCCGTTTTCCTGAATCGGCGCCCAGTCCAGCGCGCCGAACCGGCGGCTGAATGCGATCAGGTCATCGTCGCTCAACTTTTGGCCGCGAAACAAGAGCACGGCGTGGTCGGTCCAGGCCCGGTGGATTGCGGCGAAAATCCCATCATCCACATGGCGCAGATCCACGCCCTGGATCTCGGCTCCCAAAGCAGCCCCCGTCGGGACAATTTCGAGCAATGTCGCCTCCCATCTGTTCCGGGGACGTTGGTCCCGTCTGTTCCGGAGACGGTAGTCCCGTCGCGGCGCGCAGAAAAGTGCAGTGCCGCGATGGCCCGCACGCGTCCCGTCAATGTGCCGAGAGATCGATCAGCCCGGCAAATCCTTGCTCGGTGCCGAAGGCAAGACGGGAGCCTTCCGGATTCCAGGCCAGCGCGGAGACGGGTCCATGCTCCGGTGGCGCCAGCGGCAGGATGCGCGACGATCCGATATCCGCCACCACCACCAATCCATCCGCAAACCCGCCGGCCACCAGATCCTGCTGCGGATGACACGCGACCTGGGTGCAAAGCACGCCGTCGCCGCCCGCAAGTTCCATCGGCGCCTTGCCCATCGGGCCACCGCCGAAGAACGGCCACAGCACCATCGCATCCGCGCCGCTGCTCGCCAGCCAGCGTCCGTTATGCGTGAAGCTCAGCGCGGCGCTTTTCGATGGATAGCCGCTCATGCGCATATGCTGGTTGTCGGACAGCCGCCAGCCATGCAGCGCATTTTCCTGCATGGCGGTGACGACGGCGTCGCCATCCGGGTGGATCGCGATAGCGGTATGGCTGCCCTTCCATTCCAGCCTGCGCGGGCTGTCGGTCTTGGCGCCGACGAACCATAGCGACGCGCCGTTGTAGTGCGAGGCACAAATGCGCTTGCCCTTGGCGTCGAAGACGAGACCGGTGACAGAGGAGGGATGTGGCAGTTCCTTCAGCTTCTGCCCCATCGCATCGAACAGGTGGACGTTCTTGCCGACGGAACATGCCAGCAAGCCGCCACGGCCTTTCGGGCCGGCGAAGCTGGCAACTTGCTCGACCCATCTCATGCCGAAGCTGGCGATGCCGGTGACAGTGCCGTCGGCGGCGATGCGGCGGAAGGTGCCGTCATCTCCGCCGGAGACGAAGCTGATTGGGTCGGCATCGAAGGCTAGGGCCAGGGTTGCGCCATCATGCACCGGGACGGATCGCCACGTTGTAGAGTCCGTTACGCGCACGATTTGCAACATGCCGTCGCCCAGGGCAAAGGCCACGCAGGAGCCGTCGCGCGAGAAGCGCGCAGCGACGACGAATGCGCCCAGGTCGCGCGAGGTGCCACGGGTTTCCAGCAGGAAGCGAGCGGTTGCTGTGTCACTCATGGCATCCCACCGTCATGGCCAGGCCTGCCCGGCCATCTACGCAACGTACATCGGGTCGCGTGTCCGCCAAACGCGCCCGATGTGCCCGGGACAATGGCCGGGACGATGGCCGGGACGATGGCCGGGTCAAGCCCGGCCATAACGAGAAGAGCGTAATCACCCGCATGCACGCTAAATCCCGCTCCTCAGCCAGCCGCGCAGCTCTCGAACCCGCGCCGCAGTTGCGGCCGGTTCAGGTTGCGCCCGATGAACACCAGCTTGCTGCTGCGCGGCTCGCCGACCTTCCACGGCCCGATGAAATCGCCGTCGGCGATCATGTGTACCGCCTGGAAGGCGAAGCGCCGGCTGTCGTTGGCGTAGTTCAGGATGCCTTTGGTGCGCAGCAGGTCGGGCCCCTTCTCCTGTAACAGCACGCCGATCCAGGCGTTAAACCGCTCCGGATCGATCGGCGTGTCCACCTCGAAGCTGACCGACGTCACATCCGCATTGTGTTCGTGGTCGTCCCCGCCAGCGAGAAAATCGGGGTCCATTTCCAGCACGCGATTCAGGTCGAACGCCCGTCGATCCAGCACTTCCGCGATCGGCAGCGCGCCGCGCTGGGTGCGGTGAATCACCGCGAACCGATTGATCTGCCGGATGCGGTCCTCAACCGCCGCCAGTTCCTCCGGCGACGCCAGGTCGGTCTTGTTCAGTACGATCACGTCGGCAAAGGCGATCTGGTCGGCTGCCTCATGGCTGTCCTCCAGCCGCGCCAGCACGTGCTTCGCGTCCACCACCGTGACGATCGCATCCAATCGAGCCTTGGCGCGCACGCCTTCGTCGATGAAGAAGGTCTGTGCCACGGGGGCGGGGTTGGCCAGGCCGGTGGTCTCGATGATGATGCCGTCGAACTTGTCGCGCCGCTTCATCAGGCCGCCGACGATGCGGATCAGGTCGCCGCGCACCGTGCAGCAGATGCAGCCGTTGTTCATTTCGAACACTTCCTCGTCGGTGTCCACGACGAGGTCGTTATCCACCCCCAGTTCGCCGAACTCGTTGATCACGACCGCATATTTGCGGCCGTGTTGCTCGCTCAGAATGCGGTTCAGCAGCGTGGTCTTGCCGGCACCGAGATAGCCGGTGAGCACGGTCACCGGCACCAGGCCCGCTGCGTCCGTATTGGTCTCCGCCATGGGATCGATGCTCCAGAAAAGGACATGCTGGTTGACTGGAATATAGGCACACGTCCTCCCTTGAGCCACCCCAGGTCGAGGTCTACCTCGGCTGGGCAGGCTTCTGGCGCATTGCTCAGTTATGGCCTCGCTTCATCCCTCCAGATCGGTGGTAAATAATCGCAACGGACCCGTACAACGCTCCGGACCCGACCGAGAAAGGATGATTCTTGCCGAATCAGTGCAAGCGAACCCAATCCTGCGGCAGTGGGAAGACCGATTCGTCCATCCGCAGGATTGCGTCGGTATCGTTATAGTCCCGCGACTCGGCACGCTGCCGCACGTTCGCCGTCGCCGTCCCCGCCGGATCGGCCGATGAGGCGACCCGTACGCGTTCGCCTGACGCAATGCCGGGCGACGTCCGCCGTGGGATCACCGGCACGCTAAAAGAGGCGGGTGCCCCCGCGACAAGCTGCGACAACACCTCGATTGTCAGTGTCGCGCGACGCGGGATCCACCCCACCTTGCGGCGTCCTGCCGGCGCCCCTGGCACCCGCGCCACACCCGCCGTCGGTCATATCAACCTAACCATCTCGTTGCTGGCGGCGCGGCCGGAAATGGCCCATATCGCCGCACCATGACCGGACCTCTTCATGCAGACGAGCCGCTGGCTCATCCTTCCGGCCCGCAGCGCCCCCGGCGCCCCCCGCCGGCGCCTCCGCCGCGCCGCCGCAAGCCCAACTGGTTCATCCGCTTCACCCGCGGCGTATTCGGCGCCTTTCTCGGCCTGGCCATGCTGGGCGGCAGTTGCGCCGCCGTGGTCGGCTACCTCGCCTGGCAGCATTACAGTGCCAATCTGCCGGACGTCGACGGCCTGAAGAACTACCAGCCGCCGGTCATGAGCCGCGTCTTCGCGAGCAACGGCCAGCTTGTCACCGACCTCGCCGCCGAGCGCCGTATCTACGTGCCGCTCAGCGAGATTCCGTCCACTGTCACGAGCGCCTTCCTCGCCGCCGAAGACAAGGATTTCTGGGTGCATGGCGGCATCGACCCGCTCGCGATCGTACGCGCCGGCATCTATGACCTGATGCATCTCGGGTCCGGCCGCCGGCCTCTCGGTGCCTCCACCATTACCCAGCAGGTAGCGAAGAACATGCTGCTGGACAGCAACCAGGTGACGCTCGCGCGCAAGATCCGCGAAGCCATCCTGGCGATGCGCATGCAAGAGGTGATGTCGAAGCAGCGCATCCTGGAGCTGTATTTGAACGAAATCTACCTCGGCATGGATTCGTACGGGGTCGCCGCTGCAGCGCAGGCCTATTTCAACAAGGGTCTTGACCAGCTCACGCTGGCGGAAGCGGCCTTCCTGGGCGGATTGCCGAAGGGACCGAACAACTACAACCCATTCAAGCACCCGGACGCGGCAAAGATCCGGCGCGACTGGGTGCTGGACCGCATGGCGGATGACGGTTTCATCACGCGCGCACAGGCTAAGGCGGCGCAGCAGCAGCCGATCGTGCCGACCGAGTTCCACCACCCGGCGCCAGTCCCCGGCGCGGAGTGGTTCACGGAGGAAGTAAGGCAGGAATTGCTGCAGAAATTCGGTCCGGAAGAGACGACGGAGGGCGGGCTGCAGGTCCGCACCACGCTCGACCCGCGCCTGCAGGATGTCGCCGAGAAATCGGTGCGTGACGGGCTGATGGCATACGACCGCAAATTGGGAGGTTGGCGCGGGCCGGTGACACATCTCGACCTCGGCCTGGCCGCTGTCTCGCTGATGAAGGCAGATCAGGGCAAAGGAAGCGACGATTGGGCCACGGCGCTGGCGAAGGTCACCCCTCCTGCCGGCATGCTGCGGGATTGGCGGCTCGGCGTCGTGCTCTCGGAGTCGGATTCCGCAGCCAGGCTAGGCTGGCTGGAGCCCGCCCCGGGCATCAACCAGCCGCCGATACCGCGCACAGGTGTGATCGCGTTGGCCGACATCGCCTGGGCGCGCCCGGTACAAGACGGCAAGCCCGGGCCCGCGCCGCGCAAGATCGCGGATGTCATGCAGCCGGGCGACGTGGTGATGGTGCAACCGGCCGACTCGGCCGCAGCCGGCGTGTCCCAGGCACCTGTTCATCTCACGTTGCGGCAGATCCCGCAGGTGCAAGCCGCACTGGTATCGCTCGACCCGACAACCGGGCGCGTGGTGGCGATGGTCGGCGGCTGGAGCTACGACCAGAGCCAGTTCAACCGCGCCACCATGGCGGAACGTCAGCCCGGCTCCAGCTTCAAGCCGTTCGTCTACCTGACCGCGCTGGAACGCGGCCTGTCGCCCAGCCAGCGGTTCCTCGATGCACCGATCGTGGTGAATACCCCCAATGGCGAGTGGCGGCCGGGCAACTATGAGCGCAATTTCGGGGGGCCCACCTCGTTGCAGGTCGCGCTGGAGCAATCGCTCAATCTGGTGACGCTGCGGCTTGCGCGCTGGATCGGCATGGGTCCCATCGCCAATACCGCCATCGCTTTCCACGAGGTTACCAGCATGCCGCAGGTGCTCCCGGCGGCGCTGGGCGCGGTGAGCACGACGGTGCTGCAAGAGGCCGGCGCGTATGCGTCGTTGGATGAGGGCGGACGCTTGGTCACACCGACGCTGATCGACAGCGTACAGGACCAGGATGGCCAGGTGGTCTGGCGGCCGGCAGGCCTGACCTGCGAATGCAGCAACCCGGACGCGCCGCCGCAGATCGTGGACAACCGCCCGGTGGTGGCCGATCCACAGAGCGACTATCAGTTGCTGACCATGATGCAAGGGGTGGTGCAGCGCGGCACAGGTGTACCGGTCGCGAAGGATCTTGGGCGGCCGATCGCGGGAAAGACCGGCACGTCGGAGGACTTCAACGACGCCTGGTTCGCCGGGTTCACGCCGGACCTGGTGACGGTAGTATGGGCAGGCTTCGACACGCCGCGCTCTCTGGGTAACAACGAAACAGGGGCGGCGGTGGCCGGCCCGATCTGGCACGATTACATGGCCCAGGCGCTGAAAGGCCGGCCGGTGCTGCAATTCCCGCAGCCGCCGGGGTTGGTGATGGCGTCGTGGCAGAGCCGCGACGGCACCGTGACTGACGCCTTCAAGCCGGACCAGGTGCCGGGCGCTTCGCAGCCGCTCGACATGGGCATGGGCGTTGCCAGCGAATCGGCCGTGCCTGGAACCACGCCGGCTGCCGCGCCGGGTGGCGCATCCGGCGCCGGGAATGGCATGGACACGTCGCTGGGCGGGTTGTACTGAGCCGGGCCTTCGCATCAGGACGCGAAGCCGCAACGGAAATCGGATCGCAAGGATTTACCTCGATGTCCGCGGAATCGGATGCATTGCAGGAGCAGATCAGGCAGTCGGTGGCACTGCTGAGGAGGCATCTTTGACTGGGATGCCGCGCAAGCTCGCCTCGCCGAGCTGAATCACCGCGCCGAGGATCCAGCGCTGTGGAACGACTCCGCGTCAGCGCAGACGGTGATGCGCGAGCGCAACCATCTCGCAGCGCAGGTGGAAGCGGTGCAGAAGCTGGAAGCGGACGTTGCGGACACGGCGGAACTGATTGCCCTGGCCGAGGCCGACAGCGATGCGGGGATGGCGGAGGACGGTTTGGCGCAGTTGCGCATGCTCGCCGAGGACGCCAAGCGCCGTGAGATCGAAAGTCTGCTGTCCGGCGAAGCCGACATGAACGACGCTTATGTCGAGATCAACGCCGGCACCGGTGGCACCGAGGCGCAGGACTGGGCCGAGATGCTGGAGCGCATGTACACGCGCTGGGCGGAGCAACACGGCTACAAGGTGGAATGGCTGGAGGAAAGCGAAGGCGAGCAAGCCGGCATCAAGTCCGCGACCATGAAGGTGACCGGACCCAACGCCTATGGCTGGCTGAAGACGGAGGCCGGCGTGCATCGGCTGGTGCGCATCAGCCCGTTCGATTCCGCGGCGCGGCGGCATACGAGTTTTGCTTCGGTTTGGGTGTATCCGGTGGTGGACGACAATATCGACATCCAGATCGATCCGTCGGACCTGAAGGTTGACACCTACCGCGCGTCGGGTGCCGGCGGGCAGCACGTGAACAAGACGGAAAGCGCGATCCGCATCACGCATGTTCCATCCGGCATCATTGTGGCGTGCCAGACCGACCGCAGTCAGCACCGCAACCGTGCCATGGCAATGCAGATGTTGAAGGCGCGCTTGTATGAGGCGGAGTTGCAGAAGCGCGAGGCTGCCGCCCAGGCACAGGAGGATGCCAAGACCGATATTGGCTGGGGCCACCAGATTCGTAACTATGTGCTGGCGCCGTACCAATTGGTGAAGGATCTGCGGACCGGGTTAGAGAAGGGAAACCCGGACGCAGTGCTGGACGGTGATCTGGACCCGTTTATGGCCGCGGCGTTGGCGGCCCGCGCCGGAGCAACGCGGAGCGAGGCGAGCGCGCAGGCACGGTAACGGCCAGTCCACTACTGCCGGTGTCAGGCAGTGTAGGAGGCATGAGGTTCCGCATCCGCATTGGGCGTTGCTGGCCTCGCTCGGCCATCTCGCGCGACGCGACGCAGCCGCCGCGCCGCCGGCCCGCTGGGTCGCGATGTCGCCCGGGCAGGTGGTCTTGTTCGCCGAACTGGGCATCCCGTGGTTGACACCAAAGGACAGCGAGCGGGCCGGTGACCCCGGATCCGGCGGTTGAACGCCAGCCCGTTGGAAATCACAACATATTCGTCAACCGTTCCGTGGATACCCTATTCATGATGGTATAGACTCAAATTAGTCATTTGACGGGTACAACTGGGCAGCAACTGCCGAATTCAGGTTGATATCGATACGCTCTCGAGCTGAGCTTGATTGTCGGTGCATCGTCTGGGTACCCGCTGCGCTCGGTGTCCGGCTGACGAAGAGCAGCCGCTCTTCAGTCACTCTGGCGGACGATCTCGCACGTTCAATTGCCGTTTTTGCATAGTGTCAACCCCAGATAAATTATACTAAGTCAATTGAAGGCTGACATACCGCCAGTGCTATCCTCGTTATGGCGACGACGGTCGACATTCACGCCGTTTCCTTGCGGCATGGGGCGAAGTCGTCGATGACGCGCCTGCACCATCCATGACGTGACTGGCCATCGAGAGTCAGTCTTTATGCGACTTGGTATCAACGTTGTGAGCATTCGCACGACCGAAAACGCAAGCGTCTAGATCTGGGCGTCAATGGCCGAAGATCTACGCACAGAATTTACGACTTTTGGTCTGAGGATCCACGGACTGAGTTCGAATACGCGGTCAGGCCAGATGCGGATTTGTGGCTCGGCTGCCCTCCAACGGTCGACAGGAAGGTGATCGCGATGACGTCTTATACATGGGCAAGTGCTGTCAATGGTAATTGGGGCAACGCCTCCGATTGGAATCCACATGGGATCCCCGGATCTGCCGGTGGTGACACGGCAACGATCAACGCAACTGGCTCAGGTTACACGGTAACCTACAATGAAGCCTCGGAGACCGTCAACGACCTGACGATCAATAGCGCAGCCGTGGTCCTGAGCTTCAGTGCGAACGACACACTCACTGTCAACGGCACGACCGATTTGATTGCGGGAACGATTAATGTCACAGCCTCGGGTTCGGTATTCAATGCTGGAAGTCTGATCGCTGCGGCGGGAACCACCATAGACATCAACAACAGCGCTAGCATATCGACCTTCAATGGTATGAGCTACTACGACGCAACACTCAATGGACTGGTGAACTTAACCGGAAACGGCACTGCTGTCGGTTCGGACTCCGCCCCGATCGCCTTGAACGGTACGATTGAGGCCACAACCGGTAGCGCCACTCTCAACTTCGCGGCGCTTTCCGGGACCGGAACATTGGCGGCCGTCGGCGCGAAGCTCAACGTCGCGGGCTCGCTTGCCGGCACCTCAACCCACATCGTCATTTCGAACTCTTCGTTGTCCGTGTTCGAAACCACCGGGGCACTATACTACGGCGACAGCCTTTCGGCCAGCTTTCTCGGACCCAATGGTGAATTCGAATACAATAACTCCTTGGATGACACCCACATCACGTTCGATCTGTCTGGCCTAAATGCAGGAAATTCGACAACCACTCCGACGAATTTCTTTGATTTTGGCAATCAGAGCGTCAGCATCTCGAGCGGCGGCAGCGGGGCCGGCACGACTGGCAGCGTCGTCATGTCAAATGGCGACACACTTGCCCTCTCAGGAATCAGTGGAATAGTCGCCGGAGGTTGGGCAGCACATACCGCGTCAGATGGCAGCGGAGGTACCGAACTTTTCCTCTCCAGTGTGTGTTACGTAGCAGGCACGCACATCCTGACCTCAGATGGCGAACGAACGATTGAAAGCCTGCTGCCAGGTGAGATGGTCGCCACTCTGTCCGGCAGCAAAATCATCCAGCAGCCAATCAAATGGATTGGACGGCGGCGCGTCGACATCGCCGCGCACCCGCGACCGGATACAGTCGTGCCGATCCGCGTTTGTCGGCATGCGGTGGCCGACAACGTCCCGCGCGTCGATCTGCTGGTCTCGCCAGACCATGCCATCCTGTTCGACGGTAAGCTGATCTGCGCTCGGCAACTCGTCAACGGAACCACGATCCGACAGGATATCAGGCGACCAATCGTCGAATATCTGCATATCGAGCTCGACGAACATGCCATACTGCTGGCCGAAGGACTTCCGGCGGAAAGCTACCTGGACACGGGCAACCGAAGGTTCTTTGGCAATGGTGGCCAGCCGCTCGTGCTGCACCCGGATCTGACCAAATCCGATGATTTTCCGACCCGTGTGTCGGCTTCCTGCCATCCATTCGTCTGGGATGAGGCCAGCGTTCAGCCAATCTGGCAGCGCCTTGCGATACGCGCGGCTGAGCTGGGCCATCCGGTGGCATCAATCGAGACCACCACGGATCCGAACCTGTGCGTCGCCACGGACAGGCAGACGCTTCGGCCGCTCTGCGCCGGCAGTGGAAGTTACACTTTCGCCTTGCCACGCGGCATCACTGAAGTGCGGCTGACGTCGCGCGCTGGCGCGCCGAGCGACGTTCGCCCATGGCTGGAGGACCGTCGTCGGCTGGGCGTCTACGTCAGACGCATCGTCCTGCGGGACGCGGGTACGATCCAAGAGATCCCGCTCGATCATCCAGCCCTATCCCAGGGATGGTGGGACACCGAACGCGACGGTTCGAGACTATGCCGGTGGACCAACGGTGACGCTGTGCTGCCGCTGCCGGAAAGCAACGGTTCTCTCCTCCTCGAACTGCATGCTGACAACGGCAATCTGAGCTACGCCGTGAACAATGACGCGAGACCGGACTTGCACCGGGTTGAGGCTCGAGCGGTTTAGCCCCCGAGGCAAAATAAGTGCAGCACGCGAGGCGACGGCCGCGTGTACAGCGTCATAGCGGGCGCAGGCGCGCGATCCCCACGACTTCCTTGATGCACGCTGCCAAGTCGTGGATGGTGCGCCTGCGCGCACCATGACGCAGGAGCGCCGGTTCGCCGCACAGGTGACTCGCTCATGTGAAAAGGCTGCACACAGCAGGCTGGAACAACTGACGCCGCGGTACGGTGGCCGCTCGGGTCTGCATGCCGTTGGCCTCTTGGACTGTCATACCAGACTGCTCATTAGGAATCGCTTAACGAGCAGGTGTCACGCTAGCGGCGATGCCGGCTTCGCCACCGCCCGCTCAATCGCCGTCGAACCCGGACCCGGGAGGCCAGGCGCTGCTCGCATGCCAGCCCGGCGATCCACGCCACCTTTATCTGCAAGGGCTGCTGTTGCTTCGCGATGGCCAGCCCGTGCAGGCGGCAGAGCATTTCGAGGCGGCCGTCGCTGCGCTTCCCACGCATGCTGGCGCGCGCCTCAATCTGGTGCGCGCCTTGCTCGCGGCCGGCGAGATGCAGCGGGTCCTGGCGGCGGCGGATGCCATGCTCGTGTCGCTGCCCGACGAGGCGGAACTGCATTTCTCCCGCGGCACAGCGCTGAATGCGCTCGCCCAGCCATTGGCGGCGCGCGAGGCGTTGTTGCGAGCGGTGGCGCTCGGTCCGTCGCACGCGCCATCCTGGCTCAATCTCGGCAACGCATGCGTCGACCTGGACGATCTCGATATCGCCGAAGGTCACATTCGCACCGCGCTGTCCCTCGATCCAAAGTTGCTCGAAGCACATGCCAGCCTGGGCTTCGTCCTGACAGCGCAAGGCCGTCTGGTCGAGGCGATTGCAGCCTGCGAAATAGCTATCTCGCTTTGCCCTGACTTTGGGCAGGCACATTGGAACCTCGCGGCCGCCGCCCTGCTGGCGGGCGATTTTGCCCGCGGCTTTGCTGCTTATGAATGGCGCAAGCGGCACCATCGCTTTCGCCGTGACTTCACGGCGTTGCCGGGACCCGGGTGGACGGGCGGCGACCCGGCCGGTCGCACCATCCTGGTGCGGGCGGAGCAAGGATTTGGCGACACCATCCAATTGATCCGTTACCTGCCGCTGATCGCCGAGCGCGGGGGCAAGCCAGTACTGGTCTGCGCCCCTGCGCTCGTGCCGTGGCTTGCGACGTTGGATGGCATAGCGGTGCTTTCGAACGACGCGCCCCTACCCCACTACGATGCCTGGATCGACGAGATGAGCCTGCCGCTCATGTTCGGCACGCGGCCAGATACGATCCCGGCGGCTGCAGGCTATCTCCGCGCAGCCCCAAGCCGCGTGGCGCAGTGGCGCGCCCGGCTGCCTGCCGGGCGCAAAATCGGCGTGGCCTGGGCTGGCAATCCCGCGCATGGCAATGATCGGCGCCGATCGTTGCCCCAGGAAACCGCGGCGCAGCTTGCCGCGCTGTGCGGCGACCGCGCCGTAAACCTTCAGGTCGGCCCGCGTGCGGCCGAATTCGGCCTGGCCGATCTCTCCCCATTGCTGACCGATTTTGCCGAAACCGCGGCTTTGATCGCGAACCTCGATCTTGTTGTCACGGTGGACACCGCCGTGGCGCACGTTGCCGGCGCGCTGGGCGTTCCCTGCTGGGTGATGCTGCCCTTCGCACCCGATTGGCGCTGGATGCTGGGGCGCGACGACACCCCGTGGTACGCCTCACTACGCCTGTTCCGACAGCCAAAATCCGGTGACTGGAACAGCGTGATCGAGCAAGTCAGAACCGCTCTTCGCCATGATGCCGCGCCGGATCGGGAAAATCGCGATACACCCCGAATGACGCGTTCTGCACCAGCGAATTGACCGCGAAATGGAACCCTTCCACCGGGTCTCGCCGACCGGCGACACGCTGGAACGCACCTTCAAGCTGTGCCAGGTCGCGCACTTCGATCATCAGATCGAACTCGGCCATCCCGGTCGGCGCCAATCCCAGCTTGCGACGCGTCAGACGCCAGCCCTCGATCAGCCCCTGCTCTTTCAAATGACCGAGATAGGTCTCCACCTTTTCTGCGAAGTCCAGGTCGCCCACGCCGGGCTTCAGGTTGCACCATACATGATAGATGTCCACGCAACGCCTCCGCCCGACATAGGGACGCGGCATCCTCTCCCAAACCGATCGGGAGAGGATGCCGCAGTGGTCAGAGCACTTCGTACTGTACTCGCTCGCGGTGGGCCAGCTTCGGCAGCGCTTCCTCGATGATCATCGTGCGGAAATGCGGCGTCTCTTGATGCGCGGCGAATGCCGCCGCGTCCTTGAACACCTCGTAGAACAAGAATTGGGCCGGGTTGTCGGCGCGGCGGTGCACCATCAGCAGCTCGAGACCAGGCTCTTTCCGAGCCTCCGGTGCGAAACGTGCGACGATATCTGCCGCGGCATCGGCTTCGCCGTCGCGAACTTCCCAGGTAACGGTGAATGCCAAACGGGTATCGCAGGAATTCGTTGGCATGTGGTCCTCCTATGCGTTGAACACAGGAGGAAACTAGGCGCTGTGACGGGTGAGCGCACGCAATGATGGTTCGGTCGCGGTCGAAGCTTCCGTAGCGGCCACTCGTGTCATGGTGAGAAGCGCAGCGATGACGCAAGTCCGTTGGTAGGAGCGTCCGTACGGTCCGCGCGGCACGCGATCGGGATCGCTCCGTCGATCGCTCCCGACAACAATAACCAATTCAGCAGCCACCCAATCGCTATAGCGTTGCCAGCAGCTTCCGCACCGCCTCGAGGTCGCGCACAAATGCACGGTATTCGCGTGCCTTCGCGTCCTCGTCGGGCACCCGCAGCAGGAATGATGGATGCACAGTCACGAACGCGGTTTGCCCATCCGCCATCTTGATCGGGCGCCCACGTTCGCGGGTGATCGTCACCTGCCGGCCCATCACCGCCCGTGCCGCCGTTCCGCCCATCAACACCAGCAAACTGGGCCGCAACTGCACGCGTTCGACATCCAGCCAGAAACGGCACGCCTGAATCTCCGGGGATTCCGGAGTCTGATGGATCCGCCGCTTGCCGCGTGGAGTAAATTTGAAATGCTTCACCGCATTGGTGATGTACACGGTGCGGCGATCGATGCCCGCCTCCTCCATCGCGCGGTCCATGATCTGGCCGGCCGGGCCGACGAAGGGCCGACCGATCACGTCTTCCTGGTCGCCCGGTTGCTCGCCGATGAACATCGCCGCCGCATCCGCGGGACCTTCGCCGAACACGGTCTGCGTCGCCAGCTCGAACAGATGGCAGCGGCGGCAGTCGGCGGCTTCGTGGGTGGCGTCCAGAAGCTGCGCATCGGCGCGTTGGGGCAGCACGACCGGACCAATCGGAGGCCGGTCGGGTGCGCGTGGCGACTCATCCAACGGTTCGGCTTGGGGGATCGACGTGCCGCTGTGCGTCTCCCGCATCAGCTTCACGCGATTCGCTTCCCACCATTTCTCCAACGCAGCATCGTCGGCCACGTGCGCAAGGCCGGCGCCAAAGCGCAACGTGCCAGCCTGCCAGTGCGCGCTGCCGTCCGGCGTCAGAATGGAGAACGTCACGTCCGGAAAGCGCTGCGCCATGAGCTGAGCGTTCGCCTCAAGAACATAATGTGCTGGCACGTACCAGCCCAGGTAGCGGTCTTCCTCGACGGGCAGGAACCGCACGTTGGTGCGCATCTTGTGCGCTTCGGCCCGCACCGCGTAGGCAAGGCTCTGTGCGCGGCGCAAATCCGGGTCACTCGTCTTCTCCAGCACTTTCTCGCCGGCATTGGCGCGCCAGACCAGGCGATAGAGCAAGGCGAAACGCTCGGGGTCGCGCGCCTGGAACGCGAGCGCGGCGATCGCAACCAGTGCGCGGGGCAGGTTGAATCCGGCGCTGCCTTCGGGCAATTGGGACGAACGCTCGTCAGGATGTGCGCGAACAGCCCACTGCACCTCTTCCGGCGGCACGCCGGCCAGCACCAGCGCGCGTGTCGCATTGCGCCAATCTTGCCAGTCGGTCTCGCTCTCGAGCAGGATCCTCTGCATCGGCAGAGCAAAGCGCAAACGGCAGCGCTTTCCAAGCCGGGGGCATAGGACGGCGCGGCGCGGAACGCCGCTCGGCACTTTGGTCAGAAGATTTCGCTCCGCCATGCCGGCAACAGCGCCACTGAATTCGGGGAGCATAACGGGCGTCGCCTCAGCAAGCGGAAGTTCGAGCGTCGCGTACTGCACCGTTCGGCACGATCTGCAAAAAGTGCATGCCAAAAAGTCGGCCTTCAGGCGAATCGATGTGACGATTGGCTGTGGGTGACATTGACCCTGCCCGTTGTCCGGCTCCCACCAAGAACGCGCCAACGTTTTGGGGCACTCTGAGACCAAAGCAGGAATCAATCCCGGCACTGTCCGGCTTCAGCGGTGTCCGGGGCTGTCCATAGCATCTTTTCGAGAATTTGCGACTGCGGCGACCAGCGCCGACCGGACAATCGCGAGGGTCGGCGGGTATGTGAAGCGGCCGGTTGCATAGCGCAGCTTCTGCCTGAAACGACTTGTCCGCGGTGGCCGTTTCGCCCCAAGCTGTTACGCAGGCGCCGCGGCGGCACCGGCCGTCCGCGCCAGGGGGGACTTGGATGGCGGCACCAAATGACGCGTCACATCTGGCCGAGCTGCTGTGCGCGCGCATCAGCCACGATCTGGGCGGCATGATCGGCACCCTGGCCGGCGCGTTGGACCTCACAGACGATCCATCCGTCTCCACCGAGGCCCTGGCGCTCGCCCGCCAGGCCGCCGCTGAGCTTCGCCAGCATTTGCAGTTGCAGCGCGCAAGCTGGGGCCCGGCGACGGCACCTCTCTCGCTGCCTGGCTTGCGCAGCCTGATGGAAGGCCAGCCAACGGCCCGGCGTTGTCGCCTGGAGCTCGACGGACTGCCGGTGGACACGGTGTTCGCGCCGTCGTTCGGACGCGCGGTGCTCAACCTGCTGATGCTCTCTATAGAGGCACTGAACGGCACCGGCACGGTGACGCTGACCGGCAGCGCCACTGATCTCGTCGTCGTCATCGCAGGCCCCCGCGCCGCCTGGCCAGCGGGTCTCGCCGCCTGTCTTGCCGCCGAGGAAAGCACCTGGGCCACCGTGCACGACCCGTCCACGCTGCAAATGCCGCTAACGGTATTACTGGCGCGTGCCCTGGGGCTGCACCTGAGCCTGCTGCTTCCGGGCGGCGCGTCCCCCCTGCCGCCGCCGCTCAGGCTGCAAAAAGTCTGACCCGGCGTTTACCGTTTGTTGGTGTCCGTCGGTCACCATGCCGCCTCGCCAGCCCATGCGGGGCAGCGCGGAGAAGGCACATGGACGACCTGCTTGCAGATTTCCTGACCGAGACCAACGAGAATCTGGCCGAACTAGACGTCGCGCTGGTGACGCTGGAACGCACCCCGGACGACGCCGAGACGCTGGCGCTGATCTTCCGCATGGTGCACACGATCAAGGGCACCTGCGGGTTTCTGGGCCTGCCGCGGCTGGAGCGGGTGGCCCACGCGGCGGAGAGCGTGCTGGGCAAGGTCCGCGACCACGCCCTGGCGGTGACGCCGGACATGGTCAGCCTGGTGCTCACCGCGCTGGACACGGTGAAGTCGATCATTTCCGGTCTGGCCGGCTCAGGCACCGAGCCGTCGGGCGACGACAGCGCGTTGATCGCTGCGCTGGAAGCCGCCGCCGCCGGGCAACCGATTCCGGCCCCCGCTCAGGCCCCTGCCGTGACCCCGGCCCCTGCCGCTGCCGCGCCCCAACCGCCGGCCGCCAGGCCGATGCCGGTTGCACCGGAACCGTCGGAGGAGCGCCCGCCAGACGAACCCGCCGTGGCGGCCGCAGCCCCAACGGCGGCCGTGCCACAAGCCAAAACGCCGGCGCCAGAAACGCCGGGCGCCGCCGCGCCCGCCGGCACGCAAACCATCCGGGTCGCCGTCGAGGTGCTGGAAGACCTGATGACCCTGGTCAGCGAGCTGGTGCTGACACGCAACCAGCTCCTGCAACTTTCGCGGACCGAGCAAGACAGCGGGTTCACCGCCCCGCTGCAGCGGCTGTCGCACATCACGTCGGACCTGCAGGAAGGCGTGATGAAGACGCGGATGCAGCCGATCGGCAATGCCTGGAACAACCTGCCGCGGCTGGTGCGCGACCTGGCGCACGACATGGAGAAGAAGATCGAGCTGGTGATGCTCGGCGCGGATACGGAACTCGATCGCCAGGTGCTGGAGCTGATCAAGGATCCGCTGACTCACATGGTACGCAATTCCGGCGACCACGGGCTGGAGAAGCCTGCGGAGCGCCGCGCCGCGGGAAAGCCGGAGACCGGGCGGATCACGCTGAACGCGTTCCACGAAGGCGGTCACATTATCATAGAGGTCTCCGACGACGGCCGCGGGCTGCCGGTGGACAAGATCCGCAAGAAGGTGCTGGCTCAGGGGCTGGCAACCGAAGCCGAACTTGCCGGCATGAGCGAAGGCCAGATACAGCGCTTCATCTTTCGTGCCGGCTTTTCCACTGCGACTGTCGTGACGGCGGTTTCCGGTCGCGGCGTCGGCATGGACGTGGTGAAGACCAACATCGAAAAAATCGGCGGCACCATCGACCTGAAGAGCGTCGCCGGCCATGGCACAACGTTTACCATCAAGATCCCGCTGACGCTGGCCATCGTCTCTGCCCTGATCGTGCAGGCCGCGGGCGAGCGCTTCGCCATTCCTCAGATCAGCGTGGTGGAGCTGGTGCGCGCGCATCGCGCCGGCAGCAATGCGGCATCCGGGACCGACAGCGTGATCGAGCGAATCAACGACACGCCGGTGCTGCGCCTGCGCGACCATCTGCTGCCGCTGGTGAGCCTGACCGAATTGTTGTCACTCGACTCGGAAGGCGGTGAGGTCGGCGATGCCACCATCATCGTGGTGCAGGTCGGCGCCAATATGCTGGGCATCATCGTGGACCGCCTGTTCGATACCGAGGAAATCGTGGTGAAGCCGGTGGCGCCGATCCTGCGGCACGTCACGATGTTCAGCGGCAACACCATTCTGGGCGACGGGTCGGTGATCATGATCCTGGATCCCAACGGCATCTCGCGGGCTACCGGCATCGGTGCGGGGGCCGAGACGCGTGCCGCTGCTGCCGAAACAAAAGAAACGGTGCGCTCCGGCGAGCGCACCGCCATGCTGTTGTTCCGCGCCGGCTCGTCGCAGAACATGGCGGTACCGCTCGGCCTGGTGGCGCGGCTGGAGCATATCCCGCGCGACAAGATCGAACTGTCGTCGGGTTCGCCGGTGACACAGTATCGCGGTAAGCTGATGCCACTGATCGCGTTATCCGGCGCGATCGACGAAGCGAAATCGCATCAGGCCGTGCTGGTGTTCAGCGACCGCGACCGCAGCATGGGTCTGATGGTCGACGAGATCGTCGACGTGGTGGAGGACCGGCTGGATATCCAGTTGTCCGGCGCACGACCCGGCCTGCTTGGCACCGCAGTGATCGCCGGCCAGGCCACGGACATCATCGACACCGGGTACTGGCTCACCCAGGCGTGGCAGGACTGGTTCCGCGGCATGCGGGGTGCGGGAGCCGAGCGCGGGCCACGTCGCGTGCTGGTAGTGGAGGATAGCGACTTCTTCCGCCAGTTGCTGGTGCCGACGCTCGGCGCCGCGGGTTATCGCGTCACCGCTGCATCGAGTGCCGCCAACGCGCTGAAATTGCGTGAGGCCGGCGTGATGTTCGATGCGATCGTCTCCGACATCGAAATGCCTGACATGGATGGGCTGACCTTCGCCCGCGCGGTGCGCGCATCCGGTACATGGGCCAGCATGCCAATGATCGCGCTGACCGGTCATGCGGAACCGAGCGATGTGGAGGCGGGCCGCGAAGCCGGCTTCACCGATTACGTGGCGAAATTCGAACGCGAGGCACTGCTTTCCAGCCTGCAGCAATGCCTGAGCGAGCCGGTGGCCGTGGGATAAGTACATGTCATGGCGAGGAGCGAAGCGACGCGGCACTCCCGATCAAGCCGTCTCACGTACAATCGGGCGTGCCCGTGACCGGGATTGCTTCGGCCCTGCGGGCCTCGCAATGACATGAAGCCCCATGTGATCGACCGCGGTGTCCTAAATGGATGAACGCGACTCAGGAGACCACGCATGACAACCGACATACTGGAACGTCCCGACACCACGACAACGGATGACGATGAGGAATCGTTCGTCACCTTGACTGTCGCAGAGCAATTGTGCGGCATCCCGGTGCTGGGGGTACGCGACATCCTCGGCGAGCAAACGATCACCCGCATTCCGCTGGCACCGCCTGAGATCGCCGGCAGCCTGAACCTCCGCGGCCGCATCGTCACGGCGATCGACCTGCGCCGGCGCCTGAATCTGGCGCCGTCGCCAGCAGGCGCGCCCCGCATGTCTGTCGTGGCGGAGCAAGGCGGCGAACTCTACGCCCTGCTGGTGGACCAGGTATCAGAGGTGATGAGCCTGAAAGGCAGCGCGTTCGAACGCAATCCGCCAACTTTGCCTCCGGCCTGGGCTCGATTCAGCAACGGCGTTTACCGGCTGCAGGACCGATTGCTCGTGGTTCTGGATGTCGGGCGCCTGCTGGATCTTGCCGACGCGAACTGACGCGCTCGCCATGGCCCGCACCTGCCTCGTCGTCGATGACAGCCGCGTCGTGCGCAAGGTCGCGCGCCGCATCCTGGAAGCGCACGGCTTCACGATCGCCGAAGCCGGCGACGGCCAGCAGGCTTTGGACTCCTGCCGCGCCAACCTGCCGGACTGCGTGTTGCTGGACTGGAACATGCCCGTCATGGACGGGCTCACCTTCCTGAAGGCGGTACGTGCCGAATTTGGTCCGGACAATCCGCCGGTCGTGTTCTGCACCACCGAGAACGACATGTCGCACATCACTGAGGCGATCGAGAACGGCGCCCAGGAATACATCATGAAGCCGTTCGACGAGGATATCCTGCTCGGCAAGTTCGCCCAGGTCGGGCTGCTGTGAGCCTGCCCGTTCGCGCCATCGCGCCGGCGGCGGCGCTGGCTGACGCTGCGCGGGTGATCGTCTGCGACGATTCGCTGACGATTCGCGGCGCCATCGCCCGCATGCTGGATGCTGATCCGGGAATCCGTGTCGTCGCGCGCGTCGCCAATGGTCAGGCGGCGGTAGACGAGGTGAAGCGTACGCCGGCTGACGTACTGGTGCTGGACATCGAAATGCCGGTCATGGACGGCATGACGGCACTGCCGCTGCTGTTGCGCGCCGATCCGGGCCTGCGCGTGATCATGGCCTCCACGCTCACCACGCGCGGCGCCGACATTGCCATGCAGGCGCTCCGCCTTGGTGCGGCCGATTATGTGCCGAAGCCGTCCTCGATCGGCGCGGTAAACGACGAGTCATTCCGCCGCGAATTGGTGGAGAAGGTGAAGGGGCTGGCGCGGTTGCGGCGCCGTGCGGTGCAGCCGGCACGTGCGGCGCCGGCCAGCGGCGGCGCGATGAAGTTGCGCCCGCCGGCGGCGCTGCCAGCGAAACTGCTGGCGATTGGCAGCTCCACTGGCGGTCCCCAGGCCCTGTTCACGCTGGTGCAGGCGCTGGGGCGCGCACCCAATGTGCCGGTCGTATTGACTCAACATATGCCTGCGACGTTCACGCCGATCCTGGCACAGCACATTGCCCGGCTTGGCATATGCCCCTGTGCCGAAGCGGTGGACGGCGAGACGCTGGCGCCCGGCAGATTGTACGTGGCACCGGGCGACCGTCATCTGCTGGTGGAGAGCGCCCGCGGCAGCGTACGCGCGCACCTTTCCACCGACCCGCCGGAGAATTTCTGCCGTCCCTCGGTCGATCCGATGCTGCGCAGTGCCGCTGCGGCCTGCGACGGGCGCGTTCTGGTCGCGATGCTGACCGGCATGGGGCAGGACGGCCTGGCTGGCACGCGGCGCGTGATCGAGGCGGGCGGTACCGCGGTCGCGCAGGACGAGGCGACCAGCGTGGTGTGGGGCATGCCGGGCGCGGTGGCGCAGGCCGGTTTGTGCACAGCCGTGCTGCCGTTGCCGCGGATCGCCACCAAGCTGCTGGAACTGCTGCGCGCCGGGCCAGCATGAGTGCCGCACTCTCCCCTGGTGCGTTCGGAACGCTGGCCGAGCTGCTGAAAAGCCGCTCGGGCCTCGTGATCGGGCCGGATAAGACGTATCTGCTGGAAACGCGGCTGGCGCCGATTTTGAAGCGCGAGAAGTTGCGTGACCTGAACGACCTGGCGGAGAAGCTGCGAGGCCGCAGCGCCGAGGCGGTGGCGCGCGACGTGGTCGAAGCCATGACCACGAATGAGAGCTTCTTCTTCCGCGACGATAAGCCGTTCCAGCATTTCCGCACCCAGGCCCTGCCGCGGATGCTGGCGGCGCGGCCGGCGGGCACGCCGCTGCGGATCTGGTCGGCGGCCGCGTCGTCGGGCCAGGAAGCGTATTCGCTGGCGATGATCCTGACGGAGAATCGCGCAACGGTCGGCGACCGCCGGGCGGAAATCGTCGGCACCGATATTGCGCGTGACCAGTTGGCGCGTGCGCGCGACGGGCTTTATACGCAGTTCGAGGTCCAGCGCGGCCTGCCGGTGCAGATGCTGATGCGCTATTTCAAGCGGGATGACGCAGGCTGGCGAATCAGCGAGACACTGCGGGGGATGGTGCAATGGCGGGAGTGGAATTTGTTAGGGGACCTGCGTCCGCTGGGCCGGTTCGACATTGTGTTCTGCCGCAACGTGCTGATCTATTTCGACCAGGCGACCAAGTCGCGCGCGCTGGAGGCGATTGCCGGACAGATGGCGCCCGACGGGATGCTGTATCTTGGCGGCGCGGAGACCGTGCTGGGGCTGACGACGCGCTTCGCACCGTTGCCATCGGAGCGGGGGGTGTATGGGCTGTGCAACGTCGGCCGCGAGGCGGCGGTGAGCCGCTAAAGCGCGGATCGAGCGAAGCGTAGCACGCGCGGAAGCATGTCATTGCAACATGCATCTGTGCCGAGTTCATTTTCCGACCAACGGCACGACCTGGCCGACAAACTTGTTTCCAATTAGCTGCACTGGCGTTTCCGTGCGGTTGGTGACGAAGGCGGTGGATTTTGGCAGCAGGTTGGTGAAGGTGTTGTCGCGGATCACCAGGGAATGAGAGGGATTGCTTGCGCCCTCCTCGCCGATCGCGATCGCGGTGCTGTCGTTGTCGGTGCGCGGTCCTTTGCTCAGCATGTTATGCTCTATGAGCAAGTCGCCGCCGTTCGGGATGTCGACCAGATAACTGGAATTCCCGGTCGGACCGTCGGAGATGTCGTTGCCGCGCAGCACCGTGCGCAGCGCGCGCGACTTGATGTCGTGGCCGACATGCGTGTCGGTGAAGTGCGAGTTCTCGACGTCCAGCAACGCGATCCTGCCGACATACAAGCCGTGCGCACAGGCCGCGACGCATGTGCCGTTGCCGCGGAACTCGCTGTTGGCGATCCGCATCGTGCTGCTTGGGTTGGACCCGGCAAGGATGCCTTCTTCGTTGTCGATGAAACGGTCGTTTTCGAGGGTCAGGTTGGTGCCCTCGGCGCGGATGCCGGCGCCATTATGGGCGGGCACCTGGGCGTGCATGAACGTGATGCCACGCACCGTCACGTCGTTGCCGTCGATGACAAAGATCGCCTTGCCAGCGCAGGTCTTGCCGGAAAACACCACACCCGGGCCGCGGGCGGCGACGGTCAGGTTGTTGGCGGTCCATATCGCGCAATCGTCATAGGTGCCGGGATCGATCAGCACGGTGTTGCCGTCGCGCGCATAGGCCGCTGCCTGGCTCGGCAGGCGGATCAGGCGGGTCAGGCCGACCTCCAGCGTGCGATTGCCGGGGCCGATTGAAAACGTCTGGCCGTTCGGTGCAACCACCCAGGCGGGCGATCCGCCGACGCCGCGGCCGATCTGGACCGGCCCGCATGAGACGACCGCCAGCACAAGCAGCAGCGACGGCAATGGGAGAAGGCGGAGCAACCGGTTCATGGCAATGCCGGGCGCCAGGCGTCGGCGAAGCCTCGGACGCGCGGGAGCAGGATCATGTCCCACGGGCTGGGCATTTCGCCGACTTTCACATGCACCAGCGCCGGGGCATTCAACGCGAAAGCGTGGTGCAAGGCTTGCTCCAGCGACGCGGGGGTGTCGGCGCGGAAGGCGGCCATGCCGAAGCTCTCGGCGAACTTCACGAAGTCCGGGTTGGTCAGGTCGCAGGCGATCAGGCGGTTGCCGTAACGCTCCTGTTGGATGCGGCGGACGTTGCCGAAGGCACCATCGTCGAACACCACCGCCACGACCGGCAGCCGGTGACGCATCGCCGTGGCAAGTTCCGCGGCCTGGTACATGAAGCCGCCGTCGCCGGTGGCGAGAACAACCTTGCGTCCGGGTGCCGCGGCCTGCGCTCCAAGTGCCGTGCCGTAACCCCAGCCGAGCGTGTCCTGGTAGCCGGGCGAGAGGAAGGTCCGCGGCGCGTGCACCGGAAGAGCCAGGCGGCTGGCGAAGCCGATCTGCGTTACTTCCTCGACGTAGATCCCGTCATTCGGCAACGCGGCGCGGATAGCGCGCAGGAAGCCCATCTGGGGTTCAAGTTTGGTCAGCCTCTGGTCGAATGCGCCGCGGACGGCTGCCAATTCGGCGCTGCGGTCCCGTGTGTGGGACGGCAGCAGCGGCAGCAGGCCGCGCAGGATCGTGGCGGTGTCGCCGAGCAAAGCGCAGGCGGGGCGGCGGAAGCGGTTGATCTCCTCGGGATCGATGTCCAGGCGGACGATCGGCAGCGCGTCGTCGACGCCCCAGTTGCTCTGCTGCCAGTAGAGTCGTGTGCCGACCGCCAGGACCGCGTCGGCGTGCTGCCAGAGCGCATGGCCCTCGGTGAAAGATACCGCCAGCGGATGCGTGGTGGGGATCGCGCCCCTGCCGCGGCGGAAGGAGGTTACGGGGGCCTGCAAGGCCTCCGCGATCGCTTGCACCTGCGGGCCGGCATCCAGCGCACCTCCGCCCACGACGATCAGCGGGCGCTGTGCCTTGCCGAGGATCTCGGCAGCACGTTGCAACGCGGCGGCGTCCACCGGCGGGATGCTGGGCGGGACGATCGGATGAAATCCGACGTCTCCTGGCAGGCCCCAGACGTCGATCGCGCATTCCAGCGCGACCGGACCTTGGCGGCCGCTGATGGCGGTGCGCACGGCGTTATCCACCAGGGCCGGCGCCTCGTGGGGAGCTCGGATGCGGGCGGTGTGGCGGGTGATGTGGCGCAGCATGCCGAGCTGGTCATGGATCTCGTGCAGGTGGCCGTGGCCCTGGTCGATGGCGAAGGATGCGATCTGCCCGACCAGGGCGATGACTGGCGCGCCCATGCCATAGGCCGTCAGCAGCGCGGCTGACGCGTTCAGAATCCCAGGTCCGGGAACCACGGCGAACGCTTGCGGCTTGCCGGTGACCAGCGCTGCCCCCAGCGCCATGTAGGCGGCGGTTTGCTCGTGGCGGGGATGGATCACGCGCAGGCGGTCTCCGGCGCGGTGGGCGGCATCGAACAGGGGGTCGTTGTGGACGCCGGGGAGCGCGTACAGCGTGTCGATGCCGTGCGACAGCAAGCGTTCGATGGTGGCTTCGGCGGTGGTCATGCGGGGCATGGCGGCGGCCTTCTCTGCATGCTGGCTGTCATTGCGAGAGGCGAGGCGGCGAGGCAAGTGCGCGATGCGCGCTTGCGCGCGAGGGCTGACGCCGCTGATTTTGCTTCGGCAATGCTGTCTCTCGCGAGCATGGCTGCGACGGGCGGAAAAACGAGCCTCACGCTCTGCGCGGCGCAGGTGTGCCGGCCGGTGCCGGCGATGCCGTCTCCGCCGGGAGCTGTGTTATTCGATCATTAACAAATCCATGTCAGCGTGCGCAGCTCACGGCATTCCGCAGAGGCGTACCATGCTCGATCGGCTCTCGATTCGGACGCGCGTCAATTGTATCGGGGCGGTCGCGTTCCTGTGCATCCTGGCCGTCGCTACCCTTGGCCTCGCCTCGCTTGGCCGCCACATGGAAGCGCAGCGCCTGCGCAGCACCCACGATGAGCTCGACACGGCGATTGGTATCATCGCGCATTTCCAGGCGGAGGAGCAGGCGGGCCATCTCCACCGGGCAGCGGCGCAGCAAGCGGCGATGGCGGTGATCCGGGAGCTGCGCTACGGCGACGACAACTATTTCTGGATCAATGACGCCACCACACGAATCCTGCTGCATCCGATCAAGCCGGAACTCGTCGGCAGGGATGGCGCGGCGATCAAGGGACCCGATGGGGTGTCGCCATTCAGCCGTGCCGTGGATGTGACGCGAGACGGGGCAAGCGGCTCTTTCGCCTATTACTGGCCGAAACCAGGCAGCAGTGCCCCGGTCAGAAAAATCTCATTTGCGCGGCGGTTCGAACCCTGGGGATGGATCGTCGGGACCGGCGTTTATGTCGACGACATAGAGTCGGAAGTCTGGAGGGCGGCATTGTGGTCGGTGCTCGAATTCCTCGTTGCCGGCGCCGTACTCGCGATTACGGCGTGGCTGCTGGCACGCAGCGTCACGCGCCCGATTGCGGCGATGACAGATGCCCTGTCGCGGCTTGCCGCGGGTGAGACCGGCATCCTGATCGACACCGCCGGCCACGCACACGAAATCGGCGCAATGACCCGGGCGCTGGCCGAGCTTCGGAACGTCGCGATCCGGAGTTTCGAGTTATGCCAGATGTTCGACCAACTGCCGAACAACGTGCTGGGTTGCAGACTGCCCGAATTCACCATCAGCTATATGAACAATGGCTCCAAGACGCTGCTGAAGCGGCTTGCCTCGAAAGGCCTGGTCAGCTGCGACCCCGACCGATTGCTCGGTGAAAGTGTCGACATCTTCCACCGCGACCCGGGACGCATCCGGGAGCTGCTGCGCAACCCGAAGAATCTGCCCTACCGCACCCAGATCCGCCTGGGTGCGGAGACCATCTATCTGAACATCTCGGCAGTGAATGACCGGGAGGGCCAATACGCCGGGCCGATGCTGGTTTGGAACGTGGTCACCGCACAGGAAGAACTGGCGAACGAGGTGAATTCGGTTGTCCAGGATTTTTTGGGAGGTTCGAGACAATTGCTGGACAGTGCGCAGTTGTTGTCGCGCACCGCCGAGGACGCGGATCGGCAGGCCGCGGCTGCCGCCGTGGCCTCCGACGAAGCGTCACGGTCGGTGCAGACGATGGCTGCGGCCACCGAGCAATTGTCGGCGTCGATTCGAGAGATCGACCGGAAGGTCGGCGAGGCAGACGCAACGGCGCGGTCGGCGACGCAAACGACGGATCGGCTATCGGCTGCCGTCCAGGGCCTGAACGAAGCGGCAGGGAAGATCGGGGAGGTCGTCGCCCTGATAGACGCCATTGCCCAGCAGACCAACTTGCTCGCGCTCAACGCCACGATCGAGGCCGCCAGGGCAGGCGAGGCCGGCAAAGGGTTCGCCGTCGTTGCCAGTGAGGTGAAGGCACTCGCCAACCAGACCGCGGCGGCGACACACGAGATCTCGACCCAGGTGGCGCAGATGCGGGAGGTGACGACGGGTGTGATCAATGCCCTGGGAGGCGTCACGACGGCCGTCGGCGAGATCAACAACATCGCCCACGCGATCACCGAGGCGGTCACGCAGCAGAACGTGGTAACGGCGGAGATTGCGCGCGGCGCGGCGGAGGCGGCAGGCAGTGCGCAGCGTGTCTCCGGCAATATTCAGAACGTCACCCAGGCGGCCAGTGCGACGGGTTCGGGTGCCGCCCAGGTTCTGACCGTCGCCAGCCAGTTCACCGGAAGAGCTGACGACCTGCGGGCGAAGCTAGAGAAATTTACGGCGGAGATGCGTGCTGCCTGAGGCACGGCCTTCATGGGCGATTTCTATCGTGACGTCCCTGGCATCCTCGCCACCGCTTGCGGCACCGTGCAGCCGCGCTGCTTAGAAGAACTGGAGCGCGCGGGTTTTGGCGCCCCGTAGCCGTGGCGTGGGTTTAATTCAGCGGCGCGTGCGCCGCCTGTTGCCAATGAGACCGAGCAACAAACCCGCAGAGCCGAGACACGCGATCGCGGAAGGCTCCGGCGTGAATACCGTGACGCTTCCGTCGACGGTCGGCGAGAACATTCCGGTCGCACTGGGATCGAGGGTCACCGTCAGCACCTCGGTTAGCGAGAACGGTGCCGCGAGATATTCGATCAGATCGGGCGACGCACTATCTCTGGCTCCGGTTCCGGTTAGGTGGCCGGAAAAGATCTCATCCGTCTCGCCGAACAGGTTGTCGTTTGGATCGATGTACACCGCGTAATTCAGGATATCGCCCCCGTGGGTTTGGAAGATGCTGGTAAACGCCGGGGTGAACAGGAACTTGTCAATGTTGCCGGCCTCAAGCCCGGTTTCGGAGAGCTCGATGGTCAGCGACTTCAGCGAACCCTTCGTCGTTATGTAGCTGAACAACTGGTCTCCGGTAGAGATGTCTGCGGAACCATTGCCACCGCCAAGGCCCCATACTGCGGCGTCGAGATTAGAAGTCCAACCAGTGTTGCCGCTGGTTTTGTCGAAGTCGGTCAGCGAGAGGCTGAGCGGAAGAAGGCTCCCATCAGCCGGAACCGTTTCCACACCGGTCGAGGCCGTGGCGGTACCGGACATGACTTTCAGTTCGGCCTGGCCCGTTGGTCCTGCGTGCGCGGCGGTGGCCGCCAGCACGCATGCAGCAAGGCCGACGAGGATTCCAAAGGCGGCAAGGCGGCACGCCGCGAAGCCAGCACCTTTGCCGACTACCAATGGTTGCGTATCATCATATCTCACAACCAATCTCCTGGTTGTAGTCTTGCTTTGCGCCCGGGCCTGCGCGCTTTGACGGAATGCTAATACGCAATTCCCGGGCCACGGCGAAAAAGCGCTGCGCCCCGCGGATTTTCGTTTCAATAACCTTGCGACGGATTGGACGATGTAAAATTTACCGACAGATTCCACGCGCTATCCGCCACTTGTGATGCGGAATATTAATGTCATTTTGACATGCGTCGTGGGCAAGTCGCCTCAAAAAGCAACTCTTGGTTGAATTCGCTGCCCGGGTCCTCGGAAGCGTTCATCGAACCGCAGGGAAAATGACTTCTGCCGCCGGAACCGGATCGTGATTGGCTTTGACCAAGTTGCATAGTTGACGGTGCAGAAATAGCAGGCTGATACGCGCAACCAGGATCTCCCCTCAAACGGAGATACCTGGAATTTCAAACCGGCAGTTGGCGGCTACAAAGAATGTCAACCGGCGGGAAACGGACCAGTTCTGCGCAATCCAGCCAACAATGCATCGGCTGCCAAAGCGGCAGAATCGCTTGCAGCGCCTCGGAGGGATCGCGCAGCGCGCCCGACAGAGTCACATGCGGCACCCAGGCGTCGGTGACGTAGTCTGGATGTGGGCTCAACTCCGGCAGGGCCGCGAGCAAAGCCGCATGGCGCGCCAGCAATGCGGCGGTCGGAACAGGGGCGAGCCACAGGATGTACGACGGTGCCGGAAAGACGCCGAAACCTGCAAGCGTTAGGGGAAGCACCGGCCATTCCGCCGCGAGTGCGGTCAGCGCCGCACAAAGCGCCTCGCGCGGCGCCTCATCCCGAAACACCGCCAAAGTGACATGCGCCGGGTAGCCAAGCGCGTTCCGGCTGCTGTCGATTCCGGCGGCATCGAGTGCCACCCACAAACGCGCGATGCGTCGGGCGCTTGTTGCGTCCACGCGCAAGGTCATGGCGAAGGACATTGCGCCACGATACGTGGGAGTTCGGCACCATGGCGAAGGATGCTTTGCGAAAAGGCGCGATATGAAGCGTCAGGGGGCCGAAGCGCGAGGCCTGGGTGCTGCGCATCCAGACCCGCACCGGCTCTCGCCCTTGTCGGCGCAGTGCTCGACTGGCTGGAGCAGATGCTCGCGGCGGCGGGGATTGCCGCCGGAGCAAGATGAAGACTATGCCTCCACCACCTTCTGCGTCTGCACGCCGAGGCCCTCGACCGACAGCTTCATCGTGTCGCCGACTTTCAGGAAGATCGGCTCCGGCTTCATGCCCAAGGCGACGCCGGGCGGTGTGCCTGTCGCAATGACGTCACCCGCGTGCAGCGTGATGAAGTGGCTGACATAGGACACCAGCTTGCGCACACCGAAGATCATCGTCTTGGTGCTGCCGTTCTGCATGCGCTTGCCGTTCACCTCGGTCCACAGGGCCAGGTTCTGTGGATCGGGCACCTCGTCCCTGGTCACCATCCAGGGGCCGGTCGGACCGAACGTGTCGCAGCCCTTGCCTTTGTCCCAGGTGCCGGCGCGTTCGATCTGGAATTCGCGCTCCGAGACGTCGTTACACACGCAATAGCCGGCGACATGATCGAAGGATTCATTCTCCGGCACGTAGCGCGCCGTCTTGCCGATGACGATCCCGAGCTCGACTTCCCAGTCCAGCTTCTTCGAACCGCGCGGCATCCTTACGTTATCATTCGGCCCGCACAGCGCACCGAGCGACTTCAGGAACACGATCGGCTCTTTCGGAATCGCTGCTCCGGTCTCCGCCGCGTGGTCGGCATAGTTCAGGCCGATGCACACATAGTTCACCGGCCGTGCGACGCAGGCGCCGAGGCGAACGCTCGGATCGACCTTGGGCAGCGTGTTGGGATCGATGCCGGTGATCATCTTCAGGGCCGCGTCAGACAGGGCGAAGCCGTCGATGTCGCGCACCACGGCGGAGAGGCAGCGGATAGTGCCGTCCTTGTCGAGCAATGCGGGCTTCTCGGCACCCGGGGGGCCGTAGCGGAGCAATTTCATGACGGTCTCCTGTGGTTTTCCTGGCGTAGCGGCAGGCCGCGCAGGGCAACGGGGCCTGCCCTGAACGCGGCAAGGCGGTCGATACGAGGTTTCCGGCGCCGGCGGAAGTCCCGCCGATGTCGTTACCATATCGCGTCGCCGTCGCGCTTTGACGGACACAAAGTTGCAAGATTGGCGTGAGCGTCGAGTCGTTGTGCGGGGAACGGCCCAATGCTCTGCCGGTGTCAGAGATGGTCCTTGATGAACGCCAGGATTTTCTCGATCTCGCGCTCGATGGCGGCCTCAACCGGCTGGAAGGGCAAACCGTCGTAGTACCGGGCCGAGGTGCCTGGACCGTCGGGACTGCCGTGATCGGAGTCGATCGACTTGCGCCACCGCTCGGCGTGGCTGGCCCATTCCTGCCGGTTGACCAGCGCCGGTTCGGTAAACCAGACATTCCAGGTAAGGGTAGTCCCGGGCGCCAGCAGGTTTCCGGAATAAAGGTTGAAGAGGTCCATGACCAATGCGTTGAAGTCGTCGGCAACCGCGTCTTCGGTGCTCGCGATCGGGCCGATCTCGACGCCGAGATGCGCCACGTTCCAGGCCTCGGACACATGGCGGGCAAATTCGGGAATCGGGAAATCGGTACTCTCCCCCTGACGCAGGGGAAAGATCGGCTGGTCCGGCTTGCCGGGGTCGAATGTGCTGACCTGGATGGCATGCGCCTTGTCATGCGGGAACGGGTGATTGCTGGCCACGAACTCGTTCCAGAGCCACCTTACGATAGTGTTTTGTTTTGCAGACGGACTGAACCAGATCTGGCCGGTGACAGTCATGTCGGCCGCGAGCGTCTTCGCCGGTTCGTTGACCCACCCGCGCTGGCCGGTCACCGTGACCTCTACGTTGAGACAGCCCAGCAGGGCGCTGCATACGCCCTGTTGCGGGCAGATGATCGAATAGACGCGGCCCTCGTCATTATAGCCGAGCCGCGAAATATCGGGGGCGAACATCTGATAACAGCGCGAGTCCGCGTGCCCTGGGTCGGTTTCCCACGAGAACTCCGGCCAAAGAACCGCCTGTTGCCGCTGCAGCCTGGCGATATTCGCCATGTTGGGGAGCATGGACAGCGAGGAAAGGTTCGGATCTGGATAGGCGAATGCAGGGTTCGACTCGGCGAAACCGCCCTTCCAGCCGGGCGGGATCAGATGAGAGGTCTGGCCCACTGGTGATTTCCTTCCCCCTGACTTCGCAATCCAAACGCAGGCGTATTCTAAATCCGCGTATACCACGATAGGTCGGCCTCGCCAAATGAAGCCTTCGCCAGTGTCGCCTTCGCCAGTGTCGCCTTCGCCAGTGTCGCCTTCGCCAGGCACTGCTGCGGCGGCCAAGGGCTACGAAGCCCGCAGCAAGTCATTGTGAGGAGGAGCGCCGAAGCAACCTCGGTCGTGTGGGCGCGCGGGCTGTCCGGGGCGCTTTGCCGAACGAGGTTGCTTCGTCGCCCCGATCCTCGCAATGACATATTGTTTGGTGCCACCGCGCAATTTCGATCAAGCGCGTTCGCCAGTCTGCCCTACAACAGCACCCATGATTCAGCGAGACCACGCATGAACCCCGTCTGCAAGGCGCTTTGGTTCATCGAAGCCCATCTCGGCAGCGATGCGTCGCTCTCGGACATCGCAGCGGCCAGCGGCGTCTCACGCTACCAGCTCCTGCGCGCCTTCGGCACGGCCACCGGGCGTTCCGTCATGCGCTACGTGCGCGCGCGCCGCCTGACCGAAGCTGCCCGCGTGCTGGCCGCCGGCACGCCGCACATTCTGACCGTGGCGCTGGATGCGGGCTACGGGTCGCACGAAGCCTTCACGCGCGCCTTCCGCGACATGTTCTGCCTGACGCCGGAGGCGGTGCGCGACCGGCGCTGCCTCGACAACCTGCCCCTTATGGAGCCAATCCGCATGGACGAATCCCTCATCGTGACGCTGAACCCGCCGCGCTTCGAAACCGGCCGTACCTTGCTGATCGCTGGCCTGGGCGAGCGCTACACGTTCGAAACCAACCAGGGCATTCCGCTGCTGTGGCAGCGGTTCGCACCGTGGATCGGCAACGTCCCAGGGCAGGTTGGCAGCATTGCCTATGGCGTCTGCTGCAACGCCGACGGAGCCGGCAATTTCGAATATGTCGCGGGGGTGGAGGTCGCCAGCTTCGACGATCTTCCCGCCGAGTTTCGCCGCGTGCGCATACCGGAACATCGTTACGTCGTCTTCACCCATACCGGCCACATCTCCGGTATTCGCAGCACGTGGTACACCATCCTGAACCAATGGTTTCCGCAGTCCGGCCACGAATTCGCCGATGCGCCGGATTTCGAGCGCTACGACAACAGTTTCGATTCTCAGGCCGGATCCGGAAAGGTCGAAATATGGCTGCCGCTCAAGTCATGACCCGCCGGGCCACGCTTGCCGCGCTGGCCAGCGCAGCTACCGCAGCGTCGTCGCGTTCAGCATGCGCGTCGTCCGCCGCATGGCAGACCGCAACGCCGCAGGCCGCCGGGTTCGCGCCCGATCTGGCCGCGCAGTTGGATGAAGGCGTGCGTTCCGGCGTGCTGGATGGCCTGCATGCCGTATTGCTCAGCCGCAACGGTCGCCTGGTACTGGAACGCTATTACGCGGGTGTGGACGAAGGCTGGGGCCAGCCGCTGGGCCGCGTGACGTTCGGCCCAGCAACATTGCATGACATTCGTTCGGTGACGAAGAGTATCGTCGGCCTGCTTTACGGCATCGCGCTGGATCGCAATCTTGTGCCGCCGCCGGACGCACCGCTGCTGGCGCAATTTGCGGAATCCCCGGGTCTCGCCGCCGATCCGATGCGGGCGAAACTGACGGTTGCCAACGCCCTGAACATGACGCTGGGCCTCGCGTGGGATGAGGGTTGGTCTTACGCCGATCCCGCCAACGGCGAGATCGCCATGGAGGCGGCGCCCGATCGCAATCGTTACATCCTGTCGCGGCCGATTGTCACCACGCCGGGTACGAAATGGATCTATTGCGGCGGCGCAGCGGCCCTGATCGGCGCACTGATTGCGCGCGGCAGCCACACCAAATTGCAGGATTTCGCGCGGCAAACCTTGTTCGAACCGCTCGGCATCACGGCGGTTGAATGGTACACGGGGCGAGATGGGGTGGCGTCAGCCGCGTCGGGCCTGCGGCTGCGCCCGCGCGATCTGCTGCGGATCGGCACGCTTGTTCTCGCGCATGGCCAATGGCATGGCCGCCAGGTTGTTCCGCCCGCGTGGTTGGAGGCGTCGTTCCAGCCGGTGATCGCGACCACCTTCCCCGGCATCGAGTACGGGCGTTTGTGGTACCTGGGCGAGGCCACCGCGCCCGGCCTCGACGGCCCGCATCGTTGGATGGCCGGATTCGGCAATGGCGGCCAGCGGCTATGGCTGATGCCGGACGCCGATCTCGCCGTAATTGTTCTTTGCGGGAACTATGACAAACCGGACCAGTGGGTGACGCCGCTGCGGGTGTGGAAAGAGTTCGTGCTGGGCAATCTGCGGCGGGCGTAGTCTTCCGCCCCCAGGTGTCATTTGGTCGATCGATGTCGTTGCGAGTTGACCACCGGCCGGGGCGGCCTATCCCCGGCTGGATGAAAGGGTTCCCTTCCCCCTTGTGGGAGCGGGATAGCGGGAGGGGTCGGGATCGTACGTTTCGCCCCCTCCCCCTGGCCTTGGTCCGCTTCGCGGCCCAAGCCCACAATAGGATGGGAAGGATATTCGTTCTTGTTAGGTGCGAAGCAACGAAGCAATCACGTTCGAAGATATGCGGCTGTCGTTCGACCAGACAGCGCGTGACCGAGGTTGCTGCGTCGCTACGCTTCTCGTAATGACATAAGGGACCCGCGCTACGACAAATGCGGTCCTCAGTGCGCTGCCAGCCAGGCATTGAACCGTTGTTGCAGCTTCGCCAGGTTGTCGTGCCAGAACCCGTTGTCCGTCGGCACGCTCACGCCCAGGTTCTTCGCGTAGCTCGCCGATAGCGCGTGTACATCGTCCGGCAATCCGCCATTCGCACCCTTAGCCAACCCGGCAATCCCGGCGGTTTCGAGCAATTTACCTTCCAGAGCGGGCATGCCGGCAAGGTAGAGAAATTGCTCTGCCTGCCACAGGTCGGGTGTGGCCTTCACGATCGCCCAGCTCTCCACCTCATAAAGTCCACCATTCCACTGAATGCCGAAATTGCGGTGGTCGGCTTTGTCCGCGGTCACGATCTGCCCGGCCGGGGCACTCGTCATCAGCACGTCGCCCGAACTCAGGATATGCGCCGCGTCGTTTCCGGTCTGCCACCACACAATATACGGCTTGAGCTGGTCCAGCTTGCGGAACGCACGATCGACGCCATCGCTCGTGCTCAGCACCTTGTAAACATCTCCCGGCGCAACGCCATCGGCCATCAGCGCAAACTCAAGATTGCCGCGCACGCCTTTGCGCAGACCGCGCTTGCCAGGATATTTCGCCACATCCCAGAAATCCGCCCAGGTCGGCGCTGCGGGGAACTTATGGCGGTCCCAGGCCAGCACCAGCGTGTTCACCGTCGCACCCACGCCGCAATCGCTGACGCCCTGGGGCAAATAGTGGTCCTTCCCCCCAATCGCCGACCAGTCGAGCTTCTCGAACAAGCCCGCGGTGCAGCCGGCGTCCAGTTCGTCGGGCGAGACCTCGACCACGTCCCACGTATTGCCGGGCGTCTTCAATTGCGCGTTCAGGGCGTCGGTGCCGCCGTTCCAGCTCTGGATGACCAGCGGGATGCCCGAGGCCGCGGCAAAGGCCGGCGCCGCCATGCGGTGCAACGCGTCCGGCATTGTCTCGTCACGCGCGACAACCGTCAGGTCGCGCGCCAAGGCAGCGGCCGGGCATGCGGCGAGCATCGCCGCGACTAACAACAGCGGGCGGGCGGGCATGGGCAGTCGATCGCGCTCCTGGTGTGCGCCGGACGCTACAATCCGCGGCGCCAATGGGCAACGCGCCGCCTAGCCGCCGAGAATCGTTCCCACTGCGAGATCAAGCTCGCTTGCCGTCACCTTCTTGCCGCCATCCCAGCGTGCCCGTTGCACCTCGATGAAACCGCCCTGGCCATGAATCATCGCGCCGGAGTCAGTTACCGCCACGACCTCGCCCAGCTTCTTGCCTTTCACTTCGGAGAAGGTGCGGGCAATGCGCTTGCGGCAGTCGAACAAGAACAGCTTGCGGCCGTCGGGGGCGGTGGTCCAGGCGCCGGGGGCGGGGTTCACGCCGCGGATCAGGTTGAAGATCAGATCGACGTGATTGGCCCAGTTGATGCGGGTTTCCGCCTCGCGGATGATGCCTTCGTAGCCGGCATCCGGTTCATATTGGGCCAGCGCGGGCGCCTTCCCGGCCACCACCAGTTCCGCCACCTCCACCAGCGCAGCGACGCCCATCGGGAAGATTTTCCCGAAATAGAGCGACCCCAGCGTGTCCTCGTCCTCGATCTTCACCGGATACATCTTGATCACCGGGCCTTCGTCCAGCCCGTCGTTGGGGCGGAAGACGGAAAAGCCGGTCTCCTTGCGGCCGAGGATGATCGACCAGCTCATGGAGGACGCGCCGCGATGCAGCGGCAGCAAGCTGGGATGGAACTGGATGGTGCCGAAGCGAGGGATGTTGACGAAATCCTGCGGCGCGAACTGCGTCACATACGCCATCACGCCGACATCGGCGTTGGCGGCGCGCATCGCCTCCAGCGCGTTGGGGTCGGTCAGCTTGGGAAGCTGGTGCACCGCCAGGCCGCGTTCCTGGGCGGCCACGCGCAACGGGTCGGGGCGGCCTTTTTCCGGGGCGCAGAACACAGCTGTGACCTCGTCGCCACGGTTGAGGAACGCCTCCATGGCGGCCTTGCCGAAATCCTGCTGCCCGATGATGGCGACGCGCATACCGTTTGCCTCCCGCTGGTCCGCGGCGATGTTTGGACGGCACAGCGGAGGCTGTCAAAACGCCAGCGACCGCCCGATCAGCGCTGCGGCCAGGACCGACAGGATCACCATCGCGCTGAGCCGGTGATAGGCCGGTCCAGCTTGCTCAAACGCCCAGCCGCCGAGCCATGAACCGGCCAGCAGCACCGGGACGGAGGCAACCGACCACAGCAGCACCTCGCGGTCGATCAGCCCGCGCAGCGCCATGGAAAATGCGGTAACCGATGCGGCAAACAGGAAGTAGACGATGGCAGTGGCGCGGACGAGCACGGCGTCGTTCGACAACGCCAACAGGTAGACCACGACGGGTGCGCCGCCCATGGACGCAAGTCCGCTCATGGTCCCCGATACCACGCCGACAGCGAGGGTTACGGCGCGGGACGGCCGCGGCGGCAGCCGCACACGCCGCCACAGCACGACCACCGACAGCGCGATCAGCACGCCGATCGCAAGCCGCACATGGTTTTCCGGCAGATCCGTCAGCGCCAGCAAGCCCAGGGGTATGCCGACGATCAGTCCCGGCGCCAGCGCCAGGATCACGTGCCAGTTGGCGCGCCGCCATGTCGTGCGCAGCCCGAACAATCCCACCAGCACCTGCAGCATGGCGACGAGCGGCACCACTTTGGTCGGCGGCAAGGCCAGGGTGAGCAGAGGAACCGCCGACAGGCCGAACGCAAAGCCGGTGAAGCCGCGGATGACCGAGGCGACAAACACGCCGAGCACGGCCGTAATGAGGGTGGCAGGCATTCTGGTCGGACGACTCCTCACGGCGCTTCGGGCAGCGATGTGCTTGCCACGCCGGTATCGGATGATCGAGGGGGCAGCGATCGACGCACAGCGTGCGGGGTCTGCTGCGAAAACGCCGCCGCCCGGCACGGCTGCAGGAGCATGGCTGGTGCGGCAACAAATCACGACTCCGCGGGGCGCTGCCCGAGCTTTGGCAGCCCGGTTGGCGTTTGGTATTCGGCACCCAGTAACCGTCGCATCTCACATCGCCGACATGCAGGTCGTGATCGACAGGATCATCTACGGCGGCCGGGATTTGCCGACGCTCGTTGAAGAGAGCGGGGATACAAGCTCCGGGACGTCCATGGATGTGGTGCCGCTGGCAGGTCCTCGATCTTTCCCACGCGTGCTCCACCACTGATCCGAGCAACGCGCCACAACGGTTGCGCCGTTTTTTCGCGTGATAGATCCATTAGTCGACCGTTATATGGACCCTCCGTTTTGAACGCATGGCTGCATTGGCCTTTGCGCAAAGCGCATATCCCGCGAGCCCCCTATCGTGCGTTCAAACACAAGGCGGGAGGACGCCATGGCACAAATCAACGAAGCTGATGTCATGCGGCGCGTGGCATGGCGGCTGGTGCCGTTTCTCGGGCTTGGCTACTACGTCAACGCGCTGGACCGTTCCAATGTTGCGGTCGCGGCGCTCACCATGAACCACAGCCTCGGCTTCACGGCTGCCGAATATGGCCTCGGCGCCGGTGCGTTCTTCTGGAGCTACGTGTTGTTCCAGATCCCCAGCAACATGTTGCTGACGCGGCTGGGCGCGCGGCGCTGGCTGACGGTGATCATCCTCGCCTGGGCGCTATGCTCCGGCGCCACCGCACTGGTCACCGGCGTGACCTCCTTCGTCATCGTTCGCTTCTTTCTCGGGGTAGCGGAGGCCGGCTATTTCGCCGGCGTCATCTTCTTCCTGACCTGCTGGTTCCCCGATCGCTATCGCGGTCGCGCCATGGGCGTGTTCTACGCCTTCGCCGCTGCCGCCGTTTCCACGGGCGCGCCGATCTCCGGCAACATCCTGGCGCTACATGGCTGGCTGGGCCTGCAAGGCTGGCAATGGATCTTCCTGCTAGAGGCCGCGCCCGCCATCGTGCTGGCCGCGATCGCGCCGTTCATCCTGCGCGACGGACCGAACGATGCGCACTGGCTGCAACCAGAGGAGCGCGCGTGGCTGCAGGCCACGCTCGATGCCGAGCGCCGCCAGAGCACCAGCCATCACATGCCGAACTTCGCCGCGATGCGCAGTGTCCCGGTGGTCCTGATGACGATCGCCTATGTGCTGATCGGCTTCGGCGTCTATGCCAACGTCTTCTTCCTGCCGCTGATGATCAAGGACCTGGGCTTCAGCAACCTGGTCACCAGCTACCTTGCGGCGATTCCTGCGGCGCTTGGTGTGCTGGGCATGGTCTTGGTGTCGCGCAGTTCCGACCGCACTGGCGAGCGCGTGTGGCACGTCACGCTGCCCACGCTGGCGGCCGGCGTCGGGCTGGTGCTGGCCGGGCTGACCGTTGGCCAGAGGCTGCCTGAACTGCTGAGCCTGTGCGTTGTCGGCTTCGCCATCAGTGCCGCATTGCCGACATTCTGGAACCTGCCGACGGCCTATTTCGGTACCGCAGCGGCAGCGGCCGGCATCGCGATGATCAATTCGATCGGCAACATCGCTGGATATTTCGCGCCGCAACTTGTCGGCCTGCTGCGGGATGCAACGGGAACTTACAGCCTGGCACTGGTCGTTGTCGGGATGATGGCGATTGTCGCAGCGGCCTTGCTGCCCTTCGCCGGCGCGCCGGTGCGAGCAGCCCAGCTTCGACGCGCCGCAGCGGAGTGAAACCCGGAGCGCTAAACCTTCTCTACCTGCCCGTATTCCAACTCCACCGGCGTGGAACGGCCGAAGATCGAGACCGACACCTTCACCCGGCCCTTCTCTTCGTCCACCTCCTCCACCGTGCCGTTGAAGCTGGTGAACGGCCCATCCGCCACGCGCACTTGCTCGCCGACCTCGTACAGGACCGAGGGGCGTGGACGCTCCACGCCTTCCTGAGTCTGCTTCATGATCCGTTCGGCTTCGGAGTCGCTGATCGGGCTAGGCTTCGTCTTGCTGCCCAGGAAACCGGTCACCTTCGGCGTGTTCTTCACCAGGTGCCAGGCGTCATCGGTCAAATCCATCTTCACCAGCACATAGCCAGGAAAGAACTTGTGCTCGGCGTTCACCTTCTGGCCACGGCGCATCTCGACCACTTGCTCGGACGGCACCAGCACCTCGTCGAACTGGTCCGCCAGCCCTTTCTGTGCTGCCTGCTCCTTGATCTGCTGGGCGATCTTTTTTTCGAACCCGGAGTAGACGTGCACGACGTACCAATGTTTGGCCATGTCTTGCAAACCCTCTATGCGCCGCCGCCGGCGCCGAACAACATACGGACAGCGAGGCCGATCACCTGATCCACGGCAAAGAAGAAGATAGCGGCAATCGCCACCATCAGGAACACCAGCCCGGTGGTAACCATGGTCTCCCTGCGCGTGGGCCAGGTGACCTTGCTCACCTCGCTCCGCACTTCGCGCACGAACTTAGCCGGATCGAAGGCCACGCTGCCGCTGCTCCCCACGAAAGACTTGCGGAATCCGCCGCAATCGGCTGCGCGCCGCTGGCAGGGGTGGCAGGTCTCGAACCCGCAGCCTCCGGTTTTGGAGACCGGCGCTCTAGCCAATTGAGCTACACCCCTGCACGCTGGCGAATCCCGCGCGGGCCTGCTGGGGGCAGGCCTGGGCGGAGAATAACGAGGGCCGGCCGCTACCGCCGGAACCCACGCGCGCAGGGACCGGTAAAAAGAATGTGGGACGCCCAGTGTCAAGGGGAGTGTCAAGGGGAGTGTCAAGGAGAGCATCAAGGGAGCCGCTGGCGCCCTGGGCGACGTGGCTGCCCGCCTCGACGCGCTTGCCGACCAGCGGGCGTGTGACAGCTCGGCGACCAAGCCTCCATCATGCCCTTGTGATTTGTGCAACCCTCGGAACCTGTCAGGTTCCTGCATGCCTCATCAGCAGTTTCCGGAATTGTCCTGATCTGCCCTGGCCGCCTAGTTTGTTCACGAAACCGCGAAAGCATTCCCATCGAAATGCCAAACGACTCTGGAACCGCAACAGGCGCGGATGATTTCCTGCGCGCGGTTGCCGCCGCCAAGGCCGCAGCCGCTGCGCCGGGGTGGCTCGCGCTCTCCGCATCGGAGCAAACGCGGGCGATCTACGCCCAACTCCGGCTCATCGACGCGGCACGTGTCGAAGCGCAAGGGCTGTGCGCACATCCGCAAGGCCGTTTTCGCATCGCCGGCACTCCGACCGGGCGAAAGGTTGTCGCCTGATGCACCGCGCTGCTGGAACGGCCCGCGCTGCTGGAACGGCCCGCCCTGCTGGAACGGCCCGCGCACCTTGAACGGCCCATGCAAGTGAAAGCCCGGGAATGAGGCGCGCCCTTCTTCGAACGGCCATGATGACAGGGCCACATCTGCGCCGCCAGGATCTGCTCAACTCACCGGTCCCGCTTCGCCCCTATTCCTCCGTGCCAGCGGTATCAGGCGCATAACCTGGCACTCGGCGACCGCCGTCGCCCATGGCGTCAAGACCGAGGCGTGGGTCACGCGGATCGGTGCCGACACAGCTTCCATGGCGGAAGCGTATCGCTGTCAACGGCAAGCGCCAACGATTGCCGAGGCCGAACGCGGCTCTGTGCCGCCGAAGGGAATGCGTCCAGCGGCCGGTCACGGCCGAAGATAACCGGCACGCCGCAACCCTCGAAATGAACGTCGAGTGCCGCCGGCGGCGCCGCTTTATCGCCCGTTCGCCAAGGCCGATCAGAGACGCACTGGCGCTCCAGCCAGATGGCCTGTCTTATGAATGGCGAGAACGGCCGGTTCGGCCCCGGGTGGAATTCGCGTGAGTGCCGATTGGTGCTAGGCCTCAGCGAAAGTCATGACTCGGTTGCTGGCGGCCTGACGTTTGCGCAATAGCGGCACATACGGGCAAGACATCGACCGCAGCTTGACGGTGGAGGTTCGGTAGATGGACCAGTCCTCTGAGTTCGGCGCGGAGAGAGACGGCGGTCCCCAGATCCTATGGAACGGCGGCGAACTCGTCTTGTGCCGGCAATCACGTATGTCCGCCGACGGCAACAGCCATGCGATGCTGACCGTGCTGCCGGCCGTAGAGCATGCCTCACCGGCCAGCTTCGCCCGCCTCGCGCATGAATACGAACTGACGGCAGAGTTGGACAGCGCCTGGGCCGCCCGTCCGCTGAAGCTGGAGCAAGAACGCGGCCGGCCAATGTTGGTGCTTGCGGATCCGGGCGGTGAGCCGCTGGCGCGCTTGCTCCACACCCCCTTGGAGGTGGGACTTTTCTTGCGCCTGGCGATCGGCATCGCAACGACACTGGCCGCGTTCCACAAGCGCGGCCTCATCCACAAGGACATCAAGCCGGCCCATATCCTGGTGGATCCCGCAAGCGGGCGGGCCTGGCTCACCGGGTTCGGCATTGCCTCGCGCCTGCCCCGCCAGCGGCAGGCGCCGGAGCCGCCGGAGACCATCTCGGGCACGCTCGCCTACATGGCCCCCGAGCAAACCGGCCGGATGAACCGCTCGATCGACGCCCGCAGCGACCTGTACGCGCTAGGCGTCACGTTTTACGAAATGCTCACGGGTCACCTGCCCTTCACTGCCGTCGATCCGGTGGAATGGGTGCATTGTCACATTGCGCGGCGGGCTGTGCCGCCGAACGAGCGGTTGCAGCAAGTTCCGCTGGCGATCTCCGCCATGATCATGAAGTTGCTCAGCAAGACCGCCGAGGAACGTTACCAAACGGCCGCCGGCGTCGAGCGCGATCTGCGGCGCTGTCTTGCCGACTGGGAAGCGCATGGTCGCATCCGGGACTTCCCCCTCGGCCAGGAGGATACGCCAGACCGGCTTTTGATTGCCGAGAAACTGTACGGCAGGGCACGCGAAGTCGAAGCATTACTCTCTGCCTTCGATCGCGTCGTCAGCCATGGCACGCCTGAGCTTGTCTTGGTTTCCGGCTATGCCGGCATCGGCAAGTCCTCGGTCGTCAACGAGTTACACAAGGCGTTGGTGCCGCCGCGGGGGCTCTTCGCGTCGGGCAAGTTCGATCAGTACAAGCGCGACATTCCCTATGCGACGCTGGTGCAGGCGCTTCAGAGCCTGGTGCGGTCGCTCCTTGGCTTGGGCGAGGCCGAACTGGCGTGCTGGCGTGAGACGCTGCTGGAAGCTCTGGGGCCGAACGCAGTGCTCATGGTTGATCTCGTCCCTGAGCTGCACCTGGTCGTCGGCGACCAGCCGCCGATCCCCGAACTGCCACCGCGAGACGCGCAACGGCGATTCCAACTGGTGTTCCGCCGGTTCATCGGCGTATTCGCGCGGCCAGAGCACCCGCTGGTATTGTTCCTCGACGACCTGCAATGGCTCGACGCGGCGACACTTGACCTGATGGCGGACCTGCTGACCCAGCCGGACGTGGCGCACGTGCTGCTGATCGGCGCCTACCGGGACCTCGAGGTCGACGCGGCGCACCCGCTGATGCGCAAGCTCGAAGCCATCAAGAACGATCGCGGGAAGGTAGAGGAGATCGCGCTCGCGCCGCTGGCGCGGGAGCATCTCGGGCAGTTGATTGCGGATGCGCTGCACTGCGAGCCGTCGCATGCAGCAGCGCTGATGCAGCTGGTGCATGACAAGACCGGCGGCAACCCGTTCTTCGTCGTTCAGTTTCTTTACGCGCTCGCCGAGGAGCATTTGCTCGCGTTCGATCATGGCTCTGCTCGCTGGACATGGGACCTCGAGCAAATTCGCGCCAAGGATTATACCGACAACGTGGTGGAGCTGATGGTTGGCAAGCTGACGCGCCTGCCGACCGAGACACAAAGGGCGTTGCAGCTTCTGGCCTGTCTCGGCAACGCCGCCGAGATCACGATGCTGTCCATCGTTCTTGAGACTGCGGCAGCGCAAGTAGAGGCGGCGCTGTGGGAGGCGTTGCGTCAGGAGCTGGTTGCGCACCAGGACGGGTCGTACCGGTTTGTTCACGACAGGGTGCACGAAGCCGCCTATTCGCTGATTTCGGAGTCCTCGCGGGCCGCCCACCACATGCGGATCGGCCGGCTGCTGGCGGCACGGACGCCGCCAGAGCACCTCGAGGAGGCGATCTTCCCTATCGTTAATCAGCTTAACCGCAGCGCGATGCTGATCACGGCGCGAGAGGAACGCGAGCAACTCGCTGCGTTCAACCTGATCGCCGGCCGACGAGCGAAGGGTTCGGCCGCCTATGCGTCCGCGCTTACCTATTTCACCGCGGGGACGACATCATTGGCGGACGACTGCTGGGAACGCCGGCGTGACCTCATTTTCGCGCTCGAATTGGAGCGCGCCGAATGCGAATTCCTCACCGGCGCGCTGGCGGAGGCGGAGCACCGGTTGACTATGCTTTCGCCCCGCGCCGTAAACGCCGTGGAACGGCCCATGGTCGCGTGCCTGCGCGTGGATCTGTACACGACCCTGGACGAGAGCAGCCGCGCCATCGCCGTCGGTCTGGAGTATCTTCGAGATCTGGGCATCGATTGGCCGCCGCATCCGACCGAGGATGAAGCGCGGCGCGAATACGAGCGGATCTGGTCCCGACTTGAGAACCGGACGATCGAGTCTTTGATCGAACTGCCTTTGATGAGCGACCCGGCATCGCTCGCAGCGATGGATGTTCTGACCAAGATCGGTCCGCCCAGCCTGCATACGGATCCGCATTTGTTTTCTTTGATCATCTGCCGGGCGGTCAATCTCAGCCTCGAGAGTGGCAACTGCGATGCCTCCTGCTTCGCCTATGTTCGGCTTGGCATGCTCGCCGGATCGCGTTTCGGCGATTATCAGGCAGGGTACCGCTTTGGCCAGCTCGGCCACGACCTGGTGGAACAATACGGACTCAAGCGTTTCCAGGCGAGAACGTATCTGTGCTTTGGGGGGCTTCTGTTGCCGTGGACGCAACATGTCAGGGCGGGGCGCGATTTGCTGCGGCGTGGCCTCCAGGCAGCAAATCAGATGGGCGATCTCGTCTACGCGGCCTGCGGCCACCATCTGACGACGAACCTTCTGGCGGCCGGCGAGTTGCTCGCTGACGTGCAACGTGAAGCCGAGAATGTACTCGCGTTCGCGCAGAAGGCGCGTTTCAGGTTTATTGCTGATATCGCTGCCACGCAGCTCGGGTTGATCCGGACTCTTCGCGGACAGACGCCAACATTCGGCTCCTTTGACGATGGACAGTTTGCGGAGACGCAGATTGAGCGCCGTTTCACTCGCAGTCCGGATCTGCAGGCCGAGTGCTCGTATCTCATCCTCAAGCTCCAGGCGCGCTTCCTGGCCGGCGAGTATCGTGCCGCCGTGGACACCTCATCACGGGCGCAACCGCTGCTGTGGACCTTGGCTTCGCATTTCGAGACGGCGGAATATCACTTCTACAGCGCGCTATCCCGAGCCATTGCTTGCGATTCCGCACCGGAAGCTGCGCGGCGGCAGCACATGGAGGCTCTCGCGGCGCATCACCAGCAGCTTCAGGAATGGGCCGCAGCTTGCCCCGACAATTTCGAGAACCGCACCGCTCTGGTCGGTGCAGAGATCGCTCGCATCGAGAGTCGCGAACTCGATGCAGAGCGTTGGTACGAGCAAGCCATCCGGTCAGCTCGCGCCAATGGGTTCGTTCACCACGAGGCACTGGCGAACGAGCTCGCGGCGCGATTTTACGCGGCGCGTGGCTTCGACAAGATCGCGCTGACGTACCTTCGGGACGCCCGCCATTTCTATTCGCGTTGGGGCGCCGATGGGAAGGTACGGCAACTCGATCAGTTGTACCCGCGGTTGAAAGAGGGCAAGCCGGCACATGGGCCCGCTCACACGATCGGTGCGCGGGTAGAACATCTTGACCTCGCGACAGTGCTGAAGGTGTCGCAGGCGGTTTCGGGTGCGATTGTGCTGGAGAACTTGCTCGACACGCTCATGCGCACCGCGATCGAGCAAGCGGGCGCCGTACGCGGCGTGTTGGTTCTTCCGCATGAGGCCGGGCAGCGGATCGCCGCCGAAGCCGCTACGAGTGGCGACACGATCGTCGTGGATCTGCGCGACCAGCCGGCAACCTCGGCGGCGCTGCCGGAGGCGATTGTCCAGACCGTCATGCGTACGCAGGAGACCATAATTCTTGACGATGCCACGGCTGACCCTGCGTTTGCCGCGGATCCCTACATCAGGCAGCGCCAGGCGCGGTCCATCCTATGCCTGCCTTTGATCAACCAGACCAAGCTCATCGGCATGCTCTACCTGGAGAATAACCTGGCGCCGCGCGTCTTTACGCCCGCCCGGATCTCGGTGCTGCGGCTGGTCGCGTCGCAGGCAGCCATCGCGCTGGAGAACACCCGTTTGTATCACGACCTCGCGGAACGCGAGGCAAAGATCCGCCGCCTGGTCGAGGCCAATATCATCGGGATTTTCATGTGGGAGTATGAAGGCCGCATTCTCGAAGCCAATGACGCTTTTCTTCGCATCGTCGGATATGGCCGCGAGGATCTCGCCACGGGGCGGCTTCGCTGGACGGATCTAACGCCCGCGGAATGGCTGCAGCAACACGAACAACAGTGGACTCCGGAGATCAGGCTGACCGGCAGCGTGCAACCCTATGAGAAGGAGTATTTCCGGAAGGACGGCAGCCGCGTGCCCGTGTTGGTCGGCGCGACGAGTTTCAATGAAACCGGGAGCCCGGGGGTCTCCTTCGTGCTGGACCTGACCGAGCGCAAGCAAGCCGAGCAAGCGCTGCATCAGGCCCAGGCGGAACTGACTCACCTGACGCGCGTGATGACCATGGGTGAACTGACCGCCTCGATTGCGCATGAGATCAACCAACCGATCGCTGCACTCACCACCAACGCCAGCGCCTGCCTGCGTTGGCTGGCTCGTCAACCGCCCGATCTTGAAGAAGCGCGGGCTTGTCTGCACCGCATGATCCGCGACAGCGACCGCGCCGGAGACGTCATCAGTCGCGTCCGTTCGCTGGTCAAGAAATCGCCCCCGGTGACGGCCAGGCTCGGCCTCAACGACGCGATCCAGGAGGTGCTTGCTCTTGTCGAACCGGAAGCGCGCCGCCACGCCGTGCTGATCCGTACAGAACTGGCGGCGGGCCTGCCGCTTGTGTGCGGCGACCGGGTGCAGTTGCAACAGGTCATCCTCAACCTGGTCATGAACGGGATCGAAGCCATGAAAGACGTGGCGGTCAGGCCCAGGGAGTTATGGGTCAGGTCGCACGTGCACGAGGCTGGCATGGTAGTCGTCGCCGTCCAGGACACTGGCATCGGGCTCGCCGAGGAGAATCTCGAGCGAGTCTTCGAGGCGTTTTATACGACCAAGTCGGAGGGGATGGGGATGGGACTGTCGATCAGCCGCTCGATCATTGACGCGCATGGCGGTCAGTTGTGGCCTTCCGCGAACGACGGGCATGGCGTGACTTTCCAATTCACGTTGCCTACCGAGGACGTGCATGAAGAAAGCGGAGCAGAGGACAGGACAAGCGCTGGTTTGGCTGCCTGAACCGGCCTGATGTTATGACTCTGGCGGATCGCACCTGCTGTCATTGCGAGCGAAGCGAAGCAGTCTCCGCCGGGAGGACGTGCGATCAATCCGTTCGACGCCGGTTCGTCGCACGCCATTCTCCGGATCGTGTCTCGCGCTCCAGTATCTCCGTCGCTTGTCGTGACTCAGTGAGGCTCATTCGTCTGGTCCGCTTGTTAGATCAATTTACAACGCGCCGCGCGCCATTGCGCAGCGCCAAGCGACGAAGCCATCGCCCCCACGCCCCGCACACGAACGGTCCCGCCGTCGCCTAACCTGGGTTGCTTCGACTTTTCCGGACTTGCGATGATGTAGCGGCTTGGCCGGCGCACTCGCGCCGGCCCCCGGCTGCCGGCCGATGCCCTAAACCCTCCGGCGCGCGACCTCTGTTTCAACAAGATCGATCCCGAGGCCAGGCGCAGTCGGTAGGTGGAACAACCCATCCACCGGCCTGGGCGGATTGCTGAAGATGGCGTGCCGCCGTGGCGAGGGATCATCCAACTCGCAGGGTTTCGTTGCGAACGCCTGGGTAGCGCAGATATGCAGATTGGCGACATGCCCCACCGTCGGCTGCGTCTGGTGCGGCACCAGTTCCACGCCATGCGCGTGACAAAGCGCGGCACAACGCAACAACCCGGTGATACCGCCCATCTTCACGATATCCGGCTGCACCATGCGCACACCGGCATTGATCAGGTCGGCAACCGCGGCCGTCGTGTAACTTTGCTCCCCGGCGGACACCGTAATGTCCAGTTTGCCCGCAAGCGCACCCAGTTCGCGGACGTGGTAGTGCTGCACCGGCTCTTCGAACCACCAATAACCCAGCTCCTCCAGCGCGCGGCCAACCCGCATGGCGCCTCCGAACGAAAGACCATTGTTGGCATCGAAGGCGAGCGGGAAATCGTCGCCCACAAGCCGCCGCACCGCGCGCGCCTTGGCAATATCGCCCGGAATATCGCGATCCGGTTCGGTGCGGTCATTGTCGAATCTGATTTTTATCGCGGCAGGCTTTTCACGCATCCGCTGCTCCACCACGCGGCACACGTCCTCAATCGTGCGCTGGCCGGCGCCATTCCGCCCAATCGAAGCGTAGAACGGCAGCGCGGTGCGCCATGCGCCACCGAGCAATTTGTAGATCGGCTGCCCGAGCATTTTGCCCTTCAGGTCCCAGAGCGCAATGTCGATGGCAGCCAGCGCGCCCGTGAGCGCACCCTCCGGACCAAGCTTGACCAGCCGATGCACCAGCCGGTCCTGCAGCACGGCGTGATCGAGCGGATCGGCGCCAATCAGCGCCGGAGCAATGTCATGTTCGATCATGCCGAGGGACGCACGTCCGCCCTGCATCGGCGAGGCCTCGCCAATACCAGCCACGCCACCCTCCGCATGGATGCGGACAAAGGCGCTTCGCATCGCCGGCTTATCCTCAGCGGACCACTGGATCTGAAAGGTCTCAATCTGTTCTATTTTCACGCTTGGCGTCCTCGTTGGTAGATAATACAGATGCCGCCAGGCTGGTCCAGCTCAACGCCGAACTGCACGACGCGATCAAGGCGATTCGACCCAACCATGAAGCACTGGCCCTGATGCGGCGCCATGATGCGTTTTTCACCGCGATGCGCATTGCCTGGGGCTACAGCGACTACCGGCCGCAGCAGATCGCAGCGGAACACCGGCGCTTGCTCGCTGCGTTCCGCCGCAACGACGGCGCGCTGGCAGAGCAAATTTGCCGCGAGCATATCGCGAATGCGATGGAGGACCTGGTGCGCCTGTGGCACGAGGCTGGTCGGCAATAGCGATCCCCTTTGCGCCGGCGTTACCGACGGCGTTCCTTGCCAGGCCGGAACACCCCTCGGGAATGCCACGCTCCATTCCGAACGATGCGTCAGCGGCACGCACCTATTGTTGCAGCGAAGCCCAACGCTCGGTCGCCGGCTCCGCTAACGCCCATTTCCATCGCCTGGTATCCTGGCACGCATCGGTCGTGTACCAGTGATGCGTCACCTTCTTGCCGCTGCCTGAATCCACTGAAAACGCCAGTTCCTTGCACGGCGCCAAAGCATTCGGGATATCGCGCACCACCACCACTTCGCCATGCTCGTCGCCGACCGGGATGATGTGGTTGATCTTCCACGGCCGCTGCTCGCCCGACTGCATCGTCGCAACCTCCCCGGCAATCGCGTCTTGCTCCGCCTGCTGCCGCTTCCGCTGGATGTAGGCGAAGGTTGCGTCGATCCCAGCGTTCACCCCCACACCCACAGCAATGCCCACCGCGGGGTTGGCGGTCACCCCTGCGGAGGCACCCCCCGCGCCGGCCGCCACAAGCTCGCCCACGGTCTGGCAGCCGCACAGCGCCGCCATCAGCGACATAAGCACAACCAGCCGCAATCCCAGCGTCACTGCAACGCGCCCCAGCGCTCGGTCGCCGGCTCCGCCAGTGCCCATTTCCACTGCGTGCCGTCCAGGCACACCGTCGCCGTATAGAACGCCCGCACCACACCGCGTTTTTCCTGGTTCTCCACCGAGAACACGATCGCCTTGCAGGTAAACCCGGGCCCGCCAACGTCCCGATCCACGGTGACCTCGCCGTGCTGGTTTGCCTCGATCGGGATGTCATGGACGATGCGCCAGGTCGCGACCCCGCCAACCGGCAGCGTCCCTGCCACCGAAGCGATCTCGTTTTGCTCCGTCTCGTGCACCCGACGCTCGGTGTATTCCAGGCCCGCCTGCGCTGCCGCCTGAACGCCCAGGCCAATGCCGGTGGTCACGCCGGCATTTCGCGTCACCGACCGCGATACCGCCGCGCCGGCGATGCCGGCTCCGGCCGCGGTTCCCTGGGTCAACAAGTCCGTGCAGCCGCCAAGGCTCGCCACAGCACAGACCAACACTGCCACCGCGGCCAGACACTGCCGTGCTGCCATCGTCTCACCGATTCCCGACGTTCCGCCAGGCTGAACGCCCGCCACGCGGCATGGTTCCGGATTGTGATTGACAGGTCACGGCGTGGTTCGCTCTTGTCGGGGCATGCACGATCCGTTGCTCCGGCGGCAGGTCCTCTCGGCTTTGCTGATGCTATCAGCGCCGATCGGCGGCGCGGCAGCACAGCCCGCGCCGTTGGTACAAAGCCGCTATTTCGAAACCAGCGACGGAGTGCACCTGCACTACCTGGAAGCCGGGCCGCGCGGCGCGCACGTTCTGGTGTTCGTTCCCGGCTGGACCATGCCCGCCTGGATCTGGGCACCGCAGATCGCCGCTTTTTCCACCCGCTATCGCGTCGTGGCCTTCGACCCGCGCGGCCAGGGCGACTCCGACACGCCGACATGGGGCTACAATCAAAACCGCCGCGGCCAGGACATTGCCGAACTGATCGCACAGTTGCAGCCGCAGCCGGTCGTCGTCATCGGCTGGTCGCTCGGCGTGCTCGACACGCTGGCCTATGTGCACACGCACGGCGATACGCGACTGGCCGGCCTGGTGCTGGTGGACAATTCGGTCGGCGAAGAACCCGCCCCCGTGCTGGTCGCGCACCATACCTATCGTCCGCCACCGGCCTCGCACGAGGCGGCCATGCGGCGCTTCGTGGACGGCATGTTCCGCCGCCCCCAGCCGGCAGCGTTTCTGGAGCGCCTGACCGAAGCGACGCTGCACACGCCGCTCGCGGCCTGCCGGGAGTTGCTGTCCTATCCGGTGCCGCGCACTTACTGGCGGGAGGCGATATTTTCGACAACGAAGCCGGTGCTATATGTCGTGCGATCCGGTTTTGCAGCGCAGGCCGAGAACCTGCAGCGCGATCGTCCAGATACCGAAACCGCCGTTTTCACCGATGCCGGCCACGCCCTGTTCATCGATGACGCCGCCAGGTTCAACGCCTTGATGGCAGGTTTCCTGCGGCAGAGGGTATGGCCGTAGATCGGCTCGGCCGACCAGTTGGAGTGTCCCAACGCTGACCAAAACCGCCTGCCACCGGTTGTCAAAGTCGCGTGCCATTGCAGCGCCGTTGCAGGCAAACATTGTCATTACGAGAAGCGAAGCAACGCAGCAATCCCCTGCCCGGCAAGCCGCTCACGCTCTCACCCCGGATGATTGTTTCGCTTCGCTCCTCCCGATGATGGCGATATTCGGCGCAGACAACCGTCTCGGCACCTCGCGTGCACATCGGAAAATGGGGCCGTGCGCATCTGGGAGCCGGAGAACGCCTGGGATTGATTCCCGCTTTTTACCCCAGACGCCGCGTCTCTTTGACCGTATCGATGCTTAAGGGATTGCATCTACCGCCGCGTAATGACACTGGGGCGCCGTGAACCCGCGCCACACCGCCCCGGCAGTCTCGCCCATGAGCCTTTGGCCGCTGTTCCTGATTTCCCTGGCGGCGGTCGGCTACGAAACGGCTCTGACGCGCTACTTCGCCGTCGCCACCTGGTCCGAATACGGCTACTGGGTGATCTCCATCGTCATGGTCGGCTTCGCACTATCGGGCGTGGTGCTGGCTCTCTGGCGCGACGCCCTGGCGCGCAACGGCACGAAGCTGATGGCCGCCTTACCGCCGCTTCTGGTCGCCGCCGCGGCATTGGGGTTCCACTTCACCACCACCAATCCCTTCAACCCGCTGCAACTGCAAAACCCCACGACCTGGCAGGACCAAGTTTGGAACATCGCCGGTTACTACGCCGCCCTGCTTCCGTTCTTCTTTCTCGCCGGCCTGTTCGTCAGCCTCAGTTTCGTGCTGAACGCGTCGCGCATCGGCACGGTCTACAGCTTCGACCTCACCGGCGCCGGCGCCGGCGCCGCGCTGATCCTGGCCGCGATGTTTGCCGTGCAAGCATTCTTCCTGGTGCCGCTTCTGCTGCTGCCTCTCGCCGCCAGCACATTGTTCCTGCCGCGCCCGCATCGATGGCGCAGCGTTGCCGCCGCCGCCGTCGTCTTGCTCTCTGGCGAAGCCCTGCTCTTGCTCCACAATCAGGCGCAGGTGAACCAGTTCAAGGCGATCTACGCACCGCTGCACACGCAAGGCGCCCGCGTCCTCGCACAAGTCTATTCTCCGCGTGGCGACTACACCTTGCTCCACGACTTCACCGAACGAGTCGACACCGACATCTCCAACGACGCCGCCATGCTCGGCATCCCCGGCCCACCGCGCGCCCTCGGGCTGTACCGCGACGGCAACCGCATCGCCGCGCTACCCGACGCTCCCGGCGCCGTGGCAGCCTACGCAGCGTCCGCGCTGGACGCGCTCCCCTACACGCTGCTGCCGCACCCGCGCGTGCTGCTGGCAGGCGCATCGGGCGGCTTTCGCATTGCCGAACTTCTTGCCCTCGGCGCCGCCCACGTGGACGCGATGGAACCCGAACCGGAACTGCAACGCGCACTGCAACGCGGCCTCGGCCCGTCGCCGCCGTGGCGCTCCAATCCCCGCGTGACGCTGTCGGACACCGGACCAATCGCCGCGGTCCATGAAGCGGTGGCGCAGGGCAGAACCTGGGACATCATCGATCTGTCATCGGACTTCCTGGATGCCGCAGAAGCCAACGCCACCGCCTTCAGCGTCGAGGCGATCGCCGACGATCTGCGTGCGCTCACCCCGGGCGGTCTGGTTTCGATTCCAGTCTCGATCCGCGACTTCCCCGTCTACGCGTTGCGCGTCATGGCCACGACTCGGGCAGCGCTGTTGCGCGCCGGCATCCCCGATCCGGCGGCGCATGTCGTGGTTTACCGCTCCGCCTGGAGCGCCCGCGTGCTGCTGTCACGTGATCTCTGGTCGCCCGCGCGCATCGCGGCGCTGCGCAAATGGTGCGACGACCGCTCTTTCGACGTCTCCTGGTATCCGGGGATCAACGTCGCCGCAGCGCGCCCCAGCATCTATAACGACCTGCCCGCCGTCTCCTTCGCCAGCGGCGAACAACGATCGGGCGGCCCCGATGATTCGATCGCCGACGAGGCAGGCGCGGTCCTGGAGGGCGTCGCCACTCCCTCGGAAGCCGCTTTCAATCTGACGCCGGTAACCCTCGACCGGCCCTATTTCTACGCAGTGCTGCGCCTGGATCAGGTGCGCACACTGCTCCGCCGCCTGGAGATCCTGCCGCAGGCCGAGATCGGCGCCCTGGTAAATCTCGCGGTGCTGGTACAGGCAGCCGTGATTGCCGCACTGGTACTGCTGGTGCCTCTCGCCGCATCGCGCCGGCTGCGTGCGGGCGGCGCCGGCCTTTTGCGTGCCTCACTGTATTTTCCCGCATTGGGCTTGGGTTTTCTGTTCTTTGAAATCGCAATGATAGAGCATGCCAGCTTCTGGCTGAACGACCGCACCAGCGGCTTCGCGATCGTGCTGACCGGTATGCTGGTGTTTTCCGGCCTCGGCAGCATGGCCGCCGACCGCCTTGCCATTGCAGCGCGGCCTGCACTGGCCGCTGTGACCCTGATCGCGCTGGCCTGGACCGCTGGGGTGCAACTCGGATTGCAGCCGCTGATGTTAGCCACGTTGGACTGGCCGTGGATCGCGCGCGTTGGATTGCTGCTGGGTGTTTTGGCGCCACTGTCCTTGGCACTTGGGCTGCCCTTTCCGCTCGGTCTGTCACGGCTGGGCGAGAGCGGTGTGTTGCCCTGGGCCTGGGGGTTGAACGGCGCATTTTCCGTGGTGGCGACACCGCTCGCCAACCTGATCGCGCGTGAAGCCGGGATCAGCCGCGTGATGTTGGCCGCGGCCGTGCTGTATGTGGCCGCTCTGGCAAGCTTTCCCGCAGCCCACCCCGTGCGCCGCTGGGCTCGGGTGCGAAACGCGGGGACCACGACGTAATTTTGTTTATCGCCAGGCCCGGCGCAGTGCGCCCCAAATTGGGGAAAGATGCGTCTTGTGACCGGCTAACTAAGAAAATTTTTTGGCCCGCCAGGGATGCCGCGGTCGATAAGGTCAAGAAGCGCCTTCGGGTGACTATCCCGGAGGGCGCTCCTTTCCCTGGCCTGATCTGTATCGAGTTTGCATGTTGTGCAATTGTCGCGTTTTGCGCCGAAAGGCTTCTCGATCGTTTTCACTTCTTGGAGAATGATCTTTGGCCATTTCCCTTCTTCATCCCTTTCCGTCGAGTCGCGGCGAGCAAACATCGCGTTCGCGCCACAGGTCGTCACACCGATGCTCTACAACGGCGAGCAGGTCAGGGATGGCTTCAAGGCTGATGTTATCGTGGCGCGGCAGCTTATCCTGGAAATCAAGTCTATTGCGGCAATCCTCGCGGCGCATGAGATGCAATTGCGTACCTATCTCCGCGTCAGCGGCATTCGCATCGGCCTGCTGCTGAATTTCAACGCGCCATGTCTGATGGATGGCCTCCGGCGCTACGTTGTGCAGGTTCGCCATAGGCAAGGATCGGGCACCACTCCCTTGGCGCCGAGCGCCTCCAGCCCAAGCCGCGGCTAACACGGGCCAGTCGCATTCGCCCGATAAGGCCGGCCCGGCGGTGTCCTGTGCGGATGGACCAGCCGCCATCCCTGGCGCCGCGTCAGTGCCACACCGGCTACGGCGGCGCGGGGAACGCGCAGCCCACGGCACAGGCGACAAGGTTCCATTCCGGCGCTCCCATTGTCGTCAGCAGCGCCTGCGCCTTCTCATATCCCTCGTGGGCGCTTCGCGGCGCGCTGACGAGTGCCGTCACCGCGGCAAGAATCAATGCAATGGCCGTGGTGCAATCGCCGAAATCAATCGACATACGCGCCTCCGTCGACGCCGGGTGCCCATCGTCCCATCAGTGTCTCTCCCTGTCGGAAGTGTTGGCGCTGCGTTGCACGTTGCCAGCCTCGTTCGCGGGGACAGCATCCGTCACCGGCGAGAGCAACAGCATGTCCGGGTCGGTGTTCAGGCCTTCCAGCAATGACGTCACGAAGATCCCGCGGTCCCACATCGGCGCGAGAGAGACCGAAGCTGACAGCATGACCACCGAGATTGTGGTAACCGACCACGCCCGCGCCAAAGTGATTGTGACAGAATTCCCAGTCAGCCAGAACCCGCTACGACGGCAGCGTCTCCGCCGAAAATGAGATCCCGTCCACACCCAACGGCACTGAAGCCGCATCGCGACCCGCTCGATCCGCATGTTCACGAATTTGTTAACGATTCGGCGGGAACCGTTTTCCCCTCGCATTCGCGACAAATCCCCCAAATCAGCACCCGGCAGACGCCGGATTGGACCGTCCGTGGCCGGTCCACGCTATGGAATGCGAATAAAAATTGCTAAATTACCATCAATTCATGCCATCTCTCATTCGCGAGCAGGGACGTGGCCGATCCGGACGACGTGTTCCTCTTCCACAGCTTCCTGCTCGACCGGCGCGGTGGCGGATTGTTCCGGCGCGACGGCGACGGCGGCCTTGCCCCAGTGCCGATCGGTGCACGCGCCCTGGACGTTCTCGGCATTTTGGTCGAGCGCGCCGGCGACCTGGTCACACGGGACGAGATCATCGCCGCCGCTTGGCCGGGAGTTGTGGTCGAGGACAATAATCTTAATATGCAGATTGCCGCGCTTCGCCGGACCCTCGACGATGACGGCACTGCCACGAGTTGCATCCAGACAGTTCCGCGACGCGGCTATCGCTTTGTCGCACTGGCACTTCGGGAGCGGCGGCCGCCGCCAGCGGCGGCTCAGCTCGCGGATCCTCCAAAGTTGGATCCTGCCGCTCACTTGTCGCCCCCGCACGAGCAATCAGGGTACCAACGCCGCCGCGCCCTCATCGCCTGGGCCGCCGGCGCGCTGATCCTGCTCGCCGCCGCGACCACAGCCTGGCAACTGAAAACTCGCTGGTCCAGCGATGCCGTCGCAGCACCGCGGTTGTCGATTGTGGTGATGCCGTTTGCCAACCTCTCCGGCGATACGGCACAGCAGTATTTCGCCGACGGCATCACCGAGGACCTGACCACCGATCTGTCCGGGCTCGCCGACATGCTGGTGATCTCGCGCAATACGGCCTTCACCTATCAGGGCAAGGCGGTCAGCGCCGGACGGATCCGCAACGAGCTTCGCGTGCACTACATGCTTGAAGGCAGCGTGCAGCGCTCGGGTAACCAGGTGCGCATCAACGTGCGACTCATCGACACGGCTACCGACACAAATCTCTGGGCCGAGCAATTCGATCGCAACATTGGCGACCTGCTCGCGTTGCAGAGTGAAATCACCGGCCAAATCGCAATCGCTCTCGACGTGAAGCTGATCGTATCGGAGGCAGCCCGGCCAACCGAGCATCCCGACGCGCTTGATCATATTTTTCGCGGGCGCGCCGCCATGTACCGGCCGGCGTCACGGCAGAATTTCGCCGAGGCAATTGGCGAATATGAGCAAGCGCTCGCACTCGACCCCCACTCCGTTGAGGCGCAGAGCCGGCTGGCGTCTGCGCTGTCCACGCGATTGCTGGACGGCATGAGCGATACGGTCGACGCCGATAGCGATCGGGCGAAACATCTCATTCGGCAGGCCTTGGCGGAAGCGCCGGACAGCCCGCTTGCGCATTTTGCCAGGGCTCAGTTCCTGCGCGCGCAGCACGGTTGCGAAGCGGCCATCCCGGAATACGAAACCGTGCTCGCTGCCAATCGCAATGTGCCTGCTGCGGTCGCCAATATCGGCCGATGCAAGATCTATATCGGACTGCTGGATGACGGCGTGGCGCTGGAAAAGCGAGCTATCTTGCTCAGTCCGCATGATCCCTTCGTCGGTATTTGGTATTTCCGGATTGGCCAGGCGAGATTGCTCCAATCGCGCGTCGACGAAGCGATAACGTGGCTCCAGAAGGCACATGATGAAAACGCCGCGTCCTCGTACGTTCCGGCGTGGCTTGCCGCCGCCTACGGCCTCAAGGGCGATTTGCCTCGCGCCGCCGCCGAACTTGCGGATGCTCGTAAGCTCGCCGGGAACGACGCGCCCGCCAGCATCGCTGCGGCGCGCGCGATCGGCATCAGGGATTTTGCCGCGTCAAGCGCTCAGGCATTGCTGGAAGCAACGTATCTCGCGGGCCTGCACCAGGCTGGGCTGCCGGAGGACTGAGCTGGCGCATCTCAGCGATCCTCACGGGCATGTCGTTTTGCCGTCCACCTTGCTCGCGCCGTGCGGCGCCGCACGGCGGCGTCCGGTCCCTCTGCCCGATCAGGGCAAAAGGCTCACCGGAACGTCTTTCAGACAGCGAGGCGTCGCCTCGAGCCGCTAACGACAAGCCGGGCGCTGCCGTGCTCCCGTCGGGCCGGCACGCGACGTTCGTGTCCATCTGCATTTGCCCGGCCGGCCAGGATCAGCCGACCGGTCGTTCACCTCGCAGCGCCATGCCAGCCGCCGGCCCATCGGTTTGCCTCCGTCCCGGTCCCGTACCCGATCCGGGGAAGCTTTCGCTGTTCCAATTCTTTCCTTCCGACCAGCCCGACCGCAGTGCGGAACGGCCCGAGGTCAGCATGTCAACAGGCCGCTAACCGGCAAAATCCGTCTCACCGCATGCGAACTGAGACGATCGCGAGACTCGTCGTCCGCCGCACAGCGCGGGCCTCAGGCAGGCCAGCAGACCCTTGACCTTCCAGTGCTGGTAACCCCCATCTGACTTGCCGAACCTGGGAGTTGCCTCCGTGTCTACGACCACTCAGAACCTCAGCGTCACCGGCATGACATGCTCCGGCTGCGTCAACGCGGTCACCCGCGTGCTGTCACATGTACCCGGCGTCACGGATGTCCACGTCACCCTGGAAACCGGCAGCGCGAAGGTGGCCGGCACCGCCAGTCCGGGTGTTCTGGTCGCTGCCCTCCGCAAGGCCGGCTACGGCGCCGAAGCCCTGCGAGCCTGAGGTCCGCCAATGAACGCCGCCGTCGACGTCTCGATCCGGCCACCTCGTGATGCTCTCGGCCCAATCGTTCCTGGCGATCCGCCGGACCCGCGGCAGCATGTCCGGCTCCCGATCACCGGCATGACATGCGTGACCTGCGCCGGCCGCGTAGAGCATGCCCTGAACGCCCTGCCCGGGGTCGAAGCTGCGGTGAACCTCGCCGCCGAGCACGCCGATATCCGCTTCGATCCCCAGCGCATCCCGCCCGCCGATCTTGCGGCAGCGGTAGCCAGCGCCGGCTACGGCATCCGTCCGGAGCGCCGCTTGTTCGCCATCCACGGCATGACCTGCGCGACCTGCGCCGGCCGTGTGGAGAAGGCGCTGGCCGCGGTCCCGGGCGTGCACCGCGCCGAAGTTAACCTGGCCACCGAGCAAGCCTCGGTTGAGGGCCCCGCCGGCCTCCTGCATCCCGCGGCGCTGATCGCCGCCGTGCAGGACGCCGGCTACAGCGCGGAACTGCTGACCGGGGACGCAGCGCAGGAACGTGCCGCCGAGCAAGCCGACGCCGTCCGTCAGCGCCGAATGCTGGCCCAGGTGGCCGCCGCCGCCGTGCTGAGCCTGCCGCTGTTGCTGCCCATGGCCGGCATTCCTTTGCCCTTCTGGCTGCAACTCGTGCTGGCCACGCCCGTGCAGTTCGTCATCGGCGCCCGCTTCTATATCGCCGGCTGGAAGGCACTCCGGGCGGGCACCGGCAACATGGACCTGCTGGTCGCGCTCGGCACGACAGCCGCGTATGGCGACAGTCTGTTCCTCGGGGCCTCGGGCGCACCCCACACATTCTTCGACGCCGCCGCCGTGGTGATCACGCTGGTATTGTTCGGCCGCTGGCTGGAGACACGCACCCGCCGCGCCACCGGCGCCGCCATCCGCGCGTTGCTGGCACTCCGCCCCGAGACCGCCCGCGTCCTACGCGACGGCACTGAAATCGTCCTGCCCGTCTCCGCGGTGTCCGAAGGCGACATCGTCGTGGTTCGGCCCGGCGAGCGATTCCCCACCGACGGGCGTGTCCTGTCCGGCCAGTCCCAGGCGGACGAATCGCTGCTGACCGGCGAGAGCCTGCCGGTGGCGAAGCACGCCGGCGACCGCATCACCGGCGGCGCGATCAACGGCAGCGGCCTGCTGCGTGTCGAGACCACGGCAGTGGGCGAGGACATGACGCTGGCCCGCATCATCGCTCTGGTGGAAGCTGCCCAGTCGCATAAGGCGCCCGTACAGCGGCTGGTGGATCGCGTCGCGGCCGTGTTCGTACCCGTGGTGCTGGCCTGTGCCGCGCTGACCTGGCTGGGATGGTCGCTGGCCGCCGGCAGTTTCGCCGCCGGTATCCTCCCGGCGGTGGCAGTGCTGGTGATCGCCTGCCCTTGCGCGCTGGGCCTGGCGACGCCTGCCGCGCTGATGGCTGGAACCGGAGCCGCTGCGCGTGCCGGCATCCTGATCCGCGATGCCGAAGTGCTGGAGCGAGCCCAAGCCATCGATGTGGTGGTGCTGGACAAGACCGGCACCCTGACCGTAGGCCGGCCGGAGGTCACGGACGTGCTGGTCGCGGAAGCCAAATCACCCCCTCCCCTTGCGAGCTTGAGCCGTGCAGCGAACCAAGGCTGGGAAAAGGAGGTGCCCAGCAGCACCCGCTTGCTCGCCCTGGCCGCGGCCGCACAGACCGGCAGCGAGCACCCGCTGGCGCATGCCATTATCGCCCGAGCCGGCGGTATGACCTTGCCCCCGCTCGAGGCCTTCCAGGGCCTGCCGGGTCGAGGGCTCGCCGCAACCGTTGGCGGTCAGGAAATCGTCATCGGCAACCGCGCCCTGATGCGGCAACGCGACGTGCCAATTCCTCTGGAAGAAGACGCCGCCGCCCTGGAGGCACAAGGGCGTACCGTCATGTTCGTGGCAGAAACCACGCCGCAACCGCGATTGCTCGGCGCCATCGCGGTCATGGACCCGATCCGGCCCACCGCTGGCAAGGCGGTCCGTCGCCTGCGCGCCATGGGCATCCGCACTGCGCTGCTGACTGGCGACAACCGCGCCACCGCGCAATCGGTCGCCACGGCCCTCGGCATCGAGGAGGTGCACGCCGAAGTTCTGCCGGACGCCAAGGCCGCCGAAATCGTTCGCCTGCAGCGCGAAGGCCGCTGCGTCGCCATGGTTGGCGACGGGGTCAACGACGCTCCGGCCCTGGCGCAGGCCGATCTCGGCATCGCCATGGGCGCGGGTTCGGATGTGGCAGTGCAGACCGCCGGCATCACGCTGATGCGCAACGACCCGGCGCTGATCTTCGATGCCATCGCGATCAGCCGCGCGACGCAGCGGAAGATCCGCCAGAACCTGGCCTGGGCGTTCGCCTACAACGTGATCGGCATTCCGCTGGCGGGGCTGGGGCTGCTGTCGCCGGTGATTGCCGGTGCGGCGATGGCGTTCTCGTCGGTCAGCGTTGTATCCAACGCGCTGCTGTTGCGGCGCTGGCACCCGGGACATACGCCATGAGCCTGACCATCGGCGACGCTGCCACACGCTCGGGCGTTCCGGCCAAGACCATCCGCTATTACGAGCAAATCGGACTGATCCGGCCGGCGGAGCGGGGCCCGAACCAGTATCGCAGCTATAGCGAGGCTGACGTCGCCATGCTGCAGTTCATAGGGCGGGCCCGGCGGCTGGGTTTTTCGGTACAGGAACTGAAGCAGCTCGTCGCGCTCTACCGCGACCATGGGCGTGCAAGTGCCGATGTGAAGGCGATTGCCGTGCAGCACATTGCGCGGATCGACCGCAAATTGGCGGAGCTGCAGGCGGTCCGTGCGGCCCTGGCCGACCTGGCCGAGCGATGCCACGGCGACACCCGGCCCGATTGCCCGATTCTGGATGAACTGGCAGCCACCTAACCTCTCCCGCCTGCGACGGAAGAGGTTAGGTGCAAAGCACCGAGAGTGAGGGTGATCGGGAGGGCACAAGGCCCATTTGCTCCCCTCCCGATCACCCTTACCCTCGGCGCTGGCGCACCTCGCCCCCTCCCACTTCGTGGGAGAGGTTGTTTGGTCCAGGCGAGGTTCAGTACCTTGACGAATTTCAAGTTCTCCTAAATCCAGACAATCCGCGGGAACCATCGACCGGCCGTGGCAGGGAAAAGAAGCGTTGGATCGTCTGGCCAGCATGACCGTGTTCGCCCGGGTCGCTGCGACCCGCAGCTTCTCTGCCGCGGCGCGCGATCTCGGCATCTCGCAGGCGACCGCGAGCAAGCATGTGCAGATGCTGGAGGACTGGCTAGGCACCCGGCTGCTGAATCGCACGACACGCCAGGTCGGGCTGACGGAGGCTGGACGGGACTTCTTTGCCCAGGCGACGCGCATCCTGGATGACATGGAGACTGCCCGGCAAACCGGACAGAGCGCGGCTATGCTACGCGGCACGCTCCGGGTCACGATCCCGGTGGGTTTCGGCAGCTCCCGGCTTGCCGCCGCATTGCTCGACTTCATGCAGGACCACCCCGCGCTTACCATCAGCGTCACGGTCTGCGACCGGCCGGTGGACATGATCGAGGAAGGGTATCACCTCGCCATCCGCGCCTGGCCGCGGCCGCAAGACGATCCGGGTCTCGCGATCCAGCCGCTCATGCCGCTGCGACACGTGATCTGCGCGGCACCCGCCTACGTGGAAGCCCACGGCACGCCCGCTGAACCGACCGAACTGGGCCGCATGAACTGCCTGACCGACCGGCAGGATTGCGCCAGTGTCTGGCGGCTAACCGGGCCAGATGGAGAATCGGAGGTTGCCGTCAATGGCCGCTTTCAAACCAACAACGCGATGCTGCGCCGCGCTGGTGCCTTGGCCGGCGCTGGAATCCTGCTGATCCCGGAGATGCTGGTGGAGGACGATCTCGCCTCCGGGCGGCTGGTTCGGTTGCTTCCGGATTATACGCCGCGGGCAACGCGCCTGGACGCGATTGCTCCGGCGCATCGCGCAACCGCGCCGAAAGTGCGGCAATGCATCGCCTTCCTGGCGGCGCGGCTGCACAAGCGGTAGCAGCCGCTACTTCTTCTTCTGCAACGTGCTGGTCGCGTTGAGATTCTGGATATGGCCGCTTTCGGTGCCGGCCTTCGGGTCGATCACCGCGTTGATCACCGCGGGCTTGCCATTGTCCAAAGCCTCCGCCAGCGCCTTCGTCAGCTTGGAAGTTTCGGTGACGTGGTAGCCGATGCCGCCGAACGCCTCGGCAAGCTTTTCGTAATGCGCGTTCTGCACGAAGCCGGTTGGCGATGGCGCCGCACCCTCGGGATCGCCGCGATAGATGCCGTTGTTGTTGAACACGATGGTAACCACCGGCAGCTTGTAGCGGCAGATCGTTTCGACATCCATGCCGCTGAAGCCGAAGGCACTGTCGCCGCAGATCGCAACGACGGGTTTGCCGGTGGTTGCCGCCGCGCCGACCGCGTAGCCCATGCCGATGCCCATCACGCCCCAGGTGCCGCTGTCCAGGCGATGGCGGGGAAGCTGCATGTCGATGACGTTGCGGCCGAAATCCAACGTGTTGGCGCCTTCGTTAACAACATAGACATCCGGCCGGCCTTCCAGCGCATTGCGCACGGCGCGTAGCGCGGAGGAAAAATTCATCGGATGCGGATCGGCGTTCAGCCGCGCCGCCATACGTTCGATATTGCGTTGCTTGTTCTCATCCAGCGCCTTCAGCCAGGCATCCGGCGCCTTCACCTGACCCGGCTTCAGCGCGGCCAGCAATGCCGCCACGGAGGACTTGATGTCGCCGACGACGGGCGCCTCGATCGCGCGATTGCTGTCCATTTCCGTCGCGGCAATGTCCACCTGGATCAAACGCGAGTCCGGCGACCATAGCGGGCTCTTGCCATGCGAGAGCAACCAGTTGAGGCGGGCGCCGATGATCATGACGACGTCGGCCTTGCCGAGCACGAAGGATCGCGCCGGCGCGGCGGATTGCGGATGGCTGTCGGGCAGCAGTCCTTTCGCCATCGACATCGGCAAATATGGGATCCCGGTGGTCTCGATGAAGCTGCGGATGTCCTGGTCTGCCTGCGCGTACGCTGCGCCCTTGCCGAGAACGATCAGCGGACGTTGCGCGCCAGCCAGCAGGTTCAACGCGCCCTGGATCGAGGCAGGGGCGGGGATCTGTGCCGGCGCCGGATCGACGACCTTGATCAGCGACTTCGCGCCGACATCGGCATCCACCACACCCCGCAAGGCATCGGCCGTGAGATCCAGATAGACACCGCCCGGACGCCCCGACACTGCTGTGCGAATGGCACGCGCAAGGCCCAGCGGAATGTCCTGCGGCCGGTTAACGCGGAACGCTGCCTTGGCAAACGGCTTGGCCGCGCTCATCTGGTCCATTTCTTCGTAATCGCCTTGCTCGAGATCGACGATGGCGCGATCGCTCGAGCCGCTGATCAGGATCATGGGGAAGCAATTGGTGGTGGCGTTGGCCAGCCCCACCATGCCGTTAAGGAAGCCCGGGGCCGAAACGGTGAGGCAAATGCCGGGCTTCTGCGTCAGGAAGCCGCTGATCGCCGCGGCGTTGGCGGCCTGTTGCTCATGGCGAAAGCCGATGTAACGAACACCTTCTTCTTGTGCCAGACGGCAGAGTTCGGTGATGGGAATGCCGGCGACACCGAAGATTGTATCGATGCCATTCAGCTTCATGGCCTCGACGGCGAGATGGAAGCCGTCGGTCAGATTTTCGGTGGTCGCTTCATTGTCCATGGCGTTCGCCTCCAGATCGGGCGGGTTCTAGTGAGGGGGCACGGGCCTGTCCAGGATGGTGCGCGTGAGACCTTTTCTCCCACATGTCCACTGGGCCCCGTCTGCCAACGTACCGTGTCGTAGCGGCGTCAGCCACCTCATGTCATTGCGAGGCCCGCAGGGCCGAGGCAATCCCGGTGGCGCGGCGCACGGACAGCTGGTGCGCTTGCTCCACTGGGATTGCTTCGGCCCTGCGGGCCTCGCAGTGACATAGCGGGTGCAGCGTCACGGCGAGCAATATCACACCCGGTCCCAGTCAAAGCCCGGCCGCTCACCGGTGCCATAGACTCTCAGCGCGCCCTTCTCGCCCACGGCGTTGGGACGTTGGAAAATCCAGTTCTGCCACGCGGTCAGTCGCGCGAAGACGCGCGTGTAAAGGGTTTCTTTACCATTGAAGCGTAGATTGGCCTCCATTCCCGTCAGCGCATCGGGACTCATTGAGACGCGCTCCTCGATGGCGATACGCGTTTCGTCGTCCCAATCGATATCGTCAGGGTTGCTGGTAACCAGCCCAAGTGCCAGAGCGGCATCGGCGTCCAGCATGCGCCCTATCGCCGCTCGCACCGCATCCATGGCCAACTGCTCTTCATAAAAGCGTCGTTGCAGCCGCGTTTGACCGGTCGCCATCGGATACAGGCCAAAATTCGCTTCGCTGATGGCAATCTTAGGCGCCTGCGCTGCGTCATCCGGCAACGCGAGGTGATAGATGCGGTCGCAGGCAAGTGTCAATTCGAGCAATGTGCCGGCGAAGCATGAACCGCGTTCGATCAACGCGAAAAGGCTGCGGGACGACACATCCAACCGGCTGAGGGTGCGGCGCAGATACCCGATGGTCTCGCGCACCAGCCAATGTTCGCGATGCGCCAGCAGCACTGAGTCCAGCGCCAGCACCGCGGCGGGGTCGCCTTCGGTGCGGATCAGCCAGGTACCGATCGCCAGCTCGTTCGTGCGCATCCACAGGATGGCATCATCGAGTTCGCGCGCCAGTGCAAGCGGATACCACTCCGCACCGGCCGCCTCGATGCCGGCCGGTTCTGAAGGCTGCGGGTCGGACGGGCCTTTTACGGTGAAGCTCACCGTGCGGCCGGCGCGACCGATTTGGACGCTGACATGGCGATAGCGAAGCGCATTCGCTTCGACACTGCGCTCGATCGGCGCCAGCACGATGCCCTTCGCCGCAGCCACCCGCGTGCTGGCGGCGGCAAGCTGCAACGCATGCTCCCGCACCTTGTCGGCGAACTGTGCCGGGCGGGCGATGTCGTCCACGAGCCGCCAGTCCTTGGCGCGCTGGCCGCGCACGCCCTCGCTGGTGGTGCAGAAGACATCCGCGAGGTCATGCCGCACGTGCCGCTTGTCGGTCAGGCGCGTGAGCCCTCCGGTGCCGGGCAGCACGCCAAGCAATGGCACTTCCGGCAGGCTGACCGCACTGCTGCGGTCGTCGATCAGGATGATCTTGTCGCACGCCAACGCCAGTTCGTAACCGCCGCCGGCGCAACTGCCATTCACCGCGGCAAGGAATTTCAGGCCGTCATGGCGCGAGGAATCCTCCAGGCCGTTGCGCGTCTCGTTGGTGAACTTGCAGAAGTTCACCTTCCAGGCATGGCTTGACACGCCCAGCATGTAGATGTTCGCACCGGAGCAAAAGACGCGGTCGCGGGCGCTGGTGATGACGACGGCGCGGATCTCCGGGTGCTCCAGGCGGAGGCGGTTGACCGCGTCGTACAGCTCGATATCCACGCCGAGGTCGTAGCTGTTGAGTTTCAGCGTGTAGCCGGGACGCAGGCCGGCATTCTCGTCGACATTCAGGGCGAGGGTGGCAATCGGGGCGTCGAAGCTCAGTTTCCAGTGCCGATAGCGCGAAGGGTCGGTCTGGTAATCGACGGGTGCCGGATGACTTGTCTCGACCTCTGTGGTGGTGGCACTGCTGGCGCTGTCCATGACGCTCCTCCGCTGAGGCTTCACGCTGCGGGCCAGTCCTGCCACGTTCCGGCGTCTTGGCAAACCGATCGAGCACCGAATCGGTGCTGGCGACAGATATAGGCCGCGATGCTATGGACCGCGGCGCTATGGGCCGCGGCGCCAGGGGAATCGCTCGAAAAGTTCAGCCTGTGCCGAGCAGGATAGCGTGGAGGTAATGTGGGTCCCATGCGGCCAGCTTGCGGCGGACCTTGAGGCTCTTGCCCGGTTTGGCGGAGCGCAGCAGGTTCATGACCATGTGT